>MNTU01000041.1:59026-71889 GCA_001917125.1 Azospirillum sp. 47_25
CCGCCTCATAGATACGAATCAAAGCCAAAGTCTTGAAGCCGTATCAACGGCAGACGGAAATCTCCGTCTGCCCTCCTGCAAGCTCGCCGGCGTCTATTTTATTACCGGCAATAACGGACAGACTTTTGACAACGAGGCTAAAGACAATGACTTTACCGACCCTACCGGCGATTATTGCCAAAGACTGGGATTTCCCGTGTCCTCCTGCGCTTCAGGTCTGTTTGACAAGCCTTGCCCTTATAATGACAAATTCTTTAATCGTTGTTGTGAAGCAACTTATATTTACAACTCTTCCGATTGTAAAAGCCCGCGCAAGCTGAGTTCGGAGACCTGCGGCGGCAAACACCGCTGTTACTGTGACATCGCGCAGTATCCTTTCGCCTCATGCAACGACCCGCAGATTAAAGGAAATGCCTGCACCGATGACAGTGGCACCAGATATGCCACCTGCGTCTGCCCCAATCCCAATAACGGACAATGGGGGTGTAAGGAATATTATACCTCTCCTTGCAACAGTGTTTGTAAAACACCTTATGCCGATTGCTGTCATTTAAAAACAAGTGTGCAGACACCTTATGGATGCGAAAAGACTTATGATTGCTGTTCCTCCAAATGCGAAAAGGCTTATTCCGATAATTGCAGAAATCGCAATGCGGTGATTGCAAAGTGTCCTGATAATGCAACCTGTACCTATTTTTCAGACTGTAAACCCAAAGTCCAATCCTGGAGCTGCAAATCGGGTTACAAACAGTCGGGAAATGGCTGCGTTTGTGCAACGAGCTGCAATAACACCGTTACATCAAAGCCTGCAAACTCTTATTATACAACGTCAAACTGTACGGCTTGCGGCGTCTCTAAAACAATTAATACCGGATGGGCATGCAATTCCGGGTATTATAAATCCGGCAGTTCCTGTCTGAAATATTCTTCCGGAGGATCTTCCGGCGGAAGTTCAAGCGGCAGCAGCAGCAGTTTCACCTGCCCAAGCGGTATGGGACGCAGAACCTGTGACGGCATGCAATGCTGTTGTCCTCCCGGAGGTGACTGCAGCCGTTCCGGGGTCGGTTCAGGCAAATGTTTATGTCAGCGTTAGCTGCACACATCATTAACATAAAGCCTCCTGTCAAACAGGAGGCTTTATGTTTTTTTAGCGGACAAATTATTCTTTCAGCAGATTTTTAACCGAATCGATAATTTCTTCTTTCGTGATGCCGAAATAATTATAAAGTTCGGCTGCCGGACCGGAAGCGCCGAATCCGTCCATGCCGATGATATCACCGTTCAAACCGACATAACGCTCCCAACCGAATTTAGACGCCGCTTCAATGGCGATGCGCGGCGCGGTTCCCAGAACTTCTTCCTGATAAGAGATATCCTGCCGGTCAAACAACTCGGTGCAGGGCATGGAAACCACCGCAACCTCGATACCCTCTTCCGCCAGCTCGTTTCTGGCCTCTACCGCCAGAGAAACTTCCGAACCGGTGGCAATCAGGGTAGCCTGCCGTTTATCTTTATCGCCGGCGATAATATAGCCGCCGCGGGCACTCAGATTAAGCTCCGCCGACTTGCGCAGCAAGGGCAGATTTTGACGGGAAAGCGCCAAAATGCTCGGTGTGCTTTCGCTTTCAATTGCAATTCGCCAGCATTCGGCCGTTTCAACCACATCGCAGGGACGCATGGTATAAATGTTGGGCATTGCCCGATAAGAGGCCAAATGCTCAATCGGCTGGTGGGTGGGGCCGTCTTCGCCGACACCAATCGAATCGTGCGTTAAGACGTAAATAACACGAATGCCCATCAACGCTGCCAAGCGCATGGCCGGGCGCATATAATCAGAAAAGACAAAAAACGTGCCGCCGTAAGGAATGGCGCCGCCGTGCAAAGCCAGGCCGTTCATAATCGCACCCATGGCGTGTTCACGGATGCCGTACATAACGTTATTGCCTTTATAATCGTTTTTGGCAACGCTTTTCATCCCGTCAACAAAAGTCAGGTTAGAGGCGGCAAGATCCGCCGAACCGCCGACAATTTGCGGCACATAAGGTACAATCTGCTCCAGGCAAAGCTGCGAAGCCTTGCGGGTGGCAACTTTGGTTTGCTCGGCGATGGCTTTTTCTTCAAGCGCTTTCAGGTGTTTATCCCAATCGGCCGGCAGGCGGTCGTTAATGAAATCGTCGAATTCTTTGCCGGCAGCGTGCGCTTTTTCCTGCCATTTGGCGTAAACGTCTGCATTACGTCGTGCCGCGGAACGCCAGGCGGCGAGAATATCTTCCGGCACTTCAAACGGATCATAATTCCAGTTCAGGGCTTTGCGCATGGCGGCAATTTCTTCTTCTCCCAGCGGCGAACCATGGCATTTGGACGTTCCGCATTTGGTCGGGGCGCCGAAACCGATTTTGGTTTTGCAGGCAATCAGGGTCGGTTTATCAGACTTCTGCGCTTTGGCAATGGCTTTTTCAATTTCGCCGTAATCATGTCCGTCAATTTCAATCGTGTTCCAGCCGACAGCCTGAAAACGTTTAATCTGGTCGGTCGAGTTGGCTTTGTCAACGGTTCCGTCAATGGTGATATTGTTATTATCCCAGAGAACAATCAGCTTGTTCAGCCCCAGGTGGCCGGCAAGAGAAACGGCTTCCTCGGAAATGCCTTCCATCAGACAGCCGTCACCGTTGATGACATAAGTGTAGTGGCTGCATAAGTCATCGCCGAATTTGGCGTTAATCATTCTTTCGGCCAGCGCCATGCCGACGGCGGAAGAAATTCCCTGCCCCAGCGGACCGGTCGTCATATCAATGCCGGCAAGGTGTCCGTATTCCGGGTGACCGGCGGTTTGGGCGCCAAGCTGGCGAAAGTTCATAATATCGTCAATGGTAATGTCTTCATAGCCCATCAGATAGAGCAGCGAATACATCAGCATGGAGCCGTGGCCAGCGGAGAGAACAAAGCGGTCACGATCGAACCAGCGCGGCGCCTCAGGATTGAGTTTGATGAATTTGGAAAACAAAACCGCGGCAACGTCTGCCATGCCGAGCGGCATACCGGGGTGGCCGGACTTGGATTTTTCAATGGCATCGGCACTTAAAAAACGGATGGCGTTGGCCATGGCGGCCAGTTGTTTTTCTCCAGAACTCATTTTTCTCTCCTTATTGTCTTTTGCGGCAGCTGCAGTGACAGAACCGTGCAAGGGCTGTTATTTGTTATAGTAGCGATATTCGATATCAAAGGTCCGGCGGTTATATTTTCGCTCTTCGGGTGAAATCACCAAACCCATATTGATATCGTAACTGTATTTGTATTCTTCGGGAACATAGACCATCACCTGCGGCGCGGTATATTCTATTTCCAGCACGTCTGCCGGAATTGTCGCCACGGCGAAATGCGTCTTTTTGCCGATATACTGCGGCGGGCCTTTTACCGTTTCGGTATAGAAGGCAAAATGGACGTCGGTTTCATCGCTGGGACGAAGGCGCTTAATTTGAAAAATCGGTTTAATCAGGGCTTTGTTCTGATTGATTTTGCGATCCATATAACAATAGCCGTCATAGCCGATGAGGTTAATCTGAAATTCCTCACGATAGTTGACAACCTGTGTCAGGTAGGCGTTGTCGCGGATAATCTGCACCCGGGGACAGGTTTCATAGTCCATAACGCCGGACTGACAGCCGGCGGCCAAAACAAGCAACAAGAGGTAAAATTTCTTCAACATGGCCCATTCCTTAACTGATGGCATTAATATACTTACTCTTGTTTATTTTGTAAACAAGGCAACCAACTCGCTGTGGTTAGAATAAACAAACTGGTCCACTATCGTCACTTCAGCCAGTTTATAGCCGCCGGCAAGCAAAATATTCGCGTCACGGACAAAGCTGTGCGGATTGCAGGAAACGGCAATTGTTTTAGCCGGACGGTCTGCTTCGGGCAGCGCCGACAGCTGCGCGGCCTGCGCTTCGGCTCCGGCACGCGGCGGATCAAATACAACTGCAGCAAAACCTTTCAGTTCAGAGGTATCCAGCGGATATTTAAACAGGTTTTTGACGACTATTTCAACATTGGCAATCATATTCTTATTGATTGAACGGCGGAAACCGTCCAACAACGCCACCGAAGAATCGGCTGCAAAGATCCGGGTGCCGGGCAATGCCGACAGCGGATAAGAGAAAGTGCCCACGCCGCAGAACAGATCGGCAATTCTGCCGCGGGTTTCCCCGAGATATTTCAGAACCAGCCCGGTCAGCGCCGCCTCGCCTTCAGCCGAAGGCTGCAAAAAAGTTCCGGCGGGAATATAAACTTCTCGGCCGGCAATATTAATCACCGGTTTGGCTTTTTCAATAACCGGTTCCGGTTCAACATCCGGACGCAGCCGCCAGGAAACGCGGATAATATCGTCACAGCCGGAAATCATTTCAAAAATTATCATGCGGTGATTCAGTTCCGGCGTTTCGGCAATTTCCAAAACCACATCCAACCCGTTAGCCGCGGCGGTAATCGCCACATCACCGCCGGAAAGGCGGACGGGCTGAGTTTTTTTGCCTTTTTTCTTCGAGGCAAACGGTTCGACACACAAAGCGGTCAGCAGTTCTTTCAATTTGGGCAGAGCTTTGCGAATGGCCGGCGTCAGCAACAGGCAGTCCGTACAGTCAAGCACTTCGTTGCTGCGGGCGGCATTAAAACCGAGCGTCACCTGCCCTTTTTGACAGCGAAAAGCCATCACGGCACGGCGGCGGGTGCCGTCGCCGATAAAGACGGGAGTGCCGTAAGTTATCTTTTCCTGGTTTATTTCGGAGAGAATCGCCTCAATCCGGGCTATTTTCCGCTGCCGGTATTCCGCTTCCGGCTGTTCCCGGCAGGGGCAGCCGCCGCAGGCTCCGCTCAGCGGACAGGAAAGACTATTGGAACTTGTCATTATCCACTCCCAGAATCGGGAAATCATCGGCCGGCTTATTTTCTTCCGCTGCCGGTTTCGGCGCTGCGGCAACTGCGGACGGCTTCTCAGCCGCTTCTTTTTGGCGCTCAGCCTGAACGGCCTGAACCAAATCGGCCGAGCTGAAAATTAACGGCGATGAAGGCGCTGTCCCCTGCGGAGCAGAACGGCGGGGCGTCTCAGGTGCGGGAGCCGCGGCGGCGGACGGTTCGGTTCTGATTTCCGTTCCGGCGGTTGTGTCAGCGGCAGGGAGCGGCATTGTCTCAGGTTCGACGGCAGCCGGAGACGGCGGAACCGGTGAGGCCTCAGCCGCAGGCGGAACAGAGACTTCTGCAACGGGAGCTGCGTTTTCCGCAACCGGAGCCGCGCTTTCGGAAAGCGATACGAGTTCTTGTGCCGACGGTTCGGCCGTTACAGCCGGTTCTACGACTTCATGGGTCTCAGCAGCCGGAGCTTCCGGCAACGGTTCGGCAAAAGCGTCGGCATTCCAGACCGATGTCTCGGCGGCATTGCCGGCAGACGGAACCGATGCTTCAGCCGCAGGTGCCGAGGTCTTCGGCGCTGGCGTTTCAATCTGCGTCTGGCTGTCAAGAATATGATTGGCGTCAATGCCGTCCAGCAGTGAAATTTCCTGCGTATTTTCCTTGTCGAAAATCGGGTGGTGATTGGCACTGTCGTCTTTATATTCAATGGCGGCGTTAAAGTTTTTCAAATCGTCCACGGTAAAGATTTCACAGCGGTTGCGCCCGTTTTCCTTCGCACGGTAAAGCGCTTCGTCGGAAGTTTTTATCAGCATATCGATGTTATCGGAAATCGCCGAAGACGAAATACCGATACTGACGGTAAAGGTTACCTGCTCACCCTGGTCGGAATAAACGACGATTTTAGAAATGGTTTCGCGCAGGCGGTCAGCCACAACTTTGGCTTCTTCCGCCGAGAGTTCGGGCAGAAAGACAACAAATTCCTCACCGCCGTAACGGGCAACAATGTCATCCTGACGCAGCGACCGCTCGGCGGTCAAAGAAAGTTCAATCAGCACCTTGTCGCCGGTTTTATGTCCATAGGTATCGTTGACGTGTTTGAAATGGTCGGCGTCTATCATCAAAACGCTGTACTGCGCATGCGTCGTTTGTGCCTGGGCTATGCGGCGGTTGACTTCGTCTTCAAAATAGCGGCGGTTAAACAGCGAGGTCAACGGATCGCGGATAGCCTGGTTTTTCAGCATATTCTCGCGGTTTTTGCGCGATGTAATATCCTGGAAAGAAGAATAAATGGCAACGTCGTAATTATAGTCAATGACATTGGCGGAAGTCAGAAGCCAGAAAGGCGTATCGCCGTTAATGGCTTTGGCCAGGATTTCAAAGTCATGGACTTCTTTTTCCTGTTCCAGACGTTCGGTCAGCAGCTGGCGGTTATCGGCATCGGCAAAGAAATCGCGCAGACGGTAGCGCTCGAGTTCGCTCGGCATCAGCCCGAACAGCTTAACGGCATTGTCATTGGCCAGGAGAATCTTATCGTCGCTGAGGCGGGAGATGACAATCGGGAAAGGCGATGACTTGATGATTTCTTCCAGGCGGCGGTTATATTTTTCAACTTCGTTTTCCAAAGCGTCTCGGCGGCGCATGATATAGCCGGTTTTCATCATCAGCAGCGAGACCGAAAGGCCGACATAAGTCAGCGCCGAAATATACCAGGTGTGCTCAACAAAATAGTTTACCCCGAAGAAGCGCATCAGCAGATAAAAAGTCGTCAGAGTTGTTACCAGTGCGGCGGCCAGATATCCGCCATGGTGCGGGGCAAACGACTGTGACCAGAAACTGGCCATCAGGAAAGCGAAACCGGCAATCGGAAAGATTTTGCGCATGTTGTTGATCATGTCGCCGTCAGGATAGATGAAACAGAAATATATGATTGCAATCAGGCCAAAAACCGTAGCCGTCGTAACATAAGCCATGGCCGGCGCATTGCCGATCAGAATTTCAGAAGCGGCCAGTGCCAGCAACACGATTGAAATCAGCAGGAAGAAAAGTTCTATTGCCACCAAAATGCTGATGGAAACTCCGGCGGTATTATAATAGCTGATATAATACCCGTACCATGAAGTCAGAAACTCGACGGTCAGACCCGCGAACAAATACCAGACGGCTTTGTTGATATTCAGATTGAAGCTGCTATATATAGAAACAAACAGTAACAGCGCCAATGTCCAAAAGCTTATGCTTATGTATAAACTCTCTGAAAAAATCTCAATACTTCCCATACCTGTCAACCTCTTTATTCTGTGGTTCTCAGTCTGTCATCATAAAAGGATAATATTAATATTGACTGAATCTTTACCGGCTTTTTTTAAAATTTTAAATAAAAAAAGGGATGATTATTTGAAAAAAATAATATAGCATGAGGTAGTTGCAATTATTATATGCAAGAAGGATAGAAAGATGAAGTTTAATGCGCCAGACCATTTCAGCCACAGTTTTGAATTAAAACTCGATACGCTGCCGACCAAAAAATCCGACAGAATCGCCCTGAGCATTTTGTATCCGGGATTGTTTTTCGGCGCCATTCTGGTTTTGCTGGGCGTATATGAATTATTTAACGGCTTTAAGCACGGTTCAAGCGCTTTTGACGACATCTCGCCGGACGCAACCGTTGCCTTTGAACCTTTAATCAGCCCCTGGCTGTTTGACAGCGTAATCATCGTTATCGGTTTGGGCATTATCTTCTCGCTCATTTTGTCATACATCCGTTATAAAAAAATCTTTTTCGACGGCAAAACCGTCGAGGTGGTTCACCGTCCGGCTTTCGGCGACAAAAAAGGTTTCAAAGACAAACTGGAAAATTATGAAGGCGTCCGTTTCAGAATCGAATTTTTCCAATTCGGTTTTCTGAACAAAAACAAATATATCATTGAGCTTTACCATAAAAACCACAACAAGACCGTTCCGCTTTACATCAGCACCAGCGACAAGAACATCCGCCGTATCTGGGAATATTACGCCCGGCAGCTGAAACTTCCGGCCCTGATTATGACCGACGAAGGCATGGCTGTGCGCAAAGTGGAAGATTTGGACAAGTCGCTGCGCGAGCTGGCTGCCCAAGGGCTGGTGGAAAACCATTATAATTCCCGTGCACCGCTGCCGCCGTCACTGGCTTTAGTCCGCAAAAGAGACAAAACCGTCATTAAAACCCGAAAAATTATCTGGGACGCCTATAACATTATCGCCTGGGTAGCCATTTTCCTGTTCGGCGGCATTTTGCTGGCGGCCAGTCTTTCCGACGAATTCGGCACCGAAACGGGGCGCAATCCGTTCGTGCTGGCGGCTTATATTATCGGCATTTTAGGTATTCTGGCTTCCGTTTGGGTGCTTTTCCGCAAAGACAAAATTGTCATCAAGCCGCATAAAATCATTATCGTGCACAAGTTTATGCTGTTTTCCCGCAAGAACAACGAGCTGGTTAAAGACGACATCGAATCCATCGATGTCGCCTTTACGCCGGCAACCGAACGTTATTTTGTGGCAATTTCCTCCGACAACAAGACCATGGTTTTCGGCAAAAAGCTTCCGATTGAAGACTTGCGCTGGGTCAGACAGTTTCTGATTAACGACGTGGTCAGCAAATAGTTGTCAGCGAATCGTATAAACAGATTGCCTTATCAGCGTTTTAGGGTATAAATAAATACAGCTTAAACTTTTTTAACATCCGGAAAGAGAGATTAAAAATGAAAAAGAAAGAGACCAAAGAAGATATGCAGGCAGCCGAAAACTTCTTTAAAGAAGTCAGTGCCGATGTCAAAAGCGACAATATGAAAAAGCTGTGGGACACTTACGGTCTGCAAATCATCATCGCGGTCGTCATCATTTTAACCATAGCCGTCAGTTTCGAAACCCTCAAAGCCTGGAAGCTTAAACACAACGAAAGCCGTTCCGACGCTTATTCGGTCGCTTTGGCTTTGCAAAACCAGGGACGCTACGACGAAAGCCTGCAGGTGCTGGAAGAAATTAAAGAAAACGACAAAGGCATTTATGCCGACATCGCCCAAATTCAAACCTCAAATATTTTGTTTGAACAGGGAAAAACCAACGAAGCGATTGCCATTCTGGAAAAAATTCTCGACAATCAGGACATTAACAAAAAAATGCGGGATATGACCGCCATCAAGCTGGCCTCTTACAAACTGGACACCGCACCCAAGGCCGAAGTCGAAGCTCTGCTCAACCCGCTGGCAGAAGAAAACGGCAGCTGGAGCAACATTGCCAAAGAAATGCTGGCAATGCTGGCTATCCGCGAGGGCGATCTGGACACGGCGAAAAAGCTTTACGGCGAAATTCTGAACACTCCCGAACTCAGCGACGGTCTGAAATTAAGAATTCAAGACATGTTATCGGTTTTAGATTCGGCCAACAAATAGAAAAGTGGAGAGTTTTATGCGCAGAACGATGTTACCAAAATTAGCAACGGCAGCCGCCTGCCTGATGCTGGCCTCCTGCGGGCTGTTTTCCAAAGAAAAGCTGCAGCTGGACGGGGAAAGAATTTCGGTTTTGGATACCGAAACCAAACTGCGCCCGGATTATGCCGAAGGGGAATATAAAGTTTATCTGCCACGACCGCATGTGAACAAAAGCTGGACGCAGACCGGCGGAAACTCGGTTCACCGCATGGAACATCTGGAAACCGGCAGCAAGCTCAAAGGTTTTTGGGAAAGCAATTTCGGCAATGGCAATTCCAAGCGCGATTATCTGATTGCCCAACCGGTTATCGCCTATAAGGTTGCCTTTGCTATTGACGCCGACGCCGTTGTCAGCGCTTATCGTCTGGATAACGGCGAAAGAATCTGGAAAAGAAGATTAAAACCGCTCCTGAAAGAAGACAAAAGCGTGGCAATGAAAGGGGCCGGGTTGGCGGAGTATAACAAAAAAATCTATGCCACCACCGGTTTCGGCGGCGTTTTCGCCCTGGATATGATGACCGGCAAGAAAATTTGGTTCTACAATGCCGAACTGCCTATTCGCATTGCTCCGACGGTTGCCAACAATAAGGTTTTGGTTCAGACCATCGACAACACTCTGATTGCCCTGAACGCCACCACCGGCGTAGAAGAGTGGCGTTACAAATCGGCTTTGGAACAGACGACTTTGGTCGGCGGCGCCAGCCCGGCTTACGACCCCGCTCAGGATTTGGTGGTTGCGGCCTTTTCAAACGGCGAGCTGAGAGCGTTCAAAGGCTCGACCGGTTCTCCGCTGTGGTCGGACTGGCTGGCGGCTCATGCCCGTACCAACTCTCTCGCCAATATCAATTCAATCAAGGCTAATCCGGTTATTGACGGAGGAACTGTTTATGCCGTCGGCCATAACGATATTTTAGTGGCTATTGACGTTCGCACCGGTACCCGCATTTGGGAAAGAGACATCGGCAGCACCAATCAGCCCTGGGTTGCGGGAAGGATGCTGTTTGTTCTATCCAACACCAACGATCTGGTTGCCTTGGAAGCCGAAAGCGGAAAAATTGTCTGGAGCACGAAAATTCCGCTCGGTACTGCCTCTGACGACAAAGCCGGCGTTTTCCTTTCCGGTCCGGTGTTAGCCGACAACCGTCTGCTGGTTGCCACATCAAGCGGCTACGCTTTTGCCGTTTCGCCTTATACCGGACGGATTATGAGTTTCGTAACTCTGGATGACGGAGTGGAAATTTCTCCGGTAGTCGCCGACGGTATCACAATTTTAACGACCAATGACGCTGATTTAATCGCATATAAATAACAGGACAGAAACATGAGTGTTAAAATAGCCATTGTCGGGCGGCCGAATGTCGGAAAATCGACGTTATTTAACCGGCTCATCGGGCGCAAGCTGGCGATTGTACATGATCAGCCGGGGGTTACCCGCGACAGGAAAGAAGCCAAAGGCAAACTGCAAAATATGGCGTTGGAAGTCATTGATACGGCAGGATATGAATATTCCAAAGAAGACAGTCTGGAAAAGAGAATGTGGGAACAGACCCGCCGGGTCATCGGTGAAGCGGACGTTTGCCTGTTTTTGTTTGACGCACGCGACGGCATTCAGCCGTATGACGAGCATTTTGCCGATTTGGTACGTCAGAGCGGCAAACCGGTTATTCTGCTGGCAAACAAATGCGAGGGACGTTTACAGGAAGACAGCATTCACGAAGCCTATCGTCTGGGCTTGGGCGAACCGATTCCGTTTTCCGCCGAGCACGGCCTGGGTCTGCTTGACTTATATGAAGCCCTGAAACCGTTTGATAAAAAAGAAGAAAAAACCGAGCCGGAATTTATTGATTTTGAGGGACTGAGCGAAGAAGAAATCAATGCCGTTCTGGATGAAAAAGCTAAGGCCAAGCCTATTCAGCTGGCGATTGTCGGGCGGCCGAATGTGGGAAAATCAACTCTGGTCAATGCCCTGCTGAATGACGAACGGATGCTGACCGGTCCCGAAGCCGGGGTAACCCGAGATGCGATTACCAGCGAATGGGAGTGGAAAGGCCGCAAAATCAATTTGGTCGATACGGCGGGACTGCGCCGCCAGTCGCGCGTTGAAGATTCTCTGGAAAAGATGTCGGCAGCTAGTACCAAGCATGCTGCTTATATGGCGCAGGTTGTGGTTCTGGTTTTGGATGCCGATGCGGTTCTCGACAAACAGGATTTGACGATAGCCCGCGAGGTTATTGACGAAGGACGGGCTTTAGTGATTGCCGTTAATAAATGGGATATCGCTAACCGCCAGGAAGCTTTGCAAAAACTGAACGACAAACTGCAAACCTCACTGACACAGGCAGAAGGCGTACCAACCGTGACGATTTCCGCTCTGAAAAAAGAAGGGCTGGACAAATTGATGAGTGCGGTTTTCAAAGTTTATGACCGCTGGAATGTCCGTATTCCGACAGCTCCGTTGAACAAATGGTTTGAAGATATTAAAGATAATTGCCCGCCGCCGCTCGGCAAGAACAAACGCCGGATTAAGCTGCGTTATATCACTCAGGCTAAAACCCGGCCGCCGTCATTTTATATGTTCTCCAGCAATCCCGAAGGCCTGCCGGACTCTTATCTGCGTTATTTGACCAACAGCCTGCGAGAAACGTTTAATCTCGGCGGTATTCCGATCCGTCTTAATGTCCGCAAAACTGGGAATCCTTACGCCGATAAAAAAGAAAGACGCAATCCGTTGCGCAAAATGGCCAAACCCAAAGAATAATTATAAAACTGAAATAAAAAGCGGGGTATTTTCTACCCCGTTTTTTATCAGACTATATTTTAATATTTAACGACCGCTCGGACACTGTATCCCAGATATGGCGGCATATTATGCCGGGTACCATAATCCATAGCAACAAGCCATGCATTATTTACGCTGGTTCCGGTTGAAGACCAATATGAATCATCATTTAATTTAACGGCATTTATTTGTTGCAAAGCCGCATTTACAGCCTCTTTATTCTGGGCCAATATGTTTAATTCTTTTACACTTGGCAAAAACCACTGTCCGACAGCATACCAAGCTTGAGTTTGAGTGGCTGACGGCTTGTATGTTATACAATATTCTGCAGCGGAATATCCATATCCTTTTGTCTTACCATACGATACAATTGTTGCTGTATTTTGTTTTCCGTTTATTCCACAAGTCAAAATGTTATTCTCACTATCACAGCTCTCCAAAGACGGAACATGTGTAGAGACAGAATAAGGACCTTCGATCCACCCTAATTGAGTCTGAGACAGAGCAACAGCCAGACGGTTATTTTCATCAAATACGACACCTATAGCTGTTTTTCCCGCAACTATTTCCCTGGAAATTGTTCCGTCTCCATAGAGGATTTTAGCCGGAAGAATACATTTTTCATATTTTCCGCCGCAGGAATTGCCGGTTAAGACTTTGCCGCCGGTACAGTTGGAACTGTCATATTGGAACTTGGGATCGCAGACTTCTTT
>MNTU01000012.1 GCA_001917125.1 Azospirillum sp. 47_25
CATACACCTCACATATAACTGAATCATAGCCTGATTGTAAGGTACCACATCATCAAAACAATGTCAATATAAAATAAACTTCCCCTTTATTTTTGGCTAGCGGAGATAGCCATAAGATATAAGAAACCCCGCTGAAAATATCAGCGGGGTTTGGATTGTTTTTTCCGCACTCAGAAATTATAAGAAGCGCCGAAGCCCAGAATATGAATGTCGTTTTCATAGTCGGCCTGCAGCGATCCGCGGGCATTGTCGCCGTCATGATACCCCAGCAGTTTGACCTTGCCTTTGTCGGCGCGGATATAGGTATAGCCTAAGTTAAAGGTCCAGTCGTCGTTATATTTGTATTCGATACCGCTGGAGTACCACAGGCGGTCGGAATCAGGGATGCGCGGCGTCCGGTATTCCTGGCCGACGGCACTCTGGTCAACTGCGAAACCGACACGGAATTTCCACTGATCGTTATACTGATAGCTGGCGCCGATGGCATAGAAAGTGGTATCTTTCCAACGCTCTTCGGTGGTGCTCATTTTACCATTGTTTTCACCATAGATGTCAAGCGTATCAAAGGAAGACCAGTATGTTCTTCCGAATTCGGCCATTACCGACCATTTGTCGTTAATGTCATGATAAGCACCGATGGTCAGGTTTGCCGGAGTGGTAATGCGGGCGCTGATATCCTGATTGGCCGGCAGCATCAGTCCTTCAAATTTGATGTCGCCTTTTAACTTATGTTTGACCTGACTGCGGTAACCGATACCGAAACGGGTTTGGTCGCTGTATTCATACAAAGCGCCCAGAGTATAGCCGATATCGAAAGTATCGCCTTCCAGCGAAGCTCTGTCTTCCACGCCGGGAATAATGCCGCCGGTGGCCGGATTTTTAACCAAAGTCGAATTGCGCAGCCGGGCTTTGATATATTGCAGCTGGAGGCCGGCACCAAGCGAAAGCTTGCAATAAGGCCGGTATGCCAGCATCGGGGTCAGAGTCACCGTGGTCACTTTAGAGAGAGTTCCGTGAAAACGTCCGGCCCAGTCATCATTATATTTGGTAACCATACCATAGGGCACATTCAACGAAACGCCGGCCGTCCATTTGGAATTAATCTGGTGGGAAGCGTAAAAATTCGGAGCCACCGCTGCGTGAACAATATCACCGGTATAACCGGAAATTTCTTCACCGGGTTCGCCCGGAATATGGGCGATGGCCCGTTTGGCTTTTGAGCGCGGCGCAATCCAGGTGCCGCCAAAGGAAACTTTGGTACCGCCGTGGCGAGTTAATCCGGCAGGGTTGAAAAAAGAATAGGAAATATCTTCGGCTCCGGCCGTGGCTCCGGCAAAAGCGTTGCCCATAGCCGCAGCAGACTGTTCTTTCAGGTTAAAGCCCGAGGCAAGTGCGTCAGAATAGACTAAGAGAGTTCCCAACGCAGTTAAAGTCATTAGTTTTTTCATGATAGACACATTAGTTGTTAATCCAAGGCGCAACACATACAGCCGGAAGACATAAGGCTTTTGCCAAAACTAATAATTATGCCTCGCAAAGAAAGATAATAAACGGTTGTAATATTTGTTAACATTGTGTTACTGAAATTTTTTATATAACCGGAATTGCCAAAAATCAACCCGGAATTATCCCCCTCTGGACAAGAGCCAACAAATCCATAAAATTCAATAAGTTACTGCAATTTTAGACGATATAGACCAATTAAGGCGAATTTATTTCCTTTACAAACAGTTAATTTCTGGATTTAATAAAGGCCAACCCTGCCTGACTTTTAGGTTGTTTCTCTATAGTCAGATTTGTGCTCAACTATACGGAGATTAAATTTGCAAAACTTTGTACGATTTTGTTTAAGGGTTTTCTTCAGAGTATTCAAGACGAGATGCAGCATTCAGTTTGACGAAAAGAAGCTTCCGAAAAAAGGGGTTTACGTTTCCAACCATGTTTCTTTCCTTGATCCGGTTTTATTGTTTGCATTTCTGCCGGGAAATCCGGTTTTTGCCCTGAACGGACACCTCTACCGCCGCAAGTGGATACGCTTTTTGATGAAAACAGCCGATATCTGCCTGTTTAATCCGATTGAACCGGGAGACATCAAAGAGCTGATTGCCAAGGTTGACAGCGGCCGGCTGGTGATGATTTTTGCCGAAGGGCGCGTGACCGAAAACGGCGGACTGATGAAAATTTATGAAGCTCCCGGACTGGTTGCCGACAAATCAAAAGCGCCGATTATCCCGATTTGGATCAGCGGACCGCAATACGGTTACTTTTCCAAAACCAAAGGAAAACTGCCGCACCGGCCGTTGCCAAAGATGAAGATAACCGTCGGCAAGCCGCGCAGTTTCAAATTAAAAGACGAACTGCGGCGGCAGCGCGACCACATCAGCAACGAAGTTTATATGATTTTGCGTGAAATGTGCTTTGAGGTAAGCTATAACCCGAACATTTCGCTGTTTGCCCAGTTGATGAAAACGGCCAAAATTCATTCCAAGAAAGGCTTTTTCAAACGTCCGTATTTTGTGGAAGACATCAAGCGCGAGCCGAATACCTACAAAGACATTATCATCAAATCTTTTGTCATCGGCAAATATTTCAAACGCCGCACCGTTCCCGGCGAACATGTCGCCATGCTGCTGCCGAACTCCATTGCCGCGCTGTGCACGTTCTTCGGCCTGTCGGCTTATGACCGCGTGCCAGTGATGCTTAATTTCTCGGTCGGCGCCAGAAACATGGCCTCAATGTGCAAAACAGCACAGGTCAAAAAAGTCATTACGTCCCTTTCTTTCATCAAAACCGCCAAAATGGAAGCGGTTGTCGATGTGCTGAAAGCTGACGGATACGAAGTCGTCTTTCTGGAAAAGATGGCTAAAGAAATCGGCCTGTGGAGCAAAATCAACGCCTTTCTGCGCTATAAAATCAAGCGGGTGCCGCACCGGGACGGCGGCAACAAAAAGGCTGTCATTCTCTTTACTTCCGGGTCGGAAGGCGCGCCCAAAGCCGTAGTTTTGAGCCATGCCAACATTATCTCGAACATCAAGCAGATGTCATCGATTGAAACAATCAACATCACCGACACCGTTTTCAATGCCTTGCCGATGTTCCACAGTTTCGGTCTGACGGTGGGAACCCTGTTTCCGCTGCTGGAAGGGGCCAAACTGTTTTTATACCCCTCTCCCCTGCACTATCGCGTGGTAGCGGAAATCGTTTATGAAATCGGAGCAACCATTATGTTCGGCACTGACACGTTTTTCCGCGGCTACGGCAAAATTGCCCATCCGTTCGACTTTCATAATATCCGCTTCATGTTCGGCGGTGCGGAAGCTGTCAAACCCGACACACGCAACATGTGGATGGAACGTTTCGGCATCAGGGTGCTGGAAGCTTACGGTTCAACCGAATGTTCGCCGGTAATTACCGCCAACAACCGTATTTTCAACCGTTTCGGTTCAATCGGCAAACTGCTGCCCGCGCTGGAATATAAAATTAACCATGTGGACGGTATTGAAAAAGGCGGCGAGCTCTGGATTAAGGGGCCGAATATCATGCAGGGCTATATCATGCCCGACAATCCCGGCGTTCTCGTTCCGTTGGAAGGCGGCTGGTATCATACCGGAGACGTGGTTGAAATTGATGAAATCGGCTTTGTATATATTCGCGACAGAATCAAACGATTTGCCAAAATCGGCGGCGAAATGGTATCGCTTAATGCCGTGGATGAGATGGTGCGCAAGGCCTATGAATGGATGGGCGGCGAGTTTGATTACGGCGTTGTGGCCGTGCCGCACGAAAGCAAGGGCGAACAAATCGTTTTGGTGACAAACAACCGCCATGTCGAGCAGGATGTTTTGCACAGCTATATCCGCAACAACGGCATGTCGGAACTGTTTCTGCCGCGGATTATTCTTTTCCGGGACAAACTTCCCGTTTTTGCGACAGGAAAAGCTGATAACGTCACCCTGAAGAAAGAAGTTCTCGAAGAATTGTCTGCCAAAAACAGCGTCGCGGCTTAAAACTCATATTTTTGCCATAATGCGGCGGATAAATTCGAGCATCGTTCTAATTTTCTCGGTTTTCTGGTCATCATGGTGAGAAATTACCCAGCAGGAATGGTACAGTTTGAGCCCCAAGTCGAGGTAAACCCAGTCTTTGTGGTGCAAACCGTACTGCAACGGCTGCAATGACACGGCGGTGCCCGAATCTGTCGCCTGAATCAGCAAGTTAGACGAATCGCAGCAGAGCACCGTTTCTCTTGCTTCGGCCATCATCCGCCGCCATTCTTCCCAGTTTTCGTTATATTCAGAACGATTAGACAGAGCATGGCGGTTCAGCAAATCATCAATGCTTTTTGGCATGCCGTGTCTGTTGATAT
The DNA here is from genome assembly GCA_001917125.1 of Azospirillum sp. 47_25. Classification (GTDB taxonomy): domain Bacteria; phylum Pseudomonadota; class Alphaproteobacteria; order RF32; family CAG-239; genus Scatocola; species Scatocola faecipullorum. The sequence continues at coordinate 4,367 of MNTU01000012.1, forward strand.
ATGACGTGGAAGCAAACAAACCGAATTCCCGTTTAAATTCCTCAACCACCAAAGCATTATCCTGAGGGGGATATTTATAAACAATGGCTATGTCAGCCTTGCGCTCTCTCAAGTTCATTTCGTTATGTCCGGAGATGACATTGACACAGACTTTCGGGCATAGTTCATGAAATTCCGCCAGATGCGACATCAGATAAATGCCTATCCCGTCGGTCATGGATATTGTCAGCCGGCCGGAAACATTGTTTTTGGGCAAAGAACAGTTCTCCAGCTCATAAAACAGGGCATTTAATTTCTCCGCCTGTTTATACACTTCCATTCCTTCATGCGTAGCTATCATTCCCCGCGGAATCCGGGAAAAAAGAGTGACATTAAAAAGTTTCTCCAGCCTTTTCACCTCCCTGCTGATATGCGGCTGCGTTTTGCCCAGATATCTTGCTGCCTGGGTAAAACCGCCCTGTTCCACCGTCGTCTTCACATACATCAGCGGCACAATTAAAGATTTTATCTTCGTTATATCCATGGAGGCATACCTTTTATGTTAAATTAGCTTCTTCTAAATTAGAAATTTTTATGAATACTAATTCTACAGTTGTTTTATTGCAACAAAAAAATATTTCTGACAAAGGATCGACTATGACTAAAAATAACCTTTCCCAGCGGCATTTTCTGGAACAAAACAATGCAATCAACAACCTCTTTGAACATCTGCTGCAACAATTGCGAAGTTTGGGCTATCCTGAAACCCGCTTATGGATAAATGTTGCCAGACAATCCTTTGAGCATGAATTATTTGAACAGATTAAAAACGATTAACTCCTTACTGCCCTGCCGTTCATAAGAACGGCAGGGTTTATTTTATCCTTAAGCATTACCCGGTTTAGCGCGAACAAAGTTTGCGTCTTATTATATATTGACATTGCGTGTCATCTATGCTAATCTGAGAACAGGCTTTGAATTAGTTATAGAGGTGTATCATGAGACGTCTTCCCTGCTCTGTTGCTCTCGCCGCGGCTCTGCTGCCTGCCGGCGCATTCTTTCATGCAGATACGGTTGTCGCCTCTGACACCAGCCTCATAGATATGAATCAAGACCTAGCCTTAATTCATTCGCCTCGGTCCGTTCCCAATCCGGAGCGGACTGTTTCTCCTTTCCAGCCCTTTAAGCTGGCCAAGGTTCATTTTGTTGTCGATACTGCCGATAAAATCGGCTTCGATGACATCGAACAGTCTTTTGACCATAACAATGCGCAGCGCT
>MNTU01000042.1 GCA_001917125.1 Azospirillum sp. 47_25
ATGGCAAGGAGAGGAAGATGTCAGGTAATGACGATAAGAAAGGGAAAGTTGAGTAATTGTCATTCTACCCAGTCATGCTCCGGCTTGACCGGGGCATCCTGAAGATTGGCGACGACGGGGAAGAGATTACCCGATCAAGTCGGGTAATGACAGAAAGAGGAGAATGTCAGGGATAACGGCAGGAAAAGGAGAAAAGTTGAGTAATTGCCATTCCACCCAGTCATGCTCCGGCTTGACCGGGGCATCCTGAAGATTGGCGACGACGGCAGAGAGATTACCCGACCAAGTCGGGTAATGACCAAAAGAGGTGAATGTCGGGGAATAATGACGATAAGAACAGAAATTTAACACTAAGGAGAAAGAAGATGAAACTATCAATTTTACTGGCGGGGGGGATTTTAACCTCGGCGATTGCCGGCAACGCTTATGCCCAGACCTGCGGTGCTCAGCCATCGTGCTCTGATTTGGGTTACAGTTATACCGGCTCAACATCAGACTGTGTCGGTCCCGCTCTCAAGTGCCCCTTTAACACCTCCTATTTTAACTGCACTAAAAAAGCCGACGCTTTGGCCAAACTGCAGGCCGACATCGTCACTGCTGCCATGCCTGATTATTCCAAGGCTGTTTCAAGGAATAATAATATGATTTATACGGCGGCGACTAACGGATTTATCTTTGGATTTGATGCACATCAAAATGACGCAGGAAGTTGTTCATCCTGTAATACTGTAAATATTAATATCTCTATAAACGGAGTCAATGTAAGAGTTGATCCTTCTCAAACAAACTGGACGAGAAACTCTTGGAGTTATCCTGTACGTAAAGGGTCTACTTACAAAGTCAGCTTTTCCAGTTCAAAGCTGTCGATGATATACTATTTTGTTCCGACGATTTAGCTATGAAAAAAACATAAACCCCGGAAAATCCGGGGCTTATGTTTGGTTAAATGGCTTCTTTGACGGCATTGATAGCATCGGCAATTTTTTCGCCGTTGGGGCCGCCGGCCTGAGCCATGTCAGGGCGACCGCCGCCGCCTTGTCCGCCGACTGTCTGAGAGGCAATGCGTACCAGGTCTATGGCTGAGTAACGACCGGTCAGATCTTTGGTGACGCCGACGACGATAGAGGCTTTGTCGTCTTTGTTGGAGGCGAGCACGACAATGCCGGAGCCCAGCTCGGGCGTGATTTCGTCAATGAAAGCTTTCAGCTCTTTGGGGTGAACATTGGGGATAGCACGGCCGACAAATTTGACTCCGTTGACCAGTTCAAAATTGTCCCGGTTGTCAGCTGCTTTGTTGCTGGCAAAACGTTTTTTTACTTCAAAGAGGTCGTTTTCCAATTTCTTCTTTTCGTCAAGAAGCTGTTTAATCCGGTTTTCCAAATCGTTCGGGTTGGTTTTCAGAATGTTGCTGGCTGCGTGGAGCTTGTCTTCGATATCCTGAACGAATTTTTCTGCTCCGCGGCCGGTCAGGCATTCCAGACGGCGGATGCCGGCGGCAACAGCGCTTTCGGATACAATGTTGAAATAACCGATATCGCCGGTTTCTTTGACGTGGGTTCCGCCGCAGAGTTCGCGGGAGAAGAGTTCTTTATCGTCGCCCATTGACACAACGCGGACTTCATCGCCGTATTTTTCGCCAAACAAAGCCATGGCGCCGGATTTGATGGCATCTTCCTGCGACATCATGGTGGTGGTGACTTTATAGTTATGGCGAATGGCGTTATTGACGATATTTTCCACCTGGCGGATTTCCTCGGCGGTTACCTGTTTGGGGTGGGAAATGTCAAAACGCATACGGTCAGGGCCGACTGCCGAGCCTTTTTGGGTGACATGCTCGCCGAGAACATCGCGCAAAGCCCGGTGCAGCAAGTGAGTAACCGAGTGGTTGGCGCAGATGTCTTTGCGGTTCTGCTCGTTAACGATAAAGGAGAGGTTGTCGCCGACTTTAACGGTTCCTTTAATCAATTTACAAAGGTGAGCGGAAATGCCGTCCAGTTTCTTTTTAACGTCGGTTACCTGAATTGTGACACCGTCACCGCAGATGACGCCGGTATCGCCGACTTGTCCGCCCATTTCGGCATAAAACGGGGTTTGATTGGCAACCAGCCAGAACTCGCCGCTGCTGACGGCGTTAATGGCTTCGTTATTAACAACCAGTGCGGTTACCTGTCCGTCGGCGTGCAGTGTGGTATAGCCCAGAAATTCGGTTGCACCGAGTTTTTCCTGCAAGTCAAACCAGACTTTTTCGGTGCCGGCATCGCCGGAACCGGCCCAGTTTTTGCGGGCTTCGGCTTTTTGTTTGGCCATGGCTTCGTCAAAGCCTTTGGTATCGACTTTGATGTTTTTGCTCCGCAGCGCATCTTGTGTCAGGTCAAGCGGGAAGCCGTAAGTATCGTATAATTTGAAGGCAGTAGCACCGCTAAGTTCATCTCCTGCTTTAAGATTTGCCGTTTCATCGTCAAGAATTTTCAGGCCTTTGTCGAGGGTGCGGATAAAGCGGGTTTCTTCGGCTTTAATGGTTTCGGTAATCAAAGCTTCGGCCCGGTATAGTTCGGGATAAGCTTCGCCCATTTCGCGTTGCAGAGAGGGCAGCAGTTTGTAGAGCATGGGGTCGCGGACGCCGAGCAGCTGAATGTGACGCATAGCGCGGCGCATAATCCGGCGCAGAACATAGCCGCGTCCTTCGTTGGAAGGCAAAACACCGTCGGCAATAAGAAATGCGGTTGAGCGCAGGTGGTCGGCAATAACGTTGTGAGACGCCTTTAACGGGCCGTTCGGGTCTGAGTTGGCCAGATTGGCGATGTCGGCGATCAGATTGCGGAAGAGGTCAATGTCGTAGTTGGAATGGACGCCCTGCAAAATGGCGGAAATACGTTCCAGTCCCATACCGGTATCGATACATTTCTGTTTCAACGGAATGCGGGAGCCGTCGGGCAGGTCTTCAAACTGGTCGAAAACGAGGTTCCAAATTTCAATCCAGCGGTCGCCGTCTTCTTCCGGCGTGCCGGGCAGGCCGCCCCAAACTTCGGGACCGTGATCGTAAAAAATTTCAGAGCAGGGGCCGCATGGACCGGTGTCGCCCATTTGCCAGAAATTGTCTTTGGTGGCAATGCGGATAATGCGGTCGTCGGGCAGGCCGGCAACCTTTTTCCATATATTATAGGCTTCATCGTCGTTATGAAAGACGGTTACGGCCAGGCGGTCTTTGGGCAGGCCGAATTCTTTGGTGACCAGTTCCCAGGCCCAGGCAATGGCATCGTCTTTGAAATAGTCGCCGAAAGAGAAGTTGCCGAGCATTTCAAAAAACGTGTGGTGGCGGACGGTGTAGCCGACGTTGTCAAGGTCGTTGTGTTTGCCGCCGGCGCGGACGGATTTCTGCGATGTGGTTGCGCGGGTATAGTCGCGTTTTTCATTGCCGGTAAAGATATGTTTGAATTGCACCATGCCGGAGTTGGTAAACATCAGGGTCGGGTCATTATCCGGAACCAGAGACGAGGAAGGGATAATTTTATGGTCGTGTTTTGCGAAGTAATTCAGAAAAGTGCTTCGAATGTCTTTCAATGTTGCAGTCATAGTAACTTTATTTCCCAAATGCAGTTTGATTTAAATCTGATATTTTTTAGATTATTTTGGGATAAGAGTCCAGCAAATTTTTGATTAAAATTCAACGACGGCGCCCTGAGCGTAGAGAAAAACGAAATTCAGAAATCCGGCATAGCAGAGCCAGAGGAGATAAGGGTAGTTCAGATAAGCGGCAAGCGGGCGTATCTGTTTGAAAACCTTAATCATCTGCCAGACAACCACCGCCAGAAAAACGATAACGCCGAAAGCCGCGCCGAGCATGCCTTCGTAGAAAAAGAGAAACGTCCAGATAATCTGCAGCAGAAGCTGGGCGACAAACAATTGTCCTGCGGTTTGCCGCAGAGATGACGCGGCGGTTAAAATTTGGTAGAAAGAGACAATCATCAAACCATAGATCAAAGCCCACACCGGTGCAAAAATTTCATTGGGCGGCGTTACGGCCGGTTTTTCAAAGGATTCATACCAGTTGGCAATGCCGTAACGGGTAAAATAGCTGCAGAGCCATGCGGTTATGACGACCAGAGCAGTGCTGTACAGAAATTTGGCGAGTTTGGCCATGTTTTTTCTCCTTGTTGGTTTAACAACTCGGAAATAATTCTTTTTCGGTCTTTTTCAATATTAAAAATAATGACGAAAATAGTAAAAATTTCTTGATTTTTTGTCAAAAATATGCTTTATATAAGGCAATTTCACACATTGGGGAGGGCATTATGTCCAAAAATGATAAGAAAAACATGACTAAGTGGAACCGGGCGGCAGTTGCTGTCAACGAAGCGGGAACAAAGGTTGAATTTGTCGGCGGAGTGAACCGGGACCGTATCGGCGGCAACTGCATGGTCATTGGGCATACCAATGAAAAAGGCGAGACCGTACGGGCAATGTTTGATTTGGGCAGTTTGTTTACTCCTTATGAATCCGGCTTTACGGCGGCTTATCCCGATGTGAGCGACTATTTTGACCGCACCGATCCCGACAGCGGCCAGGTGACCAAGGCGATTAAACCGACGGCGGTTCTGTGTTTAACCCATGCCCATGAAGACCATATCGGCGCGCTGATGAACTATATCCGCATGGGGTACGAACTGCCTCCGATTAAAGCGAGCGGCTTTACCCGCAGTTTGATTCGCAAAGCTTTTGCGCAGATGGGCATGCAGCCGCCGTTTATTGAAAAAATCAATCCGGGTGACCGGATTATGATCGGGACGGATATGGAGATCGAACCGTTTATGGTCAGTCACAGTGTGGTTGACGCAATGGGTTTCCATACCTTGACCAAAGTTGACGGCAAGCCTTATGCCGGCATTATCAATAACGGCGATTTTCTGGTTGAAGAGAATATGCCGGTGGGACAGAGCTTTAATTTTGAAACCTATACCGATTTGCTGAAGCGAAAGCTGACCACCAATGTTCAGATAGATTCAACATCTACGGTGCCGAACGGTTCGGAACGCATCGGTTTTGAACAGGCGGTGCAGAATACCCTGCAGGTGATTGAGGCGAATTCGGATCGCAGTCTGATTGTTTCTCCGGTTATCTCCCGCAGTGTCGAGAATATTGCCATAGATATAGCCGCAGCCCGAAAACTGGGCACGAAAGTGTATTTGGAAGGCAAATGGCTGCAGTTGGTTAAACAGGCAATGACGGACAGCGGACATCTGGATTTTGACGATGTGGTTTACCGGGGTGCGCTTGACCAATATTTGGCAGACAAAGGCGTTAAAAGAAAATATGTTGTCTGCACCGGAGCTTTTGCGCAGGGGCTGGAAGAATATAATCACAATCGCAGCGACTTGTCTAATATTCCGATGGCTTCGGCGACCCGGATGGCTTTGGGACTGCATCAGGATATTCGTTTGGGGCGCAATGTTCTGGTTTTGGCTCGGCAGCGGATTATTGACGAGATTAACGGTAAAACCGGTCCGCAGATGCTGCAGATGATGGCTGCGCAGGGAGCAAAAGTGGTTATTACGCCATGCGGCCGTCAAATCGGCGATTTTGAACAGGTCAGAATGCAGGATTCCGGACATATCAATGCCCGTGCGCTGGGAAATCTGGTCGATGTTATCCGGCGGCATGCGCCGGAGGCGATATTTACGCCGATTCACGGCAATCCGCAGCAATGCGGACACACCAAGCAGATTATTGAGCAGCACGGCGGCAAAGTTTCGCTGGCCGAAAATCTGGAAGTTATGAAAGTCGGGCGGAAGCTGGCGGTGAATGAAGCGCAGCCGTATCGTCCGGTTACCTGGATTGCGGTTAAGAATATTTTTCAGAACCCGATTAAACCTAATCCCAATATTCCGGCCGAAGGCCTGACCGAATTTTGGCGAATCGATGATTTTTATATGCCGATTGAAAAAATCTGCGAAGTTGTCAATCAGCCGATTACCAAGAGCCCGTATGCTCTGCGGACGGTTTCTTCAAGTCAGAACGTTTTGGACGATACGGCGGAAGATGTTATTTTGGATGACGAGCCGATGCGTCTGTCGCCGAAAGAAGCCAAGTTCGGCGGCAGGAAAAAATGGAAGAAAGCCGCAGCCGAGCAGGCGGGAACGGGACGGCTGAGCAAAAAGGAATATAAAAAGAAAAAAGCTCTGGAAGCAATTGCCGCCTATCAGCGGAGTCTGCAAGCCGACAAACAGAACAATATTCAAATTCTGCGGGCAAGGAAAGAAAAATTGCGCTAGGGCGGAAAATATGGTTGAAAATAAAGCATGCCGCGGGTATGCTTTATTTGTTTTAAAGAGGTGAAAATGGAATTTCCGGCAGAACTGGTCAGGGGTGGAATTGTCAAGTGTTATAAAAATCTGATTTTGGATGTACAAATCGGAGACGAGGTGGTGCCGGTTTTTTGTCCGGAGCTTGATGCCCGGCAGAAAATTTATGTTCCGGGGGCGGAAGTCTGGCTTTTGCCGACCGGCAATCCGCGGCGGCGGCTGAAGTATGAAACGCAGATGATTAACCGGGACGGCAGTTTGATTATGATTAATCCGACTTATGCGGAAGTTTTGCTGGAAGAAGCTTTTTCCGCCGGGTTGCTGACGGATTTTTCCGCTTATAACCGCCTGCGCCGGGTTGATGAGAGCGACGATGTCAGCTATGCGCAGCTGGAATTTTCCAACGAGAGGGAAGAAAAGTGCTATGTTTATGCGGTGAGCATTTACAATAAGCAGGGGGCTTGCGTCGTGTTTCCTTCTTTTATTAATTTTTTTGAAATGGAAATGTTCAGCGAGTTTGCCAAGCTGCGGGAAATGGGACACGAAACCCGGGTGGTGCTGATTGTGCCGCGGGAAGACTGTGCCGATATCAAATTTGTGTGGAATATTGCGCCGATGGCGGCGGCCAAGATTTTTGACGAGGCAAAAAACGGGTTGAAATTTTGCGGATATGCTTGCACAATCAGCGATAAGAGTATAAAGATAACTCGAAAGATGAAAATTTTATATTAGGAGAAAAACGTTGGCTGTTAAAAGAAGAGACGGAATTATGATTTATGATGCTGCCGATTATGAGGGAATGCGCAAGGCAGGCAAAGTGGCGGCCGAATGTCTCGACTATATCACCCCTTATGTTCAGGTCGGGGTGACAACCGGAGAGCTTGACGATTTGTGCCGGGAATTTATGATTAACAAAGGTGCCGTTCCTGCCTGTTTGGGGTATCACGGCTATCCGAAGTCAACCTGCATTTCGATAAACCATGTCATTTGTCACGGTATTCCGGGGCCGGATCGTAAGCTGGCCGACGGCGATATTCTGAATATTGATGTGACGGCGATTGTTGACGGCTGGTACGGCGACACCAGCCGGATGTATTATGCCGGAAAGCCCAAGCTGAAGGCAACCCGTTTGTGCGACGTGACTTATGAATGCATGATGCGGGGCATTGATGTGGTTAAACCGGGAGCCCATTTCGGCGATATCGGTTATGTGATTGCCGAATATGCTCACAAATACGGTTATTCGGTGGTTGACATGTTTTGCGGTCACGGCGTGGGAAAAGTTTTTCATGATGCGCCGAATGTGATGCATATTGCCAATAAAGGCACGGGACCGATTATGGAAGAGGGAATGATTTTTACCATTGAGCCGATGATTAATATCGGACGTCCGGACGGAATTATTCTGCAAAACGGCTGGACGGCGGTGACCCGCGACAAATCCCTTTCGGCTCAGTTCGAGCATTCTCTGGCGGTTACCAAAGACGGTTATGAAGTCTTTACCTATTCGCCGAAGGGAATGGATAAGCCCCCTTATAAGATTGACTAGATTTATGAACAAAACGAAAGAAAATACCGGTGCTGACGTCAAGCCGGACAATTCCGGACACAGAGAACGGCTGAAAAAGCGTTTTATGCTTGGCGGCGGCAGAGATTTTCCCGACTATGAGATGCTGGAGCTTTTGCTGACGCTGTCTATTCCTCGGCGTGACGTGAAACAGATTGCCAAGCAGCTGCTTGCGAAGTTCGGCAGTTTTGCCGGTGTTATTAATGCGCCGGCAGCTGCATTATATGAAGTTCCGTATGTTAAGGAAAACAGTTATGTCGTTTTCAGTATCGTCAGAGAAGCCGCTATCCGCTCAAGCTGGAGCAGTCTGCAGGATAAGGCGGCTCCGGTTATCAGCAACTGGGATGCGATGATTGATTATTGCCGGACGGCAATCGGCCATCGGGATGTGGAGGAGTTTCGGATTATTTTTCTTGATACTAAGCTACAGGTTATCGGGGAAGAAGTTCAGCAGCGGGGAACGATTAATCAGGTTTCGATTCATCCGCGCGAAGTTATTAAGGCGGCAATGTTTCGCGGGGCCAGAGCCATTATTCTGGTTCATAATCATCCGTCGGGTGATGTGACGCCGTCGCATGCCGATTTGGATATTACCAATAAAATCAATGTTGCGGCCCATGCGGTGGGAATTAAGCTGTTTGATCACTTGATTGTCAGCAAAAACGGCTATTACAGTTTCAAAGATCACGGGTTGATTGCAGAGTTGAAAAATTAAGCTTGCATTTTAATTTATTTTGGATAAGGTATTGTGCGTTGAGCATTGATTGACCGATTGTTGAGCGGTTTTGCGGGAGCAAAAAAGCGAGACTAGCAAACCAACGGGGCGAGCAAAGCAAAATGTCGGAGATTATTGTGAAAGTAAAGTTTTTTAACGGGACATAGCTCAGCCTGGTAGAGCGCTTGCTTTGGGAGCAAGATGCCGACGGTTCGAATCCGCCTGTCCCGACCAGACAGAAAAAACCTACCCTTGTGGTAGGTTTTTTTGTGGCTTTTGGCGAACACAGGATTTGAACCGTCGAGAAGACGGTTTGACAACCAGCAATAGGCGAGACGGGAGTATCGCCGGTTTTGCATAAAAGCAAAAATTGCGCCTGTGCGCTGAAAGCAATCCGCCTGTCCCGACCAGTAAAGGAAAGCCGCCTTCAGGGGTGGCTTTTTTAGTAATCGGAACGAGCGGAAACGCTTTATGATTTATGAGGAAAGGTGAGGGGATTTATCGCTATTTTCTGCAGATTTTACTTGACTTAAAGTTTATAAATCGTTATATTCTCGTCCAGAGCGGCGGTTTTGCTGCTTTTTGATTAATCAGATGCGCCCTTAGCTCAGCTGGATAGAGCAACAGCCTTCTAAGCTGTGGGTCAGACGTTCGAATCGTCTAGGGCGCGCCATAAAAAAACTCCCCTGATGGGGAGTTTTTTTATGGCGCGGTGAGAGTTTGTTAATGAGCGTTTGAGCGACAGCGAAATAAGTGAATGTTACAAACCGAACGACTGACGCGGAGTTAAACCGCAAAGCGGTTGTTACGAACGGCACGCCATTCCCCTGATGGGGAGTTTTTTTATGGTGCGGTGAGAGTTTGTTAATGAGCGTTTGAGCGACAGCGAAATAAGCGAATGTTACAAACCGAACGACTGACGCGGAGTTAAACCGCAAAGCGGTTGTTACGAGTGGCACGCCATTTCCCTGATGGGGAGTTTTTTTATGGCGCGGTGAGAGTTTGTTAATGAGCGTTTGAGCGACAGCGAAATAAGCGAATGTTACAAACCGAACGACTGACGCGTATTTCATCTCTTGACAAATCGGGAGAAGGGGAATATAGACATTTCAAATTTAGATTATTTAATTAATCATTGTGTGAATTAACCGAATTGTTTAACCCTTTAAATTGTTAAGACTATGTTGCTGACAATTTTTGTAAACGGCGTTTTGGTCTTTGCTCTCTAAATTTATGAGTGCGGATTGTACCGGTTAAATTTATTTAAAGGAGCCGTCTCCTTTAGTCTTCATTGAAAGACAAGCTTTAAAAGAGAAAACAGCGCCTGATAGCCAAAGGTTATCCGCGCTGTTTTTTTATTGCATTTCGGCGAGGATTTTGATGACTTCGCCAATAAAAAGCTGCTCAAATTTCAGTCCGGTTTTTTTATAGCGGCATTCAGGCTGGTGCCAGACGTAGGGCTGCGGCAACCATGGGCAGGAAAAGAGTTTGATTTCCGGGAGAAGATTGGTTGCGGCGGATAATTTGCCGGAGGTATCAACGATCATCAGCCGAAAACCTCTTTTGCCGCGCGCAGTTTGCAATGTTTTATACATACGATTATACAATTGTTCTGTTTCGTTGATGTCTGCGGGAGCCAGCATCGGATTGAAATGGCTGATGAACAGTGCCGGTCTGGTGTCTTGATATAAAATTTGCCGCAGGTTGTTAATTCGGCCGGCAAAGCGTTCGGTGACAATGCTGCGGGATGTTTCGGTGCAGTCGTCTTCATGACAGTAAACGATTTCATCATCTGCAAGCCACCAGCTTTTAAGCTGTTTGTTGTAAGCCAGAGAGTTGAAATAGCCTTTGAAATCGTTTTCCAAATATTTGACAACGGCGGGCAGGGGATTGTCACTGAGGTCGAAAGGGCACCCTTTTTCACCTTGTTTTTTACGCGGCTTAATGCCCCACAGCGTTGGAATCGTGCGGGAAAAACAATCGCAGCCGAGGGAAACGATTTTATAGCCGTAAATATTTTTTTCGTGTTGGGCGTCCAGAAATTGTTGCCGGCGTTTTTCGAAAACGTGTTTTTCCCAAAGTGTTTCGGGAGCAGGCCCCATTCCCAGAAGATGTCTGAGACGGCGCTTGGTCTGGTGACGGAGAACGGACGGAAAAATCCAGAAAGTCAGAATTTTGACGAGGTGTTTTTTCAGTATTTCGGCAGAGCTCGGCACCGGCGGGTTAAAAGCATGGGCGTAACGTTCCAGATACATTGTATTTCCTTTAAAAATAAAGCATCGGGAAGGTGAACGGTTATAGGAATAACTCTGCGGCCTTTAAGCTTCGGCTCTGGACATAACCGCAGCATCCCGATAGGTTTACTGATATTGGACATATAATATATCAGCTTTAAGATAATATCAATATATAAAATTCGAAAACGAAAAAAACGCAGCCAAGGAAGGGCTGCGTTTGGGAAAAAGTGGAATTATTTGCAGCTTTTGACGGTGTCGTAGATTTTTCTGAAAGCTTCGGCTACGCCTTCGGCAGTATAGGTTCGGCCTTCAATCAGGGTGCGGCAGAGTTCAAAAGCAATTTCCTTATTCTGGTTGCCGCAGCAGCCGCAGTCACATTCATATCCGCAAGTGCAGGGCTTGCCTTCCTGACATCCGCAAGTGCAGGTTTCGTCGCAATGGCACTGTTTGCTTTCATTTTCACAGCCGCAGCTGCAAGTTCCGTGTTTTGACATTTTTATCTCCTTTTTTCATCTTTATATATGACAATATAGTGTCGGCGGCGAATGCTTGTCAATAAAAATGAGACTCTTAATTAAAAGTTGTAAGAGACGTCTTGTGCTAAATTTTTAATGTTTTTTTTGCTTGCTTTCTGCAAAAATATCTTATAACGTTTAATCAGTCGTCAGGCAGAAATACTGACGATGGATGCTCCCGGAGCGGAATCACGCTGCACTGTTGTATCACGGATGTGTGTTTACGGGCCTATTCAGGTGCATTGGTTCAACTCTCGCCAGAAAAGCTGTTTGTATTAACTAAATGGAGAGAAGACTATCATGAAAAAACTTTTATTGCTTGCAGGTGTTGCCTGTGTTTTATCTTATTCTCAGGCCAATGCTTTGGAATATACCCCTTATGTTTCAGGTAAGTTAGCCTATTCCCGGATGAAAAATGACGTTAAAATCAGAAGCTATGACACTGATGAAGTTTATACGGAAAAGTTTGACATCAAAGATTGGAACTATGGCGTTTCGGTTGCCGCCGGTGTTGAACTTCCGCTGTGCAACGGCGATGCAATCCGGACGGAATTGGAATACAGCTATCGTGACGGAGCCGGAAAAACCAAGAAATATTTTGACGAGGGCGACATTGCCTCAAACAAAATGAGCGTCCGCAATCAGAATGTGATGTTGAACGCTTATTATGACTTTAATACCGGAACCAAATTTACGCCTTATGTCGGCGGCGGTATCGGTTTGGCTCACCTGAAAGCAAGCAGTAAATTTGCCGGAACCGACGGTGCAGATTACGCAGCCGGAAAAATTAAGGAATCCAGCAATAATTTTGCCTGGAATCTGGCTGCCGGCGTCGGTTATGAAGTCAACAGCAATATAACGGTCGATTTGGGTTACCGTTATGTTGACAACGGTGATTTGACCAAGACGATGTACACCGGAGATCGTTTCAAAGTCGAATCCGAAGCACATGAAATTCTTTTAGGCGCCAGATTCAGTTTTTAGACTGTCTCAGATAAAACGAAAGGCCGGAGTTGAACTTCGGCCTTTCGTTTGTCAGTCGGGAACGGTTCAGACGGCAGAAGCCGCATTTTCATCGTTCAGCGCAGCAATGTAACGCTCGGCTTCAAGGCTGGCATGACAGCCGTTTCCGGCGGCAATAACCGCCTGGCGGAATTTTCCGGACTGGACGTCTCCGGCGGCGAAAACGCCTTCAACGCTGGTTTGGCAGCTGTCGGGTTTGGTTATGATGTAGCCTTCGGGATCCATGTCAATTTGGCCTTTGAATATATCGGTATTGGGGTGGTGCCCGATGGCGATGAACAGGCCTTCGACGGGGAGTTCTTTAACGGCATCGGTTTTAACATTCTTGACTTTAACCCCGGTGACGCCGAGCGGATTTTCGGTTCCGACGACTTCTTCGACAACGGAATCCCATTCAACGTTGATTTTGCGGTTGTTCATCAGACGTTCCTGCATGATTTTATCGGCGCGGAGACTGTCGCGGCGGTGAATGAGGGTAACGCTGTTGGCAAAATTGGTGAGGTAGATAGCCTCTTCAACGGCCGTGTTTCCGCCGCCGACAACGGCAACGTCACGTCCGCGGTAGAAAAAGCCGTCACAGGTGGCACAGCCGGAAACGCCGAAACCGCGGAATTTTTCCTCGGAGGGAAGCCCCAGCCAACGGGCGGAGGCGCCGGTAGCGATGATAACCGTGTCGCCGACGAAAAGGTTATGATTTTCCGAATTGCATTCGAAGGGACGGCGCTTGAAATCAACTTCGGTAATCCGGTCTTCGACAATTTCTACTCCGAGTTTGAGAGCCTGTTGGCGCATGTCTTCCATAAGTTGGGTTCCGGCAACCGGGGTCGGAAAACCGGGGAAGTTTTCAACGTCGGTCGTGATTGTCAGCTGTCCGCCGGGCTGGGGACCGGAGACTATGGTTGCCGACAGTCCGGCTCTTGCTGCGTAAATGCCGGCGGTATAACCGGCCGGGCCGGAACCGATGATAAGAATTTTACTTTTGTATTCAGCCATTTCTTTCTTTCCTGTTTATTTATGTTTTACATAAAATAGGACTTATCTTCCGGCTTGGCAAGAGACAAGCTGTTTTTTGCAAAGAAAAAGAGCGGCGCTGTTCGATCGGTATTTTTCAGAGTTTTTCGAGATTTTTGTTAAGAAAGTCGGCAATTCCCTGCGGCGAAGGGCTGATGGCTTCGTCTCCCTGATGCCAGTTGGCCGGGCAAACGTCTCCGTTCTGTTCATAGAACTGAAGAGCATCAATAATGCGCAGCGTTTCGTCGACATCGCGTCCGAGCGGAAGGTCGTTGACAATCTGGTGGCGGACGATGCCCTGCCGGTCAATCAGGAAAGAAGCGCGGAGCGCGACGCCGTCTTCGCTCAGTACGCCGTATGTAAACGAGATGTCTTTATTGAGGTCGGAGACCAGCGGATAATCCAGCGGGCCGACGCCTCCGTCCTGCGGCGCCATTTTTTTCCAGGCGAGGTGCGCATGGGGCGAATCGACACTGATACCCAGCAATTTGACGCCGCGTTTTTCAAATTCGTTCAGGCGGCGGTTAAAGGCAATCAGTTCGGAAGGGCAGACAAAAGTGAAATCGGCAGGATAAAACAGGAGCAGTCCGTAGGAGCCGTCGAGATAGCTGTCGATGTCAAACTCATTGACAATCGTGTTGTCGGGCATTACCGCCGGAACAACAAAATCCGGCGCCAGATCGCGAACCAGAACGGAGCTGCAATGGCAGTTTTCATCATTGTGAATATTGTTTCCTTCTGCTGGAAGTTCAAGGTTTTCGACAATCAGATTTTGGCAGTGCAGTGTGTCGCAAATAAGATTTTCACATTCGCAGCAGTCGGCGTCGTCATTATCTTCACAGGAAAAGTTTTCGTCTTCGTCGCCGCAGCGGCAGTCAAAATCGTGAGGCATATTGTTGGGAAAAGTGCAGCCGCAGTTGTCGTCTTCCCGGCAGTCGCATTTGTTTTCATAATCATAGCCGTAGGTGCAGTTTTCGTTGGTGTCGCTCATGGAAATCTCCTCATCGTGTAAAATTAAAGCCGGTGTTAAACCGGCTTTAATATATGAACGATGTCGGAAATTCCAAGGCGTTTATTGATAAATAACGTCTATGATTTCAAAAGATTTGCGGCCGCCCGGCGCCGAAAATTCGGCGATGTCTCCCGCTTCTTTGCCGATGAGGGCTTTGGCGAGAGGGGAAGACAGCGAAATCAGGTTCTTTTCAATGTCGGCTTCATAATCGCCGACAATCTGATATTTTTTCTCTTCTTCGGTATCTTCGTCAACAACGACAACGGTTGCGCCAAAGCGGATAACGTCGCTTTTGGTTTGAGCAGGATCAATTACCTGAGCGCGGCTGATAACGGCTTCAAGTTCCTGAATGCGTCCTTCGATGAAGCTTTGTTTTTCCTTGGCGGCGGAGTATTCCGCATTCTCGGACAAATCACCGTGGGAACGGGCCTCGGCAATTGCGGCGATAATGTTGGGGCGTTCAACGCCTTTTAAATTTTTTAATTCTGCTTCCAGCGCAATGAAACCATTCTTGGTTAATGGGAATTTATCCATTTTAACCCTCCAAAAAATCCTACAAAAGTTAGAAAAATTAGACTGTGAAAGGATAAAAATCCGTTCACAGCCCTTATGTGTTTGCGTATTTATTCATATATATCACAAATTTTAAGAACTGCAAGCCTTTTTAACGGGGACAGTGCGGAACTTTTAAAAACTTGTCAGGGAAAATTAAAAAGTCTGTACAAACGGCTGAATTGTGGTAATTTGTATGAGGTATTAAAACTTATTGCTATTGAGGAGACTGGAGTTGAAAAAAGTTTACTTTACATCACTGGTTCTGGGGGCGATGCTGGTGTCCGCCAACGCTTTTGCCGTGGACAGCACCGGGTGCGGTTTGGGTTCTATGGCCTGGCGCGGACAGAAGGGCATCGGGCCGCAGGTTTTGGCGGTAACGACCAACGGATCATTTTCAAATCAGACTTTCGGCATCACTTTCGGTACTTCCGGCTGCGATCCGGAGGGACGGGTTACCGGCGGAACGCAGAAAATGGTGTTGGCCTTTATTGAAAACAATATGGAACAATATGCGCTGGACGCTTCCCGCGGCAGCGGCGAGACGATTGATACGCTGGCCGGTATCCTGAACATGGATAAAAGTGTTTTAGGCGCCAAGTCTCAGCAGAATTTTGCCGTTCTTTTCCCTAATGAAAATGTTCAGGCTGTTGACGTTACTTTGTCTTTGTTTGAAATTTTGAAAGCTTAGTACGGTTTTATTGACGGGGCGGAAAATGCGTGTGTTCGGTTTGAAAGTGTTTTCCGCTCCGTTTGTTTTTTTTCTTTTATCTTTTTTTCCGTTTTCTCCGCAGGCCGCGGAAACTTCTTTAGCTTCGGACAGCCAGTGGCTGGCATTGGGACATTATCGCCGGCAGTGGACCGGCGGTTATCGCAGCACTATTGACTCTCCCGGTTTTTTTGTCAGCTCCGAAGGCAAAACGAATCCTCAGGACGAATTGAACGCAACGATTGAGCTGTTTGAAGCCGGCAGTGATGAAAAGAAAATTTGTCTTTTTCCGGCGCGGTATGCTTATCTGCGGCGTAAAGGACTGGTGACGCGCCGCTTTCCCGAATGCAGGGAATATCGCCAATTTCTGGCCGATGTTGCTCCGGCCGGGATAACGCTGCTGTTTACCGATGCTTATATGAATAACCCTTCGTCGCTGTTCGGACATACGCTTATTCGTATTGATACGGCGCGCAAAGGGACGCAGCTGCTGGCGCACGGCATGAATTACGGGGCGTTTACCGGAGACGAACGCGGTGTGCTGTTTGCGGTTTACGGACTGACGGGCGGTTATTACGGCGGTTTTACGCTGAAGCCTTATTATGATATCATCAATACATATAACAATATTGAAAACCGCGATATTTGGGAATTGCAGCTTAATTTGACGCCGCGGGAGCAGAAAATGTTCGTGGCCCATTTGTGGGAATTGGGACATGCCCAGTCCCGTTATTATTTTTTCGGACGGAATTGTTCTTATATGCTGATGGAGGCGTTAGATGCGGTTCGGCCGTCGCTGAGACTGGCGGATGACTTTCCGATGCAGACAATTCCGCTGGATACGGTTAAGGCGGTGAATGCGCGGCCCGGGCTGGTCAAAGCCGTTCATTACCGGCCGTCGCGCCAGAGCCGTTTGAACGACCAATACCGCCAGATGACCGTTGCACAGAAAAAGGCTTTTGAAAAATTTGTTCTTGATGGTGAATACGGGCCGGAGGGGCTGACGCCGGAAGAACAGGCGGGAGTTGCCGAAGCGGCTTATCAGTTTGTGCAGTATCAGTATGTGGCTAAAAATATTGATTTGAAAGATTATCGCCAGCAGAGTTTTAAGCTTTTGGTGGCTCGCAATAATCTTAAAGCAAAGGATAATTTTAAGTCGTTAACGGAAGGAAAATCGCCGTTGAAAACGCATGAGGCAATGCGGCTGTCGGCCGGGGCCGGTGTCAGAAACGGGCAGGGGTTTCAGCAATTGGAGTTTCGCCCGGCCTATCATTCGCTGACGGATGACAGTTACGGTATGCTTCCCGGGGCTGAAATTAATTTTCTGAATTTTGCCGTACGTCATTATGACGGTCGGAACAATTATGTTTTGCAAAAATTTGATTTGGTCGGTATTCGTTCAATAAGCCCGGTTAACGTGATGTTTCGGCCGTTGTCTTATCAGATAAGAGCGGGAATCGACCGTGAGACGAATCCCGATAATGAGGAAGAAGGATACGCGTTTAATCTGACGGCCGGCGCGGGAGGAAGTTATGCTTTTGCAGAATCGCTCAAAGGGTATCTGCTGCTGAACAATCATTTGTCGTACGGCGGTTTTTTGCCGCATAACCAGTGGGCGGGAATCGGAGCTGCCGCAGGTCTTCTCGGCGAGTGGAAAAATTTCCGCTTTTGGCTGGAAGCGGAAAAAATCTATGCGACCTCGGCTTTCGGCGACCGGTCAGAATATAAGGCGGAAGTGGTTTACGGGTTAACGCGCAACACCGCACTTGCACTTAATTATCTGTATCAGGACAATCGCGGTCATGATACGGAAGAAAGCCTGTTTTCTTTCCGGGTTCATTTTTAGTCGTGATTTGGCTGCGGAGCCGGGAAGAGCTGTATTCTTTTCGGCCGGTAGATTTGGTTTATCTGCGGTTTGGCCGGTTTTTCCGGAGTTGCTTGCTGTTTTATCTGAAGCTGATTGATAAAGTCAGCAGCAGTTTCGGCCTGCCGGGTTTGGGCTTTCGCTGCGGCTTGCAACGGACTGCCGATTATTTCTGACATGGGCAGTCCCTGAAATTGTCGTGTCACGTCATTGGCCGCGGCATCAGGCTGCGGCGCCGTTGTTTCCGGTGCTTGAGCCGCAAAATCTTGGTTTTGCTGCGCCGCTTTAATGATGGGTTCCATTGATTTGACGAGCTCACCCATGCTTTTGGCAATGCCCGGCGCCGATTTGTTGATAGCCTCGGTCATATTGTTCATTGATTTGACCATAAATTTGCTCATTGCCTGTAGCGCCTGGTTCATTTCTTCCATTTCCCGGGCAACCCTTTGGTTATATTCCTCTTGGCTGAATTCTATCGGGTCGGGCGTTTCCTGAGCATGAAGAGGAAATGCGGCAAGAAGCAGAGCCAGGGAAAAACGGGCGGGAATACGCATGGATCATCCTTTCTTTCTGTTTTTTTACAATATAGTCGGGTGAGGCATTTATGGCAAGCCTTATATGATAATGCGCTTGCTTTTTTAGCCTGAAGTGTTTATGCTTTGAAACAAATTGTCAAAATCAAGGAGAATAAAAATGTTGAGAGAAGATTTACAAAAAGCTTTGAAAGAATCAATGCTGAATAAAGATATGACGACCGTAGGCGCGGTTCGCCTGATTATCGCCGGCATGAAGGAGAAAGACGTCGAAGCGCGCGGCAAAGGACAAAAGGAAGCCAGTGAAGCCGAACTGCTGTCGATGATGCAGGGAATGATTAAACAGCGCAACGATTCAATCAAAATGTATCTGGACGGACATCGTCAGGATTTGGCCGATAAAGAAATGAGCGAAATCAAAGTGATTGAAAAATTCCTGCCCAAACAGATGAGCGAGGCGGAAATTGAAGCCGTTTTGAAGACAATTATCGCTTCGACCGGTGCCTCTTCCATGAAAGATATGGGGAAGGTTATGGGCGAACTGAAAGCCAAATATGCCGGACAGCTGGATATGGGCAAGGCATCGGGGATGATCAAATCTCTGTTGCAGTAAAGTTTCTTCCTTTAATCGGTAAGGGGAGAAAAAAGGCGTAGGATCATAGCGGGCATTCAATGGCTGGGATAGATTTACAAAAGTTTTGTGACGAACTGCGGGCGAAGGTTTCTATCGTCGATGTGGTCGGTTCAAAGGTAAAGCTGGTGCGCAAAGGGCGCGAATACCAGGCCTGTTGCCCGTTTCACAACGAAAAGACGCCGTCGTTTACGGTGAACGAAGCCAAAGGTTTTTATCATTGTTTCGGCTGCGGTGCGCACGGTGACATTATCAAGTTTGAAATGGAAGCCAACAATCTGCCGTTTATGGATGCCATTCGCAAGCTGGCGGACAAGGCCGGTTTGCAGGTTCCGCAGATTTCCAAGGAAAGCCATGAAGAAGCGGTTAAGCGCAATTCGTTGTATGACATTATGGACATGGCCTGCCGTTTTTTTGAAAAGTCGCTGCATTTGCCGGACGGGCAGCGGGCGATGGATTATCTGCATCGCCGCGGGTTTGAAGAAGATATCATTACCAAGTTTCGTCTCGGGTATGCGCCGGGCAATAACGGTTTGAAAGCGCTGCTGGCATCCAAGGGAATTTCCGAGCATGATATGGCGGAACTGGGGCTGATAGCCATTCCGGAAGACAAAAACCGCCGTCCGCATGATTTTTTCCGTGACCGGGTGATGATTCCGATTATGGACAAGGCCGGGCGGGTGATTGCTTTCGGCGGCCGGATTATGGGCGACGGACAGCCGAAATATCTGAACTCGCCGGAGACGCCGCTGTTTAATAAGCGGCGGGTGCTGTATAATCTTAACAATGCCCGCGACCGGGCTTTTGCCGCGCGGAATATTATTGTTTGCGAAGGGTATATGGATGTTATCGCCTTGGATAAATACGGTTTCGGCTATGCGGTGGCTCCGCTGGGCACTGCTTTGACCGAAGATCAGATTGCCGAAGCTTGGAAGGTCTGTCCCGAGCCGACGCTTTGTTTTGACGGCGACGGGGCCGGTATTCGGGCCGCCATTCGTTCGATTGACCGCGGTCTGCCGATTTTGAAAGCCGGCTATTCGCTGAAATATGTTTTTCTGCCGGATAAAATGGATCCGGATGAATTTTTGAAGGCGCACGGGCATGACGCTTTTTTGAAATATCTGCAGGAAACGACGCCCCTGGTAAAACTCCTTTGGCGGAAGAACACCGAAGGCCGGGTATTTGATACGCCGGAACAAAAGGCGCTGATCGAAAAAAACGTGATGGAAGAAGTGGCGAAAATCGCCGATGAAAAAGTCCGCGGCTATTATCAGCAGGAAATGCAGAATTATATCTATAACGAACTGGGGCGAGGTTTCTGGAAAAACAAACAACGCCAGTCGGCCGGCGGAGACACTGCTCATCAGGCGCCGCGAGGTTCGTTCCGACGGAATGAAACCGCGGTTAAGCAGACGGTTCCGGCAGCTCAGCGGCCGAAGGTTACCATGGACGAGCTGGTGGTCAAGTTTGTGTTGGCGGCGATGGTTTATTATCCCGAACTGATTGCCGAATACGAGGAGCGGATGGGAATGTTTGAAATTTCCAATCCCCGGTTACAGCAGCTTTTTGACGTACTGGTTGAAGTCTATCACGATGATGAGGAGATTCAGAGCGACGGATTATGCAAGCTTTTGCAGGAAAAAGGGCTGGAAAAAGATTTGGCCGCTCTGTGGGAGCTGGAAATGTTCCGCCAGCAGAATCCCTATATTAACAAAATCAGGGAAGAGATCGAT
The DNA here is from genome assembly GCA_001917125.1 of Azospirillum sp. 47_25. Classification (GTDB taxonomy): domain Bacteria; phylum Pseudomonadota; class Alphaproteobacteria; order RF32; family CAG-239; genus Scatocola; species Scatocola faecipullorum. Next base: position 20,402 of record MNTU01000042.1, read on the forward strand.
ACAAAAATTATAGAAGTTCAGATAAAACAACTGGATAACGAGATAAAAGAATGCCTGCGGATTATTCAGGTTTCCGAGTCGTTCCCGGAAGAAGCCTATCAGCGTTACGAGAGCTTGAAAAAAGAGAAAGAATCTTTACTTAATACACAAAATGCTTTTTGATAAAACCCAAATAAAACAAGGCGTTGCCTCGGCGTGTTAAAAGCCTCCCGGCGTCGGACGGCAACGCAAGTGTTGACAAATCGTACAGAAATTATTAAAAGGTTGCTAGCTGCAGTATCAGGTTCAGATTTGAACCTTTCTATTTTTAAAACCGGTTTTTATAGGAATTGTCATGTCAGATACCGATAATCAAGATTACTATGAAGGCGGCTCTGCCGACGCGCCTTTAATCGACTCTCTGGGGAGCGCGGTTAAACGTCTGTTGGACAAAGGCAAAGCACGCGGATATATTACGGTTGAAGAGCTTAATAAAGCTTTGCCATCCGAACGCGAATCTTCCGAACAGATCGAAGATATTATGGCCGAGATTTCCGATATGGGCATCAGCATCATTTCGGAATCGGACGTTGACAGCTTTGAACAGGAAAATGACGAAGAAGAAGTTTATGACGATGATGAGAGCGGAAACTTTGACGAAAAAGAGTTAGGCCGTTCGGACGACCCTGTCCGCATGTATTTGAAAGAGATGGGCACCGTCGAACTTCTGTCCCGGGAAGGGGAAATTGCCATAGCCAAACGTATTGAGGCCGGCAAAACGGTTATGATTGACGGTTTGTGCGAAAGCCCGATGACCATTAAAGCCATTGCCGACTGGCGTGACGATCTGCTGGAAGGCAGAATGCAGTTGCGCGATATCGTCGATTTGGAAATGATGTACGGCGATGATGCCGAAGCTATGGTTTATGACGAAGAAGACGCTTCGGTTGATGATTTGGAAAAAGTGGCCGAAGAAATTGCCACCAAAGACAACCTTGACGATATTGACGATGATTTGGAAGACGACATTGAATTGGAAGATGCCGTTGACGACGATGTCGAGGAAGAGGATGATGAGCCGGCAGATACGGCCGATGATGAAGAAGGAAGCGCTTCCTCCGGCGATGACGATGATGTTGACGGCGTGGGCGGCCGCGCTTCCGCTTCGGTTGCGGCCATGGAAGAAGCGCTGCTGGAGCCGGTATTGGAAATTTTGACCAAAATTTCCAGTTATTATGACGATTTGAAGAAAATTCAGAACCAGCGCGTTGAGGCAATTTTGGCCGGAAAGTCGGTTTCTTCTTCGGTTGAGAAAAAATATCTTCAGGTTAAAAAAGAACTGGTTGAACTGATGAGTTCCATCCATCTGAATGCGACCAGAGTTGAACAACTGGTTGAACAGCTGAACGGACTGAACAAACGTTTGATGGGATTGGAAGGGAAATTGCTGCGCTATGCCCTGTCATGCAAAATTAAGCGCGAGGATTTTCTGGACGTTTATCAGAAATCAGAGCTTGATCCGAACTGGGTTGAAAATATTTCTCATAAAAAAGACAAGCACTGGCAGGCCTTTGTTGAAAAATACGGCATGGAAATCGTTGAACTGCGTGATTCCGTAGCAAAAATGGCGCAGGAATGCGGTTTGCCGATTTCAGAATACCGCCGTATGGTCGATACGATTAAAAAAGGCGAACGGGAGGCCGATCGGGCGAAAAAGGAAATGATTGAAGCCAACCTGCGTTTGGTTATTTCCATTGCCAAAAAATATACCAACCGCGGTTTGCAGTTTTTGGATTTGATTCAGGAAGGCAACATCGGTTTGATGAAAGCGGTTGACAAGTTTGAGTACCGTCGCGGTTACAAGTTTTCGACCTATGCCACCTGGTGGATCCGTCAGGCGATTACCCGTTCGATTGCCGACCAGGCACGGACAATCCGTATTCCGGTACATATGATTGAAACCATCAACAAGCTGGTGCGGACTTCACGTCAGATGTTGTCGGAAATGGGACGGGAGCCGGTGCCTGAGGAGTTGGCGGCACGGTTGTCAATGCCTTTGGAAAAAGTTCGCAAAGTTATGAAGATAGCCAAAGAACCGGTTTCGCTGGAAGCGCCGGTCGGTGATGAGGAAGATTCTTCGCTGGGTGATTTTATTGCCGATGACAATGCGTTGCAGCCTTTGGATTCCGCCATTCATTCGAATTTGAAGGAAACCTGCACCAGAATTTTGTCTTCGCTGACACCGAGAGAAGAACGTGTTCTGCGTATGCGTTTCGGTATCGGTATGAATACCGACCATACGCTGGAAGAAGTCGGACAGCAGTTTAACGTTACCCGTGAACGTATTCGTCAGATTGAGGCGAAAGCTTTGCGCAAGCTGAAACATCCGAGCCGGTCGAGGAAGCTGCGTTCATTCCTTGATCAATAAAAATTGCGGATAACGGGTAACTAATACAGAAATTTCAGGACGGAAGTGTCCTCACGTACTAAAGTGTACGCTGCGGTTCTTCCTCCTTTATTTCTTATTATTTACCTCGTTCTGTGCAATTTTGCGCAGTTAATCTAGAGAGAAAATTATGGCAGACTATTCCATTGAAGATAAAGAAGAAATGATAAAGGCAAATGTGGCGCGTCTGAATGCGCATAAGTCGCGTTTGCAGGAGTTAATCGAGTTTATCAAGGTTTCCGGGTTTCAAAAAATCGGGATTGCCAACTGTTTATCAATGCAAAAATATGCCGATAAGCTGGCGGAGATTTTGCGGGAAAACGGGTTTACCGTTTTTAGCGTCAACTGCAAGGAGAGCGGACTGGATGGCTGTGTCATTTGTGAGGAAATGAAAGGGCCGTGCTGCGATCCGATTTCTCAGGCCGAGTTTTTAAATGATCAAAAGACGGAATTTAACATTAATGTCGGTTTGTGTTTGGGGCATGGTTTGCTGTTTCAAAAATATTCCCGGGCGCCGGTGACGACTTTTATTGTCAAAGACTTTGCCCATGAGCATAATGTTGCGGCAAGTTTGTTCTAGAATAAAAAAAAGAGGCTTTCAAAGCCTCTTTTTTTAGATAGGTAACCCCGTTTAATCGGACGTTTTGTTTTTCTTGGCTTCCTGGTACAAATCGTACAGAGATTGTGCCGTCTCGTGAATAGCGATGCTGTCCTGCAGGTGATGATTACTGTTTTTCAGAATTTTAACCACCGTTTTGCCGTAAGCAATTTTTTCGGCCAATTTCAAAATGACCTGCCAGTTGACGAAATTGTCCTGTTGTCCGTGTATCAGATGAACCGGGCAGGTGATGTCGATTTTGTCCTTTTGCAGGAGGTCGTTGGCATGAAGATTGGTCCACAGCCTTTGTGAAAAAACATAGTGATATTTTTCCACCTGTGCTTCAACAAAGCCGGTATCGGCCAGTGTTTGTCGCTGTTCGAGTGTTGAGCGCTCCAAAAGCTGCTCAATCAGGTCCGGTGCGGCGGCCAGTCCCAGAAAAGCCTTAATCCGGTCGGGATATTCTTCGGCGATGCTCATTCCCAGCCAGCCGCCGACGCAATGACCGACGATAATTACCGGGCCGGTGATGTGGTTGGCAATGATGTCCCGCAGCTGGTCTTTCCAAAGTTCAAAGTCGCAGCGGAGGAATTTCTTTTCATCGGAGCCGTGGCCGAGAAGTTCGTAACGCCGGAAATTCAATCCGTTTTTGCGGCAGAGTTCTTTGATGTTGTCTGCCTTTCGCGCCCAAGGGTTGGATTTCAGTCCGTGAATGTAAAGAACAGTGAATTCCGGTTTTTCGGAGAAGTCGCATTGTTCAAATTCTGTCGTAAAATCCTTAAAATGGTACGACTGTTTAATAATTGTTTTCATATAGTTAAGTTTTAAAATAATAAATTATTACGCTTACTGTAGCGTAAAATCTTATTTTGTCAATTTCTATTATTTAAAACTTACAGGGCTTCGACAATACTGCGCAGCGAGTTGTTGATTTCTTCCAAGTCCAACGGATGCTGCAGGTGGTGATTGCTGTTTTTTAACAGTTTTATGGCTACTTTATCGCTGCGGAGTTTGGCTGCAATGCGGAAGATAACCCGCCAGTCGATAAAGGTGTCTTTAAGTCCCTGAATCAAGTGAACCGGGCAGGTGATGGGAATATCCGGCTGGTTGAGAATGGCATTCTTCAGACCGCTGGCGATAAAGCTGCGGGTAAAGGTGAAAACCATACGCTCTATTTTGACAATGACTTTCCCGTTGCTTTCCAATTCCTGCCGCTGTTCGGGTTTTACCTGCATATCCATCAGTTCCACCAGATTCGGGGCTGTCGAGGTGCAGACAATTCCTTTTAGTCTTTCGCCGCGTTCCTGCGCAGCCATCAGTCCTAGCCAGCCGCCGATGCAATGGCCGACGATAATAAAGTTACCGGAGATGTGATGATCAATGATGTCAAGGATTTGTTCTTTCCAGAGGTCCAGGTCGGTCTTTTCATAATTAGCGGCATCTATGCCGTGTCCGAGCAATTCAAAACGGTAAAAATTCAGCCCCAGCTGTTCACAAACGCTTTTAACGGCCTCAGGTTTGCGTCCCCAGGGATTAGAGGCCAGACCGTGAATGTAAAGCACTGTCAGCGGAGCCTCTTCCTGAGGTTTATGGTGTTCATAGCGGGTTAGAAATTCGCGAAAAGAGCGGGTAGGGTAAATAGATGTGTCTGACATGGTCTGATGTGTTTTGTTAATCCTTTGACAAAGTATAAAGAGGAAGATTTAAGAAAGTGTTTAGAGGAGAGGAAGATTGAGAAAAAGCTCTTGACTATCTTAACAATTTGGCATATTTTCTGCTTGTCTGTAAGACGGGCCCTTAGCTCAGTTGGTTAGCTTGAGGAATAAAAGATTGCCGGCGGCAGTCTTTTAGACGAAAGGTGCAGCGCAGTTGTGTTTGCGAGTAAACGTCAGTGCTGCGAAGCAAACCATACGAGCAAACGACAGGAGCGGCGTTAATGAGGACAAAGTCCGAATTTTACAAAGCGACTCAGGCCTGCTCTCAGAAAGAAAGCTTTGGCACACAGGTTGTGTTTTATGCTTTGATTTTTTTCGGGCCCTTAGCTCAGTTGGTTAGAGCAGGCCGCTCATAACGGTCTGGTCGCAGGTTCGAGTCCGGCAGGGCCCACCAGTAAAAATCCTCTCTGTAAATGGAGAGGATTTTTGTTATACTCTGAACTTAGAGAAATAAAGGGTTTGCAAGAATTTAAAATTTTATGTCTGTCCATATATACCATACAAATATGGTAAAAATATAAGATAAAAACGTGCTAATGAGAGAGTATGATTTTATTAAGGATATTGTCGAAGAAATGCTGAGAAATAACGTATTATAAGCCAAAATATGCTTGAAAATTCTAGCTATCACATTAGAATTGGCGAATAAGTAAAGAGGAGGAGATGATAAAAAAAGATTTTGTAAAGCTTGGGGATAAGAATGAATGTTTGATTTGTAATGATAAATTGAATCGATCGAAGCATATTATTCCTTTGACAACCCTTCTGTCTAATGTTGGAAATGAAGATAGTTTTGTTATGACGGTTTCTGCACCATATGGGGGAGGGAAGACCTTCTTTGTAAAAATGTGGCAAAATTATTTAAAAGAGCAGAATGGCCATACCTTATATTATAACGCATGGGAAAATGATTTCTCAATAAATCCTTTGGCATCGTTTATTTCGTGCTTTTCAGAGTTGGATGATGTTGATCCTAAATTAAAGGATAAAGTTAAAGCCCTAATTACTGCGGCCCAGAAAATCACACTGACAAAAATTCCTGAAATTTGTGTTCGGCTTTTGGGAGCATTATGTAAAAAATATTTGGATATTGAAGCTCAAGAATTGTACGATACTGCCAAAATATCAGCAGAATTTGTCGATGAAGCAGAAAAAGAAGTTGGCAAGCTTAGTGCAAAAGCAAAAACAATGATTGCCAATGAAAAAGAATTGTGTTACGCAATTGCTGATTTTAAGAAAAAATTAAAGGAACTGATTGCTTCTTTTGAAAGAACAAATAAGCGAATATCTGGAAAGCTTGTTATTTTTATTGATGATCTTGATCGCTGTCGTCCAGATTATGCAATTACGTTTTTAGAATATATTAAGCATCTTTTTAGTATTCCCAATTGCAATTTTGTTTTGTCGGTTGATGAAGATCAATTGATTTCGACTATTGAAAAAGTTTATGGTTCAAAAAATGCGGAGGGTTTTTTATCTAAAATTATTGATTTTGATTTTAACTTACCGTCTCCAGGAAGCGTTCGGGAATTTATTGAATTAGCTATAAAAAAACTAAATTGGGAATCGGATAATATCTTTTCATCTCCTTATCAAGATATTGATATGAAAGAAATATTTATTTTGATGTTTGAACCTCTAGTAAAACTGTTGTCTTTGACAATGAGGGATATTGAGCATGTATTGCAGGATTTGAATATCATTTATCGCAGTATTGAATTGGAGCAATTGGCGCCGATACATTTGGCTATTGTTTATACAATTGATAAATATGCTTTCAAGTTGGGGTGTAAAAATTCTGATAAGAAGCAGTTGTTTAAAGAGGTTTATGGTAAAATATCAAATTTTGCAGAGGCTAATTATGTTAAGGAAGGGTGCTATCTATACAATGGTATTGATGAGACTAAGATAGTTAATCCGAATTCATCCTTAAATGATTTTCTTAGGTTTATTACAAATGTTTCTTTAAAGGCTGAAATACAGCTAACTCAGGTAGTCAAAACTCTTCCTAAATCTATCCGTAATGATATTTTTTATGAAACTCACATGGAGCCTCTTTGGATAAAGTTTAATCAGCAGATAGAAGACGTTTTTACCAGTGATGAAGCTTTTGATATAGAAGAAAATGCCGCCTCAAATTTTTGAGACAGTACAGTTTTTGAGGTTTACGTCGTAAGTATTGTAACCTCACACCTCTGGCTGCCGCATGAAGCTTGGAAGCTTTTTCCCAGTTGTCGTATGGATTGACCGAAGCAATAGTGCCAAAAATTAAACACTTAACTGAGTTCTGGTGTTGCGATTTTAAAAATTGCATTTTGGGAGAATTTTCCGAACTCGTTTGATGATAATCCTTTATTTTTCAATGATTTAATATAGTTTGAGTCCAGTAGGGTCTTGGGGACGTGTTTTGGGGATATTGCTATATAAGGGCTTCCGATTTGGTTCGAGGGAGATTCCTGTTTTGTAGTTTTGGAATAGGTATATCTATCCCAATGGTTATGCTGCTTTAATTGCAGCTAGATAGTTTTCGTTAAAAAATAGCGATAAGTTTTGTTAAATTTCAATTTACCGGCAAGAGTCAGTCCGCATTTTTCATAAAAGCCTACATTTTTTTTATTTGTACTTAAGGTAACACATTTATATTTAGAGTGTAGTTTAATCTCATCAATTATTGTTTTAATCAGGCATTTTCCATACCCTTTTCTTTGTTGGTCCCGTCTTATTGCGACATATTCCAGTTGCCCGGCTTTATCCATGTGACTTTCTTGTCCGACAACAACTGTTCCAACTATTTCATTTTGTTCGTTTCTGAAAGCATAAAGAACCCAAGGGGAATATTTAAACTGGAAATTTTGGGGCAGTGATTGGGTGTATTTTAGAGCCGTAGTTATTTCTTCTCTAAATTTTTTGCTTATATGCACTTCTTCAGAATCGAAAATGACTGAAAGTGTAGCAACGCGCAAATATTCTTCAAGTTCGAGGCTGTTTGTAAATAGTTCCAACTTCATTATTAATCCCAGATAATTATTAAAATTAACATCTATTGTAAATATAAAATAGTCTTTCTTAAGTTTATGTAAATTATTCGTGAATTGCTAGCTCAGCCCCACCATAGTTAACAGCTCTTATTGCAGGGGCTGTTTTTCTTTTATAAATCAATATCGTTAATGAACTTCGGCCAAGATTGTGTATCGGGATTAATCCAGTCCGACGGTCGGAATTGAACGGCGCCAGTTGGCATATTGGTCTATTTGGCTTTTGTCCGTATGCCGTACCTGTTGCAGGAGCTTATAGCCGGTTATTACGGCCCGGGCGAACATATATCTTTGTTGAAGGGAGTTGGCTGCCAGATTTTGAATGTTAGGCAGCGGGACAAATTTTTTTTCGTTTTGCCGTTGTGAATTTTTTATTGCGTTCTTTAATATGTTATTTGCGAAATATTGCAGTTTTAAAGCGCCTTTGCTCATGTTTTTTATCGGTTCGAAGCCTAAAAAATCATGTTCGCCGAGCGTTTTTTCTTTGTCGGTTTCAATACCGTGAATTTGTTTAAACCATTTATCTCCGTCAATAGGCTCTATTTCGCGCGGAGGGTTGCCTTCAATGCCATATTTGTCAACTTGGGCACACATCAAGGTTTGTCCGTAGACTTTGGGTAAGAAACAGACGCCGAAATCTTTAGGACTCATTAAAAGCCATTCGCGAAGGTAGCCATGATATTCATTATGTCTGTCTTGAGACGATTCAATAGAAATAAAACGAAACTTGGAAAGATATTTGGGACAGTCGGGGTTGTAGGCCAGAACCAACAACTGGGATTTTATTTTCAGCTGTTCTTCGGGACTGTATCCCAATTCGTTCATTTTTTTATCCATGAGTTTTTCCAATTGAACCGCAACATAAGCCCCATGACAGTGGGCCACAATATTCAAATGCCGGATATTCTCTCGGGCTTGGCGGAGGGGTAAACGATTGTTGCCGTCCGAAGCCGTAATGCGGGGTAAAATTGTATTATCGAAGATGTCTTTAATATACAGAGGATTAAAGGTCTCTTCAATACAGTTTTCAGGTATGTCGTGTTTCAGCGCTGCGATATGTTGCGGCCACCAGGCTTCGAAATATGCTCCTTTACGGGCGATGTTATCAAGATGCCGTTTGCCGAAATCACATATGGCAACGCAAGTGCGTACGGGAACAATGGATGAATCTATGTTTTGTTTAACAAAATTATCGGTTTTTTTCAGTATGCTGTTATATCCGCGGAGATTAACGTTCCGCCCTCCGGTTCCGGCCAGAATTAAAACGCAGTTTTCATCCGGAGCAATCGGCGAACACGGCTTTATCCGGTATGGAGCTTCCTCAGAAGCAGGGCAGCGCTCGGCCAGAAAAGCAAAACTTAAATCATGGCGCTGTTTACGACATTCTTCAATATAGTCGGTAATATTCAAAATTTTTCTCCCGGAAACAATAACAGTCCCTTATTAGCGTAATTGTCTATTTTTGTCAATACTTTGTTTCCCCGTCGGCACTTTTGTTTCTTGGCAAAATTGCGGCAACTTTTTTAGATAATGTGAGATATTTTAAAGGCAGGGAATTGTCCGAGCGGCGGATTTTGCTTGTAAAGTCGGGCAGGGGTTGTATTATGCAGGTTGAGAGGATGATATGATGATTACGAAATATGAGTTCAGAGGTGAAAAAGACGGCATCAGCCTGTTGATTCTGGCAGCCGTTCACGGCAATGAAACAGCAGGAACACAAGCCTGTTTCCGAATTATTGATGAATTTAACCGCGGTGCACTGCGGTTGACCGGCGGTCATTTGACTTTGGTTCCGGTTTGCAATCCGGAGGCTTATCGCAAAGATGTTCGCAGTATTGACGAGAACTTGAATCGGGTTATCAAAATGCATGACAATCCGCAGTCTTATGAGCAGAGACTGGCCAATGAAATTTGTCCGCTTATTCGGAGCCATCGTTTTACGCTGGATTTGCATTCAACGCATTGTGTCGGTGACGTTCCTTTTGCTTTTTGTGACTATCCCGACGATTATAACCGGAAAGTGATTGAGGCTCTGCCGGTGGATTACGTGCTGGAGGGCTGGCCGGAGATATATGGCAGGCAGGCGCAGATTCAGGATTTTTCTACCGAGCAATGTGCGCATGTTTACGGAAACACGGCAACGACTTTGGAATGCGGTTACCATAAGGAACCGAAAGCGGCGGAACTTGCTTATCGGGCAATCATCGGCGCTTTGGCTGCTTTTGATATGGTTGATTTGTCCAAGCCGGCGGCTCATGAGAAAACACATATTCAGATGAAAAGTTTTGTGCTCAAAACCGGGGAAGGAAAGTTGTGCCGGAACTATAAACATTTGGATCCTCTGGTTAAAGGAGAGAAAATCGCCGTTTATGACAGCGGGGAGTTTTTGTATGCTCCGGAAGATGGTTTTATTCTGCTGCCTAATTTGCAGGCTCCGGTTAATACGGAGTGGTATTATTTGGGGACGGCAAAAAAAGCGGCCTAAAATGAGGCCGCTTTATCTTTGAGCATATAGCCGAAGCTGAGACTGTTGTTTCTGGCCGCCGTTTGTTTTTCCCAAACCAGGCTTTTGCTTTCTTTGTTAAGCGAGACACCGTGATAGCCGTTTTGAATTAAATATTGCATTTTGTGAAACAAGGAGGGAATCTTGGCGTGAATGTTGTCTCCGAGATACATGCTGTAAACCTGGGCATTGTTATTGGCGGCGTGCAGCACCGGTGCGGGTTTGTGGGAAATTTTCTTTTCCAGATAAATAACTTTGACGCCGTCATAAGGATCCCGATCAACTTTGGTGATGGCCATGCCGTGATGGAGCGCATTTATCCAGCTGGCCGGATTGTCAACGGCAATTTGGATGATGGCATGGGTTCTGCCGTTATCAATGGCATGGCTTTCAATATATTCCAGCATCCTTTTCATCAGGCTGGAACCCCGGTAGGCGGGGTCAACCAGAATAGCTTCATAAAGAACCAGATCTTTGTTTTCGATTTCCGGCTTAAATTCGGGCATATCTCTGGTTTCACCGTTGAGAGGCAGGCTGTAGACGGTTTGGGCAATCAGAGTGTCACCGTCAAAGACGCCCAGCATGTTTGAGCTTTTGCCGTCAAGAGATTTCATATAGTCTTCTGCCGTTCTGTGGAGGATAAAGTGCTGTTCGTCGGGGTGCAGGCCACTGATGATTTTTTCCTGCAGTTTCATGACGTCAGCTAAATTGTTAATATCTAATTTTTTGACAGTTAATTGTTTTTTGTTCATCTTAAACCTCTGCGTTTTTCAAAATCTGCTATAAAAAAAAGATTTGAGAAAACTCAAATCTTGCGACTAACTTACCTTTGCGGGGAATAAATCATCGTCGCAACGTTAATCTGCGCAGACGCAGAGATGTTAATTTTAAATTTGTCATTTTCTTTAAAAGTCTGTTTTATGATTTTCGTAATATTACAAATTTATTTGCCTTTGTAAAGCTTTTTTTGCGTATGAGAGGCGGAAAAAATCAGTGCATGCGCATACAGGCGTCTTCGGCCCGGCCGTCAGGACGAATGCCTCAAGGCTGGGCCGTGAAGTCAGAAACGGCGGATATCCGGTTTGGGCTATCTGTCGGTTACAGGCGGTGCTTTTTTACATTTTCAATCGTTTTGATGATATAAAGCTGCTGGTTCGGCGTCAGCCGACAGAAATCGGTGAGAAGCCGATACCACAGCGGCGGCATAAATCTTTTAAATTTTTCAATCTTTTTCAACGCCGTATCGGTTAGTTCTTTAGTTGTGCGGTTCTTAAAATTTTTAATATCTTTCATAGCTAATTCCCTAGTATGCATTTTGTTGTTGTTTGGATAACACTTTATGAAACGTTGTTCGTGGATAAACAATCTATTTCAAGGTATAAGCATAATATGAAAGAAGATGTAAAGAAATATCTGGGCTTAAAAGTCAGGGCAATTCGGGAAGCCGCGGGGATGACACAGGAAGAGTTAGCGGCGACTTGCGATGTCAGCTGGCGCACCATTTCAAATCTGGAAAGAGGCACTGTCGTTCCGGATTTGGTTATGATTTACAAAATTTCCCAGGAATTCAATATCAGCATTGATGAGATGCTTGATAACAAAATCGCCGATAACAAAAGCCTGTCTCGTTTGGAAAAAGAAAACCAGATAATTGAAAAAATCAGAAAGATTGATGATAATCTTCTGGATTATATTGATGAACAGCTTCGTCTGCTGCTTAAGCATTTTCACCGTTGACGGCTGCGCAGTTCCCGGTCGACGGTTTTTTCGAAGCATTTGTAAGCCTGCCGGATATGGGAAAGGCTTTCGGTAATCGCGTAAAGGTCCATTGTTTTATACAAATTTTCAAATTGAGAATAGATGCCGCTGACCAGTTTGCGGTATTCTTTGGAGTTGGAGTCTTTGATTTTAGCAATTTTCATAATACTCATTAGTCAGTCCTTATAAACTTAGTTGAATTGTTTGTTTTTTTGTGTATTATTTATTTCATATGTGTAAAATTGTGAAGAAACTAATTTCATATAGGGCTTATATAAAATGGGGATTAAGGACAGCTCTCTCTGGGCGAGAGAGATTTTGAGTTTTTTAGAAACGGCAAAGAACGGCTCAATCAACGGAACGGCCGAAGCAAATGCCATGAAACAGTCTAATCTGTCACGAACTTTGAAAAGTCTGGAAGAAAAACTGAAATGCCAGCTGCTGGAAAGAGGGTATAACGGCGTCCGGCTGACGGAAAACGGCCGCGAAGTTTTTAAAGTTGCCTGCGATTTGGATAAGGTTATTTACAAGGTTAAGAATTTTACGATTTCAGACAAGAATGTTTCGGGAAAAATACGCCTGTGGACCAGCGACGGTTTGGGGACGGGATATCTTTCGAACTGTTTGTCGGAATTTATTGCCAAATATCCTGACGTGAAAATAGAGGTTGTCTGTTCGCTTGACACGCCGGGGTCGTTTTCCACGACGGATATGGCGGTTGTTTATGAAGAGCCGGAATTTGACGACGGGGAAATCGTTTCCTGCTATGAACTGCAGTTCGGTCTGTTTGCTTCCATGTCTTATCTGTCAAAGTTCGGATATCCCAACAATATTAAAGATTTGCAGGAAAACCACCGGATTTGCGACCGGGAAAATTATGCCGGCGTTTGGCCGCAGTGGAAGAAAATTATTGACGGCGCCCGCCATGTGGTGGCAACGACAAACTCTTCGGCAATGCTGCTGCGCATGACCTGTGACGGTATCGGCATCGGGCTGCATCCGATTGCAATCGGCAAAAGAGAAAGGGATTTGATTCATTTGTCGCAGCTGGGCATTAAAATCAGCCATCCGTTCTGGATCGTGTCACACAAAGACGGTCAGGACGAACCAAAGATTAAGGCTCTGATTGACCATATAAGAGAAGTAACTTTGCAACTATAAAATCGAAGAACTTCAGAGCACGGGGATTCTGTTCGCAGCAGGATATCCAGATTTTCTGTTTCACGCCGCTGCCGATGTGGAGTTCGGTAAAACTTGCGGCGGGGTCTGCCGGCGGCTGGTTGTTGACCTTGACGTCTGCGAGAATGTCTTCGTCAATGAAGTTTAATTTTATATCGGGGTGCTGAACTTCAAAGTCCCGACAGTTGTCCAATTCCATATTGGGGGCGATGTATATATTGAGCGTTCGGTTTCGCGGATGGGTGCTTTCGTGCCATTGGCGAATTTTCTGAATCTGTTCCTCCAGCTCAACGGCGTATTGGGCGACCCGGAGCCCTTCCGCGGTCGGAGAACTGCCCAAGTGGGTGCGTTTGAGCAATTTGGTGCCGGTCTGTTTTTCCAAATCATTGATTATAATGCCGAGATTAGAGGCTTTCATGTTGTTTTCTTCAGCGGCACGGCTGATGGATTTACAGCGGATTATTTCATGAAGGTAAAGAATTCCGCGGATTAGGTTAATGCTGCTCTTAATGTTCATTTTTCAAAATCTCTTAAAGTTGTGACTCAAAATATATAACTGATTCATAAAATTAGTATATTCTAAAATTGATTTGGTCAATCTAATAATGGCGTATGAGCACAGAAACAATCATTAAAGTTGAGCTGGCTACCTCCGAGGCGTTATATAAAGGGGCGATGGCCATCAGAAAACAGGTCTTTGTGAAAGAACAGAGAATTCCTGAAAGCAAGGAGTTTGACGGAAATGATTTTTGCGCGGCGCATGTTGTGGCTTATGTTCAGAAGAACAACCGCCGTCTGCCGATAGGAACGATGCGGATACGTTTCTTTTCCGATTTTGTTAAGTTTGAGCGTATGGCGGTTATTCGCAATTTTCGTAAGACAAAAGTTGCCGAAGATATTATGCAGTATGGGCTTAAGTATGTTGCGGAGAAGGGATACCGCCAAGTTTACGGCATGTGCAAACAGGAACTGCTGCCGCGCTGGCAGCAATGCGGCTATCATGAAATTCCGGGTGCTGAACGCATTGAGCAAAACGGCATGGTTCTGATTCCCATCAGTCTTGATCTGAAAGAAAATCCGCAGGCGATAAAAATGACTTCGCATCCGTCGCTTTTGACGGCTTTGGAAGGGCATTGGCATGAAAAAATGCAGGAAGTCAGAAAGTCGTCGATGATGAAAGCGATTTTCTGGAAGTTAAAGAAAATCAGACAAGAGCATTTTAACCTTTAGCCGTTTCGGTAACTTTTTCAAAGCTTTTGGGGCAGTCTGCCGTCCGGCCGGCGGAGCGGCTTGCTTGACTTCTTTTCTGCCAAATGTTACAATTTCAAATGTGAGTGTAACAGATAAGGAGAAAAAAATTAGTAAAGGCTGGATGTATGTTATTCTGACATGTCTTTTCGAACTTCTTTGGATATACGGTTTCAGTGCCGCGGAAAACTGCTTTCACTTCTTGTTAATTGCCATCATTATTCTCACTGATTTTTACTTTTTGGAGAAAGCCTGCGAGACGATACAGACCGGAACGGTTTATGCTGTCTTTTCGGCGGTCGGAACTATTTGTACCGCGCTGATGGATACGTTGCTGTTTCAGGTTGAGTTCTCTATGGCGAAAGGGCTTTTCATTGCGCTTCTGATTTTGGGCGTTATCAGTTTGAAACTGGCTGAAAACGGTGTTTCCGGAACGGAAAAGGAGTAGAAAATGGGATGGATTTATGTTTTTGTCGCTTCGGCTTTGGAAATTTTGGGCGTTGTGGGGCTGAAATTGTTCAGCCGGCGGAAGAGTTTGTTTAATCTGGCTCTTTTCAGCGGAGGTTTTGCCCTTTCATATTTGTTTCTGTATTTCTCCTTGGCCTATTTGGATATGAGCATTGCTTATGCGGCCTGGATGGGGTTGGGTACGGCCGGAGCCGTTATTATTAATATGGTGTTTTTTGGCGAGAGCCGGAAAATGTCACGGATTGTCGGCGTCGGTTTAATTGTTATCGGCGTTGTCGGTCTGAAAATGGTTTCCTGACTGAAGTTATAAAAAACTCCCCGTTTGAAAGTGAAAACGGGGAGTGTGCAGGCGGGACGGGGTGGTCAGCGGCGTTCTGCCTGCTTTTGCAGCAGCTTGGTTATATCCAATGTTGCACCGTTTTCTATTTTGACCATTTCATGATTTTTGATAGCAGAGGCGATTTTTTCCTCGTGGGCTTGTTCAGATTTGTTAATCATGCCGGCGAGGTCGCCCTGCAAAATGATTTCTTCGGAGAAATAATGGCGAACTTGATTTTTTTTATCCAGAAAGAAAACGGCGCTCAGTCCTTCTTTGCTGTTAAAGTCAATTCTTCCGCTGGCGTTATCGTGGAAAAAGTCTCCCAGCTTGTTGGAAATTAATGTTTTGTCGCCGATTTTTCTGATACCGACAGCACCATATTCTTCTGTAAAGACAACAGAACGGCTTTCCTGCTGTCCGTTTTCCTGAACGCCGATAAAGACAGTGCCGTCATTGTTTAATGATTTTGAGGCGTATTGGGTGTTTTTAACTTCATCGCGGATGGTTCTGAAACGAAGGGTCTTATCTGATATAGCATAAGTTTTGCGTTCCGGCTGATTTTGAATAACCGTTTCGGTGGTTGTGCTGACAGAATCGCGAGATTCTGCCGGTGTTTCCCGGGCGAGGGCGTTCCCGGATAAAGCAGTAAATCCGGCAGCTAAAGCGATTGTTTTTAATTTAGACATATTCTTTTCCTTCATAAAATAAGTAGAACCACTTCATATAAAATAATATTAAATTTTTTTATTTTTGTCAAAGTTTTTTATTCCCCTCTTTCCCTTTTTTATTAAGTAAAATTAAAGAATTATTTCTTTGATGACTGTTCTTTTTTGTCAAAAAGTGCGACAAGATGATTTATCTGTCGGAGTTTGGAAGTTCCCCTGTTTTCGTTTGACAGAAACTGCCCAAAATGATAAAGATGCATTTATCTGATTATTTTTCTGCCTATTATTGAAATGTGCGGCAAACACCGTTTGCCGAAGTTTTTCAGTGCGGGCGTAAATCCACTCTTCAGCAAGCAGGGAGTACATGATTGTCGGAAGCAAAAAGTTAATGCCGTTTATGTTTGGGCAGTAGGAGTGAAGACAGTACCTCTTATAAAAGACCAAGTAGTTTTTGACGATTATGCCCGAGAGGCTGGTGAGCGCTTTTAAAGTTAGTGTCTGTGAGCCGTTGCGAAAGCAAATAAGCAGATATTGGTTTTTATGAAAAGACTGTCTGTTGACGAGAAAAACATCTGTATGAATCTTGAAATGGATGTGACCGGCGTGGTGGAGTATTCCTCAAGGTATTATTGGGGAACAAATCCCCGGAACGACCGTTATCAGGTTTTGTTTCAGGTCGGAGGGCTGTTTTTTGAATATTCCCGCTGGGGGAGTTATTCGGGAACGGGAACCAGCCTTTATGAGATTAGCGAAGAGGCATATCGGAAGGCGATTGTTCAAAATGAGCAGAAAGTTCCGGGCGGAACATTCGATGACGGCAAAACGCTTTATTCGCTGGTTAAAACGGCAAAAAAGCATTTGAACGAAACCGTGGGATATGCTTTCTGTCATGTTAAGTCTCCGTCTCCGGTCAAAGCGGCCATGCAGAAAGCCCTTTGTGCCGAAAAAGCCAGAATCAAGGCTGAAAATATCAAAATTGACCGGGCCAATCAGAAGTATGCGCGCAAATGCGGTTCATTGGCTCGCAAATTGGGTCTTGCTTTTGAAAATGTTCTGGCAATCGGAGCCGATGAGGCGAAGCTGAAAAACTTTATTCTTTCGTTGGCTGAAGCCAGAGAAAGACTGAAAGAAATGGATGCACAATCCGCCGCGGAGATAAAGCATGAGTTGCTTTCCTGCGGCAGGGCAAGGAAGAAAGCGGCGATCGACAAGCTTGGCATTTATATTGCCGATGCTGATCCAAACCGCCTTTCTTTTGATGAACTGTTTGTTTGAGTGCCGAACAGAAAAGAAAACCCCGGAAGCAAGTCCGGGGTTTTCTTTTAGTCTGAAAGGGGGTGTGAAGAAATAAAGACAGCCGGATAATTTTCTTCTTCGCTCAGCGGTTCATATTGTTGCAGAAGTATGTTAAAAGCGTTTTCGTCAATAAAAAGCTCATTTAAATTGTCGGCATTCCTCTTTAAGACGCGTTCTTTGGCCGTATTCAGGTCGCAGCGAAGAACGTGGAAACAAACCTCCGGCGTCAGCTGACGGGCCCAGCGGTAATAGGCCTGCCGTTTTTTCTTGCTCCAGAAGCCATAGTCTAAGATGACATTGTGTCCCCGGCTTATTTCTGCTGCAGCATCGCGGCGGATTTCCTTGTCTATCAGTTTATATTTTTCAGGAAAGTCTTCGGGGCTTCGGCCGTAACGGGCGCACATTATTTCATCATGTGTGAAACGGACGGCAGGCAATTCCTGTTCCAGTCGTTTGGCATAAGTCGTTTTACCGAAACCGATAAAACCGCAGATTAAGTGAATGGCCGGAATTTTTCTGATAATGATATGTTTAAACCATTTTTCCTGAAAAGCGGTTTGTGTTTCAATTTCCAAATCTGATATTTCGTCCTCTTGCGGAATAATAATCAGTTTGTCGTCGTTATCATCGGTGCGGTGAATGACGGCGGTACATTTTCCGGTATAGTTTTGCAACGGCCGGTCGATATTAAGAACATAAGCGTCAATTTCTTCGCCGTCTCCGGAAACGGTACCGGGGAGAAAACCGTAATTTGCTTTATATACAAAGCCATATTTGGGATGGCGGCTTCCGAGAGGGCGATCCATAGTGACGGAGACAGTTTTTCCGAGATATTTTAGGGCTGGCAGCATATTTCCTCTTTGAGCGAGACAATTGAAGAGTATTTTATCTGTCTTTAAGAGGAAAACAAGTGTTTTTATAAATAATTGCACGAAGGAACAGGATCTCCGGTATACGAGGTTCTGTTTTTTTATGTGAAAAGCTGAAATTATATATTGATATAATAAATAAAGTCGGATATTATCTGTCCAAAACGAACGGACGGAAAGCTCTACTGTACACAATTTCAACTTTAATGTTGAAATATAAAAGCGGGTCGGGTATTATCTGTCCAAATATATATGGACGGGAAGCTCTATACTATGTCCAGAAAGTCTATTTTAAAGGTGTGGAGAGTCGCTGTATCCGGCGGCCGTTCAACTTCCCGTCCTCTTTGTTAATGTTTGACTGTGAGGATAAACAGAAGAATGAAAGTAGGAATAATTGGCACCGGTTATGTAGGATTACCGACGGGCGTCGGCTTGGCGGAGTTAGGCAATCAGGTAACCTGTATTGACCGAGAACCAAGTAAGATTGAGGCTCTGCAAGCCGGAAAAATTACTCTGTATGAAGACGGTTTGGAAGAACTGTTTCACAAAAATGTTAACGCCGGACGGATTAAATTTACCACCTCTATGAAAGAGGGCGTTTCCTCTGCGGATTTGGTTATTATAGCGGTAGGGACACCGCCGCATCCGGTGACCAAAGAAGCGGACATGAAGTACATTCATGCCGCGGCGACAGAGTTGGCCGAGCATTTGCAGGGTTATACTGTCGTGGCAACCAAATCGACGGTTCCGGTTGGGACGGGGGATGATGTAGAGGCCTTGATATCAAAGAAAAATCCGTTTGCCGATTTTGACGTTGTTTCTCTGCCGGAATTTTTGCGCGAGGGTTTTGCCGTACATGACTTCTTTCATCCCGACCGGATTGTTGTCGGAGCTAATACGGAGAAGGCTAAGGCGGTTATCAAAGAGCTTTATAAGCCGTTTGAAGGCAAAACCAATATGCTGTTTGTCAAGCGTCGTTCAAGCGAAACCATCAAGTATGCATCCAACGCCTTTCTGGCGATTAAAATCCATTATATTAACGAAATGGCGAATTTTTGTGAAAAAAACGGAGCCGATATTTCTGAAGTGGCTCAGGGAATGGGGCTTGATACGCGTATCGGCAACCGCTTTTTGAATCCGGGGCCGGGATATGGCGGGAGCTGCTTCCCGAAAGATACCATGGCGATGGCTTATATGGCACGCCAGAATGAGGTTGAGATGAGCCTGATAACAGCGGCAATCAAAGGAAATGCCGAGCGCAAAAAGCAGATGGCGGGGCGGATATTGGATAAGGTCAAAGATGTTAAGAATCCGAAGATTGCCGTGCTTGGTTTGGCTTTTAAAGATGGAACGGATGACTGCCGTGAAAGTCCGGCAATGGATATTGTCGGCGAATTGTTGCTGCAGGGAGCAGATATTACGGCGTATGACCCCAAAGCCATGGGGACGGCCTGCGGTTTGCTGGGGAATAAAATCAGCTATGCCGATGATATGTATGCCTGCTTAAAAGATGTGGATGTTTTGGCGATACTTACCGAGTGGAACGAATTTAAAGCGCTTGATTTGGTACAGGCAGCACATTTGATGCGCCATAAACAAATCGTAGATTGCCGCAACTTGATAAATGCGGAACAAGCAGCTGCCAATGGTTTTGATTATCAGGGTATTGGAAAATAATATAAGAGGAAACTAAGTATGAAAGCTAAAGTGTTAATTACCGGAATGGCCGGTTTGTTAGGAAGCAATTTCTCTCGTCATTTGTTGGCTGAGGGATATGATGTTGTCGGTATCGATGATTTCTCCGGCGGTTATAAGGAAAATCTGGCCGACGGTGCCAAGTGCGTAAATATTAATCTGGCGGATTTGGAAGCCGTTGACAGGTTTTTTCGTGATGAAAAGCCGGATTATGTCTATCATTTTGCCGCTTATGCCGCCGAGGGGCTGAGTCCGTTTATCCGCAAATATAATTATACCAATAATTTGATTTGCTCGGCCAATTTGATTACTTCGTCCATTAATCATGATGTCAAAAAGTTTATTTTTACATCTTCCATGGCAACATACGGGCGGGAAAATACGCCACCCTTTACAGAGGATATGCAGCCTAAACCGCTTGATCCGTACGGAGTTGCCAAATATGCGGTGGAAATGGATTTGAAACTGGCTAAAGAACAATTCGGGCTGAGCTATTCGATTATCCGCCCGCATAACATTGTCGGTAAATATCAGAATATCTGGGATCGTTATCGTAATGTTGTCGGTATCTGGATCAGAAAGGCCATGCATAATGAACCGCTGACGATTTTCGGCGACGGCTTACAAACCAGAGCTTTTTCAGACGTTAAATATTATTTCAAGCCTTTTGAACAGCTGATGTATGAATATGATGGTGAAATTTTCAATCTCGGAGCCGATAAGGAGCGGACGATTTTGGAAGCTGCCGAATTGGTTCGCAAATGTGCCGGAAACTTTGGTTTCAAACCGGATATTGTGCATTATGAACCGCGGCATGAAGCTAAGTTTGCTTTTTGCAATCATGATAAAGCCAAAAAACTGCTTGGTTTCAGAGATGATACCGATCTGGAAGAAACAATCAATGAAATGTTTGAGTGGGCTTTGACCCAGCCGGACCACCCGGTTAAAAACATGAGCTATGAGACAGACAAGAAAATTTATTCATATTGGAAGTAAACAATGAAGCAAAAAGAAATACCTGTTTTCATTTCCGGAGATGAAAATTATGCCCCTTATATGGCTGTTTTAATTGCCAGTGCCTGTTATAATACAAAATCTTTTCTGAAATTTTATATTATAGGAGATCCGGTCGTTTCATTTACCAGGCGGCAAATTGAATCAATGAAAAAGAAATTTGATAATTTTGACATTGAATTTCTTGATATTGATATGCAAAAGGAATTTTCAGCCTTTAAAAAGGCAAGTTCTTTTGAAGCGGCTCCTTATTGGAGCAATACGACATATGCCAGAATTCTTATTCCACAGCTGAAGCCTGAAGTCGGGAAAATGATAAATCTGGATTCAGATGTTATTGTTCTCGGTGATTTGCAGAAGATGATAAATTTGGATATGGACGGATATGCGTTGGCCGGCGTTCCTGATAATTATATGATAAATGACTGTCTGGCCAAAGGGGGAAATTATTTAGATTTTTCAGAAAAAATGCTTCAAAAATATTTTAATGCCGGTGTTTTAATTTTTGACTGCGACAAGTGGCGGCAAGAAGGGATTACCGAGAAACTCTTTCAGATACAGCGGCAGTATAAGGATAAGCTGAAGTATGTGGAACAAGATTTGCTAAACAAGTATTTTGATAACAATTATAAGGTTATCGGAACGGAATTTAATCTTATGAATTCAAATATTGCAACTTTGATTGAATGTCCTGAAAAATTCAAGGGGCTTCCTTACCAAAAATGGAACTGTATTGTAAGACATTTTGAAGGACCTATGAAGCCTTGGTTGTATAATGAGCGCGTTTATCCTGATTATCGGTGCAAGATCCTGAATTTTGACGAGTTTTGGTTCTATGCGGCAATGACTCCTTCTTTTGAAGGATTAAAAATGAAATTTCAGAGCAAGAGGTTTTGGTAAAATGACTAGAAAAAATATACCGGTATGTTTGTGCTGTGACCTGAATTATTTGCGGTACGCCTGTGTTACTCTGGCCAGCGTCGCTTATACATCTTCGGAACCCGTTGATTTTTATATATTACATAGCGGCATATCGAAAGAATTGCAGAATATAGTCGTTAATTGGATGAAAAGCAGATTTCCGAAAGATTCTTTAACTTTTTTAGATATTTCTCGGCAGTTGTCTTTGATAAATGTCAAGCAGGTTCGCCATTTTAATGCATTGGTGTTCGGACGTTATTTTATTCCGCAATTATTGCCGGGTGCCCATAAGGCGATTTATTTGGACAGCGATACGATTGTTCTTGACGATATAGCTGCGCTCGGTGGAGCTGCGCTCGGTGGAGCTGCGCTCGGTGGAGCTGCGCTCGGTGGAATATATGAGTATTGGCAGGATAATAATGATTGGGGAGAAAAAATAAAGAATGATTTGGAATATTTAAATTTATCAGGGACACATAAATATTTTTCATCCGGCGTGTTGCTGTTGGACTGCGATAAATGGCGACAGGAAAACATTACTCAGAGGCTGTTGGATTTGTATCAGAAATACCGAGAGATAACACAGTATCCCGATCAAGATCCGCTGAATAAACTGTTTGAAAATAATTATAAAGAATTAGATGCCAAGTTTAATGTGACAGAGCAAACAATAATTTCATATAAAGGTACAGAGTTGCTGGACTTAAAAAATGCTGTTGTTGTCCGTCATTTTGCCGGAGACAACAAGCCTTGGAATCAGGTGTATTTGTATAGTGATGCAAATGGAAAAGATTGCTCTGATAATTTTAATGACTGGTGGTTCTTTGCCGGGATGACGCCGTTTTATGATGCAATAAGCAATGACTTTCTGGAAAAACAAATGAAAGATTTTAAGTCGTATGAAATTCCCCGCCTTATAGGCCTTAGCAGAACGAATGTAATTTGTCAGGAAGAATTTGTATCATCTGTCAGAAGTTCGAGATCTTGTCGTTATGTGCTGTTTGGTTTTGTTCCTTTGTTAAAAATTAAAACCAAAAAGAACGGTAAAAAGGTAATCTATAAACTGTTCGGTTCTTTGCCCGTATTGGGCATAAAGCGTAAGAAAAACAGGTCGGTGTATCTGTTGTTTGGTTTTTTGCCGCTTTTGTCTGTGATGCGAAAATAGATTATGGAGGATGTTGAATGAGTGAAATAATAAAAAAATATGACTTTATTATTTCTTTGGGGCGCTTGTGCCATGTCAGTGCAATGCTGGCAAATAATGGGTTGAAAGTTGTAAATGGTTCATGGGACTGGAGCGGAACGGCATATACAAGCACGATTTATAACCGTTTGAAGAACTTGAAAAAAGGTTTTAAGCATTTCTTTGACGAAAAAGATTTTGTTGATTTTGAGCCTCATAGAGATGATTTATTGAACGGTTGGTGTTATGAGGCCGTTAAACCTGTTTCCCGGACAGATAACCAGGAATCCTATCAAGATAATGGGAATTACAATCCTGAGCATGGATATTTTAACATGAGGACGAAGACTTATTATTTGCATGATTTTCATGAACGTCCCAGTTTTAGAGAACAATTTCCGGCGATAGCGCAGAAGTATCGTCGCAGGGCCGAAAGAACCTTAAATTTTATTAAGAACAGCAATAGTGTTTTGTTGATTTATATGAGTCATATTGCCGATCAGAGAAGGGATATGCCTTTAAATGAAAATAAGGTAATCCGTTTGATGGCGGAACTGCGGGATGAATATCCGGGAAAAACGATTGATTTGTATATGTTTGACCATAGTCCTCATTTTAAAGGGGAGAATTTCCAAAGAATTATTCTTGATGTCGGAATAGTTCGCTATCTTTCTAATCATGACGAAGTTTTTCCGGCGACAGATACAGATCCGAGACATACGGCTGATGGCTTGATGATGCCGCAGTCTGTCTGTTATATTCTCAGTAAGGTATTATTGACCGATCGGAATAAGATGATTTAGCAAATGCCGATAATATCAATAATTCTGCCGGTATATAATGCCGAGAAATATTTGGGAAAATGTTTGGACAGCCTGAAAGTTCAGACGTTTCCCGATATTGAAGTTTTGTGTGTGGACGACGGTTCGCAAGACGGGAGCCGCCGGATTTGTGAAGAATATATGTTGGCCGACAAGCGGTTTAAGCTTCTGTCGCAGCCTAATTCGGGGCCGGCGGCTGCCCGCAATCTGGGGCTTCGGAATGCGGCGGGGCGTTATCTGATGTTTTGTGATGCGGATGACTGGTATCAGCCCGATATTTGCGAGAAACTGCTCAAAGCGATTACGGCAAGTCAAACGGATATTGCGATTTGCGGCTGCCGTGTGATTGATGAAAGCGAGCAGGTTCGGCCGCAGGAAGATATTGACTATTATCGGCTTTATTATTCGGGAAAACAGCAGATAACGGGGGAATTGATTCAACGGACGAATGTTATGCTGTGGAATAAGATTTTTAAGGCTGATTTGGTTCGGCAGTATGGCATAGATTTCCCGACGGGTTATGAATATGACGACAATTGTTTTTATTGGCAGTATATGTGTGTTGCCAAGACAGCCTGTTTTCTGGATGAGGAGCTGTATAATTATCTGCGGCGCAATGACTCGGTTATGGGGAAAGTTTATAACAGGAAAAACAAAGGCGTTTATGATTCGCTGTATTCTTTGGAGTATTTTTATGATTTTCTGCGGCGGAACAGTTTAGAAAAACGATATAAACGGCTTTTTGTTGACATTTATCAAAATTGCTGGCGTTTTTGCACAGGTTTTCTGGATGAAAGGCAATATGCCCAAGCCTATAAGATTTTTAATCGTTTCAGGCGGATACTTCCGCCGGAGGTGTCGTCCGAGCTGAAAAAGCACTGTCGTCCGCGTTATCTTTTGAGGCTGGGAAATTTTAAGCTGGCCGAATTTATTTGTTTGAATGGGAAAGACGGTTTGACCGGATGCCGGCTGATAGATATCCGGCTGGTGTTGTTTTCAAAGCTGACCCTGTTTAATTTGAGCCTTAAAAATGCCGTTGTGCGGTTAAAATTCTGCGGCCTGCGTATTCTTCGCCTCAGGCAGAGAAAATAGACTTGCTTGATTCTTATGGGCGGGAAAATATTTTGTGGCATAAATAAATTATCGCGCTAATATGGCTCTGATGTTTTTGATGAAGGAATCGCTGATGAGCAAAGGGATTTTATTGTTGTCGTGCTGTGCGCCCTGTTCCTGTGCGGTGGTTGAAAAACTGGCACGGGACAAGGTGCTGGCCGAAGTTGTCTTTTATAATCCAAATATCCGTCCCGAAGCGGAATATTGCAAACGCCGTGATGAAAACAAGCGGGTTTGCGAGGCTTACGATATTCCGTTTATTGAGCTTGAATATGACAATGAGCGCTGGTGTGCTCTGACTGCGGGCTTGGAAAATGAGCCAGAGAGGGGAGCACGCTGTTCGCTTTGTTTTTATATGAGGCTGAAACGGGTGATGGAATATGCCAAAGCAAACGGTTATGACGGTGTGGCCTCTGTGTTAGGCGTTTCGCGCTATAAAAATCTGGCTCAGGTAAACCAGGCGGCAGCCAGAGCTTCCGAAGAGACGGGGGTTCCTTATGTTCAGATTGAGGGGCGGAAGGGCGGTATGCAGGAGCGCCGCAGTGCCCTGATTAAAGAGCTGAACCTGTATAATCAGGATTACTGCGGCTGCAAACCCCGGCATTAGCGTGGTATTAATTCAGTTTAATCTTTGACTCAGGTAAGGGAAACGTGTATTTTCTGACTAATAACATTTTTTGTTTGAGGTCTGATAATGAAGTTTCTGAAAAGCGTTTCCCGGCTTTTGACCATTCCGGTTTTGGGAAGGGAACGGCGCAAGAGAGCCCGTTTGGAGGTTGAAAAAGCGCTGAATGCCTTGTTTAGAACCGAAAAATATATTTATACCCGCCGTTTTGAGCAGGCGGCGGCGCTTAATTTGTCGTTGCCGCGGCAAAATTTTCATGTCATTTCTCTGGGAACCAATTGCTTTCCGCGGATGACGCTTAATTTGTGGGGGCTGAAACCCCGCAAGGCGGAAGGAGAACCGTCGATGCCGTTTGATTTGTCTGTACACCCGCTTCCGGTTGTGGTCAAATATTTGAAGAATCACTTTGAAGGATATTTTGATGCGGTTGAATTTGATGAGAAAAACGGTTATTGGGTTAATCCGTCCGACGGTATTAAGTTCATTCATGACAAACAGAATGACAGGGATTTTTTTGTAGATCGCTACCGGAAACGGATTGCCAACCTTTGGGCGGCTTTGGACGATGACAAGCCCTGTTTGCTGGTATGCCATGACATGGGCGGCGTTGACACGGCAAAAGTTAATGAACTGTATGATTTTATTCAAACCCGCTGCGGCCGTAAAAAGTTTAAACTCATTTTGGCGGTTTTTAACGGAACTGTCGGAAAATGCAACGAAAATATAAAAGTTTATACCGATAATTTCCCGTGTAAAAACTATTTGTATATGGATAAATTTGCAAAATTTACCAAAGCCGGTTATCATTTTGAGGAACCGTTTGTGCGTTTCTGCCGGGAAGAAGTTTTGGAAATGCTGGAGAATTGACATGCCTGATTTTGAATGGGAAGACAAATGCCGCGGCATTGTCTGCGGAATTGACGAAGCCGGTCGCGGACCGTGGGCCGGTCCGGTGGTTGCCGGAGCCGTCATTATCAAAGACCGCAATCTGCATCCTGATTTGCTGAGCGGTTTGGATGATTCAAAAAAACTTTCAGCCAAAAAAAGAGAAAAGCTTTATAACCTGTTGTTTGAGGAAGAAAAAAACGGCAAAGTCGAAATCGGCATCGGTGAGGCCAGCTGTGCGGAAATTGACGAATATAATATTCTGAATGCAACTTTTATGGCGATGGAACGAGCCAGAGCAGGGCTGAAGACTCCTCCGGAACTGGCTTTGGTGGACGGCAATCAGAAACCGCGCCGGTTTAACTGCGCCGCGCAGACGGTGGTTAAGGGCGATGCGAAGTCTTATTCCATTTCGGCAGCTTCAATCGTGGCAAAAGTTTATCGTGACCGCTTGATGGCGGAACTGGCACAGAAGTATCCTTATTACGGTTTTGAGAAAAACGCCGGTTACGGAACGGCTGCGCATATTGCCAGTTTGAAGCAATACGGGGTGACGCCGCAGCACCGCAAATCATATAAGCCGATACAGGCATTTATGACGGAAAAAGGCTCTGCGGATATCGATGATTGACAAAAAACGGGTTTATGTCTATAGTGTCGGCATAAATCTATTAATTTGTTAAATTATCCTAAAACTCAAGTTATTATGAAACAGGTTTTATTCAAACTGAAACGCCGGGTTGTTCTTTTTAAGGAAACGGCCCAGATGATTTTGAATCAGGCGGAATTCAGCGAGGTTAAGCCTTGGCTGGATTTGTTGTCGGCGGAAATGGGTACGGACTTTGCCGCTGAGTGGAAATTGCAGAAACTGCCGCGGAATTCGGAACAGATTTGGCTGACCGTCAGGCATTTTTTGAAAAAAGAAATCCTGCGCATCGGCAGTGCGTTACAGGTGATGTGCAAAGAGAACCGGCCGCAGGACATTCGCGATGAAGATGTTTTTATTTTTGCCGAATTGTGCAGCGAACTCGGACATTTAGCCGTTTATCTGCAGTCGCCCGAAGTCGATGAAAAGCTGACGGATGTGGCTGAGGGCTGGATATCCTTGTTGGTGCCGCCGCGCGGCAGGGTTCGTTTTTCAAAGGAGGCGCTGTCCATTCTGTTTGCCAGTATTATGGAATTTAAGGGAATGGGCTGCGTTGAGCTTCAGAAGCATAATTATAATCCTTTAAATTAGCATATTATGGATACAAAATCGGAAAAAATGAGAGCGCTTACCTGCGAGGCGACGCTTGTTTCGCTGGTTATTGAAGACATCTTTCAGGATAAAGCCGACGAGCGGACGGTAAATTTGCTCAGGCTGTTGGCCGGGCGTTCGGAAGGCGTTGTCTGGAAAGAGATTTCCCTGTCGGAGCTGAAGGCAAGATTTGCTTTTTACCGCGATTGTTTTGAAGATGAGGTTTTGGCTTTGCTGCAGGAGTTTATGAATTTTACGGCGGCATTGGAGGCTGATGATATGACCGACGACTTTGTTATCGAAGCGGCGCCGATGTTGGTTGCCGTCGGCGGTTTGGCCAAATATATCCGCGATGAGAATCTTGAAACGGCGTTTATTCAGGCGGCTTTCTGCTGGCTTTTGCTGTGTCAGCAGGCGGTGCTTTCTCCGGAGATGTCCGTGCGGGTTATCGGAGCCCTGCAGGTTAACGGGCTGGCGCCGATAATCGTTTTCCGCGAGAGGGAAAATGATGAGGATGAGCTTTACCGGAATATGGTTTTGCAGTCTCTCAAAGGCGGCGGGCTGCCGAATTAGAAAAAGTGAAAATAAAAAATTGCAGGTTATCAATAGCCTGCAATTTTTTTGATTCCGAGGGGGATAAATTTTGATTCTTGTTAATAAATTTATAACTATCTCTCGGCCATACTGGGCTCATTGGAATAACAAACCTTAGAAAAGTGGTTGAAGTTAAATGAGCAGTATCCAAACCAAAAAAGTTCTTAATACAATCATTAATGATGACTGCATTAAAATTATGAATCAGATGGAAGAAAACTCGGTTGATTTGATTTTTGCCGATCCGCCGTATAATCTTCAGCTCGGCGATGCTTTGACCCGCCCCGACAATACCAATGTGTCGGGGGTTTATGAAGAATGGGACAGTTTTGAATCTCTGGCCGCCTATGACAAATATACTCGGGAATGGATGACGGCCGCCCGCCGGATACTGAAAGACGACGGCGCCATTTGGGTTATCGGTTCCTATCACAATATTTTCCGGGTCGGTTATATTCTTCAGGATTTGGGATTTTGGATTTTGAACGACATTATCTGGAACAAGACCAATCCGATGCCGAATTTTAAGGGAACCCGTTTCACCAATGCCCATGAGACTTTGATTTGGGCGGTAAAAAATCCGAAATCAAAATATACGTTTAACTATGAAGCGATGAAAGCGCTGAATGACGATACGCAGATGCGCAGCGACTGGCAGATTTCGCTTTGCACCGGCAAGGAACGCCTGAAAGGCGAAGACGGCAATAAGCTGCATCCGACCCAGAAGCCGGAAGCGCTGTTGTATCGCGTGATTATGGCTTCGTCCAATGTCGGCGACGTGGTGCTTGACCCGTTCTTCGGAACGGGAACGACCGGTGCGGTAGCCAAAAAGCTGGGACGTCATTTTATCGGTATTGAGCGTGATGCGACTTATGTTAAAGGCGCTCAGGAGCGGATTGACGCGGTTGAAAGAGTTGACAACGAGCTGTGTCTGGAATTCAGCGCGAAAAAGCGTCAGCCGCGTATTCCTTTCGGGGCCGTGGTCGAGCGCGGATTACTGTCTCCGGGCGATATTCTTTATGATGCAAATAAAAAACATTGTGCGGCGGTTCGTTCCGACGGAACCATCAAGAGCGAAAAAATGGAAGGCTCAATTCATCAGGTCGGCGCTGCCGCTCAGAATGCGCCGGCATGCAACGGCTGGGTTTACTGGTATTATCAGGATCAGAAACGCGGTTTGGTTTGTATTGACGAGCTGCGTCAGGTTGTCCGGGCCGAGTTGTATCCGGAATAAAAGTTCTCTAAAGCGACGAAAAAGCCTGATCCCCAATTCAGGCTTTTTTCTTGTACGGCAAATAATTTCTGATTGTTGAAAAAAAAGATTGTATGCCGTCTAAAAGCAGGTTATAACTGACTTAACTTGAAAATTTGAGACAGAATTGAAGATTCAATGCAAAAATGGTACCGCAAAGACAATAAGAACAAGGAAAAAGGGCCAACAAATGCAAACAGTCAGGTACAGCAGCGCAATTTTGCGGCGATTGATTTGGGGACTAATTCCTGCCGTCTGGTGATTGCGACGCCGACCCCGGCTGCGTTCAGAATTGTGGAAACTTTTTCCAAAATCACCCGCCTCGGCGAGGGGATTATCAAAGATAACGAGCTGTCGCGTCCTGCAATCAAACGGACGGTGGCAGCCCTGAAAGTCTGTGCCGGCGTGATTAACGAATATGCCCCGATTTACCGTTCGCGTTTTGTGGCGACGGCAGCCTGCCGGCGGGCTAAAAACTGCTCTGAATTTGTGGAGTTGGTCAAGCGTGAGACGGGGCTTAATCTGGAAATTATTTCTTCCAAAGAGGAATCAAGGCTGGCGGTTGTCGGCTGTATTCCGCTGCTTAACCGCAGCATTAAACGGACGCTGGTGTTTGATATCGGCGGCGGTTCAACCGAAATTTCGCTGGCACGGATAACCAACAGCGGCAAAACTTTTATTGAGGGGTTTGTTTCGCTGCCTTACGGGGTGGTAACCATTTCGGAAGCTTTTCCGGAAAAGGAAATGACTTCGCTGGCTTATGATACGATTATTGAGCGGACGCACAAAATTTTGCAGGAATTTGAAGACAAATATCAGATTACCGAGGCTATCCGCAATCAGGAAATTCAGGTTATCGGAACTTCGGGAACGGTAACGGTTTTGGGGGCGGTGCATTTGAATCTGACCCGCTATAACCGTTCGGCGGTTGACGGCATTTCGATTACCCGGCAGGATATTGACCGGACGATTGCGAAAATCAAGCGTTTGGGAGACGAAGGGCGCAAAAGGCACCCTTGTATCGGTGCGCAGAAAGCGGATCTGACCATGGCCGGCTGTGCGATTATCGAAGGGCTGTGTTCTTTTTGGCCGATTGAGGAGATTACGGTGGCTGACCGCGGCATTCGTGAAGGAATCCTATTGGATTTGATGCACGCGCAGTCCGGACATAATCCGCCTGCGGCGGGGCGGCGTTTTCGCCATAACCGGC
Organism: Azospirillum sp. 47_25; assembly: GCA_001917125.1. Classification (GTDB taxonomy): domain Bacteria; phylum Pseudomonadota; class Alphaproteobacteria; order RF32; family CAG-239; genus Scatocola; species Scatocola faecipullorum. Next base: position 51,030 of record MNTU01000042.1, read on the forward strand.
ACCCTTATAACCGGGGAAGACAGGCTAAAAAAGGAGAAAATTCACATGCCAAATAAGTATTTTGCGGCAATCGATCTGGGAACCAACTCCTGCCGTCTGGTGATTGCCGACGAAAAGCGAAATTATGTGTATAAGGATACGCGGCCGGTTCGTTTAGGAGAGGGCATGGCTGCCGATATGCGTTTTACGCCGGAGGCTATGCAGCGCGGTTTTGAGGCCCTGGCTGATTTTCAGAAGCATATTTGCGCCTATAACTGCTGTAAAGTGCGGGCTGTCGCGACGGCTGCCTGCCGGATGGCCGGCAACGGCATGGATTTTGTGCGCCGCGTGGCAGAGCAATGCGGTCTGCAGCTGGAAGTGATTGACGGGGCGGAAGAAGCCAGGTTAAATCTGAAAGGTGCGGTTATGAATTCCAAAGGGCTGGCCCCGTATGTGGTTGTTTATGACCTGGGAGGTGGTTCAACCGAGATTACTCTGGCAACCAATGATGCGGAACAAAAAATTCTTTATACGGTTTCCATTCCTTGGGGGGCGCGGAATGCGGCGGAAACTTTTGGGCTGGAGGACATTTATGACGAGGAGCGCGCGGAAAAGCTGCGCCAGGTCGTAAAAGCTTATACCGATGACTTTAAGGCCAAATCGGGTTACGAACAGCTTAAAGACAAATGCTGTGCCGTGGCAACTTCAAGCAATCCGCTGCGTTTGTCGGCGTGGATTCATCAGCGCGGCGAATATGTGCGTGAGAGGGAAGATGGGCAGGTTTTGCAGGTCTGCGATATGGATCGGGTGATTGCGGAAATTAACGCGATGAGTCGTGAAGAGCGTGAAAAATGCGTTTATATCGGTTCCAAACGGGCACCGATTTTTCTGGCGGCCGGCGTTATTTTCAAAACAATTTATGATGAACTGGGGCTGACTGAACTTATGGCCTCGTTGAAAAGCGCCAAAGACGGCATAATTGAAGAGTTGGCAGAGGAGGCTGCACATGGGTAAACTGACGAAATCGGCCAAGGAAGTCAGGGGCCGCCATCAGCTGACGGTGCGGGTGAAAACTTCAAAATATCGGGACAAATCGTCCAATAAATGGCTGGCCCGGCAGCTGAATGACCCATATGTGGCAGAGTCCAAAAGACTGGGTTATCGTTCGCGAGCTGCTTTTAAGCTGATTCAGCTGGATGAAAAATATAAATTTCTCGGCAAAGGCAAGCGAATAGTCGATTTGGGCTGTGCGCCCGGCGGTTGGACACAGGTGGCCGTGATGCGCAACAAAGGAGCCGGCAAAGTGGTGGGTATTGATATTTTGGAAACTCAACCGGTGGAGGGGGCAACTCTTATTCAGCAGGACTTTACCGAAGACGAAGCCGCCGAAAAGCTGAAAATACTGTTGGACGGCGAAGCGGATATTGTCATGAGCGATATGGCAGCGAATACGACCGGCCACCAGCAGACGGATCACCTGCGAACGATTGCTCTGGTTGAAATTGCCTATACGTTTGCCAAGGAGGTTTTGGCCGAGGGCGGTATTTTTATAGCTAAGGTGTTTAAAGGCGGAGCGGAAGCCGGTTTGCTGGCCGACATCAAGAAAAATTTCCGCAAGGTCAGTCACTGCAAGCCGGATGCGAGCCGGGCAGGGTCGCCGGAAGAGTATTTGGTGGCCGAAGGATTCAAATCTAAAGGGCGGATTTCGGACAGCTAATACAGATTTTGCGAACGACAGCCATCATCACATACTTCTATGTACGCTGCGGTGTCAGTTCTCTTAAATCTTATTGGTTGCCTCGAATTTCGCTTTTTAGGAAAAACTCGTCTAATGGTCATCTAATACGGAAAATGCAGGCCGAAAGAATTCTCGTATATGTCTGTGTATGTCAATTTTAGGAAGGTCAGATGTTAGATAAATCGATTGTTGAAAAAGTTTTGCTGCGGGCGGCGGAAACCGGTGCTGATTTTGCCGAACTGTTTGCCGAGCAGGGGCGAGATTTGCATTTGTCCATGGGGGCCGGGCGGATTAATGCTGCAACCTCAGGGTTGGAAAGCGGTGCGGGTATCCGCCTGTTTAAAGGTGATTTGACATCTTATGCTTATACCAATGATTTGTCGGAAGCAGGCTTAATGAGGGCTGCGGCCAAAGCGGCGGCGGCAATAGCTGAAAACAGGCTAATCAAAAAGATTAACTTAAATGAACAACGATTTGAAAATAATCACAAATTTTCGATTGATTTGTTCGGCAAAAGTCGCGGCGAACTGATTGATTTTATGCGGCGCGGTTCAGATAGGCTTTATGCCGAGAGTCCTCTGATCAGCCGGGCCGATGTCGGTTTGTCGGAAAAACAGCGCCGGGTTCTGGTGGCTAACAGTGACGGCTTGTGGGCGGAAGACGAACGCCGTTATGCACGGTATTCGCTGAGCGTGATTGCGGAAGACGGTTCGGAAAAATTTTCCTGTTTCCGGTCGCGGGGCGGTATGTGCGGCTGCGAATTGTTTGATGCAGGCAAAGCTGAGGCTCTGGCGGCGGAACTGGTGAAAGACAGTGTGGAAATGCTGCGGGCGGAAAATTGCCCGGCAGGGCGTTTGCCTGTCGTCATCTGTCCGGAAATCGGCGGCATTTTGTTTCATGAAGCCTGCGGGCATTCTCTGGAAGCGACGGCGGTTGCGAAAAACGCTTCGGTTTTTGCCGGACGGCTGGGAAGGCAGATTGCCGATGAAAAAGTTACCCTGATTGATGACGGAACTCTGCCAAATCATTGGGGCTCAATCAATATGGACGACGAAGGACACAAAACGCAGCGAAATGTTCTGATTGAAAACGGCATTTTGAAAGGCTATCTGGTTGACCGATTTAACGGCCGTAAAATGGGAATGGCGGCAACCGGCAGCGCCCGCCGGCAGGATTATACCTATGTGCCTACTTCGCGGATGACCAATACCTTTGTTGCAGCGGGAACAGACAATCCGGAAGAAATTGTTGCTTCAACCCCTTACGGAATTTATGTGGCGCAGATAAAAGGCGGTTCGGTTCAGCCGCAGAGCGGAGAGTTCAACTTTTCGGTCAATCGGGCTTATCTGATTGAAAACGGCAAAATTACCAAACCGGTAAAAGGGGCAAAGCTTATCGGAACCGGAGCGGAGGTTTTGATGAATATTGACATGGTGGGCAGCGATTTGGCCGTCGGCGGCTGCGGTATCTGCGGTTCGGCCTCGGGCGGCGTGCCGGTGGGCAACGGACAGCCGACGCTGCGGGTTAAAGAAATGACGGTCGGAGGGCAGAAGTGATGATTGAAGCTTATCTGGATAAATTGGAGCAGGCCTGCCGTGCCAAAGGCATTGATAAATTTGAAATTCGCTATCAATGCGAGGCCAATGCCGCTTTGCAGGTCTATGAACAAAAAGTGAGTGATGCCCGAGATAATTCTTCCGAGAGCGTGTCGCTGGTTGTTTTGCAGGACGGCAAAAAAGGCCGTTTTGAAACGGCTGATTTTGACGAGGCAAAGATTCCGCTGGTTGTCGATGAGGCTTTGGCCAATGCGCGGGCGGTTGATACAGAAGAAACGTTTTTCTTTCACGACGGCAGCGGCGATTATCATCAGGTTGTCCCTTATCAACCCTTGACAGAACTGGCGGAGCTTGACAAAATCCGCTTTTTGAAAGATTTGGAACGTCTGGCTTATGAGGCGGACGAACGAATTAACAAAGTGATTAAAACCTGTTTGGCCGAAGGGCGTCGAACGCTGACAATCCGTAATTCACTGGGGCTTAATCTGAGTCAGGAGACACACCGCGCTTATGCTTATATTTATCTCAGTGCCAAAGACGGCGAGATTGTCAAAACCGATTCCGAGGCCGTTTGTTTTAATCGTCCGCAGGACTTTGACCCGCGGACAATGGTGAAAAAAGCGGTTCCGCGGTTGTTGTCGCGTCTGAATGCGGCAGATGTCAAATCCGGTTCGGTGCGGGCGGTTTTTGAACGGGAAACTGCCGGAGATTTGCTGGCTGCCATGCGTTCGATTTTTTCCAGTTATCATTTGGATACCGGAGCAACAAAACTGAAGGGCAAAATCGGCACAGGAGTGGCTTCTCCGTTAGTCAGCATTGTTGACGACCCCTGGCTGGAAGGCGGTTTGGCAACGGTTTCTTTTGACGGCGAGGGGGTGCCGACAAAATATAAGGAGCTGGTTTCCGGCGGAGTGTTGCAGGGGTTTGTTTATGGTTTGGCTTTGGCTGACAAACATAAAACCGCAACGACGGGAAACGGCGGCGGCGGGCTCCATCCGATGTTTTTTAACCTTTATCTGAAAAACGGCATGTCTTCGCCGGAGGAATTGCTGCAAAAGCTGGAGAACGGCGTTTATATTGATAAGCTGAACGGGCTTGGTGTCGGAATGAATGTGGTTTCGGGCGATTTTTCAATCGGTGCGGAAGGCTTTGAAGTGGTCGGGGGCAAAATCGGCAGAGCCCTAAATCAGTTTACGATTGCCGGCAATATTTATGATTTTCTGCAAAACATTGAAGCTGTCGGCAATGATTTGGATTTGTCGCAGCGCTCGGTGGCTTCGCCGTCTCTGCTGGTAAAAAATCTGACGGCTGCCGGCGGTTAAGATATGTATTGACAGCAGAAAAAAGTCAAAACGCGCAAAAAAACAAAGGAGATGTAAATGCAGAAAGGGGCGCAGTATCAGGCTGTTTGGGAATTAATCAGCGAGATTTTTAAAAATAAAATGCCGGCGGACAATATTATCAACGCTTATGTCAGAGAGCGTAAATACATTGGTTCGAAAGACCGCCGTTTTATTACCGAGACGGTTTGGAAAATTATCCGCAATCGCCGCAAACTGACTTTTGATGCCGGTTCGGACGAGCCACGACGGGTTTTGCTGACCTATTTGCAGGATGAGGATTTTGATTTGCTCTGCGGGGGCGAATACGGATTGGCTCCACTGTCAAAAGAAGAACAAGAATGGCTGAAACGGCGCAATGAAGAAGTTTATCCGGCCGCCGTGGAAGCCGAATGTCCGGATTGGCTGTTTGACAAAGTGAAAGACATTCATCTGCTGAAAGCCCTAAATGAGCCTGCCAGCGCGGATTTTCGCCTTAACAAAGAAAGTCGCGCGCGGGTTATCGAGCAGTTGCAGGGGGAGGGGCTTTATTTTGTGCCGACGCCTTATTCTCCCATCGGCATTCGTTCTGCCGAACGGGTAAATCTGAATAATTGCATTGCTTATAAAGAGGGGTTGATTGAAGTTCAGGATGAGGCCTCTCAGTTGGCGGCAATTTTGGCCGATGTGCAGCCGGAACATAAGATAATCGATTATTGCTGCGGTGCTGGCGGCAAAAGTCTGACAATGGCTTTTCTGATGAACCGGCAGGGGGAAATACAGATTCACGATATTAACCGCAGCCGCTTGGATGCGGTTAAAGAACGGGCGGCGCGACTGGATGTGAAAAATCTGGAAGTTATTGAAGAAGTCGGAGACAGGGATTATGACCGTTTTGTGGTCGATGCCCCCTGTTCGGGAACCGGAACCTGGCGGCGCAGTCCGGATGCCAAATACCGCCTGATGCCGGAAACCTTAAAGGAATTAAACAAAACACAAGCGGAACTGCTTGAAAAAGCGTTTAACCATATCCGCCGAGGCGGGCGGGTCGTGTATATTACCTGTTCAATTTTACGAGATGAAAATGAAGATATTATTGAGGCTTTTCTGGCACGTCATACTGATGCCATACCGGTTAATCTGCGGCATTTGTGGGAAGATAAGCTGGACGGACGCTATCCCGGACAGGATGATTTTATGTTGCGAATGAATCCGCTGTTGACCCGGACAGACGGTTTCTTTGTCTGTATTTTAGAAAAACGCTAGAATTAAGCCCCTCCGCGGAGGGGCCTAGTTTTAAAAACCTTTGCAAGGGTAAAAACGTAGATAATCTTGATATGCGCCTCCTTTCAGTTTAAAGCTATCGTTAGAGGTAACGAAAAACATAGCGCTGTTAAAAGAAGCAAAATTTCCGCCAACCCCCTGTTGCATGCCTACTTCTTTATTGTTTATATACCAATGGCTTTCTCCTGTATTTCTACTGTCAAAAAATGCCCACCCGCAAGAATAGCCAGAGAGTGTTCCTGAGCCAACAGTATAAGTTGTTCCATTGGTACTTAGGGTTTTATAGGAATTATAATTAGGGGCCGTTATTTTGGCGACATCAGCTTTTTTAGTGCAGTTAAAATATGATGTGTTAAAGGGGCACTTCATCGGGGTGTTGACACAGTCTGAAGTTGAGCCGGTATAAGTATATCCGAGGCTTGAGCATGAAGGCTGAACGGCACATTGGGCTTTGGCATAGAGGGGGGCGAGAGAGGTCCAAAGAGCGGCGGCAAAAAAGATGATAGGTTTCATAGATATTCTCCATAATAACGGTTAGATAACAAAATCAGAGTTTGATCCAGCA
>MNTU01000043.1 GCA_001917125.1 Azospirillum sp. 47_25
TGCCTTTTACTGCTGCTGTAATCTTTCCATGTGCCGGCAGATATTTATTGCCTCTCAATTAAATCCAGCCTCAATCCCCTCGCTATTCTTCTTCCCGTCGCCTTAAGTAGACTGGTATTAAATTAAACTTGAACTTTTATTGGGTTTTGCTAAGATGTGATAAATATTTATTTTTATAAACTAAATTATTATGGTTATGGAAAAACAAGAACAAAAAAATTTTTTAAGTTATTGCGGGCAAAAACGTTATCCGCGGCAGGTGATTTTGTTTGATTATTTTCTTGATCAATTGTTTAAGAACATAGAGCAAAATCAGAAAATTCGAGAGCCGCTTTGCCTTCCCCATACAACAATATTTCACTTATTTATGTATGTTGGTTTGGTTAATTATTTTGAGGTTAACAAAGAAAGTGAGCCTAGTCTGTTGACTTCTTTTCCTCAATGGTTGTTGGAATTTAAGCCGTATTGTGATATGTATGCTCGTTGGGTGCCAACAGAGGATTTTATTTGTTGTCCTTTTTTATCATTTGTCCATTCACGTGAAGGGATATGTCGCAGAACCTCACCTTTATCTCAGACAGAAGATAAGGCTATTCGTATTTGCTTAGGACTTTCTAATGATTGTTGCTGGCGTACAGAAGAGCTTATGAAACTTGTTTTTGAGTATGATGATAAAGTGATAAGGAAAACAGATTTTGATGCATCATTGCAGATTCTTTGGCAACACATAGAAAACTGGCCTGTTCAATTTTTAAGAAAAGTTCGTCCCTTTGCGACGTTGGGATTTTTAGCTTTTTTGGCAATGCCTCAGGATTTGTTTTCGCAAGTTTTAACGAATTCTTTGCTAATAAGGGTTGACCTTTCAAAATATTATGACTTGTTTTTAGTTATGAATAAAGTATTACAAGATGCTAATATGATGAAATCTCATAGTTTTACAAATTTATCATCTCAAAGTTTAATGGAATACTCAATAGAGTCTGATTATTTTGTAAATAGTTTTATATCGCTTATGCAAGAAGATTTTCCATTAGTTTTTGAAAAAATGCGGAAACATCTGTTTATCTATTATCAGAATTAACTCTAAAAAAACACCTATAACCTTGGCGATTATAGGTGTTTTTTATTTGTGATTACATCATAGCACTTGCAAAAAAAGCCTCTCCTGAAACCGTTTCTCTCAGTGCCGCCCTCTCTCCTTATCCTCGCCTAGCTCAACCTCCAGCACCATGTGGTCGCTTCGCGTCAGCCACTCTCTTCCCCCGTGTATCCTGAACGCCTCCGCTCTCCTCAATAATCCTCTTCCCAACCACGCGTAATCTATATGATAACCTCGCCTCTTTATGCGATGGTAATAACTCGTAAATGTTGTTTCTTGTCCCTGAGCTTCACCGGTTAAGTGGTGGTATAGGCTGGTAAAACCATAAGTATGGCAGAGTTCCAGAAAACGGCTGTAATTATGTTCTTTTTTGAAGCTGCTATTCCATTGCATGTTAATGTTGAAATCTCCGAGAAAAAGGCTTTGCGGCGGGAGCAGGTGTCCGTTATGTTCCATAAAATGGCATAATTGGCCGATGTAGTCCCAATCGGAGTTGTCTTTGACCCGGGAAGCCCAGACGGCAATCAGAAGCATCTTCTGTTTATCTGCCGTTGTTATATTGACGGGAAGAATATGCCTGTAAGCCGGATTGAAAAAGTCAGCCCGACTGATTTGGCAGCCGTTAAAGGCGAAAACGCTTAGTCCTTTGCTTTGATTTTGACCGCACCACAGCTGTTGTGCCGATGATAAGGGGCTTTTGTGACGGAGCAGATAAGCGGGACTTTCGCTTTCAGGGACAACCCAGATATCGGCATTGAAATTTTCCAATGCCTGATATTTGCGGCGAAAGGCGCCGTTACAGTTCCAGCCGAGCAGTTTCATTTTCAGATAAAGTCCAGCAACAGATTGTCTTTGTTGTCTTCAATACAGTTTTCATAAATTTTGTTGTGCGTATAATAAGTGCAACGCGGACAGCGGTTTTGAATTTCGTTTTGAGTGAGGGCGCGGAAAATATCCCAATGTTTTTTGCTGCCCCATGCCCGGGCAATTTCGCTGATGTCATCGGCATTGGTTAAGAGGCGGACAAGCGGATCGCTGCGGCGGTCGCAGCAAACGTTGAGACAATATCCGTCCGGATGTCCTTCTTGGTTGGGGGGCATCAGGGTGGCGGTCATAAAAATGCCGTAACAGTGACAGAAATCGTTTTTTTTATTAAAATTTTCATCAAATTTGCCTAAGGTATAATAAAAACCGAAACGGCGTTCGGGCATTCGGTTAACCAAATCAATCTGATGGCGAAATTCGTCCAGTTCATCTTTGGTGTAGGAAAAAGAAATTTGTCCGTCGAACGGTACGGAAGCCGGACGGATGTGAAAATTTTTGCAGCCCAGTTCCCGGACGATTTTGGCTGCTTCATAAATTTCGCCGATATTGTCTTTATAAATCAGCATACGGTAGTTGACGCCGTTTGACGGACTGTCTGCATTCAGGCGGCAGTTTCGGGAGCGGGAGAGACGGCATAACTGTTCTATGTTGCCGATAATTTTATCAAATGCTTTTGAATCCTGCGGCAAGCCTTTATATTTATTGAAAGTTTTGGAGGTTCCGGCATCAACGGAAAGAGCAACGTATTCATTATGAAGCAGGGGTTCAAAAAAATGGTCAAGCAGTAATCCGTTGCTGACCGTGGCTGATTTGATGTTGTCGGCATGGAGCCGCTCAATGAATTCACCGACATGAGGATTAGTCAGAGGTTCACCGCCGCCGGCGATGCAGACGGCACCGACTCCGTATTTTTTATCGGAACTTTTCCAGCCGGCGAAGAAATCGGCAGCGTTAATGAGGGCTTGTCGTGAAAGCTGGCGCATATTTTTGCGCACTTTCCAGGCATTGCACCATTCACAAGCCAGATTGCAGGTATTGGAAGGGTCAACGGTTATCAGTGCGGGCGGCGGGCAGGGACGGCCGGGAACAATAGATTTCCAGCGGTCAATGTGGTAGAACATTTTGCCTGCATTAAATGAAGTCCAATTCCGTTCATCAGCCATTGCGTTTCTCCGATTAAGAAATTTAGTGCCAGTTTAGTGAAAAATTTTCCGGGTGGCAACTTTTATTTTTAAGCGGAAAAGGCTTTGGCCGGCAGAAACAGAAGGCGGAAAATTTAAAACCTAGACTAAAGTTTAGTTTTGATTTTTCTTGAAAATTTGAAATTCACAGCTAAATCAAAGGGCATGAAGATTATAGAAAACGTAATGTCAGCAAGCCTTTAGGCTTAAAATTGAATATCAGAGTGTACTAATTTTTAGTTATCTCGGTGCTAAATTTAGCGTATTGTGTTTTTCTGATATTTGCACTATCATCTTTAGTGTTGAGATTGATAAAAACAATTCTTATTGGTTGCAGTCTTGACTTTGTAATAATTGTTTTAACTAGAGGGATTAAGAAAGATGCATAAAGGTACCGTGAAATGGTTTAATGTTAAAAAGGGTTATGGATTCATTCAGTCTGATGCTGCGTCAAAAGACATTTTTGTTCACGTAACGTCTTTGCAACAGTCCGGTATTCGCAAGTTGTCGGATGGTCAAATGGTTTCGTTTGATATTTTTGATGATAAGGGACGTCCGGCCGCAAACCATATTTCAATAATTTAGCTGCCGTCAAAAGCTCTGAAGTTTAATCCCCGCAGTCAGGAATTCTGTTCTGCGGGGATTTTGTGTAAGTTTTTTACGGCAGAAAACCGATGATTAAGTCATAGAGTTCACGGCGGCTTTGTTCGGTGGCAAAATTATGCCCTCCGTCGGAGACTGAGCCGAAGGATTTGGGTGCGGCAAAGGCGTCATAAAGTTCTTTGACGTCATGAGGAGCGATAATATTGTCATCCTTTGCAGTGATTAACAGTGTACGGGCTTTGATATTGTTTGTCAGCTGAAGAGCGTCGTATGCTTTGGCATCTTCGACAACGGCATAGGGAATAATTTCAGTCTGATAATTATAGACGCCGTTTTGTTTCCAGTTTTGGCAAAAATCGGTCATGTTTGTCATACAGCTTTTTTCCCATCTGTTTCCGCTGACAACCGGCGTTATCGGAATGATACGGTTAATGCCGGAAGGGTGCCCGGCGGCATATTGCAAGACAGATGCTCCGCCCAGGGAATGTCCGGCCAAAGTGAGCGGTTCACGGTAAAATTTTTGTTTTTTGGCCCAGTTGATAACTGTTTCCAGGTCGTTTTCAAATGTTTCCAGCCGGACGTTAATTACTTTGCCGTCGCTTTTTCCCAAAGAATGCCTGCTGTCAAAAGTGATGACCAGATAGCCTTTATCCAGAAAGGCCTGTTTGGCCGTTTGAACAGCCGGATGTTCCATATTTGAAGCCAGCCCGTGTTGGATAATGGCCAAATGAGGAGAATCGGTGTCTTTGTTGCCGCTGAGCTGTAAATAAATTGATTCGTTGTCTGTGTTTTTTATCCAAATTTCCTGTGGTCGGTTGTTCTCCGAACAAGAGGCCAAGAGAAGCAAAAACAGTGAAATATAAAGTTTTTTCATCATATTTAGGGGTTCCCGATATTCTTTTTTTTATCCGATTGTTGTATGTTTGTTATGTTATCCGTCTCTTTTATTTAAAACAAGCGATTAAAAAACAAAAACCGTCTCAGCGGACGGTTTTTGGTTATGGGGAGAGCTGGATTGGTTCCCCATTCGCTATCGCTCAGTCGTTCCATTATGCTTATCAGCTTTGGCGGACCGCCATACTTTCGTCTGTTTTTCGTTTGTGTTTCGCAGGTTCAAATCCGGTCGAACAGTTTAAAAGCAAAAAAACCACCCTAACGGGCGGTTTTTTTGTTTTTGGTTGCGGGGGCAGGATTTGAACCTACGACCTTCAGGTTATGAGCCTGACGAGCTACCGGGCTGCTCCACCCCGCGATATGTCTGTCTCAAAAGACAGCGTATAAATACGCCTTTTTCGGGCGCTTGTCAATACCTAAATGGCATTTTTTTTGCCGCTCAGAAGAAGAGGGTGATAATAACGGCAAAAATAAATACCAAAACAACAGTCCAATGCCACCATTTCATATTTTTCTCCTTTTTCAGTTGAATAAGCTAAGTGCTAAAATGACAATAACAACAGTTATTGCGAAAAATATTTTATGTTTGTTTGTCCATTGCATTTCAGGAATTCCGTTTAGATAAAAGGGTTATAGGCCCATTGCAACAGTGCCTGACGTTGACGGGGACGGCATCCCAGATCGCCGGGCCAGCAGTTTTTTTCAATTTGGATTTTGTGGCGTTTGAATGATTTCCAGCGCCGGATTTGGATGCGGTCAATTTCCGGCAGGCGGCGACCGAGATAATAGCGGCAATACCATTGAAACCAGCCGCGGGGATCCGGGCCGTAAATCCAGCCGCGTTTTTGCCATTCCTGCAGGGACAGGCGTGATTTCAGATGAAAGAAGTTTATACCGGCATTGGCAGTCTGCGGCGCTAAGGCAGCATTGCGAAACCAGTCGGCCGGGAATTCGTTTCGGCAGTCGTTCAGATATTTTCCTTCAAAGACTCCCATGTGCAGCATTTCGGCAGGTGTCAGTTCCGGAAGAAAGTCCGGAGCGAAGTTTTGTCCGATCGGTTCGCTGGTTTCATAGATATAATTTTTTTGCATTTTATCATTAACGATGATTTTCATGGAACCTCCGTGCTCTATATAATCCGTATCGGAGAAATTTGGAGGTCGGTAAGAAAAAACCCCGCCGAAGCGGGGTTGTATAAGAAGTTAAGACTGAATTATTTGATTTCTTCTGCAGCCATAACCGGTGCTGCCGTTTCAGTCGTGGTGGAATCAATCGTATAAGAGATTGTTTCGGTGGCCGGAGCCGTAACCTGAACCGGTGCCGGAGCCGGCTGGGTCGTTGTTGTGGTGGTAACAACGGTTTTGCTTACCGGCTGAGAAACGATAGCTTCTTTTTCAAAGGAAACGTCAGTTGTGGTTTTGGGTTCATATACGGTTGTTGTCGTTGTTTTTTTATAAACGATTTCAACCGGTTCTTTAACAACTTTTACGCTTGGGGTGCAGGAATTGCAGGTGCTGCAGGATCCGCAAGGTTTCGGAGCGACCGGCTGGCTGACAACCGTATTGCAGGTGGTGCACGGCATAACCGGAGCCGGCTGAGGATTTTCATAGACGATAATCGGCTGCGGCGCTTTCTTTACGACGGTTTTCTGGACCGGCCGGGCCTTGCGGACGCGGCGGCTGGTGCAATTGTAATGAGTGTAGTCAGCATCGGTGTTGCTGCTGTAAATCGGGCCGGAAGCGCAAGCGGAAATAAACATTAAAGCGGTTAATACGAGTAACTTTTTCATGATTTTTCTCTGACTTAATTAAAGTTATTAACAAAAGGTTAACGCTAATATAAACATAAAAATTTAATTTGTCAATTTTTGTTTATAAAAAAGATTGTTTTTTTTATATATAAGCGTTTTTTCAAAGGATTAAAGTTCAGAGACGGTAAAAGGCAGCAATAAAAAATAAAAAAAATGAAAATTTGTGAGTTTTTTGCATAAAAAAGACTTGTTAAATTTATTTTTTGTGATAAACATAGGCAAGTCAGGTTAACGGAGTGTAGTTCAGCCTGGTAGAACGCTACGTTCGGGACGTAGAGGTCGCTGGTTCGAGTCCAGTCACTCCGACCATAGAATAGAAAATCGCCGTTACGGCGATTTTTTTTTTGTTTTAAAGGTTGTACTGTGTCCGCTTGAAAGTTGCCGGAGGAAGTCCGGTTAACAGAAGGGCTGATTTTACGACTCTAATTAACGGTTGCTTTCCATATATAGCAGATGATTCCGTATTTTTTATTTGACATTTATTATATATAACAATTATAATACATATATTATTTTATATATATTGGAGATGGTATATGAAAAGTTTTTTATTGATTATGGTTATGACGGCCGCATTGCCTGTTAAGGCTTTAGCAAACCCAGCCTTTGCCGTTTGTACGGTTGCAATCGGCGCTTCTCTCAGCATTGCGCGGAAGATGGGGGTTGAAGATTCGATTGTCGGTTTATGGGCCGGCGCGTTGTTAACTTTGCTGGGATATTGGTCCATAATGTTTTTTGATAAAAGAAACTGGCATTTTCGTGGGCGTGATTTTTTGCTGCTGTTGCTTTCGGTGGGGATGATCGGTTTTATTTATGTTGCTGAAGTTGATTATACTCCGGTTGTTATTTGGAAAATCTTTTATATGGATACGATTTTGTTCAGTTCTTTGCTCGGGATGCTGATTTATATCGGTTCGCAAAAACTTTATCAGCGGATGAAAGCCGGGAACGGCGGGCATGCTCATTTCCCTTTTGAAAAGGTGGTTTTGCCGATTGTTTTTTTGCTGGGAGGGAGTTTGTATTTAACTTATTTTCCGATTTAAGGAGGCGTATTGAGGCTGTAAAAAAAATAACCGTCGGTTTTCAAACCGGCGGTTATTTTAACGGTTGTCTTATTACTTTTTTTTCAAGGCAGACAATGTCATTATGATAACGCTGCCGATGAAAACGGTTCCGAGAAAAATCAGAGCCATGGGGATCTTTGCATAAGCCAGGTGAGCGATGACAAACATGAACAACAAGGCGTAGATGATAAAAGAACCGAGAAAGCCGATAATAATTTTCCGGGCTTTCAGCATATCACGGGGCGAGGCCCGAGAGGTCAGAAAATCGGGATTGCGTTTTTTGTTCCAGCCCAGAAGGCACAAAACCGCAATGCAGGCGGCAATGCCGATACTGCTCCAGAGCATTACGGCGAGTTGTAGCTGTTCCATAAGCGTTATATTTTAATTAATCAGACTTTAGTTCTTGCCAACAATGACGGGAATATCGGCCGAAATCGCCGGGGAAACAGAATCGGAAACAATATCAGGAAAACATAAGAGGCGTTCAGGCACAATATGACGTTGTCAATGACTTCTCTTATTCCGAGGTTTTCCGGGACGACCAGTGCGATAAGCATAAATTCAACCATAAATCCCAGCCATAGGGTGTTTATGATGAAATTTGCGGGATTTTTTTTATAAACCGCAATCTGGATAACCGTACAGACAACGGCGAAAATTACAATGTTTATCCATTTTATTGCCGTGAGCAGCGACAGAACGGAACTCCCTCCCAAAAGCATCAGCGCGGGCGCTAAAGCATAAAAGCTTAAACCGAACTTTTTCATAAACTAATATTTTAATTGTTAAACATAATTGTAAATTTTGTGACAGTTTATACTTTTCGTTGGGCAAAAATCAATCTTTTTTTGTTCGTTATTATTGAACAAACAGACAATAACCGCCGGCAGGGAAACCGGCGGTTAAAAGGAAGTTTACCAAAGCGTTTCGGGCAAATCACGAGGCAAATCCCCGTTGTATTCTTTTTAAAAAGATTTGGGCGGCCGGGGAAAAGACCTGATATTTTTTCCAGACGATATTCAGGCCGGATTCCAGTGCGGGCGAAAGGGGGCGGAAGCATAAATCAGAATTCATATTGTTACTCAGTCCGTCCAGACTCAGAATATAACCGACGCCTTGTTCGGCAAGAAGTGCCGCGTTGAACAGCAGATTATAGGTTGCGACAATATTCAATTTTTCAAAGTCTTTGTCGAACCATTCCCGGAATTCGTTATAGGCTGAGGTTTGGCCGATGGCCTGCTGCGAGCAAATCAGCGGCAGGCCGGTTAAATCGTTTCTGGATATCTTTTTTTTGCGAGCGAGCAGGCATTTTTTCGGCATGATAACACCCCAGACATCTTTAGTCGGCAGAGAAACCGAATTGTATTTGGTGATGTCTGTCGGCTGAATCAGTATTCCGAAGTCAAGCAACCCTTTATCCAGGCGTTCGGTTACGTTTTCGGCGTTGCCGCTGTAGAGATGACAGCGAATGGCGGGGTAGTCTTTTTGTATGTCTCTGATTGTTTGGGCAATCAGCCGCATGCCCCGGGTTTCGCCGCCGCCGATGTATATCTCTCCGCTTATGTCTTTCTGAGCGGAATGAAATTCGGTTTTGGTCTTTTCCACCAGTTCCATGATTTCTTCGGCACGTTTGCGCAGGATCAGTCCTTCGGAGGTGAGCAGCATGCCCTGAGCCGATCGGATAAGCAGTTTTTGGCCGAGTTCGTCTTCGAGTTCCTTCATTTGCCGGGAGAGCGTCGGCTGGGTCAGGTTCAGGGCTTTGGCTGCTCCGATTAAGCTGCCTTCCCGGGCAATGGTCAAAAAATAGTGTAATACACGCAGTTCCATAATTTTTTCCTTATGCTTTTTAGGTATAATACATTATAAGATATAAGTATTTGCTATTTTGTAAAGATAATTTTATGATAAATAACAATATTGAGAAATTTTGTTTGTTTATGACTTGAAGGCGGTTCGGTCAAGGAGGATATAAAATGGGAGTAAAAGGTTTTTTTCGTTTCGGGCTGATTTTATCGGCCTTAACAGGGGTATTTTTTTTAACTTCAAATGCAACAGGAGCAGATATGACAGAATCGGATAAAAATTGGGATAAGGTTTTTGCTAAAAGTGACATGGTTGATGCCAGCAAAGTAAGTTTTAAAAACCGGTACGGAATTGAACTGACCGGTGATTTGTATCTGCCCAAGGGCAAAGCTTCCGAAAAGCTTGCGGCGATTGCGGTCAGCGGCCCGTTTGGCGCGGTTAAGGAGCAGGCTTCCGGCTTATATGCGCAAACCATGGCCGAGCGGGGTTTTGCCGCGTTGGCGTTTGATCCGTCTTACACGGGGGAGAGCGGCGGAGAGCCGCGTCTGGTGGCTTCTCCGGATATCAATACCGAAGATTTCAGTGCCGCGGTGGACTTTTTGAGCAATCTGCCGAATATTGATGCGGAGAGAATCGGCATCATCGGTATTTGCGGATTTGGCGGTTTTGCCCTGAATGCCGCGGCAATAGATACAAGAATTAAGGCTACGCTCACTTCGACAATGTATGATATGAGCCGGGTTAACGCCAAAGGGTATTTTGATGCCATGGGGGAAGAGGAGCGCTATGCGCTGAAACAAAAGCTTAATGCCCAGCGCAGTGTGGATTTTAAAAACGGAACCTATGCGGCTGAAGCCGGTCTGCCGGATAAGCTGACGGGGGATGAGCCGCAGTTTGTGAAAGATTACTGGGGCTATTACAAAACGCCGCGCGGTTATCACAAGCGCTCCAAAAATTCCAATACGGGTTGGAACATGACTTCGGCGCTGTCGTTTATGAATATGCCGATTTTGACTTACAGTGACGAAATCAAAAACGCGGTGTTGATGATTCACGGTGAAAATGCCCACAGCCGTTATTTCAGCGAGGATGCTTTCAAAAAACTCAAAGGGAGCAATAAGGAGCTGATGATTATTCCGGGTGCAAATCATGTTGATTTGTACGATAATCTTGAAAAAATTCCGTTTGATAAAATTGAAGCTTTCTTTAAAACGTATTTGAAATAACGAGGGGAAATTTTATTTAGGATAAGAGGGCTTAAGCCAAAGGCCGGAAGTTGTTCCGGCCTTTGGCTTTTGTCTTAGGGAACCGCGTTGGGAACGGGTTTAATATTTTTTATTCTGACCGCCAGTTTGTGGGCATCGGCGATAATTTGTTCTTCACCGGGGACTTTACGGTTGCGCATCAGAATTCTGCCGTTGCAGATAACATCGCTGATGCAGGACGAATCGGCGGCATAAACCATATTGGAAAGCAAATTATAGCAAGGAGTGATGAACGGGTTGTTCAAATCGACAAGGATGCAGTCGGCAAGCGCTCCTTCGGCAATAATACCGGCGTTCAGCCCAAAAGCCCGGGCTCCGTTGCGGGTGGCGGCGGCGAAGATATCTTTGTCCAAGCCGGCGAGCGCGTTTTGCGCCTGCCATTTGCTGACAAGCGAGAAGATTTTCATCTCTTCCAGCATGCTCAGGTTATTGTTGGAGGAAGCGCCGTCGGTACCGAGCGTGATTTTTCCGGGCAGTTCCTGTTGGAGTTTCTGGAAAGGGAAAAGCCCGGAAACCAGTTTGAGGTTTGAAGCCGGGTTAGTGGTGAGAAACGTTCCCGACTGTTTGATCAGTTTTATGTCTTCGTCGTCCAAGTGGATGGCGTGGGCCAAAACGGTCTTGGGGCCGAGCAGATTCCATTCGGCGAATTTGACAATCGGCGAAACGCTGTATTTTCCGCGGCAGTCGCAGACTTCTTTGTCGGTTTCGCAGGCGTGGATATGCAGGTGAAGGCCTTGTTCATGTGCCAGTTCTGCCGTCCATTTGAATAGTTCTTCGGAAACTGTATAGACCGCATGGCAGGAGACGGCTTTAATCAAACGATCAGGGCAGGGATTGGGCTGTTGCAGCCAGTTTAAGGTCAGTTTTTGCTTTTCTTTGGTGCGTTCGGGATCAAACATATCCATTTCGACGACAGAGACGGCCGCGCGGATGCCCATTTCGTCAATTGCGCGAATCGTGGCCTCAGGGAAGAAATACATATCGGAGAAAAAGACCGTGCCGGATTTGATCATTTCAAGAATGGCCAGTTTGCTGGCAATGTAAATGTCGTCGGCAGTGAGCTGGTTTTCAACCGGCCAAATGTCTTCGGAAAGCCATTCAAACAGTGGTTTGTTGTCGCCGAAGCCGCGTAAAATGGACATGGCTGCGTGGGTGTGGGTATTGTAAAAGCCGGGGAGAATCGCATGTCCGCTGCCGTCAATGACTGTGTCGGCCGTCTGTTCCAGCTGCGGGGCAATCCGGGCAAAACGGCTGTTTTCAATAAAAATGTCGCAAATCTGATTATTATGGGAGATGTTTTTAATTAAAATTGACATTATGAAATCCTAATCTTATGCTTTATGAGGTTAATCCGATAATTACAGTAAATAATAAAAGCAGGTAAAAAGCAATGCTGGATTTGGGAATTAAAAAACTGGAAAAATTTTCACTGCCGGAAGAAATTGTCGGCGAAAGGGTGGTGTTGGTTCCGCGCCGGCATGAATTTGACGAGGCTTTGTTTGAACTGATTGATTCATCCAGGAATTTTCTGCGGGAATATCTGTTTTGGGTGGATGACACCCGAAGCGTTGACGATGTTCGGAAGGTGACGGATATTTTTCAGGAAAACTGGAAAAAACAGGACGCTTTCGAATTTGTTTTTCTGGATCGGGAGAGCCGGCGTTTGGTCGGTGCCGGGGGAATACATACGATTTCTTATCTGCATCATTATGCCGAGTACGGTTATTATCTGAACCAGAAAGAGGTCGGACACGGATATATAACCGAGGCGGTGCGGCTTCTGGAAAAAGAGCTGTTTCAGCGCGGAATTCATCGGCTGATTATTACCTGTGACGTAAACAACCAGGCTTCGGCCGCGGTGGCACGACGCTGCGGATTTGAACTTGAAGGTAAAATGCGCGAGGCCCGTTTTGCTTACGGGAGTTACCGCGATGAACTGCTGTTTGCCAAAATTAATCCGGGGAAATAAAATGACGAATGAGCTGGAAGAACGCCTGGTGGCGATTGAAATGGCGTTGGCCAATCAGGAAAAAATTACGGAAGATTTGAACCAGGTGATCATTGAGCAGGGACGTATGATTGACCGTTTGGTAAAGCAGAATCAGTATTTGATGACCTTGGCAGAGCAGGATACGGTTAAGCCGCTGAGCGAAGAAACCCCGCCGCCGCATTATTAACAGGGTTGTATATGCTTTAGGCGATATTATATAGGAGGGAGATGTTGGCAGATTTGAGTGGGGAGAAACCGCAAATGAATATGAACGCTCTGTATAAGTTGACGCTGGGACTGTATATTTTAGGATGCCGGGACGGCAAGCGTCCGGTCGGCAGCGTGGTTGATGCGGTGATGCAGGTGGCGCACAAACCATGGATGATAGCGCTTTCATGCACCAACGGCAGTTATACCAAACAGTGCATTGATGCGACACGGGAGTTTTCGCTTTCGGTGCTGAGCAAAAAGGTTGAACCCTGGATTATTGCCAATTTCGGTTTTCAGAGCAGCAAAAAGGTTGATAAATGGTCGATAACCAAATATCATGTCAAGGACGGGCTGCCTTATCTGGATGATAATATCGCAACCTTGAAATGCGAGGTGGTTCAGAGTATAAGTTATGAGAGCAATACGCTGTTTCTGGCCGAAGTTGCAGATTGCGAAGACAATAAAAACGAAGAACCGTTAACTTATAATGATTATCGGGCTTATTTCAAACAGGATGTTATGGACAGTTTTAACAAACTTAAATCAGCAGTAAAGGAGAAAAAAATGGCTGAAGAAAATAAAAAAGACGAAGGCAAACATTGGGTTTGTCTGGTATGCGGTTACGTTTATGACGGCGATGTTCCGTTTGAAGAACTGCCGGAAGACTGGGTTTGCCCGCTGTGCGGCGTCGGCAAAGACCAGTTTGCCTATGAATAAGTCTGAAAGTACAGGCAAATGAATAAAAGCAGAATTAAAGCGGTTTTATTATTACCGGTTAATGCGGTGATTGTCATTCCGGCTTTGATTCTGCTTTTTTCGCAGCAGCAGGTCGGCCTTGCCTTTAATTTGCTGAGTTTTGTCGGCTTGGCGGTTTGGTGCGGCGGTCTGGGGTTGGTTTGGCGGACAGTGGCTTTGTTCGGCCGGCAGAAAAAAGGATTTATCGCTCCGTGGAATCCTCCGGCAGAGCTGATTATTGCAGGGCCGTACCGGTATGTGCGCAATCCGATGATCAGCGGTGTCGGTTTTATGCTGCTGGGAGAAGTAATGCTGTTTATCAATGACGGGTTAGCCGTGTGGTTTTTACTTTTTGCAACGGTGAACGCCGTGTATATTCCTCTGGTCGAGGAACCGCAGCTGCTTAAACGTTTCGGCACGGCGTATGCCCTTTACCGGGCAGAGGTTCCGCGTTGGATTCCGCGCCTGCATCCCTGGAGTGGAGAGGCGCTTGAGGCAAAAGGGAAAAAATAAAACCGGCTGCAACGCCGGTTTTATTTTGGGTTATTTGATGCAGCCGACATAGCGCCAGTTGTCATTATCATATTGCAAGTGAATAATTTCGCCGTTATCAACATCTTCTTTGTCGATGTTGAGTGCGTGAAGCGTTTCGGTCAGGGTTATGCCGTGCCCGGAAATGGCAATGTTGTTATATTTGCTTTGGGCGTATTGTTCCAGCGCGGAGAAGACGCGCTGACGCACCTGACGTTTGCTTTCGCCGTTTTCAAAGCAGATATCTTCATCCTGAGTTTTGCTGCTGCGCCATTTGCGGTAAAGCTCGCCGAATTTTTCGAGCGCCTGCGTGTAATGCATTCCTTCGGCCACACCGACATTTACCTCGGTGAAGCGTTCATCGTACTGCAGGGGAACTTTAATGACTTTAGATACAATATTACCCGTTTGCTTGGCACGGCGCAACGGGCTGGAAATGACGATTTCGACGTCTTTGTTTTTGAGGTTGTCGGCGGTGGCGTAAGCCTGGTCAATACCGCGGTCGGTCAGGACGGAGTTGTTGGTGTGTCCCTGAATTTTGCCTTCGACGTTATATGAGCTTTGGCCATGTCTAAAAATATAAAAATTTTTAACCATCTGCATCCTCCCGTGAGATGTTGGAGATGTGCATATCTTAACCGATTTTTAATGGTTTGACAAGTTTAATTTTCGCGATAAAGACCAAGCTTGCGGGCCACCCAGGGAAGGGAATTTCCCTGTACCAGAACCGAGAGAATGACAAGAAAGAAAATCAGGTTAAACAGATAGCCCGAATTGGGAAAATTATACATCATCGGATAAGTGGCCAGAATAATCGGCACCGCTCCCTTAAAGCCGGCCCAACTGATGAAAAGCTTGTCGCGGGTGGTGTATTCGCTTTGCTGCAGGCAGAGAAAAACCGCCAGCGGCCGGGCAATGAAAATCAGGGCGACGGAGCAGAGAAAGCTGATGGGAAAAACGCCGGGAAGTTCATGCGGATTAACCAGAAGCCCCAGAATCAGGAACATGCCGATCTGCATAATCCAGGCCAGGGAATCCTGAAAGTTGATGAAGTGGCGGCGGTAGAGAAAAGCGTAATTTCCCATGACGATGCCGGCAATATATACGGCGAGAAAGCCGTTGCCGTTGATGAGCTGCGTCAGGCTGAATGTCAGCAAAACGGTACTGATGCCGAATACCGGATAGAGGCCGGGATAGACCAATGTCCAGCGGCACAGCATATAGCTGGCCAGCCGGCCGAAACCGTAACCGGTTCCCAGCCCCACGGCCATTTGCCAGACAAAGTTTTCAAGCATGTGGGGAATACTGAAGTCGGGAACGGACAGAAAATGTATGGCGCCCATTGAGAGGAGAACGGCCATCGGGTCGTTGCTGCCGGATTCAAATTCAAGCAGCGGTTTCAGGCCGGGTTTGAGTTCCCGCCGCTGAGAGCGGAGAATGGAAAAAACGGCAGGGGCGTCGGTGGAGGAAACAATAACGCTTAACAGCAGGGAGACTTCAAAGCTCAGGCCTAAAACGTAGTAAGCGCAGATATATAAAAACAAAGCGGTAAGAAAAACGCCGAGGGTGGAGAGAAGAGAACCGCGGGCCAAAGCGGGGCGAACTTCGTTCCATTTGGTATCAAGACCGCCGGAGAAAAGAATGAAAGCCAACGCGAAGGTGCCGATATAGTTGGCTATCCGGGCATTATAAAACTGGATGCCGGCGCCGTCGCTTCCGGCGAGCATGCCGAGGCTGAGGAATAATAACAGGCTGGGGATGCCGTAACGCATTGAGATGCGGTTAGCGTAAACGCAAAGCATCAGCAGTGTGCCGGCAACGGCCATCATGACATCGAGGTTCATCAGTTCTCCTTGGTTGAATAACTTACTTTACCGTCTAAAGATTAAAATTTCATAACTTGAAATGCGGTTTTTTATTTATACATCTTTTAACAGATTTACAGAGAGGGAGAAATTTGATGACAGAACAGCTTGTGCAATCCGGCCGTCTGCAGGAAAAGTTTTGTGCGCAGATGCCGCTTATCGGCGACAAAGCTCCCGCCTTTGAGGCGGAGACAACGAAAGGAATGATCCGTTTTCCCGATGATTATGCGGGGAAGTGGGTCATTTTGTTTTCGCATCCGGCTGATTTTACGCCGGTCTGTACGTCCGAATTGTTTACGTTTGCCAAGATGACGGAGGAATTCAGGGAGATGGATGCGGAACTGGTCGGATTATCGGTTGACAGTGTCAGTTCTCATTTGGCCTGGCTGAAGTCGATTGAAGAAGAAATCCGCTTTCACGGCGAACAAAATGTGAAGATTGATTATCCGGTGATTGCCGATGTGAAAATGGCGGTGGCCCGCAAGTACGGGATGATTCATCCGTCGGTCAGCGATACAAAAGCGGTTCGCGCCGTGTTTTTGATTGATCCGGAGGCGAAAATTCGGGCAATTTTATATTATCCGCTGTCAACCGGGCGTAATTTTCAGGAGATTAAGCGTTTGCTGGCGGCTTTGCAGGTGACGGACAAATATCAGGTTTCGACGCCGGCCGACTGGCTGCCGGGCGAAGATGTGGTGGTTTCGGCACCGACGACGCTGAGCGAGGTTATGAGCGAGAAAAACAAGCAAGACGGGTGTGACTGCGGCACCTGGTATTTCTGTACCAAGAAAATTTCCGAGCCGGAGAATAAAACTTACGGTCTCCATTAAAAAAATGATGCCAAACCGGTGTGCTATCTGACCGCGGCGAGTTCGTTCCAACGGGTGGTATAGCAGGGCGAGCAAAAGTCGTGTCTGACAAAGGAAATCTGTTTGGGCGGCTGGAGGCCGAAATAAACGGTGCGTTTGCCCATGCGGTTGTTCAGTTCGTCAAAAACCTGCATCAGCCGGCGTTCTTTAAGGTTGGCCTGCGGCGTTTGGAAAAAATCAGTCTGCGGGTCATCTTCCGCGCGGATGTCGGTTAAAATGATGCCGGCGCGTTTGTAGCGGAAAGCGGGACGATAGATTTGTTTCAGCCCTTTGTCCATAGCCTGAAGAAATCGGGCCGTGTTATTGGATGGTTCCGGCAGGCATATCAGTTGCGAATTGCTGTATTGAGGCCGGTCGTTACGAAAACGGTTGGTGCAGATGAAGGTTATAATGCCGCCGGCCAACGCCTGTTGACCGCGCAAACGGCGGGCGGCCGAATCGACGAATTCGGCGATGGCGGTACGGATTTGCTCATAGTTGTTCAGTTCGCTTTCAAAGCTGCGGGAACAGAGGATGCTTTTTTGATGTTCCGCCTCTTCCATTTCAACGCAGGAGATGCCGTTAAGCTCCCGAACGGTGCGTTCCAGCGTGATGCCGAATTTGGCACGGAGCATTTTCAGCGGCGCTTTAACCAGGTCGGCAGCGGTGAAAATTCCCATAAAATTCAGTTTCTTGTTCAGGTGGCGGCCAATTCCCCAGACGTCTTTAATATCCAGCTGTTGCAGCCGGGGAAGAATGTCGGCGGGGGTTGTCAGGGCGAAAATTTTGCCGACGCTTTGTTTTTTGGCAAGGTCTCCGGCCAGTTTGCAGAGTGTTTTGCTGGGGGCAATGCCGACGGAAACGGAAATGCCGATTTGTTTGAGCACGGCCTGGCGAATCATTAAGGCTACGCGGATATAATCTTCGCGGTCATCAATACGGACGAAAGCTTCGTCGATCGAATAGATTTCCATTTCGGGGAAATAGCTGCGAATCAGATTCATAACCCGGGCAGAGATGCTGCTGTAGAGCTCATGATTGCAGGACAGCCAGGTGCCGTTGTGCTTTTCCAGAAACGATTTGACCTTAAAAAACGGAACTCCCATCGGGATGCCAAGGGCTTTGGCTTCATAAGAGCGGGCGATGACGCAGCCGTCGTTGCTGGAGAGAACGACAACCGGGCGATTTTTCAGGCCGGGACGGAAGATGCGCTCGCAGGAGACGAAAAAGTTGTCGCAGTCAATCAGCATAAACATCAGAGCAGTTTCCTGATGACGGAGGTAACGACACCCCAAACAGCAAAGCTGTCATCTTCCCGCAGCGGGCAGGGCGGCGATTGCGGGTTGTCGGTGCCGAGCAGGGGATGTTTCCCTTTGAACAGCAGGCGCCGGGCCAGCAGTTCACCGTTGAGTTCGGCAATAATCAGGCAGCCGGGAGCCGCATTGCGGGAACGGTCAACCACCAGGATATCGCCGTTGCAAATGCCGGCGCCGCTGAGCGCATTGCCTTCCATGCGCAGAAAATAAGTTGACAGCGGGTGCGGCTGCAGATAACGGTTCAAGTCAAGATCGTGTTCCTGAAAATAAGTTACGGCAGAAGCAAAAGGCATGGGAAGACTCGTTAAATGTTCTTGTTTTGTTCTTATAATAATTTATCGGAAACGGATTGCAATAAAAATTTGTTCGCAAAACATAAAATATGTTTTATATTGTGAAAAACAGTTTAATCAGAGGAGGTTGGAGATGGAAAAAATTATTCCGGCTAAATTAGCCGCCGGTGATGAAATCAGAGTGATTGCTCCGGCAAGGGGAATTAAAATCATTGGTCAGGATGCACGCAAAATTGCGCAGGAGAGATTTGAGGCCTGGGGGCTGAAAGTGACTTTCGGGCGCCATACGACCGATGACAACTGGGATATGCTCGGTTCGTCTTCCGTCAGTGACCGGGTGGAAGACATTCATGAAGCTTTTGCCGACAAAAATGTCAAAGCAATCTTTACGATTATCGGCGGAGCCAACTCCAATCAGCTGCTGCCGTATTTGGATTATGAGCTGATTAAAGCCAATCCGAAAGTTTTCTGCGGTTTTTCAGACATTACCGCTTTGCTGAATGCGATTTATGCGCAAACAGGACTGGTTACGTTCTCCGGGCCGCATTTCAGTTCGGTCGGCATGCTGAAGGGGGCAGACTATACGTTGGAAAATCTGAAGATTATGTTGATGGGCGAACGGGTCAACCGTTTGCAGCCGTCGGCAGAATGGAGCGACGATCCGTGGTTCTTGGATCAGGAAAACCGCCATTTTATCAAAAACGAAGGATATTGGCAGCTGCAGGGCGGCGAAGCTGAAGGCACTCTGATCGGCGGCAATCTCGGAACATTTGATTTGCTGTTGGGGACCCGATATCGTCCGGCATTTGTGAAAAATACGATTTTGTTTGTTGAGGATACCGAAGGGTCGGACATTCTGGCCTTTGAGCGCAATTTGCAGGCGTTGATTTATCAGCCGGATTTTGCCAATGTCAGCGGTATTCTTATCGGACGTTTTCAAAAAGGTTCAAAAGTCAGCCGCGAACAGCTGGAATATATTGTTTCCACCAAGCGGGAGCTGAAGAATTTGCCGATTTGGGCGAATTTGGATTTTGGGCACAGTACGCCGCTGTTGACGATACCCGTCGGCGGGACAGGTAAGATTGCGGACAATGGACTGTTAATACAGATTTAGCAGAATAATGTCTGTTTTATAAAAAATCCCCGGGGCGAGAGTCCGGGGGATTTTTTTTGTTTCAGCAGGCATAAGTTTTATGCCACGGGCGGAAACGCCATGACCAGCATCCGTAGAAAAAGGCGGAAATAATGCCGGGAATGATAAATATCCATCGCCAGGCGGAAGAGACCTCCGTCAGCATAAAATGGACGAAGAGCAAGCTGCAGACTGCCGTGACAAGGCAGAAAATAAACATAGCCGTTTTCATCTTTTCTGAATTTTTGAATTAAACATAATATATCTATATCGCTAATATTTTACCCAAGAGCTTAATGTAAATATTCTTCGCCGTCAATCAGAGTTTGTGAGGCGATTTAATTGAAATTTTGATAAACGTTAAAAAATTGGTGCCGGTCGGCTTCGGTTTGCGAATAGATAAATTTTTCGTCGCTGTTGCGGGCCAGCAAGTCGCGATACAGGGCTTCGTTGTCGGGAGCAACGCCGTGTTCGGCAATATAGTCAAGGTCTTGCAGGTAATCGTCGTAGGCCTGCTGGTAAAGCGGTTTATGGAGTTTGTCATAAACTTTTTGCAGAATCTCGGCATCTTTGATTCCGGCATCTTTATATTGCTGTTCAATATTTTTATCCGGATTTTGAGCTGCAGCCGGGAAGGCGGAGAAAAATGTCAGCAGTAAAATTAAAATACTTTTCATGATCCCTTCCTTTCATGCGGCAGTATAGTAAATAAATTTTAAGAAAGAGATAATAAACTGAAAAGCAGTTGTTTTCAATCTCCGGAAGGGGAAACTGATGAAAAGATGGTTGCTGCCGGCGGCAGCGTTTTGTTGGGTATGCGGCGGCGGTTGTGCCGGAGCCTGGAGTTACGGCGAATTTATTTCCTGCGATGCAATTAATCCGATGCCGAAAATTACCTTTAAATCTTCCTACGGCAAGTTGGTGCATGACCTGTCACAGCCTTTGTCCACGGTTAACCAGAATGCCCATGCGCAGAAAGAGCCCGGCTGGCTGACGGTCGGTTATGCCACGCGAAGCCTGTCTTCGTCAATTTGGGTTAAGGCGAAAGTCAAAAAGATTGACGATTATACGACCTGTGTTTTGCCGGATGAGGTTGAAGTGTTTCTGGGATATCAGAAGCCGATGATTTATGTGGCGAAAGAATATAAAGACGATTTGTGCAAATTTTCGGTCGTTATCAGGCATGAGCAGGTTCATCAGCGGATTAACAAGCTGGCACTGGACTATTTTCTGCCGCTGGCGGATAAGGCGCTGCGGAATGCGATTGCCGACGTTAAGGGAATTAAGGTTCCTTCGCCGGAGCAGTCACAGCAAGGTGTGGAAATGCTTTATAAATATTATCAGTTCCGTTTGCAGCCGATTTTGGACGAGATGATCAGAGCCGTTGATGCCGAGCAGGCTAAACTGGACACCCTGACCAGCTATAAAATGCAATGGGACATGTGCGAAAAGTTTAAGGAACGGCAGGAGCGGGATAAATATCTTAAAGAAATGGAAGAAAAGCTGAAAGCAGAGCTTTAATCGTTTATAAAAAAATCCCCGGTTTCCCGGGGATTTTTTTTACGGCTATTTGTCCTTCCGCCAGTTGTAAGTTGCTTCACGCATGGTTTGGAACAAAATGTAAAGCAGCGGGATGACAATCAGGCCGACAGCGGTACCGACCAGCATACCGTAGAATACCGGTACGCCGATGGCAATACGGCTGGCCGCACCGGCACCGGTGGCGACAATCATCGGGAGCACGCCGAGAATGAAAGTGAACGCTGTCATCAGAACGGCACGGAACCGTTCTTTGGTGCCGACAATTGCCGCTTTGACAATTGATGAGCCTCGTTCACGTTCTTCTTTGGAGAACTCGACAATCAGAATGGCGTTTTTACTGGCCAGACCGACGAGCAAAATCAGACCCAGCTGGGCGTAGATGCTCAGAGAGAGGCCGGTAATGAACAATCCGGTCAGGGCGCCGAGCATGGCCACGGTTACCGAGGTCAATACCGGCAGCGGCGTTGACCAGCTTTCATACTGGGCAACCAGGAACAGGTAACCGAACGTAATTGCCAGAGCGATGATGTAGCCGATCTGTCCCTGAGTCTGTTTTTCCTGGTAGCTCATGCCGGACCATTCGTAACTGAAGCCTTTCGGCAGTTTCATGTTTTCAACGGCAGCCATGGCCTGACCGGTACTGACGGCCGGTGACTGGAAAGCATTAATGGAAGCGGACGGATATTGGTTGTAGCGGTCAACCGAGCGCGGCCCCAATATCTTTTTCAGGTTAATTACGCTTCCCAGCGGAACCATTTGGCCGTCTTTGTTTTGGACATACAAATCCTTAATCGATTCAATGTCTTTGCGGAACGGCCAGTCAGACTGGACATACACCTTGTTAACCTGAGTTCCGAAGTTTACGTCGTTGATGTAGCTGGAGCCCAGATAGTTTTGCAGCAGGGTGTAAATGTTGCCGATGGGGACACCCATGCTTTCCGCTTTCTTTTTATCGATGGTGATATAAATCTGCGGCGTTTTAGAGGTGTAGGTGGTGAATGCATACTGGACTTCCGGCATGGTGTTCATCTTTTGGAGAACGCCCTGCAGGGCTGCGTCAAGCACCGAGGCGTCGGTGCTGTCGAGCGATTGCAGACGATAGTCCATACCGCCGCTGGAACCCAGACCCGGAATGGCCGGCAGCTCGAAGAAGTTAATGTCGGCGCTGGGAATTCCGGAGAGTTTGGCTTTAATCCGGTTCATGATGGCGGTGGAATGCAAGTTCGGATCGGTTCGTTTATCCCACGGTTCTAGAACGATGACCGAGAAACCGACGTTTTCACCGCCGCCGCCCAGAATGGAGTGGCCGACAATGCTCATGACGTTGGCAACGCCCGGTTCGTTTTTGATTTCGGGATAAATCTGCGCAACCAGTTTGCGGGTACGCTCCATGGAAGCGCCTTCCGGCAGCTGGATGTTGGCAAAGATGGCACCCTGATCTTCATTGGGGATAAATGATGTCTGGCTTATTTTCAGGAAGAACATATTGGCCAGAATCAACATGCCGAGCAGCAGGGCAACGACGCTGACTTTGCGGCCGACGATACCGACAATGCCGGCATAGCGGTCACGGGATTTGTTTAAAACCTGGTTGAACCAGAACAACGGACCGGTTTGATACGGTTTTAACGGTTTCAGCATGGTCGCGCACAGCGCCGGAGACAGGGTCAGAGCGTTGACGGACGAGAAGAAGACCGCCGTTGAAATGGCAATTGCAAACTGCTGGTAAATACGTCCGGTAATACCGCCGAGGAAACCGACCGGAACGAAAATGGCCAACAGCACCAGCGTGGTTGCGATAACGGCGCTGGAAACCTGTTCCATTGCTTTAATGGTGGCTTCTTTCGGCGAGAGGTTCTCGGTTTCCATCAGATAAAGCACGCGTTCGACCACTACAATCGCATCGTCCACCACCAGACCGATGGCCAGTACCAAGCCGAACAGGGTCAGCATGTTAATACTGTAACCCAGTGCCAGCATAACGGCAAAGGTGGCAAACAGCGAAACCGGAATGGTCAGCGAGGGAACCAGCGTTGCCCGCCAGTCCTGCAAAAAGAGGTAGCAGACGCCGATAACCAGAATAAAGGTCAAAATCAGCGTATAAACCACTTCGTCAATTGAGGCGCTGATGTATTTGGT
Source organism: Azospirillum sp. 47_25 (assembly GCA_001917125.1). Lineage (GTDB taxonomy): Bacteria > Pseudomonadota > Alphaproteobacteria > RF32 > CAG-239 > Scatocola > Scatocola faecipullorum. The sequence continues at coordinate 23,146 of MNTU01000043.1, forward strand.
TGCATCATAGGTGACGTCAATTTGGAAATCTTCCGGATAGTACTGCGACAACCGCTGCAGTTCGGCTTTCAATGCGGTCATGGTTTCCAGGGCATTGGCGCCGGAAAGCAGGTTTACCGCGATGGCGACTGACGGGCTGCCGTCCAAGGTGGATTCAACGTCATAATTTTCAACGCCGACTTCAACTCGGGCAACGTCTTTAAGGTAAACGATACCGCCTTCTTCCGCCGTACGGACGATAATATTCTGGAAGTCTTCGACCTCGTTGATACGTCCCTGAGTTTGCAGGGTGTAAGTCATCTGCTGGGTGCCGTCGCCGGGCATGGAGCCGACGGAACCGAGGGACGGTTGGTAGTTTTGTCCTTCAATGGCGGAGATGACGCTTGACGCCGGCAGGTTTAAAGCTGTGAGTTTATCGGTGTTAAGCCAAACGCGCATGCTCAGCGGTGAGGCGTGTACCTGAACTTCACCGACGCCGTTGACGCGGCTCAGGTTGTCCTTAATGTTGTTTTGGACGTAGTTGCTGAGGAACATTCTGTCATGCGTTTTGTTCGGCGAATAGGCGGTGAGAAAGCCCAGCGTGTCGGAGGAACGGCGTTTAACGGTCAAACCCTGGCGCTGAACGGATTCCGGCAGTTTGGAAAGAGCCTGCTGAATGCGGTTTTGCACTTTAACCTGTGCCATATCCGGGTCAGTGCCGATGGCAAAGGTGATGCTGAGCGAATAAGAACCGGAGTTTTCGGAGGTCGAATCCATGTAAAGCATGTTTTCAACACCGTTGATTTCCTGTTCAAGCGGAATACCGACGGTTTTGGAAATAACCTCGGCACTGGCGCCGGGATAGGAGGCACTGACCACAACCATCGGCGGCGTAATTTCAGGATAAAGCGATATCGGCAAAGAGAATACCGAGATAAGACCGGCCAGTGTCAGAACGATGGAAATTACCATCGCAAAACGCGGTCTTTCAATGAATACTCTGGAGAACATTCTTATTTACCTTCCGTCGGAGTTACCAAATCGGCTTTTACTTTTTGTCCGGTGCGGACTTTCTGCAAGCCCTGGATAATGACTTTGTCGTCATCGTTCAAGCCGCTTTTGACAATCTGTTTGTCACCCATAACATCACCGAGGACAACCCGGCGCTGTTCGGCAATGCTGTCTTTGTTGACAACCATAACGTAGTTGCCGTGTTCATCCTGAGCGACAGCCGCCTGAGGAATTAAAGTCGCAAGTTTGCTTTCTTTATCACCGAGGAGAACCTGAACATAGGCTCCGGGAATCAGCCAGTTTTCTTCGTTGCTGTATTCGGTGTAGATAGCAATTGTGGCAGTGGTGGTGTCAATTTCGTTGTTGGTGAAACGCGATTTCAGGTGGTTAACCAGCCGTTTGCCGTTGGGGAGGATGAGTTCGCTGGTTATCGGCGAATCTTTTCCCTGGGCGACCATTTTATTTTTTGCGCGCATGTCGAGAATGTCTTTATCGGTAACCGAGAAAGCAACCCGAATCGGGTCGGTCTGGACAATGCGGGCAAGCGTCTGGGTTGAAGCATTGACGTAGTTTCCTTCGGTTACCAGAGCCTTACCGATATAGCCGGTGAACGGCGCTTTAATCTCGGTGTAACCCATATCGATTTTAGCCAGTTCCAGATTGGCTTCGGCCTGTTTTACCGCGGCCTTGGCCTGCAGAAAGTTGCTTTCGGAGGTGTCAAGCGTGGCTTTGGAAGCGTAGTTTTGGCTGCTTAAGGATTTCTGGCGTTTATAATCGCGTTCGGTTTTGACCAGGTTGGCTTTGGCACTGGCCAGTTCGGCTTCGCGCAGCTCCAATGTGGCCAGATAACGTTTTTGTTCAATAACAAACAATATGTCGCCTTCTTTTACCAGCGAGCCTTCCTGAAACAGAACTTTTTCGACATATCCGGTAACCTGAGGGCGCAAATCGACGCTGTTAATTGCCTCAACATGGCCGATAAAATTCTTTTTGGGGGAAATGTCCTGTTTTTCAATTCCCTGAACCAAGACATAAGGGTCACCGCCGCTCATGCTCATCATCGGAACCTGAGGGGACAATTTTCCTTTCAGATACCAACCGGCAGCACCGCAAAGCAGAAGAATGGCGGTCTGACGGATGATTGTACGTTTTTTTATTGTTACAACCTGCATGTTAGTTATCCTTTTTAGTCTTTAATGATTTGAATATGAGCTGAAAACTTTGTTCTGCCAGAGACGGAAAATCTCCGGTATAATTTTTGCTGATGGCCTGATGAAGGATTCCGTCCCACAATGCATAAAGAATTTTTGTTGTGGTCTGAATGTCTGTCTCCGGGCTGATGTCGCCGTTTTCTTTGCTGTTGATGAGCACTTTGGCAATCAGTTCCTGATGAAAATTGATAATCTGGTTTATCGGGCCGGAAATGTTGAGCGTGTTGAACAGGCCCTCCGACCATTCCATCTGGTACATGACGAAAAATAAAAATTTGCGGAACATCGGGGCGGTTTTGACAATTTGGGCCGCATACTTAAAGTAACGCAGCAAATCATCCAGCGTGTTAACCTCGGATATTTCATGGTTAATAGCCGTCTGATTGCGTTCAAAAGCCTCGATAATCAGCGCTTTGATGATATCGGGTTTGTTTCTGAAATGCCAATAAACGGCGCCTTTGGTCAGGTTAATTTTTTTGGCGATTTCATCAAAGGTTGTTCTGGAATAGCCTTTATCGCAAAACATATCGAGGGCAGCCATTAATATGGTTTCCCGGGTTTGCTGGGCTTCCTCTTTGGTTCGTCTGGCCATTGTTGTCTGAATTTCCTTTTAATTATATACATTCCTGGAGGTATATAAATCAATTTAGAAAATTATACAAGCAAAATATTTAATAATTGATTACTTGCGGCGGCAGCGGGCAAAGATATCCAGTTCCGGGTTATAAAGGCCGGTTTTGATGCCGCTCAGCCCCAGAACGGAGTGAAAAATGTTGTCCTGAGAATGCGGTTTATCGACCTGTTGCTGCAGACAGGCTTTGTCAATTTGGAAGTCGCGGGCAAAGGAATCGGGCATCCAGACCAGAAACGGGATGTCTTTTTGAACCAGCGGCGCGGTTTTGTATGGAGCGGAATGCAGGAACATTCCGTTTTCGCCGAGAGATTCACCGTGGTCGGAAATGTAAATGAGAACAGTGTTGTAACGGTCAGAGAGAGAAGACAGCAGGTCTATCGTCTTGGCCAAAAACATACTGGTATAGTAAACGCTGTTATCATAAACGTTTACCAAAGACTGCTGCGGACAATAAGGAAAATCTTTCTGGTGGCAGACCGGTTTGTAGAGTTCGGCTTCCGGCGGGTAGTGTTCCGAATAAGCGGGTCCGTGACTGCCGCGCTGGTGCAGAACAATAAAGGCATCGCGGTTATAGCTGTCGGCTTTTTCTGCCAGATTGTCAAGCATTACCTCGTCCAGGCAGAACTTTCCGGTTTTACAGGGATCTTCCAGCTCAACCCGGTCGCAGACGTTTTGACAGCCGGTATTGTTTTCACGCCACAGAACTTTATAGCCGACTTTTTCCAGAACGTCGAGCAGGTTTTCGGTGTAAGCCTCCGTGCCGGGAACAAAGCCTTTCTGCCCGCCGGCGGAAAAAGTGCAGGGGACAGAGACGGCGGTTGAGGTGCCGCAGGAGAATGTCTGCTTATAATAGACGATGTCTTTGAGGTAAGGCGTCAGCGGCGCATTGGTCGGACGTTCATAGCCGCGCAGCGAGAAGTTGGCTGCCCGGGCGGTTTCACCCATAACGAAGACAAAGAGATTTTTCTTGTCGTTTTTCCAGTAGCGGTTCAGGGTGGCGTCTTCCGCTATTTTAACCAAATCAGGCAAAGGGCGCGCTTTGATTTTGATTACGGAAATGATTGAACCGATATAATTTGAGGGCGTCAGGTAATAACGCAAATTGCGGTTGCTGCGGAGAAAGGCATCGGTTGCGGCAAAATTGCCGAGCATGATTGCCGCAATCAGGGCGACGGCCCCGCCGGCGGCGGCAAACTGCCGTTTCAGCGGCGTCGGAGAAACCCGGGTTTTGCAGATGAGCCAGGCCGGAAAGATGCCGAAGAACAGCATAATCAAAATCAGTTTCGGGCTGAGCAGGTCACGTACCTCATAAACATCCGTTTGCAGGACGTTCAGAAACATAATTTTATCCAGAGCCGCGTTATAAATAAACATAAAGTAAAAGGCGAGGGCATTGAGCAGGCATAAGGTGACGGCCAGCGGTTTACGGGTGTGTTTGTGAAACAGCAGCGAAACGGCAATGAAGAGCGTCATCCAGATGCAAACAAACACGCAGCCCAAAAACAGAAAGCCTGATTGGTATTCCGCCGCATGTTTGAAAAAAACGGCATTGTAAAGAACAACGGTCAGCAGTGAATAAACAAGATTGAAGCGGAGGCTGTCAACGTTAAAGAAAAACGGACGTTTCAAAAAAGTCAGAAGGCGTTTGAGCATGGTTAGTCTTTCTTCAGGCGAAAAGTTCGCCCTGGTGGTTATCGTTTAAAACGCTGAGCGCCTCTTTGACAATGGCAATTGAGACGGCTCTTTTGCGGGCCAGTGAAATGCTGTCGATTTCGGCCACCAGTTTACGGGCATAAGCGAAGGAACGCTGCATGTTGGAAATAATGTAACCGATTATTTCCGGAGCGACCATTATCTGGCGGTCGGTAAACAATTTAAGTATCAGGGCCGAAAGCATTTCGTCATCGGGTTCGTTTATCGCGACGGAGGGGACAATATTCATCCGCGATTGCAGGTCAGGGAGTGCAAAGTGTGTGCGTGCCGGAGCCTGACGGGCGGTGAAAAGAATGTTTCCGCCTTCATTGCGATAATGATTGTATAAATGAAAAAGCGCCTCGTTATCAACCTCTTCGCTTAATTCTTCCACAATTAAACACCGGCAGATGTCAAAGAGTTGCAGCGTTTCAAAGTTTATATCTTTTGCGCGTATGGCGGGGATTTTATACGGCCAGTGCGTCAGATTGGCGACATTGTGGGCAAACATAGTGGCCAAGTGCGTTTTGCCGCAGCCTTCGGGACCATAAATGCAAACGGCGAAAAAGGGCCAGTCCGGCCAGGCATCAACCAGTTTGAATGCTTCATAATTACAGGCGGCAACCATAAAATCCTCTTTTCCCAGGTATGGTTCGGGAGTAAATTCGAAGGGAAGCTGTCCGGTCAGATTTGCGTTGTTCATCTTTTTTCCTATTTTTGATTCAAAACGTCAAAAACCTTTTTGGTCAGGTCGCCGAGGCTGAACGGTTTGGCCATGAACTCAAAGTCCTGTGAGGAGGCAAGTTCGCGGCGGGCAATCTCTTCGGAATAGCCCGAGGCCAAAATGATTTTGATTGCCGGTATTTTGCGGCGGACAATGCCGGCAAGTTCGGCACCGCTCATTCCCGGCATGACCATATCGGTAATCAGGAGATTAAAAGCGGTGTCTTTTTCTAACTGCTCTAGCGCATTTTCGGCGGAATTGCAACCGATTACTTCATAGCCTTTCTTTTTCAGCGCCCGCATGGCAAAAGTGCGAACCGAATCCTCGTCTTCAACAAACAGAATACGGATATTTTCGTCTTGCGGCCCGGTGTTTTGTCCGCGGTCAATGGCTGAGACGTTGAGGCCGAAAATCAGTTTCTGGTTAACGGCAACCGGCGACGTGCGCTTTTCCCGGACGGTAAGCACGGGAGTGCCGTCTTTGGCGGTAATCGGTTCCTTGGCGTCCTGATCCGGGATTTCGTCCTCGTCGGCATTGCTGTCAAAGCGGGGCAGGTGAATTGAGAAAGTCGTTCCCTTGCCGAGGATGCTGTTTACTTTAATGAAACCTTCGGTCTGGCGGACAATGCCGTAAACCATGGCAAGGCCGAGGCCGGTGCCGGAGCCGACGATGTTTTGTTTGGTGGAGAAGAAAGGTTCAAAAATCCGGCTCAGATTTTCTTTAGGAATGCCGCAGCCGGTATCGGTGACGTCGATTACGACGAATTCGCCGGGTTTTATGGTGTCGGTGCCGAATTGGTAAGGCGCAGCCAGCGTTTCAACACGGGTGGCAATCGTGAGTGTGCCGTTGCCGTTAATGGCGTCTTTGGCATTAACGGCCAGATTAATGATAACCTGTGAAAATTGGACGGGGTCAACCCTGATAAAGCCCAAATCGCTGCCATGGCAGAATTTGAGGGTAATCTGCTCGCCGAGAATGCGTTTGAGCATATGGCTGAGTTCAACAAAATTTTCGGTTACGTCAATCAGTTTCGGTTTCAGCGGCTGTTTGCGTGAAAAGGCCAGCAGCTGACGCACCAGTCCGGCCGCACGGTTGGCATTTTGTTTGATTTGGATTAAATCGGTAAACGAGGGGTCGCCGACGCCGTGCCGCTGCAACAACAGATCGCAGAAGCCGATCATTGCGGTCAAAAGGTTGTTGAAGTCGTGGGCAACGCCGCCGGCCAGCTGTCCCATAGCCTGCATTTTTTGAGCCTGGGCAAATTGCATTTCAAGGTTTTTCTGCTGAGTGGCATCAATCAGGTAAATGACAATGCCGTCGATTTGTTCCGGGTGGGTGGAATGCAGCTTCTGCATCGGACTGAGGTAAACGGTGGCAATGCGTTCGATTTTATCCAGAGTTATGTGAACGTCCAGCGCTTTGGAAAGCTGGGAAGTGCCGTTGACGGCACGAATTTCCCGTTTCAGGATTTCGACGTCTTCCGCCCTGATATAGTCAAAAATGCGGTGGTTGATGATTTGCGGTTTGCTGCGGTCAAGGAATTTTTCAACGGCAGCGTTGCAGTCTTTTATTTCTCCTTCCGGCGAGACAAAGGCTATGCCGACAGGGGCAAAATTAAACAGCCAGCTGATTTCGTCCAGCGAGTGCTCCAGATTTTGTTTCAGATCACGGTCGGAGGGGATGTCTTTGACCGTGGCGCCGCGGAATTTGATGTTTTTATCGTCGCGGAAGCTTTCCTGCGCCACAAAGTATTCCTTGCTTTCATTGTCGGCGCCGATGAGGTAAAGGTTACCGCGCCAAAGAGGCTGTTTGGCCGGCAGTTCGCTGTGGGGGCTCAGAAAACGCCAGAGATTTTCGCCGGTGATTTCTTCCCGGTCATACCCCAGAGAGTTGGCAAAGGCATGATTGCAATATTCAATGCGGTAATCTTCGTTGCAAGTATAGAGCCCGACGGGAAGGTAATCCAAAAAGTCGTGCAGGGATTTGCGTTCTTCCTGAAAAACCTGTTCCATATTCTTGCGGGCGGTGATGTCTTCTATACGCCAGAGCAGGTAGGTGTATTTTTTGATGGCTTTGACAGAAAAGCGGCCTTCGAAAATGTCGGTTTTTTTGAGGTAAAGCGGTTTGACGCTGATGGTAAACCATTCTTCGGAGGCGAATATTTTAGCGTCATCGTGACGCTGATTGAGAGCCAGTGTTACTTTTTCCCGCGTCAGGTCAGCACAGGCGGCTTTCAGTCGATGAAAGGCAGTGCGGTTGGCATCCTGTGCCGAGAGATGTTTTTCCAGATAGGCGAGCAGGGCTTCTCCGTGAAACATTTCTTCCGCCGCTTCGTTTTGCAGTACCGGTTCGCCGTCAGGATTGTCAATGCGGATGATTTCATCATCGTTGCGGATGATTTCGTTGGCGAATCCGCCGTATGTAATGGCTTCTTCGGCGGCGGTAATGGTTTTAATCGTTTGCAGCAGGCAGCAGACGGTGGTGAGAATAAAAGTAAACACCAACAGAAGCCGATATTCCGGATACATCAAAAACAAAACCAGCGCAACGGTCAGCCCGATAAGGGCATAGGCCAGCCAAATCAACCGCTTTTGGAGCAATTTATCGGGTCTGGGGGTTCTTAAGCTGCATAACATATCCAATAACCTCGGCAACGGCTTTAAAGTGTTCAGACGGAATCATCTGGTCAATTTCAACGGAAGCAAACAAAGCACGGGCCAAAGGCGGGTTTTCAACCACCGGGACTTCGTTTTCTTCCGCAATTTCGCGGATTTTCAGGGCGATGTTGTCCAAACCTTTGGCAACAACCACCGGCGCATCCATTTTATCCATTTTATATTCCAGCGCAACAGCATAATGCGTCGGGTTGACAATTACCACATCGGCGCGGGGAACGGCATCCATCATACGGTGGCGCGCGCGTTCCATACGAATCTGGCGGATGCGCGATTTAACCAGCGGATCACCTTCCATTTGTTTATATTCGTCTTTGACTTCCTGTTTGGTCATGCGCAGTTTTTTCAAATGCGTATATTTCTGGTAGGCAAAGTCGGCAACGGCAATAACCAGAACGGCAATAACCACGGTAAAAATCAATAATACCACAACTTTATGAATAAAAGCTAAAATCGCCGTCGTTTCCATGGTGGGCATCAGGTTGGCTTTGTCGAGATAAGGACGGATGACGAGAATCGAGATGAACGCAATGACGGTGATTTTAACGATGCCTTTTAAACTTTCGACGATTTTTTTCATATTGATGAATTTGGGCAGGGCGGCAAAAATGTTAAGTTTGTTCCAGTCGGGTTCCAGCTTTTTGGGGGCAAAAACAAATCCGGTCTGGGCGATGCTGGCGAAAACGCCGAGCAGCATGAAAACGGCAAAGGGAATTGCAAGAATTTTAAATAACCCGAGCACTACATGAATCAGCAGCAGGCGGATGTGCCGGGCATCGGTGGGAATGGACTCCGGATTTTCAATGAAAGGGAGAGAGAGCTGATAGAACCATTTCATCAGAATCGGCAGTAAAAGCCAGACGACGAAGAGCATGCCCAGCAGCATCAGAAAACTTTTGGCGTCTTGAGAGAGGGCAACATCGCCTTCCTCTTTGGCCTTGGATATTTTTCGTTCCGACGGTTCTTCTGTTTTGGAGGCTTCGTCGTCGTCTTCGGCAACCATGATTCCTCCTTTTTAACGTACAAACCGCAACAGACCCTCTTCATAGTATTTGAGAAACCAGAGGATCATGATCGGAGTGGTGATGAACAGCAGTCCCAGTCCCAGATAAATTTGCAGAGGGAGGGACAAAAAGAAAATGTTTAACTGCGGCATCAGGCGTGAAACCAGTCCCATGCCGACATAAAAAACAAGCGAGAAGGCAATGAACGGCGAGCCGATTTTGAAGCCCATGATAAAACTTTGGTTCAGAGTTTGGCTCATGTAGTCGGAGAAATCGCCGACCGGCAGGGATGAGGCGACCGGAAACAGACGGTAACTGTCAATTACGGCGCTGAGCATCAGGTGGTGTATATCGGTAATGAAAATGACGGTCAGGGCCAAAACGCTCAGGAAGGTTTCAATTACGATGCTTTGGGTTTGAAAGGCGGGATCGAAAATCTGAGCGTTGGAAAAGCCGATGGCCTGGCCGATAAAGTTGCCGCAAAGACTCAGAGCGGAGAATAAAATCTGCATGGCTAACCCGAAGAAAACGCCGTAAGTGATTTCAAACAAATACATTTTTATTGCGTCCGGCAGGTCGGAAGGCTGAGGCGGCAGCTGATCATTCAGAAACGGAACCAATACGACACTGACGGCAAGGGCAATCGACAGGCGCTGGCGCATATTGACATAAGAGGCTGAAAAACCCGGCATTAACATAATTGCCGAGCCGATGCGCAGAAAGACGAGAATGAATTTGAAGATTTCCTGATTAAGAAGCTGAGCCATTGTCAACCGCCGTTGATTATCTTGTCAAACAGGGTGTCAGTCAGCATTTGCATCTGATTCAGCATGAAAGGGAAAAGCAAGATGATGGTGACAAACACACCGAGAATTTTGGGAACGAAAGCCAGCGTCATTTCCTGAATTTGCGTCAGAGCCTGAAAAATGCCGACGATCAGGCCGATAAACAGCGCAACCAGCAAAACTGGCGTAACCACTTTTACCAGTGTGAAAATCGCTTCGCGGGAAATATCCAGGACTTCAACTTCATTCATGTGCGGATCCTATTCAAGCGGGGTTAAGTTTTCAAAGTAGCGGTGGTTTTCCAATCCGGTAAGAAAAGCGCCGTCGTAGCCGGATTTGATAATTCCCTGAAAATAACGGGACATATAGTTTTTCCACTCATTGTCCCAATAACGGGTTATTACTCCGCGCGGTTCAACGAAAGAGGCGCGGACCAGCCAGTCGGGAGAGCCGATTTTCCAACTGTTGTTCCAATAATAATCGGTGTCTTTGGCTTCGGTAACGCTGAAACGGGCTAGCAGCTGCCGGCGGGTGCCGTTTTTTTTGTATTTCATTGCATTGATTTCTTCCGGCGTAAAAGGCTGGCGCTGCCGAAAATAAGGTTCAATGACGACAACGTCATAATTGGAAGCTCGGACGGCTTCAATGAAATCGTTTTTATCGGCATAGAGGTCGTCTTTAAGCAGGAATGAGATATTTTGGGCCGATTTCAGGTCAAAGATGTTTTCGGCATTTTCTTTGATAATCGGCTGAGCGGCAATTTTGCGGAAAGCTTTGTCGCTGCGAAGAAAGCCGTAAAAGGGAATTTTCTCTTTCAACGAGGCGCTTATCGCCCGGTCGAACGCGCGGCCGTTAGGGCAAAGGTCAACGGAAAAAGCTTTTATTCCGTTTTGAACAATGACCGGATTAAGCGGAAACTTTTGGCAAAAATGATTGTTGACGACAACGGCGTCAATTGATTTGAGATATTTGGCCGATCTTCCGCCGACCAAAGGTTCGAATTCGGGTGAGGTTTGTTTCAAATTCAGCAAAAAAGACGGGTCGGACACGTCTTCACCGTTGTTGTGCGCTTTCAGGTAGCCGTCCAAGTGATATTCCCACAGGCTGCGGGTGAGCAGATCCTGCCCCTCATGGACCATTATCTGGAAATCCGGCCGGTTGGCTTTGGCATAGTTTGAAAGAGCTATAACGTTTTCGCGCAGCAGGTCACGATAATTTTTTATCGAGTGCGGCGGTACGTCGATGCTCAGCAGCTTTTCTTCCGGAGTATAGGGATGTGCTTCATCAAAGCCGTATAAACCGGCATGAGCGCTTATCGGAAAGACAAGCGCCGCCAGCAATAAAGCGGATGTCAGTTTTCTAGGTGATGACATCGGCATGCTGTTTTCCGGTACGAGATGTGATTTCGGCAATGTCCATGGCAATTTCCAAAATCGGCTGCAACATTTTCTGTGGGTCTTCGTCAAGCTTGTTTTGCTCGTATTTTTCAAGGTAAACGCGCAGGGTGGCACCGCTGGAGCCGGTTCCGGACAGGCGGTACACAATACGGGAACCGTCGGCAAATTTGACAATCAGGCCGTTTTGGGTGGAAGAATGATCCACCGGGTCGTTATAGACGAAGGGTGCAGCTTCGGAGACAGTGTAGCCGTTGTAAATTTTGCCGTTGAGCGTCGGCAGTTTGGCTTCAAGGTCGGCCATAAATTTGTCGGCCACGGCGGTGTCCAGCCCTTCAAAGTCAAAACGCATATAGTAACTGCGGCCGTATTTTTTCCAATGTTCGACGGTAATTTCTTCGACCGATTTGCCGGTGGCGGCAATGATGTTCAGCCAGAAAAGTATGGCCCAGATGCCGTCTTTTTCGCGGATATGCGCCGAGCCGGTGCCAAAGCTTTCTTCACCGCAGAAAGTGATCCGGCGGGAATCCATCAAATTGACGAAGTATTTCCAGCCGGTAGGCACCTCGTAATAGCCGATGTCATGCGCTTTGGCGACACGGCTGACGGCCGTTGAGGTGGCGGCAGATTTGGCGACGCCGTAAATACCGTTTTTGTAAGCGGGAATCAGATTATAGTTGTCGGTCAGAATGGCCAGACTGTCTGACGGAGTTACGAAAAACTTTTTGCCCAAAATCATATTGCGGTCGCCGTCACCGTCGTTGGCACCGCCGAAATCAGGCGCTTCATCGGAGAACATCAGGTCAACCAGTTCTTTGGCGTAAACAAGATTGGGATCAGGGTGCAGGCCGCCGAAATCGGGAAGCGGGCGAGCATGAACGACACTGCCTTTTCGGGCACCGAGCAATTCTTCAAAAATGCGAACGGCATAAGGGCCGGTGACGGCGTTCATGGCATCAAAGCACATGGTGAAACCGTTGGCAAAAAGCTTTTTGATGGCCGGCAAATCAAAAATTTCCTGCATCATATTCACATAGTCAACAACGGGGTCGATAATTTCAATTTCCATACCGCAGACATTCTGTCGTCCGAGCCGTGAGAGGTCGATATCGGCAATGTCGCAGATTTTATATTCGCGGATTGATTTGGTGTTTTCATAAATCTTATCGGTTACCGAGCTGGGAACCTGTCCGCCGGTTTGGTTGGAATATTTGATGCCGAAGTCGCCGTCCGGGCCGCCGGGGTTGTGTGACGCAGAGAGAACAAAACCGCCGTCAAGTTTGTTTTTTAAAATGACATGAGAGCCGGCGGGGGTGGAAATAAAACCGTTTTGGCCGATAACCAGCTTTTTGACGCCGTTGGCCGCGGCCATTTTGATGATTTTTTGAATAGCAACGTCATTGTAAAAGCGTCCGTCGCCGCCGACCAAAAATGTTTTGTCATCCAGTTTGCCGATGGTGTTGAAAATGCTTTGCATAAAGTTTTCAACATAATTCGGCTGCATGGCGACCCGGGATTTTTTCCGCAGGCCGGCCGTTCCCATTTTCTGGTCGTTATAGGGCGTGGTCGAAATTGTTTTAATCATCGCTCATCCTTTGTTGTCTGACATAAAATTTATAACCGGAGTTTAGCACCTTCGCAGGTAAACTCAAGCCTAAACATAGTTATTAATAACCGTTATTTCAGGGGAAGGGCGGTTTGAAGCTGCGGCAGCAGGTCGCCGAGGTAAGGCAGGTTTGCGGTTTGGTTGAGTGTATCCAGCATTTTCATTCTTTGTGCCGGCAACGGGCTGTTGGCAGACGTGGCGGCGGGCAGACCGAGAACCGACAAAGCTTCGGTGCGGGAATAGCTTCGGTTAAGACGCCGGTCTTCCTGCTGCTGGCGGAGGAGGGCTTTTTCCAGGCGGCCGGTAAATTTTCGTCCCTCCGGGGCACTGACGGAGCGGGACAGTTCCCGGCGATACAGGATAATTCCCAAAAGGCAAACGGCCGTCAGAGCGAAAAGCAGGCGGAGCCAATGGTGGTGGTGGATGACGAGTGCGGCAAAGCCGAGGTAAAAAACAAATCCCCAAAGAACATTGAAAGAGGCCTGAGAAGGAATGGCAAAAAATATCCGCCGGCCGTCGGCAGGAGAGAAACGTTCGATTAATTTTGCCAGCGCATAACCGCAGCCGACAAAAAACATTAAAAGAGCCAGTTCTTTCATCGGTTATTCCGGACAGATAAATTCGGCCAAAGCCCTGATTTCGCGTTTGGCGGCAATGTGCGAGACGCTCATGCGGCGCTTTAATTCGTCCGTCTGCATATCCAGAACCGTGAGTCCTTCCAGAAAAAGTTCCTTGTAGATGACACGGTCTTTAAAGCCCGGGCAGACGCGAAAACCATACAGTTTTGACAGCTTTTCAAGATATTCGAAAAACAGATTCTTGTTACGGGAATTCAGTGCCGAAATTTTGTTGCCGACAACAATCCAGTTGAGGTAAGCTTTGCCTTGCGAGGCCAGGTATTTTTTGACGTCCCAGATATAATTGGCATAGTGTCCGGGCTTGCCGGCTTTACCGCTGTCAAAATCGATTTCCGACAATACGTTAAGATCTATCAGGCTGTCGGATATCGGTGTAATCAGGGTGTCGGCAAATTTGTGAGCTTCTTCGAAAAGATAGTTTTTATTGCCCGGCGTATCAATGATGATGGCGTCATAAGACGTCATCAATTTGCCGATTTCATGGTCAACCCGGCCGCGGTCGGCGGGAATCAGCGAATAATTTTCCTGCGGTTCAAACTTGTAATGAACGGGAATCGGCAAAGCCAATTTGTTTTTTTCGCAGAAGTTCTGGCGGTTTTCGATATATCTGGAGAGGGTTCCCTGTCGTCCGTCCATATCAATCGTGGCAACGGAAAAACCTTCCTGAAGCAGTTTGATGGCCAGATGCATGGAAATCGTCGATTTTCCGGTTCCGCCTTTTTCGTTGCTGACAACGATTATATGTGCTTTTTTTGAATTATCCATTAGTATTGACTGTTAGCTAAAACAAGTTGGTTGTCGGTTCTTACGGCAACTACGATACAAGACTTGTTCTTCTTTTTCAAGTTTTTGCAAGCTTTATCCGCATCTGATTTGGCAAAGCCGATGATTTTGGAGCGATAGATGACGGCCGAACCGTTGGCGACCGGTTCGATATCTATTTCTTTATCGGCCAGTTTACGGGCGGCTTTCTTAATTTTCAGCGCGTAGCTGCGGGCTTTGGCATAGTTGGAAAAAGCCCCGATTTGGATTCCCCATTGGTCGGGAGTTTCCTGTCGGTTGTCTTTTTCCAGTTTTTTTACGTTTTCGGCAGTTTCGCGAGACGAGATATCCCAAGAAGTTTCACCGTTATCGGCTACTTTGGTTTCTTCGGCGGTTTCCAGTTTTTTCTCGTCCAGGCTGGCGTACATGTTGGTATTCTGGAACTTGTCATTTAATGCCAGACGTTTCAGCCCTTTGTCCATCATCCGGGCGACGTGGCGGTCGCGTTCCTTGGCGGAGTTGTGCCCCATCGTTACGGCGATGACGCGTTTGCCGTCGCGCTGGGCGGAGGTGATGATGTTATATCCGGCGGCATTGGTGAAACCGGTTTTCATTCCGTCCGCACCGGCAAAGGTTTTCAGAATGTTGTTATGGGTGTAAATCGTTTTGCCGTTGTAAGTGAATTTTTTCAGAGAGAAAAGTTTGTAATACTGCGGAAAATGATGATACATGGCGGCAGCCAGAAGAGCCATGTCGCGAGCCGTGGTTTTTTGCGCCTTGTTCGGCAGGCCGTTGGCATTTTTGAAAGTGGTGTTCTTCATGCCGAGTTCGTGAGCGACCTTGGTCATGGTTTTGGCAAAGTTGGCTTCGGTATAACCGAGGTTTTCCGCCAGAACGGAAGCACAGTCGTTGGCCGATTTGACAATTAAGGCTTCAATACAGGTTTTTACTTTAATTTTCTGGCCCGGGCGCAGTCCGAGGCGTGACGGCGCCATATTGGCCGCGTGACGGCTGACTTTCAGGTCGTCATTCATTTTGATGATGCCTTTGTTCAGTGCGTCAAAGGTGATGTATAGCGTCATTACCTTGGTGAGAGATGCGGGATAGCGCAGGGTGTCCGGCGCTTTGGAGGATAAAATTTCGCCGTTTTCGGCGTCTATGATGATTGATGAGGTGGCGGCACAAGCCGTGCCGGCGGAGTTCAAAGCGGCTCCGAAACAGATAAGTGCACCGATAAAAGATTGTGCTAATGACAATTTTTTTAATTTAAACATTTTTCACAGCTTTTCTGCAGAGATATTCCTGTCCTCATTATTAGCTCGAAAAAGCAAATAATTTGTTAATTTTCTAGCCTGAAAAAGAATTTTTATAAATAATGAATAGGGTTAATTTTTAGCTTGACTTTCTGTTATATTGTTTGTAAAACACGAGAGCAATGGCGAACGTAGCTCAGTTGGTAGAGCCCCGGTTTGTGGTACCGGTTGTCGTGGGTTCGAGCCCCATCGTTCGCCCCAGTTTTTTATGAGGTGTTCGGTTCAGACACCTTTTTTTTTATGTTTTCCGGCAGGTCGGGTTGAAAGTGCAGAGCGTGAGGCAGCAAAAACTTCCCGGGGAGGTTTTCGTCTCGGGCAATGAAGCTTTGCTAACGAGCGATGCCACGGCGGCGCGGCGGGAGAGTTTTACAAGACGAATTCCCGAATAATATATGGTATTTGCCGTCCCATCGTTTGCCTTATTCAAAAGATTCCTGCTGCAAGAAGGAAGTTCTTTGTTATTTGGTATTCAACAGGAAGGAGAAAATTGTATGACGATTTCTATCGTACAAACGTTTAATCCGCCGTTGCGGCTTTATACGGGTGTTGAAAAAGTTTCTGTAAAAAGCAGGGAATGGCAGATGGGTGAGAACTTGATCGTTTCGGACGGGATTCAGATAATGGGCTATATGGGACAGTGTCAAGTTGAAGAGGTGTGGAAGCGATACCGTGAAGACAGCGATATTTATGTCAGTAACTATGGTTATGTGGCCAAGATTACCGATGATGAAGCAAAAAGCATTTTCAGAGAGGAAACATTAAAAGCCCTGCTTCATTCCGGGGCTCGCTTTGTCTGTTTGAATGAGACTGAAAAAGGATTAATAACGAGATGCAACCGGGTTCCCACAAATAAGAAAAATTCCGGGTGCAAAATATGGCTGCAAATAGACGGGCTGGATGTTCATGTGATGGTTGCGGAAAAGTTTTTGGACAAACCCGAGGGAGCTTGGGGCGTTCATCATATAGATAATAACTCTTACAATAACAGTGTTACGAATTTAGTATGGGTTACCAGAGGACAACATAACAGAAGAATTCATCCGATGTCGTATCGGTGACGGGTGGGGTTAAGGGTTTGCTTCGCAGAGGCGGCGCAGGAGGGCCAACATGGCTGCAAAATTTTCAACTTCTTTGCGGGAGCGGAGATTGATGCGGTCGGCCAAGGCATAATAATTGCCGCGGCGGTCATAGTATATTATGCTTTCGGAACAGCGCCCGACGACCAGTTTGTTTTTGAAAAAGTTATAGGCGGCATAATTTCGGTTAATTTCCAGCAGATTCGGAAACTTATAGTTTTTGCTTTCCCGATAATGGGAAGAACAGCCGTAAAGTTCAATCCCGTCGTAGAACAAACCGTCGCTCCGGCTAAGAAAGGCGGTATAATCGTCGGGAAGCGGACTGAAATTCAGCATAAGCAATGATGTATTCAGCATTTCAATTTCTCCGGAAAGAGCCGGAGGAAAGAAGACGGCGCCGGGGCGTCCGGCAAAATATGGCAAATCATCGACGGCGGTCATGGTAAATTTTGCCTCCATACCAGGGAATAAGCAGTCTTTTTTGTAATTTTAAAAAATTATTGTTAAACTGCAGATCAAGAATTTTGTGAATATTTTCATGGACGGGGTGGGTTCGCAGCAGGCAAAGATTGCTCAGTTCCGCGGTGCCGCCGAAATCAAACGGAATTTGCAGGTGAGTATTGACATTTTCCGGTGTCAGGCCTTTTTTTAATAAGGCGATGTCTTCATCATCAAGACCGACAGCCCGGCAGCTTTCCTGTTCCGCATAGGCGAGCCGTTTAAGAAAAATAACCCGGGTTCGCTGAAATTCTTCATAAAGGCGGTTCATGTCCGTCCAGCTTTGCGGTGAATAGGGGCGTTCGACTATTTCAAATTCGTCCAATTTGTATTCATGCAGCCGGCGCTCAACGAGGCCGTACATTTCCTGAATGCCCGGCGCTTCTTCCCGGGGCCTTTGTTCGGCTGCGGAGCGGAACGGATGGGCGGAGGGCTGCGTTCCTTCGGCCAGCAAATCATCATAAGCGGACAACAGGGAAGAATCTTTCTCTGCGGCGGAGGCGAAGCAATTATTTTGTTTCGGTTTCGACCATTCCCACATATTGTCCTCTTAATCAGTTGGCCGGGGCATCCGTTTCATACTCATCATCGTCAAAGTCCTCGTCAATATCTTCATTGGGGTCGTAGTCAATGCCGAGTTTGGAGAGCATATCTTCATTGATGTCTTCACGCTGGGCAACAATCCAATCCGGAACATAAGGCGCCGGCGGGAGTTTTGACAGGGCAAGCATTTGCTTGTCAAGATAGAAACGCGGGGCATCAGCCATAATCGGGCGGTCAATGAATCCTTGCATTAACACGACCTGTTTGAGCATAGGCAGACTCAGCAGCTGAGTGGTGCTGATAACGGAGGTGCCTTGCAGCTGGTAGCTGACGTTTTTGCTGAACGGATTGGAACCCTTTTGGAAACTGAGACCTTCATTTTTGGAGAAGGAGGTGGTTTGGACGGTCTTGTTACCAATCATTTTGGAGAAACGCTGAGCCGTCTGTTCGTTGTTTTGGGACAGAATAACTTTGCAGGCTGTTGTGGAAATAACGGTTTCCAGATCGTCTTTGCCGTATTTTCCGGAGATTTGCCCCAAATCTTGTCCGATCAGCAGGTAGGATACTTTTTGTCCGCGTCCGACTGCCGGGCCGTCGATGATGGCTTTCAGTTTGGGCATTTGCGGAAACTCGTCGAGAACGAACAGAGTTGGGAAGGGTCCCATTTGTCCGTCGGTTTTGTTTTGGAATTTCGGCGGATTGGCAATCAGGTAAGATGACATCAGCTCGATAAAGGTTCCCGAGATGACACCGAGCGCGCGGGCATCAACCTGGTTAACCGAGAGGTAAACGGAAATCGGTTTCCATTCGCCGGTAATCGGGTCTTTCATTCCGCGGAGATCTTTAAAGTGAAGGTCGGAGAAGCTGGTTCGCGAAACCACAGCCGAGTTTTTGAAAATGCCGATGCCGGAAAAACCGGTTGACAGAACGGAACCGCGTTCCTTGTCCGGCATAGAGCTCAGCTGGCTCAATTCAACGATACAGCGCGGAGAATAGCCGAATTTGCGGGCTTCGTCGATGGCCTCTTCCAACATGTCGCGCATGGGGTCGGCCATGGCTGCCATTTGATCGCCTTCATCAAGACGGCGTTTGATTTCCTGCGATTGTTTAATTTGAGATTCGGTAATCCATTCCAGAATCATTGCCAGACAGGATTCGTGTCCGATCCATTTTTCAGGCAGCAATGACCAGGTGCCGATCGGCAGATAGTTGTCAATGGTCAGGGTGTCGTTGTGCAGATCCTGAATGGCCCGGGCAGACATCGGATCGCGCATTTCAAGGTAATAGCCTTCCAAAACGCGTTTGTCTTCTTCATCAAGTTTGCCTTCATAAACGCGGCCGATGAAATAGTCGTTGGCACGGGCCCGTTCGCATTTGGAGGCGATGAAGTGAATAAATCCGGTCAGAGCGGCACGGCCGGTCTTTGACCAGTGCGGGTCGGCGCCGCCTTTGGGGTCTTCCACCAGGATGTTACACATGGAATCAACATACATATCGCGGTCAGGCCCCGGTGCCGGCAGGGCATTCGGCGACAGCGGGTTCCAGCTCGGATAATAGACGCCTTCGGCCGGGTTGTCTTCCGCACCCCAGTTAATGACAAATACGGGACCGTCTTTGGCCCGAGCGCCGGTAGTGGTAAAGCACAATTCCGGTTTAGGGTCATTGACGACGATGCTCATGCCGTGGGAGTGAAAAATTGTCGGAATAACCACCCCGGCGGTTTTACCGGTGCCCGGAGGTGCGCAGCACAGGGTCGAAAGGGTTTCTTTCATCATCAGCAGGTGGCCTTTGTATTTGCCGACGACCATACAGAAACCGTCAAGCAGACCCATTTTCTTAATGTCTTTGAGTTCGGCAATTCGTGCGGAGCCGTGAATGTTTGACTGAAAACGGTAGGGGTTGGTGGCTGCCCCGATGAGCAGGCCGAAAGGCAGTGAGATAATCGGCAGAATCGGAAGCCACAGGCTGAATGAAAAGGCTCCGTGGTAGTTGGAAATCTGTTTTATCCAGTGCCAATAGCGGGAAAACAGATAACTCGGGGAATTGATAATCGTTTGAATGAATTTGGAAACTTCGCTCAGCGAATCTTTGGAGATGCCGTTGCCTATCAAATAGCCGAGCGGCATTGAAATGATTGCCAGAACGATGGTAACCAGAAAAGTGATAATAAAGGTCATTACCATCCATTGGACGGCGTTATTATACTCTTCCCATTCTTCGCCTTTTTTTTCCATTTATTTGATAATCCTATGCAATATTACGAATTAACTTTTTAATTTTTTCAAATTTTTCTTTGTCGATATGGTTTTCGGCCTCGTCAAGGGTTTTGGCAAACAGTTTCAGCTCTTTCGGCGTGCCGCGGTCAATCCGGGTGACGTTGATGTTCATGTCATTCCAGATTTCAAACATATCTTCCGCATTAATAATGTTGCCTAACTGGATAATGACGTAAGGTTTGATCGTGAAGGAGAAATCGGCTTCCTTGAGCTTTTCTTCCAGAGCCTGACGGGCCAGATCAACTTTGCGCACCGGCGAAATGCGGTGGCTGCTTTCGGAAAACCAAAGGGGTTCTTCGTCGTTGAAGCGTTCTTCGTCGGCCAGCCAGTCGCCGGGTTCTTTATCCAGCAGGCAGATGCATATCTGTTTATCAGCAATGCCGATGAAATCAATCAGGTTGTTGTGCAGGGTTGCGCCGGTAATGACCTCATAGCCCTTTTGTTTGATGATGTCGATGGTCGAGCCGGTGGCATGCTGCGGCGCTGTGGTCTGCGTTTCCGGTTTTGCCGGCTGATTTTTGCGGTTGTCACGTTTGTTGTTATCGCGCCGGTCGCGGTTGTTTCTGTCTTTAGACTGCTGGCGGCTGTTTTCTTTGGCCGGTTCCGGTTTGGGGGTTATGCTTTCCCGGGGCTTTTCCGCCGGCGTGTCAAATGCGTCAAAGTTGAAATCAAAATCATCGCCGTTGTCATCGTCAAACTGGAACAGAGAGTGATCGAAAGATTTGGTCTCCTGCGGGGCGGGGCTACTTAATGCCGGAAAAGTCGGAGCCGGTGCCGCCTGTTTGGGCGTGTTTTTAATCACCTGGTTACTCAGTGTCGTCGGGCGAGGCAGGGCTTCCTCCATACGTTCGTCAATCGGTGCGCGGATACTGCGGGGACGGATTTCCTTATAAGACTTCTTCTTTTTCAGGGTTTTGCCGCTTTTTTTATTGCTGATGATTTTCACCGGCTTATAAAAGAAACGACGGAAAATCCGTATCGGAAACAAAGCCGCTTTGATGATGAGCTGATCCCAGGCTATCAGGCTCAAGGCCGCCCAGCCGGTCAGCCAGAGGGGGATAAAAGTCAGAATGATGAGGACAAAAGCCCATTCCTTAGGGTCATCAATAACCCAGCCCTGCATCCATAAGTTTTGCAGGTGACGCCAGTGGCGGCCGAGGAAAATGTCAAAACGCCAGTTGGTAAGCAAAATAACCCTTATACCTTCCAGAAAGAAAATGCTCCAGAAGATACCGATGAAGATAATTCGCATCGTTATCAAAATAGATTTCAAAGGTTATTTTCTCCAATTACAATTTTGTTCAGTATAGCATTCTATTGGTTAATTCTTTATTTAAGCTCATCGGAGTTTATCTTTTCCTTAAGCTGTTCCCGCAGAAAGTCTGATGTTTTTTCATGATGTTCCATGTCGGTTTTGACCCGTTTCAATTTTGATTCGATAATTTCCTTGGGGTCAATTTTCTGGGTGGTGGAACCGAGGTTTTTCAGAATAATGCGGGAGCTTTCACTGCCGTAGCGGGCAATCATTTTTTTATTATACCAGACAATCGGAGCCATCAGAAATGCGGTGAAGCTTTTTTTGTACAGGTAGCGCCAGCCCAGAAGCCAAACCGGAATCAGAGCAAGCAAGGTAAAGAAAAAACCGTAGTCTTTAGGCTGGCGAATCGCTCCGCCCTGCTCCCAGTAGGTGTCGATAATGCCCCAGTCGCTGACGGAAAGATAGTTGAAATTCCACAATTTTATTGTCAGCAAAACGCTGGCATAGATAAAGACATAGCTCCAGACAATGCCGACAATAATGAACTTCATAAATTTCAATATTTTTTTGAACATGACTATTTGGCGGCTCCCTGCGCCTCACGGGCAAGACGGTAAGCGTCCATGTTGAAAGCAGGCCGCTGCTGGCTCTGTTGACGTGCCTGTTCGCTGCCTCGACGGTCTCCGGCAATGTAACCATGCGGATTAGCAGGCGAACGGATGCTTTCACGATATTGCAGAATGGCTGCCCGTCGCTGTTCAAAGTTCTGACGACGGTTGTTGTGCGTCTCTTGCTGTGCTTCAAGGGAACTTTCCTGTCTGCGGACGCCTTCAAGCTGCTTGGTCAGCAAATCTTCAAATTTGTTGGTGGCAACCAGATGCTCAAGCATGCTCTTGGGTTCGAGACGGTCTGATTTGGTCATTTCTTCCCGTTTGAGGCCGAGGCGTTCGTTAATTTTAGTCAGGGTCGGGTTGGTTGCACCGTCTTTGCCGGCTTCGTCGAATTTGTGTTTCTTATATTGTTTGTCGGCAAATTCATTGGCTTTTTCAATCTGTTTCTCCATATCTTTCATGAAGCTTGCCGGATTACCGCCGCGGCCTTCCAGTTCATCCATCTGACGGGCAATTAAAATTGCGTTGCGTTTGGACATGGCTTCAAACAGCTGAACCGGGTTGACGTTTTTGAACGCATCCTGATTTTTGCAGAGGGTTTCGGCCATTTGGGCTCGGGCCAGCTGCCCGGCCATGAACTGAATGGTCTTCATATTTTCGGCCAGATTTTGGATTTTTTCCATGGCGGAGGCGCAGAAGGCCTGACGTTCGCGTTCCGGCATTTCGTTCATCAGAATTTTGGTAAAGCCGGTCGCTTTGGAGCCGTCAATTTTGCCTTCGGCAATGTCGGACAGAATGCTTTTGACTGCATCACGGCCTTTTTCAATCGCCGCTTTGGAACCGTCGAACATTTTGACGGCTTTGTCGTCAATGGT
The DNA here is from genome assembly GCA_001917125.1 of Azospirillum sp. 47_25. Lineage (GTDB taxonomy): Bacteria > Pseudomonadota > Alphaproteobacteria > RF32 > CAG-239 > Scatocola > Scatocola faecipullorum. Next base: position 45,711 of record MNTU01000043.1, read on the forward strand.
GTCACGGGTGGAAATAGTGTTATATTTTTTTGCGTCGGCACTGTTTTTGTTCTTCCGGCAGCGGTTTTTAAACTGGTTGTATTTTTTATCAATATATTTGTAGCACTTTTTATACAGCCAGTTGGCACCGCCGAGCAGCCAGTCGTTGTACATATATTGAATAATGTCTTGTTCTTTGAAGATGTCTTTCGGGTCTTTTTCCTCTTCCTGAACCTTGGTTCCGTCTTCAGGAGTGATGTTGCCTTCGCCGCCTTCCTGTTCTTTCAGCTGCTTTTCGCACTCTTCCTTGAGCTGGCGTTCTTCCGGAGTGATGATGCCGCGCTTGTCTTTAATGCGCAGATAGTTCAGTTTTTGGGCAACGGTCATTCCCTGGAAAGTTTCGGTTTCCTTTTTGGGGTTCTGAGAAAGATAGACAGTTTTCTGCGGTTCGGCCGGTGCAGGCGCCTGTGTCTGCGGAGCCGGTGCGTTGGTATTGCCGGTCGGGGCAGGGGCTGTTCCTTCATTTACTCTGACTATTGCCATATCATCACCTTAATCGTTTATTTGTTTCTTCAAGTCTAGCATTAAAAAACGTTTTTGTCTATATTTTTGTAAAATATTTTCCGGCTCAGGCTTTGAGCTTTTTAATAAAATCTCCGATTTCGCGGTTGACGCGGATTCCGTCCTGCGGGGTGACTTTTATCAGGCCGAACAGACGGGGCTTTATTTTGTTGATTTCGATCGGGGCGAAGGTTGCCGGATTGTTGGTCAGCATCTTATAAGCGCCCTCGGCGTCTTTGTTGGAGGTTTTAAAGAAGTTTTTGACCAGGCGCTCGGCGTCAATCGGAAATTCCTTTTTCCGGATGGCTTCAATATAGCGCTGGCTTCTTTCAACCCGAGCCTGATGTTCTTCGTACATCTGGCGTTCGATTTTGCGGCGTTCGGCTTTCAGTTTTCTTTCGGCGTAGTTGAGTTCGCAGCCTTCAATCTCAATCAAAATTTCCACATAGGAGATGATTGCCAGCTGAAGGTTGTCATCCGAGGCTTTTTCGGCGAAGTCAAGCAGCTCGTCATCCGTACCGGCCGGATTCAGGGAGGCCAGTTCCTGCGGGAAGATTTTCAGCATGATGTCCCAACCGTTGAGAATATCCTGAGAAATGCGGCGTCCGGTTTTGGGTTTGAAGTGAGGATAAAGGTTTTCCGCGGTTATTGACGGAGCCGGGGGCTGCCGGTCTGCACTTTCCGCCATCGCGCGGACGGCATAGAAATAATTCTGATAAGCCCGGTAAAGCGAACGTTCTCCTTCATTCAGTTTGGCGGAGTTTTCATCATCGCTGTTGCTGATGGGGAGAGAAATCTGCGGCGTCGGCGCCTGGCCGTTTTTGGCGTTTTCCACTTCTTCTTCAACATCGTCCAGTTCCGCGGAAATAAATTCGTTCAGCAGGCGTTCAAACTCGTCTTCCTCGCTTTCGGCAGGTGCCGGGGCGGCCCGGACAGGTGCCGGCTGCTGCGGAGCCGCGGTTTGGCGGGCAATGTTTCGGATATCGGGGTCAGAATTGGGCATTTCAAGAGAATTGTCGGCCAGAAGAGCTTCAATGTCGGCATCGGCGATATCGGGTTCAGACATTGCCGGCGGCAGTTTAACCGGCTGGGCTGCCGGCCGTTTGTGCTTGATTTTTTTGAAGACTTTGACGGGTTTTTTATTTTCGCTCATCTCTGCACCTCTAATTTACATTGATTTCTACCGGTTCTCCGGCATCCTGATTATAGATGAGAATACGATCCGGACGGCCGCCGTCTTTGACTAACAGATAAATGCTGCCGCCGTGGAGCCTGAAGCTGTCGATCGTGCTGCCGGCGGGCTGTTTCAGGCTGATGCTGCTGCCGGGTTCGGCCGCTACCGGTTTGCGTATCTTTTTATACAGCGTTCCGAGGAGGGTCATGCTGCCGAACACCAATAAGAAAGTTATCACAAAGACGATTGTTTTGACCAATTTTAATTTATCCATAATCTAATCCTTGCATTTTAGCAGATTGTCTGTATTTTAGCTAGTATTATATCCCTGAAGAAGTAAATTTTTTATTGCTAAAATGGAGCAAAACGACAGCAACATTATTCTTACTCCCGAGGCCGGTCCCGAACATAAAGGATTGCGGCTGGATAAGTTTTTGGCGCTGACGGTTCCCGATGTTTCCCGCTCGCAGGTGCAGCGGCTGATTGAGCAGGGCATGGTCAGCCGCGATGACGACGTGCTGGCAGACAATTCCTATAAAGTTCGTCCCGGCGACAGTTATCAGATTGAAATTCCGCCGCCGGAAGCCGCCGAGCCGGAGCCGGAAGATATTCCGCTGGAAGTGGTCTATGAAGACGAAGACCTGATTGTGGTCAACAAGCCGGCGGGGATGACGGTTCATCCGGCGCCGGGGTCTTTCCGCGGCACTTTGGTGAACGCTTTGCTTTACCATTGCCGGGATAATTTGTCCGGAGTGGGAGGGGTGAAACGTCCGGGCATTGTTCACCGTATTGACAAAGATACCAGCGGGTTGCTGGTTGCGGCCAAAAATGACCGGGCGCACCGGGGATTGGCCGAGCAGTTTGCCGAGCATTCGATTGAGCGGACGTATCATGCCGTTGTTTACGGGGTTCCGAACCCTTTGAACGGCCGCATTGAAGGAAATATCGGGCGCAGCCGTTTTGACCGTAAAAAAATGGCACTGACGGAAAGCGGCGGCAAACCGGCGGCAACGAATTATAAAACCCTGAAAACCTGCGGTTTGGCAGCGGCGTTGGTACAATGCAATTTGGAAACCGGGCGGACGCATCAAATCCGGGTGCATTTGGCGAGTATCGGCTGCAATCTTATCGGTGATCAGCTTTATGTCAAAAACCGCAAGAGCTGTCTGGACAGTCTCGAATCGGAAATTAAAAATTACGTTACCCGGTTTCCGCGGCAGGCTTTGCATGCTAAAAGCCTCGGATTTGTGCATCCCCGAACCGGGGAATTTATGCAGTTCGATTCTGATTATCCTTGTGATTTCAATGAGCTGGCGGATAAATTGTCTTTGCTTTAGCCGATTCTTCAATTAATTTTAAAATAAAAAAATAGAACTAAAGTTTAGGTTGTGTATATCTTTGAAAGCTAATAAGGTGGGATGGGTCAACAAACTGAGGGAGGACTATCATGAATAAAGACTTCACTCTGAATGGACTTGACTTTTCTCCAGAAATAAATCTTGCGAGATATTTGCAGAGTATCAGAAAATTTCCAATTTTAACCCCGGAAAACGAATATGACTTGGCTGTCAAGTATAAGGCGACGCATGATCCGAAGATTGCGCAGCAGCTGATTAATTCGCATTTGCGGCTGGTGGTTAAAGTGGTTTCCAAATATAAAGGCTATGGTTTGCCGGTGAGCGAAATGATTTCCGAAGGGAACATCGGCCTGCTGTATGCGATTAACAAATTTGAGCCGGAGAAGGGCTTTCGCTTTTCGACCTATGCCCTGTGGTGGATTAAAGCTTCAATTCAAAAATATATCTTAAATTCCTGGTCTTTGGTTAAAATCGGCACGACAGCGGCTCAGAAAAAGCTTTTCTTTAATCTGCGCAAGATTAAAAACCGTTTGAACCTGATGGATGACCGTGAGCTTTCGCACGATGTTTTGGGCGGTATTGCCGCCAGCCTGGATGTCAGCGTGCAGGAGGTGACCGATATGAATATGCGTCTGAAAGCGCATGACGGTTCTTTGAATGCGGTTATTGATTCATCTTCCGATAACGGCAGCGAGTGGATAGACTTTATTTCAGACAGCAAGCCGAATCAGGAAGAAAAACTGGCGTACAGCGAAACAATGACTTATCGCAAGCGTTTGTTCAATCAGGCATTGGGTTGCCTGAATCCGCGGGAAAAAGACATTTTGTTCAAGCGCCGCTTGGTTGACAAGTCGGTAACTTTGGACGATTTGAGCAAAACTTATGACATTTCCAAAGAGCGTGTCCGCCAGATTGAGCTTAATTCGATTAAGAAAATCCGGAAGGCGATTTTTGCCGAAAACTGATACATGAGTTTAGAAAAACGGCCGCTGTTGCGGCCGTTTTTTTTGTTTGGGCATTATTTTTTGCTGTTTCCGAGAATACCGGGACCCCAGTCCTCCGCCAGCTTTTCAAGATTGGCGTCCAGCGTTTTGAGACGTTTTTGCGCCGCAATTTTGGAAAGATAGATGAAAAGGTTAGGCACTTCGAGATAAACAATCAGTCCCAACCCGGCCGAACCGAGCATGATAATCAGGTTGAAAATGTCGCTGAGAATGAAGAAGGCATCTCGAACGGTGAAGTTGCTGATGACGTGGAACAGGTAGATGAAAACCCCGGCGAGGTTGAAACAGCCGACGATAATCAGTTTGTTGGTGTTGTTTCGGTCGGTTACCATAACCGTAAACGTCGGCAACAGTCCGATAAGCAGGACAACCATAACCGGCAGCGTGGTCAAAACGGCAATCAGAATGCCGATTGTCAGCAGAATTTTTTGAAACAGCGAGAGCCGGACGTAAGAGCTGCGTAATCCCGGTGCCTGTGTTCTGGTGCGTACTTTGCTGATTTTGGTCATTTCAGTATCCAAAAGAAAAGGTTAAGCACAAAAGAGGTTATCATTGTCAGCACCGCAAGAACGCTGGCAAAACGCATGGCCACGCTTTTGGCTTCTTCGTCCCATTTGGCGGTGTTGTTGACAAGGTTGTTTTTTTCGCTGATCATCAGATTGGCGTTTTTCAGCGCATTGGCGTAATCGATGCTGTCTTTCTGGCGCGCTTCTTCGTCTTCAATAATAGCGGTGATTTCATACAACTTGCCGTTTTTATGGACTTTCAGCAATTCGCGTTCCAGATATTTCTGATATTTGACGTTATGATAGCTCTTGATAATCAGCATGCAGGCGCTGACCAGCCATTTGGCCAGGTTGGGCAGTTGCGCCGGGCCGTATTTGTTTTGCATATCGGTATAAAGACGCAGAATGGCACTGGCCTGCAAAGCCTCGCGTCCGGTGTTGAGATCAGTGAGAATGCCGTCGATTTTTTTGCCCATTTTGCAACGCAAATAGGCCATGATGTTTTTGTCATAAGGCATGGAGGTTACCTTGCCGGTGGCATAAGTATGGTCGAGTGCCCGCAAGATGCGCGGAGCGGAGTTGACAAACTCGTCACCGAGCAGCGGGCTGATGCAGGGCAAGTCTTCGTCAAAATCATACATAATGCGGTCAATGCCGTAACCCATATCCTTGCGGCTGATGTAGGCCTTGAATTCACTGGCGTTGGCCGGCGCGCGCACGCTGGTCTGCTCCTGATACCAGGCTTTAATCAGGTCGGTGTTGAAAAGCTCATAAAAGCTGTTCAGGCTTTCGCCGCTTTTGACGGCGTGGAATATGGCTTTGGGTATGCCGCCAGGGAAAAGCCAGAGGTTTTTATATTTTATCGGCAGGTTGGGGGCCAGAATAATACATAATTTAGAAATCAGCAGTTCACGGTTAGCCGTGTTCTCGCCGTTGGTGTGGAGCAGTTTGTCGACCTGAGCGTTCAGCTTTTCGTTTTCCAGCCCGTTTTTAATCCAGTCGGTAATTTTTCCCGCTTTCAGCTGTTCGTAGCCTTCTTCGGGATTTTGCAGCAGGGTATAGGCAACGTCAGTCAGATTATAAACTTTTTCTCCGTTAACGGTCAGTGCCTTTTTCGGGCGCTCGACGGAGCTTTGGGTGATGTTGACCTGTTTGCCTTCGACAAAACTGTAGGTATGGGTGTAAGTCCAGCGGTTTTCTTCAATATCGTTGAGCAGACCGCGGAAAATACTGGCGTAATAGGCGGAAGTTTTATCCGCATCAAGCAGGGTTTGATAGCTGCCTTTTTTCAGTTTAAGGCGCAGCATTTCGGTTTCGGTGAGCTCTTCAAGCAGGCCGTGTCCAAGATAAAACTGGAGCATCAGCGCACCGACGGCGTAGATGTCGTTTTTGTCGCTGCCGTTGCCGCGGCCGTCTTTCTGCGCCATCAGGCTTTCAATGGTTTCGGCAGCCGCCGGCTGGTGATAGGCGGGGAAAGAGGCTATGCAGTCGCCGAGAACGATATGTTCCCGGTTTTCGTCCCGGTAATAAACGTTGTCTGCGCGAATGGCCCGGTGGGTAATGCCGTAGCTGCGCAGTACTTCCACCGCCGAGAGCAGCGAAAGCAAAACGGTTTTGAATTTTTCCGGCTGATTCTTGAGGCAGTAGGCTCCGGCGCTGTCGATGACTCGTCCGCCGAGAGGCGTTTCGTAAATAAGCGCCATGTTGCGCGAATTTTCAACCGGATAGCTGATGACGCCGTATTCAACCAGTTTCATGATAGACTGGTGGTCGATTGATTTGAGGTAGGGGAGCAGAGAGCTTCGCGGAGAAGTGACGTTATTGCAGACGAGGGCGAAAAGTTCGCGTTTGTCATTGATTTTGTCTTCGACTTTATATGCTTTGGCGCCGTTCGTATCCAGCCATACCATGGGAGACGAAAAATCAATGGTATATCTTTCTTTCAGGATATATATGCTTTCTTTGCCGGCCGCAGGGGGCGTTTCAACCGGGGTTTCCGGCGGCGGCGTTTGCTCTAAGTCTTCTTCTGCCATAAGATGAATTCTCTCGTCTAAACTATTCTGTCAGCATGACTATATAATAATAAGGGTTAATAAAACACAAATATTTTTTGTTTTTCTGGAAAATTCACGCTAAAATACGGCTAAAATCGATAAAAAGGTTTGGAAATTATGGAAAAATCACAGGCAGTCGACTATACGAGCATTGATTATCTGGAAGGCTTGGAAGCTGAGCCGCAAAGTGTGTCTGCCGGTTCGGACATCCTTGCCGAAGCGGCACGTTATCACGTGGATTTGGATACGCTGGAAACGGTGGGCAGTTCCGCCGCGGTGCCGGTGCAGCCCGCCGCCCGTCCGGTTTATACTCCCGATGCGGCCGAAGCTGCCGAAAACATTCAGGAAAACCGTTTTCTTGATGAAACCGATGTCCGGCTGCGGGATATGGTCAATAAAGTATTTCGCCGGTCAGACCGTCCGTTTGTGATTGTGCGCGACGACCGTATCGAATATGCCAACAGAACATTTTTGAATTTGCTGGATATTAAGAGCGAGACAGATATTCTCAAAGAAAAGTTTTTGAAACTGGTAGCGCGGGAAGACTGGGAATTTTTGGCGGAAAACATCGGTGAGATGCTGATCAACAATGAGGCGATGGAAATCCGTCTGGTGACGGCCGGTCACAAGATTTTGAAAGTCAAGTTTGACGCCATGTATTTGTCGGATAATCAGCATTTTACCTTTATTTTAATCGGTGAGCGGATTATTCCGAAAACGGTGACGGCAATGGGTATGTATGATCCGGTTACCGGGCTGCCGAACTTTTATCTGTTTGAAGACAGGGTTCAGGTGGCGGTCAATTATGAAAATTATAAAGACATCCGCCAGCGTAAAAACATGATAGCGGTTATCGGTATCGGCATTGATAATTTTCCGGCGCTGAAGACAATCGGCATGCATGAACTGGTGCTGAAAAAACTGGCCGAAAAGCTGATGCTCAGTCTGCGCAAGACTTATACGGTGGCCAGCGGGCTGAAGTATCAGTTTTGGATTTTGCTGCCGGATGTTATGGACGAAGAAAGCCTGAAGTTGGAGCTGCAGAAAATTCAGAAGATATTCGAAGAACCGGTTGCCGATAATTTTACCGAACATGACATTTCGGCTTCCATCGGGGTGAGTGTTTTTCCCGAGCCGGGAAGTTCAGCCAAAAAACTTATCGAACAGACCATTCTTTCCATTCAAAAGGCCCAGAAAGAAGGCGGCCGGCGGATGCAGATTTTCGGCATCTAGCCGTTCAGTTCAAAAAAGCCGCGTCCGCCGCGCAGAATTTGAAAAGCTTCGTCGGTATAGCCGCCGTCAGGGGTGTGGACGGTCAGCCCGGGCAAAATTGCGGCCGGCGCTTTTGAGTCTTTTTCGGCGATAATCATAACTCTTTTAGCGGTTTGTCCGGGTTTGGAAAAGAGGGGGATGATTTTAAGGCCGCCGGTTCTGCCGTATAAGGCCGTGATTATTTCGGTTACGGCTTCAGCGCGGTTGATGAGGTAAAGCAGCCCTTTGGGAGCCAGCATTTTGAGGCAGAAACGCAGCCAGGAGGAAAGATCAAACTGCTGGAGATTGTGGGCCAGAGCTTTTCCTGGATTGGGCGAGGGCATATCATGGTCGCTGTAGGGCGGGTTGGTGATGACGTGCCGGAAACTGCAAGGCGGAACGGTGGTGATTTTTTGCCGGATGTCGGCATTAACATAGTGCAGGAAAGCGGAAAAACCGTTGGCTTCGGCGCTGCGGGCGGATAATTCTGCCAGTTCGGGCTGAATTTCTATTCCGGTAATCTGTGGCTGTATTTCCTGAAATCTGGCAGCGAGGCACAAGGAAATGGCGCCGGTTCCCGAGCCGACATCAAGAATTTTGTCGTTTTTTTTAACTTTTTGAACCAGTGAGGACAAAATAACCGCGTCCGTCGAAGCCCGATAGCCGTCAACGGGCTGAAAAATTTTAACCTGCCGGTTCAGCAAATAGTCGTTGGTGTATTCTGCCATTCTGTCCTCCGGCCGAATTGTAACCGAAATTTTGAAAAAATCCAGCAAATAATTGCCTTAATTTGGTTGCAAAGGCGGTACCCTTTGTGTAAACTTCCGGTATTGATTAACTAAAGCAAGGACATTAAGACGATGAAGACTTTAATAGTAATTCCGGCCCGCTACGGCTCAACCCGCTTTCCCGGCAAACCGCTGGCTAAAATTGCCGGCAAGGAAATGCTGCTGCGGGTTTGGGAAAATGCCCAGAAAGCGGCTTCCAAATTTGAGGGCTGTCAGGCCGTGGTTGCGACCGATGATGAGCGGATTATGGATTTTTGCCGCAGCCGCGGCATTGACGCGGTAATGACTTCCGTCAACTGTCCGACGGGAACCGACCGGGTCATCGAAGCGGCGGAAAAAATGCGGGAAATGCCGGAGTTCGTGGTCAATCTGCAAGGAGACAATCCGATTTGTCCGACTTGGTTTGTTGAGGCGGTTATTAACGAATATTACAAAAATGACCGGGTTGAAACGGTAACGCCGGTGGTTAATCTGTCGTGGGAGGAGCTTGACAAACTGCGCGAACATAAAAAAGAAACGCCATTCAGCGGTACAACGGCCGTTTTTAATATGGAAGGGGACGCATTCTATTTTTCCAAAAATATTATTCCGGCAATCCGCAAGGAGGAGAAAGTTCGGGCGGGAATGGAAACTTCACCGGTTTACCGCCAGGTGGGCTTGTACGGTTATCGGCTGGATGTGCTGCGTAAAATAGCCAAGCTGCCGGAAGGTGTTTATGAGAAACTGGAAGGCTTGGAGCAGCTGCGCTGGATTGAAAACGGGATTAAAGTTCGCTGCGTGAAAGTCGATTATCGGAATTACGGCAAAATGGCTTCGCTGTCCGGGGTTGATTCGCCGGAGGATGTCGCCCGGGTAGAGGCTGTTCTTGCCGAATACGGTTTGTAAAATTTTTGTATCAGACATTTTTTGATTAAGAGGAAGCAATGACAACAAGACTGATTATTGCCCGGCACGGGAATACTTTTACCAAAGACCAGACACCGACCCGCGTGGGCGGTCGGACGGATTTGCCGCTGGTTGAGAGTGAGCGCGGTCGAAATATCGGCAAATATCTGAAATTGAAGGATATGCTGCCTGATGTCGTTTTTGCCGCACCGCTGAAACGGACGATGGAAACCGCCCGTCTGGCCGTGGCGGAGATGGGGCTGCCGCTGGAAGTGCAGGCGGAGGACTGTTTTCGCGAGGTGGATTACGGCCCGGATGAAAACAAGCCCGAGGAAGAGGTTATTGCCAGAGTGGGAGAAGACGCCATTAAACTTTGGAATGAAAGGGCGATTGTTCCCGATGGCTGGAAAGTTGATGTTCCGGCTTTGATCCGTACTTGGGAAAACTGGGCAGAGAAGGTTGCTTCGGCGTATAAGGACAAGACGGTTATGATTGTTTCCAGCAACGGCGTTATTCGCTTTGCTCCCTATATTACCGGCGACTTTGAAACTTTTGCCAAAGAGCATGACATAAAAGTCGGTACCGGCAGCGTTTGCCTTTTTGAAAAGGAAGAGGGAGCTCCCTGGCGCTGTACCGGCTGGAATATCAAACCGGCAAAGGAACTGGAAAATAATTAATCAAGAAAAAGGTTTTCGGATGAAAACCTTTTTCTTTGGATGAATGTCAGCGAATTCCTCCCATTCCCATATCATCCTCTCTACACATATAAAGAGCGCCATATCCGGTTTTTCCGCCATCACAGCAGGAGGTGCATCTGGGGCTGCGAATCGGAGTGATTGGGTTGGAAGGGCATTTATTATTATGGGCGGTGATTTCCGAACGCATCCGCATTCCGAATTGTGAACATGTTTCTCCCATTTTAATCGGGGCAATTGTACTCCAAGTAGTGTAATTGCCTTTACAGCTGTTTCTTAAAAGCGCGAATTGCATTTTGTCGTTGATGTTTTTGTAGTAGCTGTATTGTTGCGAACAGTTATATTCGACAACGCAAGCGTTTCCTGACTGTTTATAGCCCGAGTTACATTTCCACGCAGAACATTTGGATGAACAGTCGGAATAATAAGAAGAACAAGAGGCGTTTGAGGGTATAGAAACAGCATTCTGTTTATGACAGTTGTCCGGATAAGCCACTTCGCACTTTGACTGGCAGTCGCCGTAAACCTGCTGGCAGCTGTAAGGCGCGGAGACAGCATTGCGGTTTCTGCAATTATCGGAATAAGCCTTTTCACATTTGGATGAACAGTCGTCAAAAGATTTCTCACAGCCATACGGGGTTTGAACCGCGGTTCGGTTGCGGCAGTTGTCGGCATAGGCTTTCTTGCAGACGCTTCCGCAGGGAGCGGCATAATAAGTTTCA
>MNTU01000044.1 GCA_001917125.1 Azospirillum sp. 47_25
CGAGGCCTCTTATACTTATGAGGCTTCAAACTGTCCTGCTCCCCGCAAACTGAGTTCGGAGACCTGCGGCGGCAAACACCGCTGTTACTGTGACACCGCCCAGTATCCTTTTGCCTCATGCAGCGACCCCCAGATTAAAGGAAATGCCTGCACCGATGACGGCGGCACCAGATATGCGACCTGCGTCTGCCCCAATCCCGTCTCAACTCCGTACGGCTGTGAAACTCTTATTATGCCGCTCCCTGCGGAAGCGTCTGCAAGAAAGCCTATGCCGACAACTGCCGCAACCGGACTGCGGTTCAAACCCCGTATGGCTGCGAGAAATATTTTGCCGACTGTTCCTCCAAATGCGAAAAGGCTTATTCCGATAATTGCAGAAACCGCAATGCGGTCTCTGCGCCTTACGGCTGCCAGCAGGTTTACGGAGACTGCCAGTCAAAGTGCGAAGTGGCCTATCCGGACAACTGTCATAACCAAAATGCTGTTTCTATACCCTCAAACGCCTCTTGTTCTTCTTATTATTCCGACTGTTCATCCAAATGTTCTGCGTGGAAATGTAACTCGGGATATAAACAGTCGGGTAATAGCTGCGTTTGTGCGACGAGCTGCAATAACACCGTTACATCAAAGCCTGCAAACTCTTATTATACAACATCAAACTGTACGGCTTGCGGCGTCTCTAAAACAATTAATACCGGACATCAAACTGTACGGCTTGCGGCGTCTCTAAAACAATTAATACCGGATGGGCATGCAATTCCGGGTATTATAAATCCGGCAGTTCATGCCTGAAATCTTCTTCCGGCGAAGACACGCACAACTGCCCTGGTTCTACAGTTTGGAACAAAACACAGAGGTGCTGTGTTCCTTCAAACTGCAGGCCTTCGGGAGGCTTATCCTGCCCTTGTCTGTAAGATAAAACGAAGAACACCGGAAAGCTTTCCGGTGTTCTTTATTTCGGCAGATAGTTCAGCGGATTGAGCGCTTTGGTTCCCGAACGTATTTCAAAATGCAGCTGCGGGGTATTGACGCTTCCGGTTGAGCCGGCGGCGGCAATCTTTTCGCCTTTTTTTACTTTTTGCCCTTTTTTGACAAACAAGCGGTCATTATGGGCATAGGCGGTAATCCAGCCGTCATTGTGTTTGATTAAAATCAGGTTGCCGAAACCTTTCAGCTCGTTGCCGGCATAGGCCACCCGTCCGGCATCGGCCGCTTTGACTGCGGCGCCGAGTTTGGCTTTGATATTTATGCCGTCATTGTTGCGTCCTTTTCCGATGGTGCCGTAATGTGAAATAACCGTGCCTTGGAGCGGCCAGGCGAATTTGCTCTTGCGATATTTGCTGACGGTTGCCGTTTTGCGTGCGGCAGCTTTTTTGGTGCTGGCGGCAGCGGTCTTTTTCGGCGTGCTTTTCCAGAAACTGAAGCCGGAACTCTTCTTGGCCGTTTTAACCGGAGCCGGGGTATGAACTTCGCCGCCGCTCACGCTTCCCGGCAGCGCCAGCCGCTGCCCGATAGACAACGTATAGGGGGCCTGCAGATGATTGACCCGGCTTAACGTGGTTACGTCAACGCCGTATCTTTTGGAAATGTTATAAAGGGTGTCGCCTTTGGCCACCGTGTGGAATTTGGCGGTCGGAAGGCGCAGCTGCCGGCCGATAATCAAGGTGTAAGGCGGTGTCAGGTTGTTGATTTCAATCAGATCGCGCAGCGGCACATTATATCTTTTGGAAATGCTGTAAAGCGTGTCTCCGCGCTGAACGGTTACCTTGTCGGGTGTGCCGAACCAGTTCCAGTTCAGCAGCTGAACGCGCCCGGAGTCAAACGAACAACCGGTTGCCAGCCAAAGAACGGCCAACAGGGTAAAATATATTTTGCGGGCTCGGGTAACCACTTTAAAACCTTCAAAGTTAACTTTACCGCCAGTCTAACCGCAATAATTTAATATTTTGTTAGCGTTCGCCCGCTGTCGTTTCCGGAAGGCTGTTTCTTCTTCTGATGTCAGACGAAATAATGCCGTATTGACGGCTGCGCAAAGCGCTTTGAATATGCCGCCGTACCCGCGCCAGCATAAAATCGGCGCTGTCGTTGTAGTCTTTCCGGTTGGTGTAAGAGATGACAAACATCTCGGCGTTATATTCGTCCACGCCCTGACTGCGAATGCACTGAATAATTTTGTCCTGCAGGCTTTGGCTCATTTCAACCGCTTTGCCGCGGGGCGTTTTGTTTAGCACAATGCCGAATTTGGTCTTGTCAAACCGCCCGACCCAGTGCTCTTTTCCGGCTTCCTGCAGGCAGAGTTCGGCCACGTTTTTCAGCATTCGGTCGCCGGTTTCAAAGTCGATTCCTTTATTGATGAAATCGTAAATGTCGCACAGTTCAACCACCACCAGCGAAAAATCGGTGTTATAACGTTTGGCCAGTTTGGCGTCGTGTTCCAGACGCTCCAGAAAACCGGCCTCGTTGAGGATGTCTGCCGTTAGCAGAATGTCGCGGTTTTGGTAGATTTTGAGTTTTTCCTGCAAAACTTCCGCCTGGCTGTAATCTTTGCACATCATGCTCATGCCCTCGCAGGCCAAAACCTCGTTTAACAGCGGGCGGTGGCGGCAGCGCATCAGATATTTGCCGCCGTCTTTGTGCAGCATAATCAGGTCGGTATTGACGGTAGATTGGTTTTTCCCGACTTTGCTCAGTGTGGAGAAAAGCGTTTTCTGGTTGGCGTCGCTGTTTTCAAACAAAGTGCCCAGCAGGGGATGGTCTATCAGCTCGTCTTTGCCGAAACCGGTAATTTTAAGCGTCGCGTCATTGACATAAGTAATGATCATATCCCGGTCAACCTTAAAATAAATGTCGCTGAGTGTCGGGCTGTTCTGAGTTGTCTGCCTTTCGTTTTCCTGCAGCAGCTCTTTCAGATTCTTTTTGAGAACCGTCAGCCGCCGGTTGAGGAAAAGGGCATAAACAGCCAAAACGCCGCAGAGTAAACTTGTGTAAATCATGAACACCTGCCGTTGGTTAAATGTGAAAACTGATTTTAGCGCCAAAAACTAAATATTTGTTAAAAATGGTTGCATTTTGCGGCAAAAATCCCTAATTTAAGCCTGAAAAAGGAAATTTACGCGATTTTAACCGTTTGCGGCTATAACTGAACAGTTAAAATTAAAACTTCGGGAAAGCGGAATGAGCAGCAAAGAGCAGCCCCAAATCATTGACGAGAGCGGCGACAAATATAAATACGGCTTTGTGACGGACATTGATGCCGATACGGTGCCTATGGGACTGAATGAAGACATTATCCGTCTGATTTCCCGCAAAAAAGGCGAGCCGGACTGGCTGCTGGACTGGCGTTTGAAAGCTTATGAGTTCTGGCAGACGATGAAAGAGCCGTCTTGGGCCAAGCTGACTTATGATAAAATCGATTATCAGAGCCTTTGCTATTACTCGGCGCCCAAACAAAAGGCGGCGCCCAAGAGTCTGGACGAAGTCGATTCGGAACTTTTGAAAACTTATGAAAAACTCGGCATTCCTCTGAAAGAGCAGGAGGCATTGGCCGGCGTGGTTGCGGTTGACGCCGTTTTTGACAGTGTTTCGGTCGCCACCACCTATCGGGCCAAACTGGCGGAACAGGGCGTTATTTTCTGCTCCATTTCCGAAGCCGTTCGCGAGCATCCCGATCTGGTGCGCCGCTATCTCGGTTCGGTCGTTCCTTATACCGACAATTTTTTTGCCTGCCTGAATTCGGCAGTCTTTACCGACGGATCGTTCGTTTATATTCCCAAAGGCGTCCGCTGTCCGATGGAATTGTCGACTTATTTCCGCATTAACGCCAAAAACACCGGACAGTTTGAGCGCACCCTGATTATTGCCGAAGATGACAGCTATGTCTCTTATCTTGAGGGCTGCACGGCACCCCAGCGTGATGAAAACCAGCTCCACGCCGCAATTGTTGAAATTGTTGTTCTTAATAATGCCGAAGTCAAATATTCGACCATTCAGAACTGGTATCCCGGCGATAAGGACGGCAAGGGCGGGGTCTATAATTTTGTTACCAAACGCGCCGCCTGCCGCGGTGTCAATGCCAAAATATCCTGGACGCAGGTTGAAACCGGTTCAGCCGTCACCTGGAAATATCCCTCCTGCGTGCTTCAGGGCGACAATTCGGTCGGCGAGTTCTATTCGGTGGCCATCACCAATAACCGCCAGCAGGCCGACACCGGAACCAAAATGATTCATATCGGCAAAAACACCACCTCGAAAATTATATCCAAAGGAATTTCTGCCGGTTTTTCCAACCAGACTTATCGCGGTCTGGTTCGGGTGGCTCCCCGGGCTTCCGGCGCGCGCAACTATTCGCAGTGCGACAGCCTGTTAATCGGTGCCGACTGCGGTTCGCACACCGTGCCTTATATTGAAAACCGCAATAAAACGGCGGTTATCGAACATGAGGCCACCACCTCGAAAATCAGCGACGAGCAGCTTTTTTACTGCCGCCAGCGCGGCATCGGCGAAGAAGAGGCCGTCAGTCTGATTGTCAACGGCTTCTGTAAGGAAGTCATGCAGCATCTGCCGATGGAATTTGCCATTGAGGCAGCAAAATTAATCAACATCAGCTTAGAAGGAAGTGTAGGATAAAAAAATGTCTAAAAGCAAACAACAAGAAATGTTAGAAGTTTTAACCAGGATGTCGGTTGTTGCCGCGGAAATTTTGCAAAACAGCGAGCATGACGGCCATGCCAGCGAAGAAGATGTCAAAAATCTGCTGACCCGGCTGAAAGCAGCCTATGCCGCTGAATAACCTTTTGCCATAAGGAAACGAAATGAAAACACCATTGCTGGAAATTGAAGATTTATATGCCCGGGTCGGCGATAAGGAAATCATCAAAGGCTTTAACCTGACGATTAACGAAGGCGAAGTTCATGCGATTATGGGGCCGAACGGGGCGGGTAAATCGACGCTTTCCTATGTGCTGAGCGGCAAACCCGGTTATGAGGTTACCGGCGGCAGCGTCCGTTTCAAAGGCAAAAACCTGCTGGCAATGCCGGCGGAAGAGCGCGCCCGCGAAGGTGTTTTTCTGATTATGCAGTATCCGGTTGAAATTCCCGGCGTTCCGACCTCCACTTTTTTAAAGCATGCGGTCAACGCCGTCCGCGCTCACCGAAACGAACCGGAACTTGATAACGTGCAGTTTATCAAACTTCTGCGCGAAGAGGGCAAAAAGCTGGGCATAGATAACGATATGCTCAAGCGTTTTGTCAATGTCGGTTTTTCCGGCGGCGAGAAAAAACGTCTTGAAACCTTGCAGATGGCGATTCTCAAACCGTCGTTCGCTGTTTTGGATGAAGCCGATTCCGGTTTGGATATTGATGCTCTTAAAGTTGTGGCTGACGGCGTCAATGCGCTGCGTGACGAACACCGGGCCATGCTGGTCATCACCCACTATCAGCGGCTGCTGAACTATATCGTCCCCGATTTTGTTCATGTTTTTGCCGACGGGCATATTGTAAAATCCGGCAACAAGGATTTGGCTTTGGAGCTGGAAGAAAAAGGCTATGCCGAATTTGTGAAAGAAAAATAAATGGGCGGACTGGTGCAAAATATCTCTCATGAGCAGACGGCAGAATGGCTGCAAAATGCCCGCCGCCGGAGTCTTGAGGCTTTTGAGCGTCAGGGACTGCCGACGCCGAAAACCGAAGCCTGGAAATATACCAAACTGCGTGACTTTAAAGCCGATGATTATGAAATTGCCCGAGAGCATACGCCCCGGCAGAAAGTTGAGTTTCCGTTTCCGGTTTATGAACTGGAGTATGTCAACGGCAATTTGGTAACATACGGCGAGGCCTTGCCGGAAGGAATGAAACTGAAACCGCTGTCCGAAGCCGGGGAATATCTGAACCGGCTGGCGGATATTGAAAATTATCCTTTCGCCGCATTGAACGGCAGCTGTCTTGAACAGGGTTTCCTGCTGGAAATCAAGCCGGGTGCCAGATTCGACCGCCCGCTGGTCCTAACTTATTTTACCCGTCCGGAAGGGCGCAACCTGCTTGAAAATATCCGTAACATCATAGTTGTCGGTGCCGGTTCCGAAATCGATTTGATTGAATATTATCACTACGCCGGCGAAGTCAAATCGCGCTATTTGCTGAACCAGGTCAATGAAATTTTTATTGCCGCTGACGCCGTCGTTAATCATTACAAATATCAGAACGAGGCCTTTAAAGCCAATCATATTGCGCTCCATGCGGTGGAGCAGCAGGCCGGGTCGCAGTATAATGCTTTCTGTCTGCAAAAAGGCGCCAATATCGCCCGTAACGAAACCAAAATCAGACTGCTCGGCCGTGAAGCCCGCGCCCGGGTGGATGCCGCTTATCTGATGAACGGCTGGGCCACGATTGACACCACCACCGACATTGAGCACCTTGAACCGGAAACTTATTCTTCACAGTTGGTAAAAGGTGTGGTCGGCGGAGATGCCAAAGGCGTTTTTCAGGGTAAAATCCACATTGCGCCCCATGCGGTCAAAACCGAAGGCACCCAGCTGCATAGGGCGCTTCTGCTGAGTGACAGCGCCGAAATTGACGTTAAGCCGGAACTTGAGATTTTTGCCGATGATGTTAAATGTTCGCACGGCGCCGCCAGCGGCGAACTTGATGAAGAACAGCTTTTTTATATGCAGGCGCGCGGTATCGGCCGTGACGAAGCCAAGCAGCTGTTGATTGACGCTTACCTTGAAGATGTCTTTTGCCGGATTGCTTCCGAACCGATTCGCTGTTGGCTTCAGGGGTTGAAATAGCAATAATATTAAGTTGCACCGTCCGCCGTCAGGGTATATATAAAGATAAATCCTCCTTTTAGCAATTGAAAGCGTTTGAAAATGTATGATGTATATGAAATCCGCAAAGATTTTCCTGTCTTGGCAGAGAAGATTCACGGCAAACCGAATGTTTTTCTCGATTCGGCGGCTTCGGCGCAAAAACCGGTCTGTGTGCTGGATAAAATGAATGACATCTGCCGCCGTTGTTATGCCAACGTGCACCGCGGCATCTATCAGCTTTCCGAAGAAACAACCACGGCTTATGAAAACGCGCGGGAGATTGTTCGCCGTTTTATTAATGCTGCCTCTGCCGATGAAATTGTTTTCACCCGCAACGCGACGGAAGCGGTTAATCTGGTGGCGGCAACCTGGGGGCGTAAATTTCTCAAGCCCGGGGATGAGGTTTTGATTTCTCAGGCCGAGCACCACGCCAATCTGGTGCCCTGGCAGATGCTCCGCGATGAAATCGGCTTTACGCTGAAAATTTTTCCGATAGCCGACGACGGCAGTTATCTGGAAGAGGAATATCTCAAAGCGCTGACACCGCGGACAAAACTGGTTGCGGTCACCGGCATGTCCAATGTTTTGGGCACGATTTTTCCGGTTAAACGGATGGCGGCTCAGGCACATCGGCAGGGGGCGCTGTTTCTGGTCGATGCCTGCCAGTATATTGTTCACCAGCCGGTAGATGTGCAGGATTTGGACTGCGATTTTCTGGCCTTTTCCGGTCATAAAACTTACGGTCCCACCGGCATCGGTGTCTTATATGGCAAATACAAGGTTCTGGAAACCATGCCTCCCTATCAGTGCGGCGGGGATATGGTTGATACCGTGACCTACGACAAAACCACCTTTATGCCGCCTCCGGCACGGTTTGAAGCAGGAACGCCGGCCAGCGTTCAGGCAATCGGGCTGGGCGAAGCCCTGAATTATATGCAAAAACTCGGCATGAATAATATTAAGGCGCATGAAGACGGGCTGACTGCTTATGCCCGCGAACTGTGGGGCAGCCTTCCGGGGGTTACCCTGGTGGGAACGGCCAAAGAGAAAGGCGGCGTTTTTTCTTTTGTCGTTGACGGCATTCACCCGCAGGATTTGGCTTTCGTTTTGGATAAAGAGGGCATTGCCGTGCGCACCGGGCATCATTGCGCCGAGCCGCTGGTACACCGCATGGGCTATGAAACCGTCGCCCGGGCATCTTTCGGGCTTTACACCGTCCGGGAAGATATCGAAGCGCTGCCGCCGGCAATCCGCAAAGCGCAGAAAATGTTTCTCTGAATGCGCTCAAAACCTTGACAACATGCTGTAAAAGCATATAACTGCATGCAGAAGTAAAGGATAAACACATGCAGAATTACTGGTGGATATTGGCAATTGCATTAAGCCTGCTGACCTCGGCTTATGTCTATGTGAACCAGTTTGTCAAAATCAAAGGGTCGCTGCTGATGGTTTACCGCGGGCTGGGAACGGCTGCGGTGCTGCTGCCTTTCGTTTTTTGCTTTGCCCCGATTCACAACTGGGCTTTTTATGCCTTATGTGCGGCACAGGGATTGGTCATTTCTTTGGGCGATAACCGGATTTTGAACGGAGCCAAAACTTTCGGCGCTCAGGTAACCAGCCTGATTCACCCGCTGAGCATTGCTCTTATCTTTGTTTTCTGGATGCTGCTGCACCCGGCTGATTTTGCGGCGCTGGGACGGGAGCCTTTGCACTTGTTGCTGATTTTGGCCTGCCTGCTGGGAACGACCGCCGCTTTAATTCTGATTTGTCGGGCAAAGGCCAGCCGCAAAGCGCTGGGCTTTTTGCTGGTCGGAATGTTCTGCGAAATTTTTATTGATGTCACCAACAAGGAGACCACCCACCTCGGCGCCGAAAATCTGGTCTCGGCAATTTATTACTACACGCTGATTACCTCGCTGGTTGCCGGCAGCGTCAATCTGGCGGTCCATCTCGGCAAGGGGCACCGCCTGCCGGAATTCTGGAGCCGGAAAAACCTGCGCTTTGCCTGGTTTTTTATGCTTTTTGCCATTGTTCACGGCATGCTCAAAACCTATACGATGTATCTGACGCCGAACCCGGCCTATGTGGCGGCGATTGTCCACGCTTATCCGGTGTGGATTTTATTGTTTAACGGCTTTCAACGCGAAAATAATTATATTAAAATCAAACCGCAGCTGATTTTACTGCTGCTGATATCGATTGTCGGTCTGATTTTTCTGACCGGCCATCAGCATTAAGGATGGAACGAATGAGTGAAGAGAACAACAATCCCCATGAAGCCGATTTGCTGGATGCCATGACGCTGTCTCCGGCCGAAAAGCAGGAATATATTGCCGTCGCCGGCTCTCCCAAACCGGCTGATGAAAAAACGGCTTCCCGGGAAGATGTTATTGAGGCGCTGAAAACCGTGTGCGATCCCGAGATTATGATAAATATCTGGGATATGGGGCTGGTTTATGATATTCGTATTGCCGACGACGGCAATGTTGAAATCGATATGACGCTGACGGCGCCGGGTTGTCCGGTAGCCGGCATTTTGCCGCAGCAGGCGGCCGATGCCGTTGCTCTGGTTGAGGGAACCG
Organism: Azospirillum sp. 47_25; assembly: GCA_001917125.1. Classification (GTDB taxonomy): domain Bacteria; phylum Pseudomonadota; class Alphaproteobacteria; order RF32; family CAG-239; genus Scatocola; species Scatocola faecipullorum. Next base: position 9,389 of record MNTU01000044.1, read on the forward strand.
GCATCGTTACCGTCAAAATCGTCTGGGAGCCGGCCTGGTCGATGGAGCGCCTGAGCGAAGACGCCCGGGCCATGATGGAATTGTTTTAGGGGGAAATGATGGATATTGAAGAACTGACGGATAACTTCTCTTTCTGCGAGACATGGGAAGAGCGTTACGGCTATATCATCGACCTCGGCAGCAAGCTTGAAAATCTGGACGCGCAGTTTAAAACGCCGCAATGGAAAGTGCCCGGCTGTCAGTCGCAGGTGTGGCTGGTGCCGGAATACAAAGACGGCAGAATTCATTTCCGCGGCGACAGTGACGCGGTAATTGTCCGTGGTCTGATCGCCATTGTGCTGATTGTCTATAATGACAAATCCCCATCGGAAATTAAAAACATTGCCATTGAGGATATTTTTGCTAAACTCGGATTACAGGATAATTTGAGCCCCAGCCGCCGCAACGGTTTAATGTCTATGGTCAACAAAATAAAGTTTTATGCCGAACAGGGTATGTGATTGATGAATATTCACGAGTATCAGGCCAAACGGATTATCAGCCAATACGGAATAAACATTCCCAAGGGGCGGATAGCCTACACGCCGCTGGAGGCTAAAAATGCGGCTTTGGCGGTGGCCTATCGCGGCCCCTGGATGCTCAAAGCGCAGATACAGTCCGGTGCCCGCAATCACGGACGTTTTCTGGAAAAGTCTGCCGGCCGCCGCAGCGGTATCCGCCTGGTCAAACACCGCCGCGAGATTATGGAAGAAGCCGGCAAAATGCTCGGTGCAACGCTGGTAACGCCGCAGACGGGCCCCAAAGGAAAGCTTGTCAGCCGCATTTATGTCGAAGCTTTTACCAAAGTCAGAAAAATTTTTTATGCCGGATTGGTGATTGACCGGATGAATGCTGCGATAACCCTGTTGGTCGCGGATATCCGTGAGCATGAAATCTCCGAGCTGGCCGTCAATGAACCTGAAAAGATTCTGCGCCTGAATCTTGATTTGATTACCGGTGCCAGCCCCGAACAGATTCACCAGGTGCTGGAGTTTTTGGAATTGCAGCCCAAAAGCATCCGCAGCCTTGAAACCTTTATCAACGGGTTGCACCAGGCTTTTGTCGATTGTGACGCAACCATGCTGGAAATCAATCCGGCCGGCGTGGATGCCAAAGGAAACATTATCGCACTGGATGCCAAGTTGTCGATAGATGACAATGCCATGTACCGCCATAAAGACTTGAAACCGCTGCAAGATGAATACGAGACCGAAGAACGGGAGCTGAAAGCCGGCAAATACGGTTTTCAATACAGTTCTTTTGACGGTTCCATCGGCTGCATTGTCAACGGCGACGGCATCGCGCTGGCGGCCATGGATTTAATTCGGGAAAAAGGCGAGGGAACGGCCTGCTTCTTAAACGTTAAGGGCGGTGTGGACAAAGATAAAATAGCCGCCGGCATAAAAATCATTATGACCAATCCCCGTGTCGAGGGAATTTTGATTAATGTTCTCGGCGGCTTTTTGCGGTGCAATTTGCTGGCGGAAGGCATTGTTGCCGCCGCTTCCGAGGTTGGTTTGAACGTGCCGCTGGTCGTCCGTTTTGAAGGAACCAACAAAGACGAGGCCAAAGAAATTCTCGAACATTCCAAACTGCCTTTGATTATTGCCGACAGCATGGAAGATTCGGTTGATAAACTTATTGCCGCAATGGAGGCCAGTGACTGATGTCGATTCTCGTAAACAAAGAAACCAGAGTATTGATTCAGGGTATCACCGGTACCCAGGCTTCTTTTCACGTCAAACGCTCCATGGACTACGGCACGCGGATCGTTGCCGGTGTAACGCCGGGCAAAGGCGGCACTTTTCATCTGGACGTTCCTGTTTTTGATACGGTTAACGAAGCGGTTAAGGAAACCGGAGCCAATGCTTCGGTCATGTATGTTCCCGCTCGCTTTGTCAAATCAGCCGTCAAAGAAGCGGTGGAAGCCGGTCTGGAAACGACGGTCTGTATTGCCGACGGTCTGCCGATTAAGGATATGCTTGAAATTAAGGCCATGCTCAGGGGCTCCCGAACCCGTCTGATCGGCCCGAACACTCCGGGCATCATCACCCCGGGCGAGGCAAGGCTTGGAATTTTTCCGGAAAATATTCATACGCCCGGGCGGGTAGGCGTCATCTCCCGCTCGTCAACCCTGACTTATGAAGCCGTGCTTGAAACCAAGCGTGCCGGAATGGGACAGTCCACCGTCATCGGTCTCGGTGACGACATGCTGGTCGGAACCGGTTTTGAAGAACTGCTTGACCTCTTTCACCAAGATGAGAAAACCGATGTTATTGTCATGATCGGGCAAATGGGCGGCACTTTTGAAGAAATCGGCGCCGATTTCTATAAAAATCTGCAGCATAAAAAGCCGGTTATCGGATTCGTTGCCGGAAACGCGGTTCCTTTCGGCCATAAAATGGGCTATGCCGGCGACATTATTACCAACGGACATATCACCGTGCAGGATAAAAAAGAGGCAATGGCCGCCGCCGGTATGATTGTGGTTGACAATATTAACGACATTCACAAAGAGCTGGCCAAACTCTGAAAGTTTGAGGGGCGAAACAAGGAGTGTCGTTAAATGCACCCGGTTTTTCAAAAAATCATCGATTTGCTTTTGCCGCCGCGTTGTTTGAAATGCGGCAAAATTCTCGGCACCGGCGGCGGTCTTTGCCCTGATTGTTTTAACGAAATCACTTTTATTGCCAAACCTTACTGCTCCCGCTGCGGCAATCCTCTGCCGGCGCAGGCCCAGGGACGGGAAATGCTCTGCGGGCATTGTTTGGCCGATTCCCGTTCGCCGTTTCGCCTGAGCCGTTCGGCGGTTTATTATGATGAATATTCCAAGCCGCTGATATTGAATTTCAAATTCCGTGACCATACCGAAAACGCATCTTTGCTGGCACGTTGGATGTGGCTGGGCGGAAAAGATATTTTTGCTGCCGGTGTTGACGTCATTGTTCCGATACCGCTTCACTACACCCGCCTGATTAAACGGCGCTACAATCAATCGGCCCTTCTTGCCGGAGAATTGGGACGGCTCTGCGGCGTGCCGGTTGACGTCAGGGCCGTCGTCCGTCATCGCAAAACCAAACCGCAGGTCGAGTTCTCCGGGCATGAACGTGTAAAAAACGTCAAAAATGCATTCAGCGTCAAATACCCCGCCGTGCTGAAAGGGCGCCGTGTTCTGCTGCTGGATGATGTGATGACCACCGGTTCAACCCTGCGGGAATGCGCCAAAGCAATATTGAAAGCCGGGGCTGTTTCCGTCGATGCGCTGACCGTTGCCCGGGTTATCAAATAGCCGGTTTACTTTTGCCGCGGACAATGCTATAAAAAAGACAGAATTTTTTATTATTAATCTTTAAAATTAAAGCGAAAATGGAAAATTGTGATGAAAAGGCTAAAGTTTTAGCCAGCAAGTATTTGTTCAAAAAACCCTGGCTGACGGTTCGGCAAGAAAAAATCGAACTGCCCAACGGCGTGATTGTCCCTGAATATTATATTTTGGAATATCCTGACTGGGTGAACACCCTGGCGATAACCAAAGATAAAAAATTTGTGATGATTCGCCAGTATCGCCATGGCTCGCAAACCACCAATTATGAATTTTGCGGCGGCTGTGTTGACCCCGAAGATGAATCGCCGATGGCGGCGGCACAGCGGGAATTGTTTGAAGAAACCGGCTATGGCAACGGCACCTGGAAAATGAACATGAAAATGTCCACCAACCCCAGCACCAATGCCAACTGGACTTATAATTTCATTGCCGAAGATGTTGAACTGCTCGACAGCAAACAGCATCTTGACGGCGGCGAATGCCTGACCGTTCACTTGCTGACGCTGGATGAAATTAAACGGCTGCTTAAGGAAAACGGCATTATCCAGTCGTTGCACGCCTGTGCATTGTGGAAATACATTGCCGAAAACCATTTGCTTTGACAATTATGATGCAAAAGCCCCGGCCTTTTGGCGCGGGGCTCTTTTATAAAACGGAACCGTAAATATGAAAACAGCCAAATTTTTGCTTGTCTTTGCCGCCTGCGCAGTGCTTTATCGGGTCTTTGAACCCGTTTATCAGGCCGAAACCCCGTACAGCCGGAGCGAATTTGAACAGGTGTCGTCTTTTCTGCTTTACAAACGTCAGCACCTGGAAGCTTATGTCCGTTATTGTGCTCAGCAAAATTATCGCTTGGAAAAAATGCCCGCGGCGTTTGAACAGCAGCATGCCCGACAGATAAAGGCGGCGGATGATTTTGTCTTCCGTTTTCAGCCGCAGGAACGCCGGGCGTTTTATGCGGAGCTGAACCGGGCTTATGCCGAAATGGAACCGGAAATGCTGGATAAGCTCGAACAGTCTTATAATCAAAACCGCCAGATATATGAATCCGCCGGACAATCTTTCAGCCGTTATGAATTTTGCCAATGGCTGGATAACCATCCCGAAATCCTGTTTAAGGGAAAAACTGACAAAGAGTTTGATAATAACTGAAAACTGCCGCAGGGAATTTTCCCCGCGGCAGTGTCGGTTAACATATTCCGGTAGCCGTCTAAGTCAAAATACTGTTGCGGTCAACTTTCAGCCGGCGCCATTCCTCCAAGGCCGCCGCGTCGCTCTCGGCGCAGAATTCCAAATCTATCTTGATTTTACAGTCATAAAAGCTCGCCAGATAACTCAGCATTCCCCAGTGAATATAGGCCCTTCCGCTTTCAACATGGTCAAAATAATGCGGAGAAACATTGGTCTTCATCGCCAGTTCCTCCAGCGTAACCCCGTACATCATCCGCCGCTCATAGAGCCAAACTTCAACGAAAGTCAGGCAAAGATAATTTGGTTAAAACAAAACCCACCTTTGAAACTAAAGGTGGGGGAGTTAGAAACTGTAGAAGAACAGCCCAGGTTATTCGTGCATAGCCTTATTTCCCCGGCTCCCCTCGAAAGGAGTCGTTCTTTTCTTCTAGGAGTTTCTAAGCTCCGCAGTTCATCTCTGAACTGCGGAAACCATTCTAAAGGTTAAAAGTTAAATTGCAATTAAAATCTGTCTTAGTCAGCTTCTTTAATCCGCTCAATATCGGCACCGACGGCACGCAGCTTCTCGTCTAATTTTTCATAGCCGCGATCCAAATGATACACACGGTTTACGACAGTTTCGCCTTCAGCTGCCAAACCGGCCAGCACCAGTGCGAAAGAAGCGCGCAAATCCGTTGCCATAACCGGTGCGCCCGACAGACGCTTAACCCCGCGCACAATGGCTGAGGCATGCCCGTGTACGTTAATGTTGGCTCCCATGCGCATCAGCTCGGGCACATGCATAAAACGGTTTTCCCAAATATTTTCCGTCACCAGCGAGGCGCCTTCCGAAACTGTCATCAAAGCCATAAACTGCGCCTGCAAATCAGTCGGAAAACCGGGATAGTAGTCGGTCATAATATCTTGTCCCGTCAGCGTTTTGCCTTTGGCATCAATCAACAGGCTGTCCTTGCCTTCTTCCACGCTGACGCCCATCGCCCGCAGAATTTCAATCGGAGTTCGCAGCGTAGATGCCTGAGCATTGATGAGTTCCAGCCGTCCGTTGGTAATTGCCGCGGCAATGGCATAGGAACCGGCTTCAATCCGGTCGGCGATAACTTTATGCTGCGCACCGTGCAGCTTGTCCACGCCCTGAATGGTCAGCTTTGAACTGTCACGACCCTCGATTTTGGCCCCCATAGCGGTTAAAAGGTCAATCAAATCGCCGATTTCCGGTTCTTTGGCCGCATTTTCGATCACCGTTTCGCCTTCGGCCAGCGTTGCCGCCATCAAGATATTGCAGGTTGCGCCGACGGAAGCGGTGTGAAAAGTGATGTGTGCCCCTTTAAGACGCCCTTTGATGTCGGCATGAACATAGCCGTTTTTGATTTCGATTGTGGCTCCCATCTGTTCCAGCGATGACAGGTGAATGTCCATCGGACGGGCGCCGATGGCACAGCCGCCGGGCAGCGAAAGCTCAACATGTCCTTCCCGTGCCAAAACCGGCCCCAAAACATAATAAGAGGCGCGCATCTTGCGTACATAATCGTAAGGGGCAATCAAACTGGAGAACTTTTGCGTCCGGTAAGAATAAGTCTTGGTTGCATGTCCGTCAACAAAATCGTCAAAACTGTCAATTTGCGTTCCCATCTGTTCCAGCAGGGCATTCATTGAACGAATGTCGGATAACATCGGCATATTCGTCAGCGTTACGGTCTCATCCGTCAGCAGGCTGGCGCAAATCAAAGGCAAAGCCGCGTTTTTGGCACCGCTGATATAAATTTGTCCGTTCAGGCGGTTGCCGCCGATTATTTTAATCTTGTCCATGTTGGTTCTCCCGCTGGTTGTCCTCTGCTTCTTTGAGTTTTTCTCTGGCTTCCTGCTGTTTCTTGCGTTTTTGCAGATTCTTTTGCAAAGCCTTTGCCTCGCGGTTAAACCGCTCTTGGCTGCGCGGCCCGTGCGCGGTGTTCTTCTTTTCTTTGGTCTCGGTCATCTCAAAACCCCGTTAGTTGATAATGCCCTCATTTTAATCCCGAGAAGTTAAGAAAAGGTGAGTTTTGCCGGAAATCACGGTTAAGGCGTTTTACTCTTTCGGCAGGGGAGTCAGATTAACGGTTGCCACTTCATCAAGATAGTACATATCCCCGGTAATCGGATCGACGATAAACCAGCCGATTAATCCGCCGAAAAGAATATTGCCGAACCAGTACCAGTTGCTGACGTGATAGTCAATGGTGGTAAAACCGGTGGCATATCCGTCTTTGGAGGCTTTAATAATATATTTTTCCGGGTTGAAATAACCGGATTTGGACGATTTTAAATAAACGGTAGTTGGTGTTTGTCCGCTGTAAACAACGGCACCGGAAGAATTTGTCACTTCAATTTTGGCATTTTCAACATTGGCCTGAATCGGAACAATTTGCGTATTGTCTCTGATAATGCTGGCGCACCCGGTCAAAACAAGGAAACACATTAAAATATTTAGTCTTTTCATCGGCTTTTCCTGTAATAAAGTTTAATTCTGACAGCATAAAAATATCTGCAATTTAAGCTTGTGTCAAATATTAAAAAAAGGTACCGCCTGCAGCGCGGTTGTCAGACTGATGAGTATGAAGAATTTAAGAAATTAACAAGGAAAATGAAAGAGGTTGCAATAAACTTCAATCTAAATCTGGCAATGCTGTACCGATAACTGTAATTTCGGCGAGAAGCAGAATAAACATTGCCGCCAAATATCTAAATTTTTCAAATTGCTTTATTTTTTTGGGAAATTTATTCGTGAAAATAAGAACTGAAAAAATGACATATATGGTAATAAATAGGTAGCCCAAAATTTCAACCGCTCTTCCCATAAAATAATAAAGGCTCTCAATATTTATTAAAAAAAACACACCCCAAAACATCAAACATGTGAGGAGGGAAAAGAAAATAGCCCAAAAAACCAGCGATTTAAATTTAGCTTTCATGTGAGAATATCTCAAGGTTTGTTCATCTGTTGAGATATTCTCACATATTTATAAAATCGTCAATTATGGAAGTTTTCTTTCTAACCAATTGATACATTTGCCTCTGTTTTCTAAGCCATAATGTAATCCCTTCCAGTTATTGACGATATCTTTTGCGCTGTCTTTGAAAATATTGCCAATTCCGCCATAACGCTTTCTGGTCTCAGAACTTACAGACTTTTTAGTTAAGTCATAGGCTTCTTTTAGCAAACCTGCTGTCCAACCTCCGGTTGCCTCCAGTTTTCCGCCTTTCCCGGCGAGACAGCTCATATTCGGCTCGGCCTGACTTGCTCTGCATTCAATAATAGCCATTAAAAAAGCCCTCTCAAAAGGAGGGCTTTTTTAATGGTGCGCGATACTGTGCGATTATCGGACTAATGGGCATGAGGAATTTAAAGAGTTAATAACAAAATTTGAGTTGTTTGAGGATAATTACAAAGGTTAATCCTCTTTGTTTTCTCCAATCAAAGCGGCCAAAAGTAAGACAACCCAAATTACTGGAATCCAACCAAGAAATAAGTTCACTTTATATATTTTACTGGCATTTTTATTACTAGCAGCTATTTTTGCAGGTAACATATAAATAAAGAACACAAGCCACAGAACAAATACTAAAACTATCACAGAAATAATCGTATTATCTTCACTTAATGCTTTCTTTATAACATACCCTGAACCATTTTCTGTTTTTATTTCTACCCATTCTCCATCATCTTTAATAGAAACAACGGAATCTCCTTCCACTAGTTTTCCAATTATTTTACAATTCGTTCCTGCACACGAGCGAACATTTAACACTGGTGTATCAACGATGTAACTTTCTGCATTGACCTTTTGACTAGTCAGGATGAGCAAGAGAAAAGCAACTAATTTTAAATATTTCATCATAAATTCCTGTCGTTTATTGAAAGATTCTATCTGTACCTAGCATATTTTTTATATTTTCAATGTGTTGACTTTCTGTTCCTAATTCATCACCGTTTGCAACAGCTTCTTTTAATATTTCAACAACTCTGTGTTTATTTTTGTAGTTAGCTAAAGGATTCTCTTGTATAATTGTATTAACAACATCAATTACTCTATACCATTTTGTTACGAAAGTTCCTTTAGGAATAAAACTAATATCCTGTAATTCACTATCTCCATAAAATACAACAACAGAATAAAAAGGAACATTTTCTTTCAGCTTTTGGCGAAGTTGCTTAATATGGGTGTTATTTTGCATAAGAGGATTATAAAATCGGTATTTTTCATTTCCATAGGCTAAAACTTGTGTCCACTTAGTTTGGTTACCTTTTCCATAAATCCAACCGCTAAAATCTTTAACTTCAAAAACAATAATGCCAACTCTTGTTGCGACAACCAAATCTATTTGTGAAAATTTTCCATCGTTTCTGACGATATATAAATCGTGAAAAATAGCTTGAGGATGTATTCCTGATTTTAATAATGTTAATATTAGATGTTGTTCAGAGGCTGTTCCTCTAGATAAACTGGTTACACTTTGGATTAATTCTTTATTTTGTTTTGTTATAACTGCATTGTGCCACATTTTATATATGGCAAACGAAACAACAGCAATTATTATAATCAAAACTTCCATAATCAAAATGTTAAGCTGAATCAATTAAATTTTCAATCATTTTTATCGGACTGGGATTTTATTTAGCAAAAAGCTTGATTTTCTTAGGTTTCACTCAAAAAGTCCGATAAGTTATCAAAAAATGCTATCTTAAAAACCTCAAAAATCGGACTAGCTGAAAGTCTTGATTTTCATAACAAAAAAGCACCTCGAAAGGTGCATTTCTAAAAATGGTGCGCGATACTGTGCGATTATCGGACTAAAAATTATGAGGATTTTAAGCGGTTAATAAGGAAAATTGAGACTTCTGAGGATAATGTCTTAACATAAAATTATGCAAAAATTTGTGTATGAAGTTGCTTTTTAGAAAAATCTTAGTAAAATTAACCAATAATATATGAAGAATTTTGATTATGGCAGGTTCGCCATTGGATACGGCTATGAAGGAGGTATAAAATGTATCAACCACCATTTAACATTACCCCAAAAATAATTGAGCTGATTTCCAACATTTCAGAAAAGGTGGGAGAAATAAATTCACTTCAAAATAGTCCTCACCAAATTAAATTAAGAAAAGAAAACAGAATAAAAACTATTCATTCCTCTCTGGCCATTGAAAATAACAGCTTAAGTTTAGAACAAATAACCGCAATAATTGATGGAAAGAGAGTTTTAGGAAACCCTAATGAAATAACAGAAGTAAAAAACTCTATTCAAGCATATGACTTACTTTTATCGCTTAAACCATATCAAGAAAAAGATTTGCTTAAAGCACATAAACTAATGATGCAAGGTCTGGTAGATAAAAACGGAGAGTACAGAACAGATGGTGTTGGCGTATTTAACGGAAAAGAAGTTGTCCATCTTGCTCCTCCGGCTAGTCGTGTTCCTCTGCTTATGCTAGATTTGTTTAAATGGTTAAAAAATAGTGACACCCACCCACTTATAAAAAGTTGCGTGTTCCATTATGAGTTTGAGTTTATTCACCCTTTTCAAGACGGTAATGGTCGAATGGGACGTTTATGGCAAACTGTTATCTTAAAAGAATGGAAGGAAATTTTCGCATGGCTTCCTGTTGAAACTTTGGTAAAAGAAAATCAGGAAGAATATTATAATGCTTTAGGTAAGAGTGATGCCGCCGGTGATAGTACTCGCTTTATTGAATTTATGCTTACATTAATTTTTGATACGATAGAAGAAATTATTAAATCAGAAAAAAAAGTTACTGTAAAGGTTGGTGCAAAGGTTACTGTAAATCAGCAAAAAATTATGGACGCAATAAAAGTTAATCCATTTATAACACAAGAGGAATTGGCAGATATTGTTGGAATTGCCAAAAAAAATATCATTGCAAATATGAAAAAGTTACAGACAAACGGCTTAATAAAGCGTATTGGAGCTGATAAAAACGGTCATTGGCAGATTGAAGAATAAAAATAGCAAACATTTGCAAATTTATTAAGTCTATGCTGAATAAAATTAAACTTATGCAAAATTTACACCATAAAAATCCTAGCATAATTTTATCTTTTTTTCTGGACAAAAAATAAAGTTGTGCTACCATAATATATATTAATGTAAATAATTTATAGGAGATGAACAATGAACTTGCATAAGATAATTAACCGCATCAAAGAAAAGAAAGCCTCTAAAAGATTTGATGTCGAAATACCAGAATTTAATGTGAAAGATTGTCTAAAAGAAGAAGGGATTAAAATTCGGGTAAAAAATTCAGAAGAAAAATACCTTGATGTTATTTTTAAAGTTTCTACAAAATTTTCCTCGGATCCCGATGGTTATGGTGAGGATTTAGAGTCTTTTGCAGCTTCTTTTTCATATACGGCAAAAAATGGATACACTTTCGAGAAAAAGGCTGATACTTTTAAAAAAGATAAAGAAAATTACGGATTTAATAGTAATTTACAGGCCAATAAAATCAAACGCTTATTATCGGAAATGGCGAGAAATGATAGAATTACAATGAAGAAACCAACAGCCTCCCCAGACAGAAATGAAATAATTGAGGCTAAAGGTGGAATTTTTAATGATATCGTTAAGAAATGTTCTGCAGGTTTAAGTCAAAGACTAGATGCCTTGCAGCGTCAAGCAGAAAGCGAGCATACTCGACACAACCGACAAGAAGAACAAATCAAGAGAAACATGATTAATGACGCCTTTATGGGAAGGTATCGCTGAAATCGCGGCAAATGTTGGAAAATTCTTAAAAAGTCCGAAAACTTCTCTTAGTGTTGCTAGGCTTTAGCCGCGGCAATACTTGGTTGTTCGCTTAAAGCTAGAAAGCGACAGTTTTCGTAGCGGCGCATTATTTCGCAAAAAAGAGATATTTTAAATTTAATCTTATCGGACTGCAAAACGGAAGGAAAAAATCTTTGTTTTTCAATAAGAAAGCCGTTCGATAAGCTACTAAAAACGCCTGAAATTAACAAATGGTGCGCGATACTGTGCAGTTATCGGACTAGTGAATATGAGGAGTTTAAACAGTTAATAAGAAAAATTGGGGTGTTTGAGGATAGTTTTTCAACACAACCGATTTATCTTTAACCTTTTTTTCGTAAAAAAATAGTGACAAATTTATTTTTATATGTATTATTCGCTAATAAGCATATTTGCGTTTTATGGAGAATAACATGACAGACAATGAAAATACATTTGGCACAGAAATATCTCGATTAAGAAAAAAATTAAACATGAGCCAAAAAGAACTTGCTAATCTAGTGCTTAAAGATGACAACACACCTATTACACCACAATATTTGAATGACATTGAACACGATAGAAGAAGTCCCTCGTCAGATGAAATCATAAAAGCTTTTTCAAAAGCATTAAAATTATCTTCTAATGAAGAAGATTATTTATTTTATATTGCAGGAAAAATGCCCAAAGATGTTAGAGATAAAAGTAGAGATGACTTTTATAATGCTATTGCGGCTTTTAGAAAAAGTAATAAATAAGGAAAATCACTTGCAGTATCATAAAGATGAGACAGGAAGGCTACCAGAAAAACCTCATTATAAACACGAGGAATTGGATGCTATGGCTCAAAAAATTATTTTAGAAGCATCAGATATTTTGGGAGACAAAGTAATCTATCCTGTTTCAACAGATAAATTAACAGTTGTAATTGAAAAATATGTTGATGACTTAGATCTATACGCTAATTTACAAGAAGAATTTGGAGATAAGAATATTGAAGGAGTAACAATATTTTTCCCTTTCAAAAAGCCAATTATTAAAATATCTGAAGACCTACAAAGTGTGCAATATAAAGAAAATCGCTTGAGAACAACCTTGCTCCATGAATTGGGACATGTTGTCATTCACGATCCGTTGTGGCAAAGAGAATTTAAAAAGTTACAATTACCCTTTGATACAAAAGAGCGTCGCATCCAAATATGTAAACGAAAAGCATTATTTTCAAAAAATGAGCCTAATTATGAAAATTATGATTGGATGGAATGGCAGGCCAACTATTTTGCAAGTGCTTTTCTAATGCCCAAAGACGAAATTTATAAAATATATAAAGACTTTACAAAGAAACAAAAGTCATTTACTTACATTATTGTCGAAAGTGAAGAGGCAATGAGATTAATTGATTTAGTGTCACAAAAATTTCAAGTATCAAAAGAGGCTGCCAAAATCCGATTGCAAATAATGAAAATTATGGTTAATCAAGAAGATATAGCTATACAACCGCTTCTTATTTAAAGTTATCCACAACAATACGCTAAAAAGCGTATTTTTATCCTTGACTCTTATATTTTGTGTAATATGCTTATACGCAGATAAGCTCAAAAGCGTATCTGATGTTAACTCTAAATATAAGGAAATAGAAATGGGAAATATAATTTCAAAAGTTTGGAGCAAGGCTGCTATAATCAGAGGGAAAGATCCTGATTTGTATCGGCGTGATCCATATAATAATGTAATGTATAAATACAGTTATGGAAAAGCATCTAATATGGGATGGGAAATTGACCATATTAGACCTGTATCTAGAGGAGGAAGCGATTCTATCAATAACTTACAAGCACTAAATACTAGTGTCAATCGTTCAAAGGGGGCTTCTCTCATTAAAAGAAGCAGACATAATCAATATTAGGAGAAAACAATGGAAAGAAGAATTACATCTAAAAAGTCAGATAAAGATGGTGATATCACACATATCTATGGTAATAATTGGGGATCTGTAACGGTACAAGATGCTGTTTTTCAAATTGAGCACAATCTGTACCAATATTATGTTGATGAGGCAGGATATCGTAGTGATGTTTATGTCGAGCAAACTCCCTGGGGACATAAGTTTATAAAGACATATGCGGATAAGACGAGTAAAAACAATCTAGATAATTTGCCTGAGCATAGATAGAAGTGTATTGTAATAAGGCTTTGGCTATCCAGAGCCTTATATTTTTAATGTTCTTGTATTATAGTGTATACTTTGGAGTGTTAAGCTTCGTTAGTAAATTATTACAATGTTGTTACTTCTTTTAGAATCCCTTTGATATTTTTTCATATTTTATTAACATCATTCATAAGATGTAAGTATATAATGGAGATAAAAATGGATTTTCAAGAAAAACAGATAATATTAGAAAAAGCTAAACAGTTTTTTAAAGAGAAAATTATAAAAAACCATCAGCTCCAGACTAATAAACTTAGACATTTATCAGCATTTAAGCCGAATCCGTTTTTAGAAAGATATTTGGCTAAATTTGCTTTTGGTGATTGTGAGTATAGAAACATTGCAAAAGCTTTAATTTATCCCCGAGTTATGGGAACATCAATAAATACAATTTTTGGCACACAAATGCAATCGTTTTGCAAGGATGTATTAAATGGGTTTGCGTCTGTAACACCGGGAATAGATATTGAATTCATAGATCAGGTTGATAAAAGGAGAAAGTATTGTCAAATTAAAGCTGGCCCTAATACTATTAACAAAGATGACATTACAACAATTCTTAATCATTTTAATGCAATTAGAAATTTAGCAAGGACAAATGGGCTAAAAGAGTTTAATCCGGATGTTGATTGCATTGTTGGCGTTTTTTATGGAACAAATGACGATTTATCAACAATGTATAAAACTATCAACAAATCCCATCCCGTTTATGCAGGACAGGAATTTTGGTTACGTTTAACAGGTGATGAATGTTTTTACGATGAATTAGTAAGTACAATTGTTGAGGTCGCAAATGAAATGAATGGCACTTCTATGTTAGAAGATGTAGTAAATGATTTAGCCGTAGAAATTCAAGAAAAATATCAAAATTAAAAAATTGTTCACTATTTTTTGATAACCATTGCATATGTGCAGTGGTTATTTTATTGTGTGTAATATCATATTGGATAATTTAAGGATAAAGTTAATGTGGCTCTCTATTCATGAAGTTAGTGAAAAACTAGATTTGTCTATTGATACTATTCGACGTTGGGAAAAAAAAGGACTTATCAAAGCAGAACGCTCAGATAAAAATCATCGTATGTTTAATGAAGAAGAAGTTATATTACTTTGTGATAAATTAAAAAATAAACAAGATGATGAATTTAGGGTTTTAAAGTCTAATATAAAATCACCATATACAGCAATAGAATTATTTGCTGGAGCTGGGGGGACTGCATTAGGTTTTGAAAATGCGGGTATTAACCATCTATTACTTAATGAAATTGATAAGAATTGTGTGGAAACTTTAAAATATAATTTTCCAAAAGAAACTAATATTATTCATGAAGATGTTCATAAAGTAGATTTTTCACCTTGGAAAAACAAAGTTGATATAGTCCAAGCTGGTTTTCCATGCCAAGCCTTTAGTTATGCAGGAAAAAGTATGGGTTTTGAAGATACTCGTGGAACTTTATTTTTTGAATTTGCTCGTTGTGTTAAGGAAACCAGGCCTAAAATTGCTGTTGGCGAAAATGTTAAAGGTTTATTGAAGCATGATAATGGCCGTACCTTAAAAACAATGGTAAACACTTTAATGGAGCTTGGGTATAATGTACAATATAAAGTTTTGCGTGCTCAATATTTAGATGTTGCACAAAAACGAGAACGATTAATTATTATCGCTATCCGTAAAGATTTGGATATTCCATTTATTTTTCCAACTGAAAAGAATTATACTGTGTCTTTACGCTCTGCTTTGAAAGATTGTCCTAAATCTGAAGGACAGAGTTATCCTAAAAGAAAGGCTGAAATATTATCATTAGTTCCAGAGGGCGGATATTGGCGAGATTTACCGATTAATCTTCAAAAAGAATACATGAAAGGAAGCTATTATCTATCTGGAGGCAAAACAGGTATGGCTAGAAGACTTTCTTGGGATGAGCCAAGTTTAACCTTAACTTGCGCACCGGCTCAAAAACAAACAGAACGCTGTCATCCAAGTGAAACAAGACCTTTAACCATTAGAGAATATGCAAGAATTCAATCATTTCCAGATAATTGGGTATTTAAAGGAACAATATCTTCACAATATAAACAAATTGGAAATGCCGTTCCTGTAAATTTAAGCTATCATATTGGATGTTGTTTGATTCAAATGTTGGATCAGATTAATTATATCAATACAGATATTGAATTGAAAATAGCTGCTGAATAAAATTAGCACAATCCTAATTTGGAATAACATTTTCTTATTTACATATGACTTATTGCCTTTGGGGGCATTAAGTTAAGTTCTTATTTTTATTTTAAATTCCCCAATTGTAGCAAAATGTCGTTGGCAGGTTGCGTTTTAGGGGCTCCCGAATAAGAAAATACACCGCATAATTTAAATAGTTAATGAGCAAAACAACTATTTATGAAAGGAAAAAGTTATGTGGTATGTAAAACTCAATGACACCATTCTCCCATCTCCGTATCAGTTTTTTAGTGATTGTCTGTCTGAATGTCAAAGATTAAAGCAGACAATGGTCGCAGTTTGTACTGAGCCGGTTTTTATGAACTAATTTGATGATAAGGAGATTGTGTTATGTTAAAAAATTTTGAAAATTGGTTGTTGGAAAATAAATACTCTGCTTTGACTGCTGCTGATTATATGGGACGGGTTGAAAGATTATGCCGGAAAGAAGGTTATACACTTGCCCATCTGGTTGAAAATATTTCTTCTATCCTGCCTCAATATGAAACAGCCGGCGAAAAATCAAGCTATGGTAAAAGAAGTCATACATCTGTCAGGCAGGCCTTAAGAAAATTTCAGATGTTTATCCAAACGTCAAATTCAGTAGAAAATATATAAACTGTTCCATAGATAAAGTTTATAATTTAGCCCGGTTTGATTGATTTCAGGTCGGGCTTATGTTTTACTTATTTTATCTAATTCGCTTGTTTCTGGGCCGTTTATGGAGCAATGGGATATGTTTTAACAAGATATTTATGTAAATTCAAAAGATTAACCTAATTAAAATTGTAAATGAGGTCGATTGAATGAACTTCTGCTAAAATTTGCAAAGGTTGAACATAATAATACCTATTTACAATGTGTTATAACTATCAAAAAGAATCTGATATATACGTAATGTCGCGATTCTCTGGGATTGTAAAACAGTTTTTTGATTATTTTGATTATGTGACGTTGATGTCATTAATTCATAAAACTAACTTCTCGGCAAACAAGAAAAGAAGTTGTAACCTCTCGGTAAATTGGAAAAGAAGTTAACGTATGACATAGCAGTGTTACAAGTTAAAAAATAACTTGTCGTTGACGTCAAAAACTTTTTTAGCAACCTCTTGCCCTCAAGGGCACAAGGTTAAATATCTTGTTTTTTGACTTCTGGACTCAGCCGTTTTATTTGGTATAGGTTTACTCAGATTTTCACTAAACGGCTTGTTCTGGGCTGATTTTTGATTCTTTATGCTTGTGTTTTGACTAAATATTGATTGTACGAAACATTTATGGATAAAAACAATTTATATACGATTCCGGTCATATAGTTTATAAATTGATGTATTTAATCTTGATACCATTGTCTTTTAACTTTTTGATGTCTTCTTGATATTCTTTATAAAGTTGGTTGTAGTCATCACGTATTTTTTCAAGAAGAGATTGAGATATATATAAACCATTATTGGAACACGCTCCTTTATTAAGATACCGTAACCAACCGTTTGCACCATTTTTATCATATCCTTTTTTAGTTTGGAGCATATTGTTGTATTTGGAGCCTTTATATTCTTTCTTCCCATTACAAACAGATGTCTTTAAGGCTAATCTGACTTTGCTATCAATATCTTCATCAAATACTTCTCTGATACCGTGTATGTGTGTTTCTTTATCATTTATATCTTTTCTTTTATTCTTATGTTTATTTTCAAGGATAAAGGACATCATAGTTTTATCAGATGACTTAAAGATATAATCAAGGTTACCATATATTCTTTTAATAATAACAGCTTTTAATTTTTTGTATGTTAAATTGCTATACTTATCTCTAAATGGTTTACTTAAGTCTAATGTAAATGGTTTAATGTTTGTAAATTTCTTTGTTTCTGCCATAAAATAAAAGAAGTATGCCAGCTTTTGTACCTGAGTTATATCTCTCCATAATGGTAATCTACGGACTGATATTTCTTTTTTAGGATAGTTACTTTCATATATATTACTTATATAGAGTGCGACATCAAATTTATTTTTGTACCAATTAACTATGGAAATAAAAGCTCTGAAACTGCGTTGGCTCTGCTTTTTTGATTTTATTTTCTGTTTTTTTCGCATAAACAATTCTCCAACATTTTCTTTCTAGAATTGTCTGCTTGTTCGGATTTGATAAAATAAATTTCCAAATAGTATATTTTTTTTGCGTACTTTTGAGATTTTTCGACGTATATATAAAGAAAAGATAACCTTTAAAACTCGGATGTTAAAGGTTAATCAATATCCATTAAGTGACGTCGATGTCAGTTAATCATAAAAGACCATTTTAACCTGATGTTATATGTTGACGATAGGTTTCTAACTTCTCGGTAAATGAGAAGAGAAGTTTAAAAGCCTACTCAAAACGTATAAGCCTATTTTAAGGCTCGCACGTAAAGGCCTCTCTCAATTTTGACTAATCATTTTTTATCTTAGCCAGTGTGGGCCGGAGGATAGGCAGGCCATGGATAGGCACTCCGGACCGGTAACCTCTGCTAAAATTTTCAAAGGTTGGATAAAAAATTTAGTAGAGTGTCATAAAAACATACTTCTATAATGTATGAGTGAAACATTTAAGAAAATAAAAGAAGAATTGTCTGTTTATTATCCCGATGTTACGGATGATGAATTAGAAACTATGACTAAAAACCTGATTAAATATTTTACATTTTCTGCCAAAGCTGTCTATGCTACTAAAAAAGCAGAGATTCGATTAAGTGACACCGATGTCATTAAATCAGATATTTATAAAAAATAAATTGTCGTTGATGACAAGAACTTTTAAAGCAACCTCATTTATTTTTTTTTTTTTTTTTTTTTTTTTTTTTTTTTTTTTTTTTTTTATTTTGGTTTTAGTATTTAAAAAAAAAAAAAAAATTTTGAAAATCATTCATTTTTTTGCGTACTTTCCCAAAACAACACGACATAATAACCTTATCGGACTAATTTTAAGGAGTAATTTGTTATGTCTAAAAAGAATAAATATCAAAATATCGCAGATGAAGAGTGTAAACAGGCTGTTATTTTTGCCCGCGTCTCATCAGAGGAACAGAAAAAAGGTGCTTCGATTGATGCTCAGCTTAAAACGGTTATTGATTACTGCGATAATCACAAGTTTAAGATTCTAGATAAATTCTCTATTGTCGAAAGTTCAACGCGTGGCGGTCGTCTAAAATTTTATGAAATGCTGGAATTTGTTAAACAGCAAAAGCATAAAACCGCCATTGTCGTCAATTGTGTTGACCGGTTGCAACGAGGTTATAAAGAATGTGTCGAACTTGATGAGTTACGTAAACAAGGAAGAATTGAAATACATTTTTATAAAGAAACTTTCTATTTGCATAAAGACAGTACCTCTTCAGATATATTGCGTTGGGATATGGGTGTGTTATCAGCTAAAATGTATGTCGGGTCGCTGCGTGATAATGTCATCAGAAGTCAGGAATATATCCGGACTCGATGAACAACTTAAAACCTTGTTTCGTGGATATATTCAAGGCAAATGTGATGAGAAAATGTATAATGAACTCAAAACTGAAATTGAATTGGAAAAAGAGAAACTGCAAAAAGATATGGACAGATACCTTGAGATTGACACTGAAACTGATGAAACCTTGGCAAATATCGCAGAAATAGCGGCAAATGTAGGAAAATTTCTAAAAAGTCCGATAGTTTCGCAAAAAAGAGATATTTTAAATTTAATATTATCGGACTGCAAAACGGAAGGAAAAAATCTTTGTTTTTCAATAACTAAACCGTTCGATAAGCTACTAAAAACGCCTGAAATTAACAAATGGTGCCGCTGGCAAGAATCGGACTTGCGACCCCGTCATTACCAATGACGTGCTCTACCACTGAGCTACAGCGGCGGCAACGAAAGGAAACATACACGCCCTTCAAAAAAAAATCAAGTATAATTTTATGATTAATGTTAATTATTTTTTTTTACGGAAGTTTTTTCTGTCCCGGCGGCTCTTCAATTCTTCCTAACCGCCGCTATATATATTAAGCCGGAAGGAATAAACCTTTGCGGCACTGATAACTTATGACTGGCTGAACAATTAATCACGGAAACACCCGGTTTGTGCCGGGTGTTTTTTATGCTTGGTTATTTTGCAAAAATCTTTTATGATAATTCCGGTTTGGTAAAGAGGATATGTCAATGCATAGACTGTGGCTTGTGGCAGTGTTCTGCCTTTTTTTAAGCGCCTGCGCCGGAGAAAAGCCGGAACTGCGCAGCTCCTATCTGCTGGTAACCGGTCCGCACCGTTATCCGGTTACGCTTAACTTTGACGAGGAAAGCGGGCAGTATTGGGGCACTTATTTTAATCAATATTACGGAGACTATCGGCTGGAAGAAAAAGAAGAAACCCGGCGGATTTTTTTTGACACGGTCAATGCCACCCGGCTCAGACGTCCGGAGCGTATGCTGAAACCGGAACGCGCCTATTTTGATTTCCTCTATGGCGAAAAAATAATGTATCTGACGCAGGATGAACTGGTTTTGGAAAACATTTACGGTCAGACGCTGCGTTTTAAAGCTGTCGATTAAAGAATAATTAAGGCTGGTATTTTATGAATATGGGTATATCTTAAAAAAGCACGTTATTTATTAAAGGAGATTTTTCATGTCTAAACTGTTTAGCCTGATTTTGGGCACTTTGTTGTTTGCCGCCTGCACGGCCGAAACTCCGGACAGTTTCGTCGGTAAGGAATATAAACTGCAGAATGCTCCGGCAAATGCGGAAATTACGCTCGGCTTCGACGGAAAGGAAAACCGTTTTTTCGGAAAATCGGCAATTAACAATTATTTCGGTTCTTACACGCTGGACGGCGATAAAATAACTTTCGGCCCTGCCGGAGCAACCATGATGGCCGGTCCGCAAGAGCTGATGACCGCAGAGCAGGAATATCTGCAGTTTTTGCCGACGGTCAAGCATTTTAAGTTGGACGGAGAAAAGCTGACCCTGAGCGGCGCAGACGGCAAAGAACTGGTTTTTGAAGAAACCGGAACCGTCTCTGAAAATTAAATTTCCGGGGCTTTCCCGAAAGAAACCGTAAAAACGTTTAGCCGATTCGCTAAACGTTTTTTGTGCGCGAAGCATTACTTTTCTGTTGTTTTTATTTCAAAAATAGCTATTCTTTACAAACGTTAACTAATAATAAAATGAAATAGGACGAATGCACATGTTGGATATTAAATATATTATCGATAATCAGAATCAAGTCAAAGAAAGCCTGACTAAAAAAGGATTCCCTTCCGAAAACGTCGATAATTTAATATCAACCTATCTGGAAATGAACAAACTCAAAACCTCGTCACAGGCTCTGGCGGAAGAGAAAAACCGGCTGAGCAACTCCATTAAGTCAGCCTCGGCGGAAGAGCGTCCCGCAATTATAGCTAAAAGCCGTGAACTCGGTGATGAACTGAAAAAGCAGCAGGAAGAACTGGGTGAAATTCAGGCCCGGTTTGACGAGCAGATGCTGCGTATGCCGAACTATCCCAGCCCGGACTGCCCGGTCGGACCTGATGAAAGCGCCAACGTTGTTCTGCGCAAGGTGGGCGAGCCGACCAAGTTTGACTTTACCCCCCGCGACCATATTGAGCTGATGGAGTTAAACGACTGGAGCGAAATGGAGCGCATTGCCAAAGTTTCCGGTTCTCGCACTTATGCAATTAAAAATGATTTGGCACAGTTGGAGCTGGCCATTCACATGATGGTACTCGACAAACTGCGTTCTCACGGTTTTACGGTCATTACCGTACCTTCCATCTCCAAAGAACGGCCTTTGTACGGCCAGGGCTATCTGCCTTTTTCCCGCGACGAGATTTATTATATGCCTGCCGATGATTTATATCTTTCGGGAACAGCCGAATTGATTCTGAATTCCCTGCGTGCCGATGAAATTCTCAGCGAGAACGAACTGCCGATTCTCTATGCCGGATTTTCTCCCTGTTTCCGTCGTGAAGCCGGAGCCGCCGGAAAAGACACCCGCGGTTTGGTGCGGGTTCACCAGTTTATGAAAACCGAACAGTTTGTCATCTGCAAAAATGACGTCAACGAAAGTGACAAGTGGCATAAAAAGCTTCTGGCGATCTCCGAAGAAGTTTTGCAGGATTTGGAGCTTCCTTATCAGGTTCTTGATATCTGCACCGGTGATATGGGTGCGCCGAAATATCGTCAGTATGACCTGGAGGCCTGGGTTCCTTCGCAGAACTGTTATCGTGAAACCCATTCCTGCTCCAACATCACTGATTGGCAGGCCCGCCGGACGAATTTGCGCTATCGCGACAATGCCGACGGCAAAGTTAAATATGTTCATACATTGAACAATACCGGCATCGCAACGCCCCGCGCTCTGGTTCCGTTTATTGAAAATCACCAGAATGCGGACGGTACGGTTAATATTCCGGTCAAGCTGCGGCCTTATCTCGGCGGCAAGACCAAAATCGGTAAAAACGCTTAAACTGAAAACCGCTCCTTGTGGGCGGTTTTTTTGCGGGAGAAAAAGCATGACGCCTTCTGACATCCGTAAAATAATCGACTTCTATCGCATTGTTGAAAAATTGTGTCTGGTCAGACGCGACGTAAAATTATCCGACGGCCGACCGGAGAATGATACCGCGCATATTTTGAAAACGGCTTATCTGGCAATGTCGGTCTTTCCTTATCTGCAAACAAAAGTCGATTTGACCAGAATGCTGGAGCTGGCTCTGGTTCATGATTTGGTTGAAGCCGAATGCGGTGATGTTCCTCTGGCTGCCCAACAGGGGGATTCTCAACTGAAAAAACAGAAGAAAGAAGCCGAAACCGCCGCCGTAAAACGTTATCGCCGAATGCTGCCCGCCGCTGCCGGCAGCCGGATTTATGACTTGTTTATGGAATATGAAAACAAAAGCAGCCGCGAAGCACAGATTGTTTATGTTCTGGATAAACTGGAGGCTGATTTTCAGGCCTGCCGTTATGGCGATGTCCGCTATTGGGGAGAGGGGGCGAACGGCGACTGGTATTATCGTTGCGTGATGAGCGGCGAAACCCCGGAAAAACCGTGGCTTGCCAAACTTAAAGAACCGCTGCTGGATCATCTGGAAGCCCAGTGTCTGAATATTTGCCGTATGGCCATGATTAAAAGCTGTGTTAAAACGAATGTTATTCCGTCAGAATTAAATTATCAGCGTCTGCCGTTAACCGATGCTTTGTCCGACTTTATGGATATCGTTGAAAAGCTGGCCCTGGTTAACCGGGATAACCTGTTGTCCGACGGAACGCCGGAAAGCGATGCCGACCATGTTGTTAAACTGTGTTTCCTGCTGTTGGTTCTTACCCCTTATCTGCAAAATCGGTTTGCTTGCGGAGAACTGCTGCGGCTGGCTTTAATCCATGATTTGCCGGAAGCGCTGGCCGGGGATGTTTCTTTGTCATCGCAGATTCGCTATCCGGAATTGAGAGTGCACAAAAAAGAAAAAGAAGCCGAAGCTGCCGCCGCTATCCGTGCCGTATTGCCGGCTCCGTTAAATCAGCAGTTTTTTGCTTTGTTTAGCGAATATGAAGCGGGAGTAACCCCGGAAAGCCGTCTGGTTAAATTGCTGGACAAACTGGAAGCAACCCTGCAAAGCAATCTTTATCATGACGGCGATGTCCGCTACTGGGGAAAATGTGATTGCGGCGACTGGTATTATCGTAACGCATTGACGCCGCATCCGGAAGTCAATGAACTGAATGAGCCCGCGGTATCCGCTTTGCAGGAGGAGATTATCCGCCTCTCCCGGGAAAATATTCTGAAAAGCGGCCTTTCTCTGCCTGAAACGGAAGCGGCCGCACAATAAAAAAGCCCTCCGGGGAGGAGGGCTCGGTCTTAACTGTTGCTGTTAAGGTTCTGAATTGCCAGCAAAAACGGAGAAATCAGCTTGGGTTGCGGTTTGGCGCCATAATGTTTTTCCAGCACCTGAATCTGATTTATCTTTTTCAAAACGCTGGCCGGAACTCTGGTATCTGCCGGCAGATAAAGGTCAAAACTGCTGTAGCTGCCGGTTGAGGTCATCGGCCGACGGATCTTGCTGGAACAGTCTTTGTTGCCGCTGAAGATGCCGATGTGTCCGTGCGGATGCGAGGCGCTGCGTCCATAAACGCCGACCCCGCCATCGGGAACCACGGTGTTATTGCTGACATGGCTTTTGATGCGGACAAAATGCGGATTGGCGTCAAGTTGCCGCTTGGCCATATAAGCGCTTCGGCCGTACATTTCGCCCAATCCGGTTTCGCGGAAAGCTTTTTTGGCGCCGCGGAAGCAATAGCCTTCACAGTTCATCCGGGCCGCGACGTCTTCGGCATTCTCAGCCAGCTTTATGGCTGTTGGGCTGGGAACCATCGCCGCCAGATCTTCGGCAGTGAATTCAATATCGGTATAAGACAGGTCGGCAAGGGTAACGACATTTTCTTCCGCCGCCGGAGAATCCTGTTGTGTCATGGCATTAATGAGCGTTTGCTCCAGCAAAGGGTTGATAAAGCCGAAATCGGTCAGTTCATAATCAGGATAACTTTTGTTCTCTTCTGCGGCCTGTGTGAATGAAGCCGTTAAACCGGCAGACTGGTCAGGCGTTATATCCGGCAGAGAAATCTGCTTACTGTTTAAAGCAGCTTTATATGACGCATTGTCGTTCATCGGGTAACCGTTGTATGCCCCGGTGGTGCTGAACAATGTGGCTGCAGCCACGCCGTAGCGTTTGATGTTGCGGCGGAAAGCCTTGGCCGCGTCTCCGCAGAATTCTTTAACCTGTCTGAAAAACGACATTCCTGATTTTTTCTTCGTGCCTGTCTTGGGGGCAGACTGTTTTTTAGCTGCCCGAACCAAAGAATCGATTTTAGCCTGCGGCTGAGAGGCGACAGCTGTTCCGTTATCCGGTTTATGTTCCGTTTTAGGTTGAGAAGGAACCGGTGCCTGAGACTGAACCGGCTTTACGAAATCATCTGCCGGTTTGTTTACTTGAAGGTGAATTTCTTCACTCGTAATTTTCTCAGCTTCATCGACAACCGGATGTTCGGCGACAGTCTCGCCCGTCATTGGTACCGAAACCGTCTCGGCCGGATTTTCTGTTTCCCGTTGTATGCGGAGAGCCGTATTGTCGGAGACCTCTTTTACGCCGGATTTTGTTTCCCGAATGTTCATGGAATATTCCTCCGACATAGGAGCTGCGGCTGTCTCTGCCGTGTCTGATTCAAAAATTTCATTGTCGGGAAGAACAAATTCATCGGCAGTGCCGCGGGACATGGCATCCAAATTGAATGTTTCAGACATTTCTGCCGAAACAGCGCCCTGTCGGCGGGTCGTCTGATAACGATGCTGCTCGAGCATAATTTTGGCCTTGGTTGCTTCGGGAGAATATTCATAACGCATCTGACCGCCGTGCTTATAATAGTTGCGGCCGAATTCTTCAATATATTCTTTCATTAAATCCAATGCGTCATTATCAATGTTGAGCTTCCCTTCGGCAAAGAGTTTAATCTGCTCTTCGGCCTCCTCGACGATTTGAGCAAATTTGGCATTGACAATATGCCGGACTTGCAGATTTTGCTGGGCATTTTTGCAGAATTCATAGATTTCTCTGATTTTCAGTAATTTTTGCTTGGTAATATGATGAGAATTGTTAGCTGCGATTGAGGAATAAGTGTCGTCATTAAATGTCATTTTCTTACCTTCCTGCATGTTTTTTTAGCTGATGTGACAAAATATAACAAATTTTTGTCATTGTGTAAAGGGTGGAATTTTAATTTTAATAAAAGTGTAACATTGAAAATATTGTTGAATAACAATAAGTTATTGTGAGATATAACGAATTTCATATTCCGCTATAACTTTCGTTATATAATTGCGTTTTGTCTATTTTAAATTACTCCGCGGAATGGTTTTGGGCTTTATGAAATCTCAGATAGGTTCAGAGATTGCCGGCGCTGGAAAAATTGATGCGCGGGTCAACTAAGGAATAAGTGATGTCGCTGAGTAATTTCAGCAGCAGGCCTAAAAGCGCAAAAATGTATAAGGTTCCGAAAATAACCGGATAATCGCGGGTCATAATGGCTTCGTAGCCGAGCAGACCTAACCCGTTAAGTGAAAAAATAACTTCAATCAGCAACGAGCCGGTAAACAGCATTTTAATCAGCAGCGTCGGAAAACCGGCAACCACAATCAGCATTGCATTGCGAAAGACATGCCCGTATAAAACCTGATTTTCACTCAGGCCTTTGGCGCGGGCAGTCAAAACATACGGCTTGTTGATTTCATCCAGAAACGAATTTTTTGTCAGCATGGTCAGGCTAGCAAATCCTCCGATAACCATGGCTGTCACCGGCAAGGCAATATGCCAGAAATAATCAATGATTTTGCCGAACAGGGAAAGCTGCTCCCAGTTGTCGGAAGTGAGCCCCCTCAGCGGAAACCAGTGCAGATAAGTTCCTCCGGCAAAAAAGACAATCAGAAACACCGCAAACAGAAAAACCGGAATAGCCGCCCCGATGATAACCGCAAAAGAAGTCCAGACGTCAAAAGCGCTTCTGTCGCGTACGGCTTTTTTTATGCCCAGCGGCAGCGCAATCAGATAGATAATCAAAGTTGACCACAGTCCCAATGAAACGGAAACCGGCAGCCTTTCCCAAATCAGACGGCTGACGGATTTATCCTGATAATAGCTTTTGCCGAAATCAAACCTGGCATAAGAACTGACCATTTGCCAAAAGCGTTCATGCAGAGGTTTGTCAAATCCGAATTGTTTTTCCAGCTCTTTGATTAAGTCTTCGGGCACACCCTGCGCTCCCTGATATTTTGCCGCCGACTGATTCATGTTTACCGCCGCGGTGGAGGTAAACTGCGACTTTGAATCAACGTTAAAACCGCGGTATTTGGCCAGAGTGTGTTCCACCGGTCCGCCCGGTGCCGTCTGGATAATCAGAAAATTGATTGTCAGAATGCCCAGCAGTGTCAGCGGAATCAGCAGCAGGCGTTTAATAATGTAATTTCTCATTTGTTGTCCTTTCCTGCCGGGGTTTGGGCCCACCATGTCATCGGCTGAAAACCGGCCTTGACTTTGCTGTGCGGAAACATGAATTTGTTGTGATAAGCTACCCGCTGAGCTGGAGAATACCACTGCGGAATCATATAGTTTTCCGTCAGCAGAACCCTGTCGAGCGCACGCACATACGCTTCATAGTCGTCTTTTTCCTGTGCTGCGATTAACCCCTTGATTAACTGGTCGGCAACCGGGTTTTTGATGCCCATAATGTTATAGCTTCCCCTGACGTCAGCTGAAGCGCTGCCCCACATTTCGGCCTGTTCGTTGCCGGGCAGGCGGCTGACGCCGTAGGAGATAATCGCCATGTCAAAATCAAAATTGTCCAGCCGGTTTTTAAAAATATTTACTTCCAAATTGCGAAAAGTCAGTTTGATGCCGATTTTGGCCAGATTATTGATAAAAGGCAGCATCACCCGTGTAAAGGTGTTGCCGTTGGCCGAATTGCTTAAAACTTCAAATGCCAGCGGTTCCCCGGTTTTCAGATTGGTCATTTTTCCGTTTACAAAGTCATATCCGGCTGCCCGCAGCAACTTGACGGCTTCCTTCAGGTGCCGCCGTGTTTCCTTGAAGTCTTTGTGCCGCGGATTTGCCGGAACCGTTGTAAAAACTTCGTCCGGCAACTGCCGCCGGTATCTGTTCAAAATTG
The DNA here is from genome assembly GCA_001917125.1 of Azospirillum sp. 47_25. Lineage (GTDB taxonomy): Bacteria > Pseudomonadota > Alphaproteobacteria > RF32 > CAG-239 > Scatocola > Scatocola faecipullorum. Next base: position 36,874 of record MNTU01000044.1, read on the forward strand.
CCAGTTCTTTTCCTTGCGGCAGGCCGGTCGCTTCCATGCCCGTATTGGTAAAATAACTGTACAGGCGCCGGTACTGGTTATAAAACAGTTTATCGTTGGCCCAGTCAAAGTTAAAAGCCAGTGTAATCGCCTGTCGGACACGCCGGTCCTGAAATTGGGGCTTGCGCAGGTTGAAAGCAAACATTTGCAGCACGGCCGCGTTATTATGAGCCATTTCCTGTTTGATTATCCTGCCTTCTTTAACCGGACGGTTGTCATATCCGGTAACCCAGATTTTGGCAATATATTCTTCCCGTACGTCTATACTGCCGGCAAACAGGGCCTGCAAAGTGACAGTCGTATCCTGATAATAGTCAAAACGAACTTCGTCAAAGTTAAAAAAGCCCTTGCGGCTGGGCAAATCTTTCGCCCAGTAATCCGGATTCCGCCGGAAAACCAGATACCGTCCCGGTTCATATTTTTCCAATCGGTAAGGGCCGCTGCCGAGCGGAATGCGCAGTGACGGTTTGCTGAAGTCAAGCCCCTCCCAGTCTTTGGCCGAATAAATTTTTATTTGTGACAAAATCAGTGGCAGTTCTTTGTTCTGCGAACCTTTTTTGAAATAAAAGCGCACTTCCCGCGGATTAATTTTTTCCACCCGCTCCACATCTGCATAATAAACCTTATAAAGCGGCTGTCCTTTTTCTGTCAGAGCCTTGTAGCTGAAAATAACGTCATCGGCGGTAATCGGCGTCCCGTCTTGAAATTTGGCCCGCTCATCCAGCAGAAAGCCGACATACGAATTGTCTTCCGGCAAGTCAAAGGCCTTTGCAACCAATGGATAAACCGTCGCCGGATCGTCTGCCGGAACAATGCCCAGACTGTCCAAACTCAGGTTGGCCACCTGCGGCGTAGCATTTCCCTTAAAGATAAACGGATTGAAATTGTCAAAACCGCCATATTCCGGCATCACGATTCGCCCGCCTTTGCGCGCCTGCGGGTCGGCATAGTCGAAATGGGTAAAATCATGTTCGTATTTGGGATGATGATACAGGGCAATCTGCGGCATAATCTCAGCCGTTGCCGGAAACGGCAGCAGCAACAGACCGCTCAGCAGCCAAAGGCGGATTTTTTTATTTATTGTAATTGTCCTCATCCGTCCATCCGCTGAAGGGATATGCATAATCTTCGTCTTTTGCCTGTGTCAGTCGGGATTTCCTCGTTTCTGCCGGGTAAGCGGTTTCCGTCTCCGGTTTGGTCTCCGCCCGCGGCTGAATGCCGGTCATCTCCTCCCATTCCCGTTTGAGGGAGTTGAGTGTTTTCTGTGTATTGGTAAAGCCGATTTCCGTTTCCTCCATGCTCGAAAAAGTCGGCTGCTTTCTTATGTCTTCGACGGCTGGTTCCCTTTCTTCGGCAAAGCGGCTTCTTTCCTTGTCGTCTCTTTCTTCTTCACGGCGGGTGATAACCGGCGCCGGCATGGCGTCGTCGTCATGTCGCACGTCAACAAACGGCGTTTGCGGTTCACTGTCGGTTTCCGCCGTGCCGAAACTGCGTTCCAGAGCCATTGAAAAGGGATCTCTGTCGCCGTTCGTTTCCGGTTCTTCTTGGGGCCGGCTGCGGTGCTTAAACGGATTGAACATATCCATAAACGATTTACGGTCGCCGTCTTCCGTTTGCGAAACGGCGGCAAAAGAAGAGTTTTCTTGCTGAGGTCTGAGTTCGCGGCGTAAAGGTTCTCTTTCTTCCGTTGCCGGAGCAGAAGCGGAAAGCCCGCTGAACCGGCGTGATTCCGGTGAAGTTTCCTCATTTTCCTCCCTGAGGTCGCCGAAGTCGCGCTTGCGGCGGATTTGTTCGCCCCAGGGGGCAAGAATGGAATAGACCTTGCCGTAAACTCCGGTTTCGACCATTGTCAGAAAAATGCGCTCTTTGTCATGTTTTTCCAAAATGCCGAGCAGATTTTGATATCGGGCGCAAAATTCCAGAATCGTCCCTGCCAAAACTTTGTCATTTTGGGCCTTGAGAACCAGACGGCTGCCGAAATTGCCCTGATTGGCGTCAATTTCGATAATTACTTTGCCGAATGCCCATTTGGCGCCGTTGCGAGTTTTGGCCCACAGGGAATCTATCTGCTCGGGCGCAGCCAGTGCCCCGCGCTGAATAATTTCGGCCAGCAGTTCGTTCATGTCGGTTATGAACAGGTCAAATTTATTGAGAATGAAACCGTCTTTGCCGTTTTGTTCGGCTTCCAGCATAATCCGTGCGATTAAATCCGTATATTCCAGATTCTTTTTCATCTGTTTAAACAAACTGTACATATTGTCGTTCAGGCGGTGGAAGTTCAGATATTGGGTCACGTAACCGAAAATCATCCACAAGACGAGAACCGGCAGCACCAGCAGCGCGATATACAAGGAAATGTCCGACAGTCCCAAACTGCCGAAACTCATGCCGCCGAGCTTGTCTTTCAAATACATGAACATATAAATCAACCACAGGAAAGTTGAAAAGACCGAGGCAAAAAAAGCTAAAGCTAACACGAACGGAAACTCCCGGTTAATAAACAAAATCTGCCCTTTATACTATTCCATCTGCGGCAGATTTCAATTAAAATCTTTGCAAAACGCCCTGCTTTGGGATATTAGGGGCGATAAATCAACAACAAACAAAAATAATAGTCGAAATTTTGAAATTTTTGTGCTAAGAAACCAGCAGGACTAAATTTATAAAGAGAAAAAACACCATGAGTAATAACAATACATTGGTTTTGGATTTTGAAAAAAATATCGTTGAAATCGAAGCTAAGATTGAAAGTTTAAAACTCTTGGCCAAAGACCAGGATGTCGATATCGCCCAGGAGGTTAACCGTTTGGAACAAAAACTCGAAAAACAGGTCAAGCTGACATACGCTAACCTGACCCCTTGGCAGAAACTTCAGGTTTCCCGCCATCCCCAGCGCCCGCACTGCCTGGATTATGTTCATGCCCTGATTGAAGATTTTACCCCGCTCTGCGGCGACCGCCTGTTCGGCGATGATGAGGCTATGATCGGCGGTATCGGCCGCTTTAAGAATATTTCCGTCGTTGTCATCGGACAGGAAAAGGGCTCTGATCTTGAAACCCGTATGAAACATAATTTCGGTATGGCCAAGCCGGAAGGGTATCGCAAGGCACAGCGCCTGATGGATATGGCTGACAAATTCAATATGCCGGTTATCGCATTCGTCGATACCGACGGCGCTTTCCCGGGCATCGACGCCGAAGCCCGCGGTCAGGCCGAGGCAATTGCTTCATCAATTGAAAAATGCCTGCAGATTCATGTGCCGATTATCTCAATCGTTATTGGTATGGGCGGTTCCGGCGGTGCCATTGCCATTGCCACGGCTAACCGGATTCTGATGCTGGAACACTCGATTTATTCGGTTATTTCTCCCGAAGGCTGCGCTTCCATTTTATGGCGTTCGGCCGATAAAGTTCAGGAGGCGACTGAAGCGTTGAAACTCACCGCGCAGGATTTGCGTAAATTCGGCGTGATTGACGAGATTATCAAAGAGCCGGTCGGCGGTGCCCATCGCGACCCCAAAACCACTATTGAAAAGGTTGGCGACAGCATTCTTAAACATTTGAAGGAGCTGCTGCCGTTGAGCGGTGACGAATTGAAAAAGCAGCGCACGGCCAAGTTCCTGGCCATGGGGCGCAATTTGCCGGAAAATTAAAGGAAAGCCATGACCGTCGGAAGTTTTTATCTGCCCTGGGAGGGACTGCTCGGAGGACTGGTCGTCATCTTGCTGCTCGGCAATATGATTGTTTTGCTGCGGCGAGGTGCTTCAAAAGAGTTGTCTTCGTTGGCGGATACGCTGTTCCGCGGTCAGGCCGAACTGGCCGGACGTCTGACCCAGCTGTCGGAAAATAATCAGAATTCTCAGAACCGTATTGCCGAAGCTATAAACGAGCAGAAACTGTCGGTGCTGAAAATAATGGATGAAAAGCTGCTGGCCGTTACCAAAAGCGTCGGCGACGGATTGCAGCAGTCAACCGCCAAAACGACGGAAACGTTGCACGACCTGCGTGAACGTCTGGCCAAGATAGATGTTGCCCAGCAGAAGATTTCCAGTTTGTCGGAGCAGGTCGTCTCGCTGCAGGAAGTCCTTTCCAACAAGCAGGCGCGCGGCGCTTTCGGCGAGATTCAGCTGAATGACCTCGTCACTTCGGCTTTGCCGCCCTCGGCTTATGCTTTTCAGGTTGTGCTCGGTAATCAGAAACGCGCCGACTGCGTGCTGAATCTGCCCAATCCGCCGGGAATGATTGTGATTGACTCCAAATTTCCGCTTGAAAGCTATCAGGCGCTCCGCAATGCCCAAACCGACCGCGAAAAGGTCGAGGCTGAGCGTTTTTTCCGTGCTTCGGTGCTGAAGCATATTAAAGATATTTCCGAGAAATATATTATTCCCGGCGAAACCGCGGAATCTGCCCTGATGTTTCTGCCTTCGGAATCCGTATACGCCGAACTGCATTCCAATTTTACCGATGTGGTTGAAGTCTCCTACCGTTCCAAAGTCTGGATTGTTTCGCCGACCACGCTGATGGCCACACTTAATACGGTGCGCGCGGTATTAAAAGACGCCCGTATGCGGGAAATGGCCGGCGTTATTCAGAAAGAAGTCGGCAGTCTGACCGAAGACATTTCCCGGCTTGATGACCGCATTGAGAGCCTGAGCAAGCATTTTGACATGGCTTCGCGCGATATCGGCGACATCAAGGTTTCTTCCGGAAAGATTTCCCGCCGGATTGACCGGATTGAAGATATTCAGCTCGGCAATGACAAAACGCCGGTCGGCGTTGAACATCTGGCCTCCTGAAACCGGAATAATAATATGGGATAACTCACAATAAAATTTTTGCATTTTACCAAATTGCGATATTGATTTATGGAATAAAAGCGGATAACTTATCTGCTGATAACAATAAAAGGAAAATAAAGAGGTATTATCGTGACTAGATCTGAATTAATTGAAAGAATTGCCAATAAAAATCCCCATTTAATGCTGAAAGACGTTGAGCGTATCGTTGCCGTCGTATTTGATAAAATCATCAGCTCTCTGGCGGCCGGAGAACGTGTCGAGTTCCGCGGCTTTGGCGCTTTTTCGATTCGTAAACGTACGCCCCGGGTTGCCAAAAATCCCCGTACCGGCGAACAGGTTCAGGTTGAAGAACGCAATATTCCTCATTTTAAAACCGGAAAACAACTGCATGAATTGCTGAATCCGAAAAAATAATTCCGAAATTTTAGCGAAAGGGCTGGAACATGGGTTTTATGAAACTGTTGATAGGCTTGCCGATATTGATTGTTATTCTGATTTTTGCATTCGTGAATAATGATTTGGCGACGTTTGACCTCTGGCCTTTTTACTTTGAAATAACCGTATCTTTGAGCGTGGCGGTTGTTTTCTTCATTCTGTTGGGCTTTATTCTCGGCCTGGTATGGATGTGGATGTCTTATGCCCCGGTGCGCAAGGCGTTGCGTCAACAGGTTAAGCAAAACAAAAAACTGAGCAAAGAACAGCAGAAACTGGTTGAAAAGGTTTCGGGTCTGCAGTCCAATCTGGACAGCTTTAAGGCCGCCGAAGCCGCTAAACCCAAACCGACAATAAAAGAAAGGTTTAAGGCCGCTTTCTCCCGTAAGCCGAAGACCGGCGAAGCTGCTGAAACCAAATAACTGAAATGGTATAAACATGAACTGGTTAACTGATTTCGTACGTCCGAAAATAAAAAAAGTCACCCCGAAAGAGATTGCCGACAATCTGTGGGTCAAATGCCCGATTTGCGGTCAAATGCTCTTCTCCAAGGAAATGAAGAAAAGCCTGTATGTCTGCACTTCCTGCGGCCATCATCTGCGTCTCTATGTTGACAAACGGCTGAAAATGCTTTTTGACGGCGAGTTTAATGAAATCGCTCTGCCCAAGGTTAAGGAAGATCCGCTCAAATTCAAGGACACCAAAAGATATACCGACCGTCTTAAGGCTTATCGCAAATCAACCGAAAGCAATGACGCCATCCGTGTTGCCCAGGGCGACATCGGCGGCATTCCCTGCGTCGTCGCCGCAATGGATTTCTCTTTTATGGGCGGCTCTATGGGAATGGCCGTCGGCGAGGGAATAGTTAAAGCGGCTGAAGTTTCTGCCCGCAATAATTACCCGCTGATTATTGTCGCTTCCTCCGGCGGCGCCCGCATGCAGGAGGGCATTTTGTCCCTGATGCAGATGGCCCGTACCACGGCGGCGATTAATCAGGTGAAGGAAAAAGGTATTCCTTATATTTCGGTTCTGACCGATCCGACCACCGGCGGCGTTTCCGCTTCTTTTGCCATGCTGGGCGATGTTCACATTGCCGAAAAAGGCTGCATTATCGGTTTTGCCGGGGCCCGCGTGATTGAACAGACGATTCGCGAAAAACTGCCGGAAGGTTTCCAGCGCGCCGAATATCTGCGTGAACACGGTATGGTTGATATTGTGGTCACCCGCCAGGAACTGAAAAACGAATTGGTCAAGGTTATCAGTATCCTGACCCATAAAAAACCGGCGTTGAATACAGCGCTGTTGGAAAACAGATAAAACCAGCCCTGCTTCGGCAGGGCTTTTCATATCTGCGGCCCTTTTAAATCGCCGAAGAGAACTTATCTATATATCCCGAGAGGAAACCATGACGCTGGATTTATCAAAACTGGAATATGTTATTTTTGACTGGGACAACACGCTGGCCGAAAGCCGGAGTACGTTGGTTCTGTCCGTCAACCGGGTTTTGAAGGAATACGGCCTGCCTGACTGGGAGGCGGTTAAAAGCCGCCGTAATCCGGATTTGTCTTTTCGCGATAATTTTCCGCTTGTCTTCGGGGCTGAAAATGCCGTTGCCGCTTACGAACGTTATGCTGAAATCTATAAAAGTGAGGTTCGCAGCCATATCAGCACCTTTCCCGGCGTGCGCGATGTTCTGGCTTTTTTTCATGCCCGCGGAATTCCGATGATGATTATGAGCAACAAAGACCGGCGTCTGATGGAAATAGAACTGCCGCTGTTGTTTGATCCGCAGTTGTTTTCCCGTGTCGTCTGCGGTCATGAGGCCTCCCGTGACAAGCCTTATCCCGAGCAGATTTATTACACTCTTGACGGTCTGTTGGCTCCGGCGGACATTACTCCTGAACGTGTATGGATGATAGGTGACAGCCCGATGGACAGCAAATCGGCCGAAGCCGCCAATGCCCTCCCGGTACGCATAGGGCGCTCAATTTGGGGAGATGAAGGAGCCCCGGATACCAAGATTGTCTATTTCAACAATTTTGAAGATTTTTACCACACGCTGAAGCTGATTAAATAGACAAATAAGGCTTGAAAAATTGTCTAAAAAACGCTAAGATGAATTCATTCTTTTTAACAGACAATTTTTCAGGTGACATAATGGTCGATTATCCTTTTCTCGGAGCTCAATACCATAAAGACAAAACGGTTTTCCTCGTTCAGTCGGAACATGCCGCGGGAATGGAGCTCTGCTTGTTTTCCCCGGATGAAAAAGAAGAAATCCGCATAAAAATGAACAAGGGGGACGATAATGTCTGGACGGCGGAAGTCCCCGCCGTTAAACCCGGACAAAAATATGGATACCGCGCGTATGGAGAATATGATCCCTCGCGCGGTTTGTTTTTTAACCCGGCCAAACTGGCAGTTGACCCTTACGGTTTTGAAGTCAGCAAGACCATGGACGAGTGGACTTCTCCGTTGCTTGATATCGAAAATTCGCACGACAGCGCTCCGGTTATGCCTAAATCGGTGGTGGTGGACATGAAACGGATATTTGATCCGGAAAAATATCCCCATTTGCAGAAACGCCCGTCGTTTCCGATTGCCAAAGACATCATTTATGAAACCCATATCAAAAACTTTTCTCACCTGAATACCATGCTCCCCCGGGAAAAACGCGGCAAATTGTCCGGTCTGGGCGATTCATGGACCCTGAACTATTTCAAACGCCTCGGGGTTAATAATATTGAACTGATGCCGATAGCTCCGACCTGCTGCGGCCGCCAGATTCAAAAACGGGAAGGGCGGACCGACAGTTGGGGTTATAATCCTTATTGCTTTTTTGCGGTCGATCCCCGTTACGGCAATTGGGAAGATTTTGCCGCTGCCGTCAGTGAACTGCATAAGGCGGGAATAAAAGTGACGGTGGACGCTGTTTTTAACCATACCGGCGAACACGCCGCCACCGGAGAACGTAATCAGTCCCTGTCATTTAAATTGCTGGACAGCCCGAATTATTATCGGCCGGACGGAGACAACCGCGGGCGTTTTATGAACAGTACCGGCTGCGACAATAACTTTAATCTTGATTCGCCGGCCGGCCGCGGCATTTTGCATAATTATCTCCTGTTGATGCACAAACTGGGCGTGGACGGCATCCGCTGGGATTTGGGCGGCGACAATGCATTGGATAATTACGGACGTTTTCAGGAGGACGGAGCCTTTATTCAGGAATTGCGCTTTGCCACCCAAAAGCTGGGTATGGAAATGTATGTGGAACCCTGGAGCGCGATGGGCGGAAATTACAGCGGGCGGTTTGCGGCGCTGGTTCCCGGCGTCAAGGAATGGAGCGACAGCCGCAAAAACTTTGTCGGTGAATTTTTCAGCAGCCGCAACGGTCTGCTCGGACAATTCGGCAATCAGGTTGCCGGTTCTTCGAATGTTGATCCTCACACCAATGAAAGCGCTGTCATCGGAACCGGACGCAGTCATGACGGTTTCAGTCTGCTCGGCGCCTATCAGCACCCGAAAAACACCTATCCTAACGGGGAGGAAGGGCGGGACGGCAGTCCTGATATTTACGCCAAGTCATATAATGAAGAGGAATTGTTCCGCCGGGCCAACAGCGATATCGCTTTTAACATTCTCAGCAAAGGGATACCTCTGATCCGCAATGGTGATGAACGCGGTTATTCCGACCCCAACAATAATCCTTATTGTATTGATGATGCGACCGTCTGGCTGAACTGGGACGAACTGCCGCCGCGCAAACGCCGCCTGTTTTTAAACATCTGCCGGTTAAACGCCTTTCGCAGCCGCCACCCCGTTTTCAGCGATCTACAGCTTTTTGACGGCCAGGTGGTTGAAGCCAACGGGGCGAAAGACATTACCTGGCTGCGGCCGGACGGCAGGGAAATGGAAGGCTCCGATTGGAATTACTATCATGCCAAAACCGGCGCTTATATGCTCAACGGCAGCAATAATAAAGGTAAACCCCGGGATGACGATTTTATGATTATGGTTTCCGGAGACAACTATCATACCGTTGACTATAAACTTCCGACGCCTCCGGGCGGCGGTAAGTGGCAGCTGGTTTTCGACAGTTCCCAGGAAGAGTTTGCCTCCCGCGTGCAACAGTTTGAACCCGGCAGTTCTTATGCCCTGAAACCATATTCCTATGTTATTTTGACGCATAAGAACAATATTGCCCGTGTCAACGTAAACACGTTGAAAGCTTTGGCGGCAAGAAAGAACGCAAAAAGGCGCTGATATTAGCAAAATATTAAAGGACTTCTTTTATGCTTATAGTCCAACGGCCGGTCATCCAGAGGGGTAGAGCATGAAAGACAATTCCGACATTGATTATAAACGGCGGACGCATTATATCATAATTGCGCTGCTGGGTATTGCTGTGCTGTGGCTGAATTATTGCAGCCTGAGAGCGCATGTCTCGTCAAATTCCCGGCTCATCACCGATTATCAGCCCAAGGAGGACGAATTGGCCCGATATCGTAACCCGGCGGTTGCCGGCATATTCTATTCCGCCGACAAAGACCGGCTGGACAGCGAAGTAGAGCATTATCTGGCGGATACCGCTTCGCCGTTGGATTACCAGCCCCGGATTTTGATTGTGCCGCATGCCGGTTATGTTTATTCGGCTTCAACGGCGGCTAAAGCTTACGGCCGTCTGCAAAAATATGCCGCAAAAATCAAAAACGTTATTTTGCTCGGGCCGTCTCACCGTGTTGCTTTTCGGGGAGCGGCGCTCCCTTCGGCTGATTTCTTTGCCACCCCGCTGGGAGCCGTTCCGGTTAACCGGGAGTTGACCGCGCAGCTTGCCGCTTTGCCGGGATTTAAAATTGATGATCATCCCCACAAGGAAGAACACAGTTTGGAAGTGCAGCTGCCTTTTCTGCAAAAAGTTTTGAAAAATTTTAAGATTATTCCTGTCGTTTACGGAGAGGTCGATCCCGGGCTTTTGGCGCAGGCTCTGGAGCCTCTGGTCGAAAGAGACGATACGCTGCTGGTCGTTTCGGCAGACCTGTCTCATTACAACGATTACGAAACCGCCAGGGAACTGGACGGCCGCACGGCCGATATGGTTGCCAATAATCAGGCGGAACTGGAAAACCACATGTCCTGCGGGGCCGACGGCATTAATGCCGCACTGCTGATAGCCAAAGAAGCCGCTCTGCGTCCGGAAATGCTTGAACTGCTCAATTCCGGCGATACGTCCGGCGACAAACAGCGCGTTGTCGGCTACGGAGCCTGGAGCTTTGGCGAAGGAGAAAAACCGGCGTCCAAACCGAAACTGTCGCCGCTGGAACGGGAAACCGAGAATTTAAAATTGTTTGCCGCGGCTTATAAAGACCAGTTGCGCCGAATTGTCAGCCGTTCGCTTGCCGAAGCGGTTCAGCACAAACACTATTCGCCCGCGCGAAAAGATTACGGCAACGAACTTTTTGATAAAGGCGCTTCTTTTGTAACGCTGAAGCAAAACGGAGAATTGCGCGGCTGTGTCGGAACGGTGGTTCCCCATGTCGCCGTTGCTCATGATTTGGCCGAAAATGCGTATCGCGCCGCAATGGAAGACGGACGTTTTTCGCCGCTGACGGAAGAAGAACTCTCCCGCACCCGCTTTTCAATTTCACTTCTGACCGGCTTTGAGCGAGTGCCTTACTGGGATGAATCTGATTTGCTGAATCGCATCAGACCGGGAATTGACGGCCTGATTATCCGCGACGGCGACCGTCAGGGACTGTTCTTGCCTTCTGTCTGGAAAGAGCTTCCCGACAAGGCTGAATTTCTGAAGAATTTAAAAGTAAAGGCCGGGTTTAATCCCAGCTATTGGTCAAATAACATAAAGGTCTATCGTTTTAGAACCGTGGAGATAAATGATGAAGATTAACGGATACGAAATTGCTTTGAGCGAGGCGCAGCTGGACGATATCATAAATAACCGCATGCGCAGGGTAAAACTGGTTTCCAAAGATTTTGCCGGCTATAAAAATCTGACCGAAGGCAATAAAAAGGCTTTGGAACATCTGGTTGCTGCCGCCAAAATTTTTGACGATGTGGCGATGGAGCAGGATCACGAGATGAACCTGCCGATGAAAAAAGCCTTGGAAGAAGCTGCCCAAAACAGTACTTATGCCGCCAAGGCGCTCAAACTTTTCACCTCTTTCCACGGTGTGGAAGGACACAACGGTATTGACCTGGAACCGGTCGAAATTTTCAAAGGCATCAAAGGAGCCAAAGGACGCAATTTTTATCCGGCGGATTTGGGGGTTGAAGAGTTCCATGAGATTTTGACCCGAATGGTCAACGAAGGCAAAATCGACGAAGTCAAAAAGATTTTGAGCGTGCGCACCATGGTGCGCCGCGACGGCAAAAACCTGAAGGCGATTGACTATACCGAATATTTCAAGGATGCTTTCTCCAAAGCGGCCAATGAAATCGAAGTTGCCGCCCATTATACCACCGATGAAGATTTTAAAGATTATCTCGGCTGGCAGGCGCAGGCCCTGCTGCAAAACAACGAAGATATGGACATGCTGGCGGACAAGCATTGGGCCGTGCTGCAAAACAACAACCAGCTGGAATTTACTCTCGGCCGTGAAAGCTATGACGATGAACTGACCCCGACCGTTTACGACAATCCCGCTTTGCTGGAACTTCTGAACCAACATCAGATTGAAGTCAATCCCAAAGATATGCTCGGTGTGCGCGTCGGCATTATTAACAAAGAAGGCACGGATCTGATTCTCAAGTTTAAGCAGCATATGCCGGAACTGGCCAAATTAATGCCTTATGCCGGACAATATCATCAGTCGGTTTCCGACGCCGGTGAATTGAAACAAACCATGGTTGACGTTGATGTTGTTGCCCTGACCGGAGATTATGCCCAGTGCCGCGGCGCCATTACCACGGCGCAGAATCTGCCCAACAACGACAAACTGGCAATTAAAACCGGCGGCGGTCGCCGCAATGCTTATCACCGTCAGGTGCGTATGAGCGGCGATCCCGAACGCAACCGGAAACTGCTTGAGCGCCTGGTTGCGCCGGAACTGCATAAATATTTTGATTTGGAGGCTGATCACCTGTTTGTCATCGGCCACGAAAACGGGCATTCCCTCGGGCCGGACAATGAATATCAGCGCGCTCTCGGACTTTATAAAAGCACCGTTGAAGAAGAAAAGGCCGACGTTGTCTCCATCGCCTTTATGCCTGAATATGTCAAAGCCGGTGTAATTGACGGGGAAACTTTAAAGAAAATTTACACCACCTGGGTCGCTTACCGCCTGTTTCTGAAAGCGCAGCCGTTGGAAGCCCATCGTGTCGGGGAACTGATTCATTTTAACTTCCTGCATGATAACGGAGCCTTCTGGTTTGATGATGAGCATAAGCTGCACATCAATTTTGACAAGTTCCATGATGTTGTTTACGCCATGCTGAAAGAGACGATTGAAGTCCAGTTGTCAAAATCGTCGGAAAAAGCCAAAGCTTTTATTGATAAATATACTAAATGGGGTAAAGAATCCCAGTATATTGCCAAAGTTCAAAACGAGCTCGGCGTCAAAAACTATATATGGATTGAGGATAATTTTTAGATATGTATTACAGCTTCTTTGAGATTTTCTCGATAGGGGTCGGCCCGTCGAGTTCGCATACTGTCGGCCCGATGCGGGCGGCCAAACGCTGGCTGGATAACCTGCGTAAAGAAAATCTGTTCGAGAAAGTTGCCAAAGTTGAGGTAACCTTATACGGCTCTCTGGCTCTGACCGGTTTCGGTCATGGAACGGTCAAGGCAATTGTCTACGGGCTGATGGGCCTGGAGGCCGAAGCCATCGACCCTGAAATTCCTTATGTTAATGCCGTCGAACGCGATAAAATTCTCCACCTCGGGCAGGAGCGTGCCATTCCTTTCGATTTGGATAAAAACGTTGTTTTTGAAAAGGAAATATTTCTGCCCGAACATTCCAACGGCATGCGTTTCAAAGCGCTGGACGCTGACGGCCGGGTTTTGCTGAATGAGGTCTATTTTTCGGTCGGCGGCGGAACCGTTGCCCGTCAGGATGAAATGGCTTCCCGCAGCGAACGCGAGCCCTATAAGGTGCCCTACGACTTTGAAAGCTGCAGTCAGTTGATGACGCTTTGCGAAAAACATAATCTGACCATTGCCGAATTGGTTATGGCCAATGAAACGGCTCTGCGTCCGGCAGAAGAAGTGGAAGCGGGCATAGCCAAAATCAACCGGGTGATGCAGCATTCGCTTGAGCGCGGAATGAAAGCTCAGGGCATTTTGCCCGGCGGTCTGAACATTGAACGCCGTGCCCACAAACTTTATCAGCGGCTGGAAGAAAAATTTATCAACAATGATTATGATCCGCTGGATATGATTGACTGGATTAATCTTTGGGGTTTCGCCGTTGCCGAAGAAAATGCTTCCGGCGGCCAGGTGGTAACCGCACCGACCATGGGATCGGCCGGAATTATTCCTGCCGTCATGCGCTATTATGAGCGTTTTGCCCATGTCAAATCACCTTATAAAGTAGATGAAGGCGTGAAAGTCTTCCTTTTGACCGCCTCGGCAATTTGCAGCCTCTATCGTACCAATGCCTCCATTTCCGGCGCCGAAGTCGGCTGCCAGGGCGAAGTCGGTGTCGCCTGCTCCATGGCTGCCGCCGGTTTGGTTGCCGCAATGGGCGGCAGCAACAGACAGGTTGAAAATGCTGCCGAAATTGCCATGGAACACAATCTCGGACTGACCTGCGATCCGTTAAGCGGCTTGGTTCAGGTTCCCTGTATCGAGCGCAATGCCATGGGAGCCATCAAAGCGGTCAATTCCGCCCGTTTGGCCCTGCGCGGAACCGGCCAGCACGTCGTTTCGCTCGACAGCGTGATTAAAACCATGTTTGACACCGGGCGCGACATGCACAACAAATACAAGGAAACCTCGCTCGGCGGTCTGGCCGTCAATGTGGCGAACTGCTAAAAAGTCAGATAATTTTCTTGCCTTATTTGCAAAAATATCCCACTATACTAGGCAATAAACGTGTCATTTACGGTGGGATTTTTTTATATGTATAAAAAATTAATTGCCGGTGAGTTCGGCCTGCGTGATACTTTCTGGAAATACGGCGTCATGGGAACGCTCTTGGGGCTGTTTGTCGTCAAGCTGTTCGGCAGCCTGCTGGCGCCTAAACTGGCCGGGGTCAGCATCTATAAATATTTTACGGTTTATTTTAATCCGCTTACCATGGATACCGGCATCGTCGTTTACACCGTCTGCTATCTCACCAGTCTGTTTGTCTTTGTGGCCTACAACATTTCAATGGTGCTGGCCGTCTGGCGGAGTGCGGCCGCTTATGAGCGGAGTCCCTGGCTGCGCCATATTGCCCGCCTGATGATGCTTTTGATTGTCTATACCTGCTTCCGTCTCATCTTTTAGAAAGGAAACCGGATGAAAAAGATATTTGCCTTTTTTGCACTTTTGTTGTTGTGGGGGTGTGTCGAAGCCGGGGAATTTACGCCCAAACGCCACCGGATGCATGATTTGAACCGCACCGAAACCTGCGCGCAGGATTCCCGCAAATGCATTCAGGGGACAAACATTCCCTGGTAAAATAAGTAATAAAAAAAGCACCTTTCAAGGTGCTTTTTTTATTAATCAATATTAACCACCAAGCCTTTGTTAATTAAAAAATTCGGAGTTTTGCCGTTAAAACTGTTATATTTTTTCACCAGTTCCAAAGCCTCGTTGTCGGCAACCGGCTGGCGATTGTGGCTGCTGCCCGAAGTTTTTGCCGCTTTGGCCGGAACCGCGCTTTGCGCCGTCATTTCGGCTTCCTGCTCTTTGGCTTTGTCAACTTTGATTTCTTCCGGCGCTTTCAGAATCTTGTCCAAAATGCCCTGTGTCTCTTTGGAGCGGCGGTTGGTGTAAACAATGTTCTGTTTGTCTGCCGGCAGAATTTCCAGAATTTTTTCCAGATTGCCCAGCTGTTTTTTCTTTTTGATTAAATTAATGTCGTCCACCACCAGAATATTGGTTTTCGTCAGGTCAAGCTTGTCTTCGCCGACCAGTTCCACCAGCAAATCCGGCGACCCGATAATTACATTGGCTTCATTGTCAATGTCTTCGTCTTTATCCTTAATTGTCGCTTCGTTGATTTCATGATATTTGTTGAAAATCGCCATCCGGTCGGAAGCAACCACCGACTGCTCTGAATCGGCGGTGATAATCAGAATGTTTCTCTGTTTGCCTTTGCCGTCGGAAATCAAATCAATCAGCGGAAAGACATAAGACGTCGTTTTGCCGCAGCCGGCCGGAGCAATCGTAAAAACGTCTTTTCCTTGTAAAATGGAGGGAATAACGTCAGCCTGAACCGTCGTCGGTTCGGTGATGCCGAATTCGTCAATGGCCTGTACAGTCTTGGGGCTTAAGCCTAATTCTAAAAAATTCATGGTAGTTCTTCTTATTTTTCTGGTCTATTTTAATTTCTTGCAGTATCATGTATTTTATAAAGTTAGTCAACCATAAATGAAAGTCACTGCCATGTTGATGAATAAAAACGATTCAATCCTGCTCATTATTGACGTGCAGGAGAACTTAGCCCCGGCGCAGGAAAGCCCCCGCGAAGTAATCAACGGCTGCGCGTCGCTGCTGAATGTTGCCAAAAAACTGAGTATCCCCTTTCTGATTGCCGAGCAGGATCGCAGCAAGTTCGGCCCGACCATGATTGATTTGCGAAATGTTTTGGGCGATGACGGTGCCTATTTTGAAAAAGATACGCTTTCCTGCTACAAAAATGACAATATCCGCCGCGCTATCGAAAAATCAGGCAAAAAACAGCTGATTATTGCCGGACTGGAAACGCATCTTTGTGTGCTCCAGACGGCGATTGATTTTGCCGAAGCCGGATATAATGTCTTTGTGGTTGCTGACAGCAGTTCATCGCGCAACGGCATGCAAAGCGTTATGGGCGTTCAGCGTCTGCTGCGCAACGGTGTGGACGTGGTGACCCGTGAAATGGTTATGTTTGAATGGATGGATCAGTCCGGCAGCCCGCTGTTTAACGAATTGTGGGAGCGCCGTCCCTGAAGCTTTTCCCGTAAATAAAACCTCTGCGGCAAAGCAGAGGTTTTATTTTGTTTGTTTTCTTGCGTACGGGCAGTTATTTGCCGGCTCGTCCGTAAGAGTCCTCATAACGGATAATGTCGTTCTCGTCCAGATTGTCTCCGGTTTGAACTTCGATGAATTCCATCATGTCGTTCGTGTCGTTTTGAATCCGGTGTTTGGTTTGGGCCGGAATAAAGACGGCGTCATTGGCTTTTTTGAACAGCTTGTCCTCGCCCAGGGTGACAACGGCTTCGCCTTTGATGATAATCCAGTGCTCGTCGCGGAAGTTGTGTGACTGCAGGGAAAGGATGTTTCCCGGCGTTACGCAGATTCTTTTAACGCAGAAACCGTTGCCCGCGTCCAGAACTTCCCATGTTCCCCACGGTCTGGTGTCACGGTCGCCTTTTTGATAATTGTTACTCATAATTTTCTCTGTTAATTATTAAAATAAAATAAGATTATTCTTGATGAAAAGATATAGATATTATATAAAAAATCAAGTTGAATTTTTTTTAGGCAATTGGATAAAATTATGCAGTCACCCGCCATTAACCAGGCTATGGACATTCTGAAATTATTGCGTCAGGTTACTGAAAGCCCCGATGAAGTCCCCGTCAAGCTGTCTAAAATCATCCGTATTATTGCCGAGCAGACTTCTTCTGACGCGGCTTCCGTTTATTTTGCCGTCGATGACAATTATCTGGAGCTTTTTGCCTCATACGGCCTGAACGAAACTGCCGAACACAAGCTGACTATCCGTTTCGGTGAAGGGCTGATCGGCGAAGTGGCCAAAAACAACCGCTCTTTATCATCGGCCGATGCTGCCAAACATCCGAAATTTGCCTACAAAGCCGAACTCGGGGAAGATGCTTATCATGCCTTTCTCGGCGTTCCGCTGATTCGCTGGAACCGGGCCATCGGCGTTTTGGTCGTGCAGAAAAAAGAGGTTCACGAATATTCGCAGACTGAAATCGAAATTCTGGAAACCGTTGCCATGGTTTTGTCTGAGGTTTTCTCTTCCGAAGAGGTTTCCAATTATAAAAAAACGCTGATTAAAGAACGCGGACTGACCGCACGGGAACGCATCAAGGGAATCAGTCTGAGCAAAGGCTATGGGCTGGGACAGGCGATTATTCACCGCCGCCGTCAGGCTGTCAGCAAAATTTTTGCTGAAGACAAAGAAAAAGAACTGCAGCGTTTGGAAACCGCCCACCGGCAGATGAACGCCGACCTGGATGAAAAGCTGAACGCCACCAAACTCGGCATCGGCGAACATGTTGACATTCTTGATGCTTATCGGATGTTTGCCAAAGACAAAGGCTGGTATAAAAAAATTGCCGACAATGTTAATTCGGGCTTAACTGCGGAAGCGGCGGTCGAGCGCGCTTATGAAGACATGTGGAACCGTCTGTCGGCCACGAATGACCAATATCTCAAAGAGCGTCTGCACGACCTGCGCGATGTGGCCGACCGTTTGCAAAACTATCTCAGCGGCGATTATTGCCGGGCCTGCGAGGTTGTCAACAGCCGGGACATCGTCGTCGTTGCCCAAACCATGGGGCCGGCGGATCTGATGGATTATGACTATAATAAAATCCGCGGTTTGATTATTGAAGACGGTACGCCGACCATGCACGTGGCCATTGTTGCCAAAGCGTTGAATATTCCGGTTATTGCCAAAATCAAAGGCGTGTTTAACGATATTAAAACCGGGGACAATCTGGCGGTTGACGGCAACGAAGGTTATGTTTATATCAATCCGAACCAAAGCGTGCTGGAAAAATTCCGCGCCAAAATTGCCGAAAAGCAAAAGCTGCTGGCCCGTTTGGCCGAGTTGAAAAAACTTCCCTCCAAAACCCTTGACGGCGTGCGTATCGGGTTATATCTCAATGTCGGCCTGTCTTTTGATTTGGACTATATCGAAACCACCAACTGCGACGGCATCGGTCTGTATCGTACCGAAATTCCTTTTATGGCTTCTGATGTGATGCCTAATGTGGAACGTCAGATTTCCTATTACAAGGAACTGATGGATCGCGCCGGCAACAAAAAGGTTATTTTCCGCAGCCTTGATGTCGGTTCCGACAAACTGTTGCCTTACTGGAGCGCCATGGGTGAGGAGAACCCGGCCATCGGCTGGCGTTCGATTCGCATTACGCTTGACCGTCGGGCAATTCTGCGCAAACAGGTGCGTGCGTTTCTGCGCGCCGCAGCCGGCAAAGAATTGAATGTTATGTTTCCGATGATTTCCGATGTTTCGGAATTTGAAGAAGCCAAAGAAACGCTGCTGATTGAACTGGAAAAGGAAAAACGCCGCGGCACGCCCATCCCTTCCAGAGTTAATGTCGGCCTGATGATTGAAGTGCCTTCAATCGTTTTCCAGTTGGAAGACGTTTTGAAACAGGCCGACTTCATTTCCATCGGCACCAATGATCTGGCGCAGTTTACCTTTGCCTGCGATCGCGGCAATCCGCGCCTGACCGAACGTTATGACGTTCTTTCTTCGCCTTTTCTCAAACTGATGGGCGATATTGTCGCCAAGGCGGATGCCGCCGGCGTTTATTGCTCTGTCTGCGGCGAAATGGCCTCCAATCCGATTGAGGCCATGGCGCTCATCGGGCTGGGCTACCGCAACCTTTCGGCCTCCGGGTCGTCTTACGGCCGGGTTAAGTCGATGATTCGTTCGGTCAATGCCGCCGAAGTCAGTGACTATGTGAAAAGTTTATTGAAATCTCAAAAAAGGACTTTACGTCCGCAATTAATGGCCTATGCTTATGACCATGGTATTGAAATCTATTAAAAACTGTGGTTCAATAACCGGCAGATTCGCAAATCATACTTAATGACATTAAAGGGATAAAACCGTGAAAAAGGAAATCAGAAAAGAAAAAGACACCGCTGCGGAAAATGCTTCCCCCGCCGCTCAGTCCGACGTAAAGGAAAAAATGTCTGAGAATGAGGGAAAAGTCGGCGGCATGCTTCATGATGCACGCCTTAAAAAAGGCCTTAAAATCGAAGATATTGCCAAAGAGCTTTATATTCGTCCGGCTTATCTGGAAGCCATTGAAAGCAGTAATTATGATGAAATTCCCGAACCGCCGTACGGGGTTGGTTTTATCCGTACTTATGCAGAATTTCTGGGGCTGAATTCTGCCCGCGTGGTTCAGCTGTTTAAGGAAGAGACCGATGCCAATGCTCAGGCTGATGACCTTTATGTGCTTGAACCTCAGGCCGAAGCGACCGTTCCCAACAAAAAATATCTGTTAATCAGTCTGGCTGCCGTTGCTCTGCTCTATGCAGCCTGGTTTGCCTATAACGAGAGTCAGAATGCCGTCGTTGAAGAACCTGTTGCCGAGGAAGTCTTGACCGATGTTTCCGCGCCGGCGGATGATTTTCCTCTTCAGGTGGAAGATTTTGCCACCTTGGACGAAACTGTTCCTCCCGCAGATGAAAATGAAATTGCCGTCGTTGATGTGACGACGGCTGCTCCGGTTGAATCTTCGCCGCAGGTAACGGTCAGCGAAGCCAGCTTTGTTGAGCCGGAAACTCCTGCCGTTCAGCCGGAAACACCGGCAGTTGAAACTCCTGCCCCGGCGGAAGCGGCACAGCCCGCAGCCGAAGCCGAAAAAGCCCCCGTGGTTGATACCAAGGCCGGTTCCCGCGTTCTTTTGAAGATTAACAAAGAAACCTGGGTTGAAGTTAAAGACCAGGACAAACTGTGGATCAGCAAGGTGCTCCAGCCGGGTGACACTTACAAAGTTCCTGCCGGCAGCGGCAAGATTCTTTCCGTCGGCCGGGTAGATGCGGTAGAAGTCCTGATTGACGGCAAAGTCGTGCCGGTTGTTTCTGCCGCCAAGAAAACCGGTATTGCACTCGACAAGTTTCTTGACGCAAACCATTAGCCCGTCTTCATATTCAGGAAAATAGCAGGTTGCCCGCTTGCTATTTTCCTTTTATTTATGAAAAATTGAAAACGCCGCAAAAACAAAGAAAAGGACTGTAATATGGAAAAAATAATTCGTCGCAAATCCCGTCAGATTATGGTAGGAAAAGTTGCCGTCGGAGGCGATGCCCCGATTTCGGTTCAGTCTATGACCAATACGCCGACATCCGATGTTAAGGCAACCGTTGAACAAATTCAGCGTCAGGAACGGGTCGGCTGCGACATCACCCGCTGCTCCTGTCCGGATGAAGCTTCTGCCCGGGCTTTGAAAGAGATAACCAAAGCCGTTGATATCCCGGTGGTGGCCGACATTCATTTTGATTACCGTCTCGGGCTGCTGGCGGCAGATAACGGCGCTGCCTGCCTGCGGATTAATCCCGGCAACATCGGCGGAGCCGACCGCGTAAAAGAAGTTGTCAAAGCGGCCAAGGCAAACGGCTGCTCGATTCGTATCGGAGTTAACGGCGGCTCGCTGGATAAACGCCTGCTGGAAAAATACGGCGAACCGACTGCCGACGCCATGGTCGAAAGCGCTTTGGAACAGGCAAAAATGCTGGAAGATAATGATTTCTTCGAATTTAAAATCAGCGTTAAATCTTCTAATACCCTGATGATGATTGACGCTTATCGGAAACTGGCGGCAGCCTGCGATTATCCGCTGCATTTGGGCGTAACCGAGGCCGGCGGTCTGCGTGCCGGAACCGTGCGTTCGGCAATCGGTATCGGCAGTCTGCTGATGAGCGGCATCGGCGATACGCTGCGCGTATCCCTGACGGCCGATGTTGAAGAAGAAGTCAAAGCCGGTTATGAAATTTTGAAAGCGTTGGATCTCCGACATCGGGGAGTAAGGATAATCTCTTGCCCGACCTGCGCCCGCCGGGGGTATAATGTCCAACAAACCGTTGAAGAACTGGAAAAGAGACTGGCTCATATCACCAAACCGCTGACCCTTGCGGTAATGGGCTGCGTGGTGAACGGCCCCGGAGAATCCGCTCATGCCGATTTCGGCGTCTGCGGCGGCAAAGGCGGCGAGAATATGATTTATGTCGGCGGCAAACCCGACCACAAAGTAAAAAGTGAAAATATTGTTGACGAACTGGTTCGTCTGGTAGAAGCAAAGGTAAGTTAAAATGGCTAAAATTCAAAATGTGCGCGGTACGTATGATCTCTATGGCGAGGCAAAGCGCAAAACCAAAAAAGTGATTGCCACCGGTGGCGAAATTGTCGAGAAATACGGCTTTGAAGAAATTGAAACTCCGATTTTCGAGTTTACCGAAGTTTTTTCCCGCAATCTCGGTGACACTTCTGATATCGTAACCAAAGAAATGTATTGTTTTCAGGATCGCGGCGGCGAAAGCCTGACCCTGCGTCCGGAAGGTACCGCCGGTGTTGTCCGTTCGTTTATCTCTGAGGGGATGCAGCAGAACCTTCCGGTAAAACTCTATTATGCCGGGCCGATGTTTCGTTACGAACGTCCGCAGAAAGGGCGTCAGCGCCAGTTTACCCAGTTTGGCGTTGAACTTCTTGGTGTCGAAAATCCGCAGGCGGATATTGAAGTTATTTCCATGGCCTATGAGTTTGTTGAAAAATTAGGCCTGGCCGGCAGTGTGACTGTTGAAATTAACTCTTTGGGCGACCAGGAAAGCCGTGATGCCTATCGTACCAAACTGGTGGCTTATTTGCAGGAACACTATGATGAGCTGTCGGAGGACAGCAAAGCCCGCCTGGAAAAAAATCCGCTGCGCGTGCTTGATTCCAAAGAAGACTGCGATAAAAAAGTAGTCGAAAATGCACCGTTGTATAAAGACAGTTTGAATGAAGCCTCGACTTCTTTCTTTAATCAGGTCTTGACCGGATTGGATAAATTGGGTATTAAATACCGCGTCAATAACCGTCTGGTGCGCGGGCTGGATTATTATTCCCACACCGTTTTTGAATTGGTGACCGATAAGCTGGGCGCTCAGGGAACGGTTTTGGCCGGCGGCCGCTATGACGGTTTGGTCGAACAGATGGGCGGCGGCAAAGTCGCCGGCATCGGTTGGGCCTGCGGGGTCGAGCGTTTAAGCATGTTGCTTGAAGCCGATGTTTCGTTGCCGCGCCCGGTAGCGGTTATTCCGGTAACCGAAGATGTTAATTTGCAGGCCGTCGAAATTGCTTATCGTCTGCGCAAAGCCGGTTTCAGCGTTGACCAGAGTTACGGCGGCAATATGAAAAAGCGGATGATAAAAGCCAATAAGGCAAATGCGTTTGCAGCGGTAATCGTCGGACCCGACGAACTGGAAAACGGTGAAGTTACCGTTAAAAACCTCGACAGCGGCGAGCAGAAAACCGTTGCTTTGAATAATATTGAAAAGGAAATAAATTAATGGCCTCTTTTGCTGAAAAACTGGCGAATGTGGTAAGCCGCCACGATGAAATTTCGGCTTTGCTGTCTTCTCCCGACGTCGGTGCCGACGATTTGGTGCGCATGAATAAGGAATTGGCGGCCTTAACCCCGGTAGTGGAAGCAATACATGAATATAATCATGCCGAAAAAAATATGGCCGATGCCAAGGCGATGATGGATGATTCCTCGCTGGATAAGGAAATGCGCGAAATGGCCGAAGCCGAATTTTACGAGCTGAAAGAAAAGCTGCCGGAACTGGAAAAGCAGATTAAAATTCTTCTGCTGCCCAAAGATGCCGAAGACGAAAAAAACGCGATTCTCGAAATTCGTGCCGGCACCGGCGGTGATGAAGCCGCTTTGTTCGGAACCGTGCTGTTTGAAATGTATCAACGCTATTCGGCTTTGCAGGGCTGGAAATTTGAAACCATTGACGTGGATGAAAACGGCCTGGGCGGCTACAAGCAGGCAACCGCCAAAATCACCGGCAAAGATGTTTTTGCCAAATTAAAATTTGAGTCCGGCGCACACCGTGTACAGCGAGTGCCGGTAACGGAATCGCAGGGGCGGGTGCACACGTCGGCCGCTACCGTAGCCGTTCTGCCCGAGATTGAAGAAGTTGATATGTACATCAATCCGGCTGATTTGAAAATTGACGTTTACCGCGCCTCGGGAGCCGGCGGACAGCACGTTAACCGGACGGAATCCGCCGTTCGCATTACGCATATTCCCACCGGGGTTGTCGTACAGTGTCAGGATGACCGTTCGCAGTATAAAAATAAGGAAAAGGCGATGAACCACCTGCGGGCCAAGTTGTATGACTTGCAGAAATCGACCATTGACAAAGAATATTCCGAACGCCGCAAGTTGCAAGTCGGTTCCGGTGACCGTTCCGAACGGATTCGCACCTATAACTATCCGCAGGGGCGGGTAACCGACCATCGGATTAACCTTACTTTGTATAAATTGGACGAAGTGGTTTCCGGCGATGCTCTGGGCGAAATTATCGATGCTCTGGTCATGGAAGACCAGGCAGAACGTCTGGCTGAACTGGATTAAAAACGGTAAATCCAAACGCTCGGAAACCGGCGGGGCAGGGATGAACTGCCGCCGCCGCACGATGCTTGTATATGAGTCGCATTTTTTGATTGTGTCAGAAGCGGTTTCCTTTTATGATAACGACAATTAAGAGGAAAGAATGTCAGAGCCTAAATTTGTACATTTAAGAGTTCATACCGCCTATTCGTTGTCGGAAGGCGCCATGCAGGTGCCGGCTCTGATTCACAAATGTCATGCTCAGGGCATTGCCGCCATTGCCGTAACCGACACCGCCAATATGTTTGGCGGCAAGGCTTTTTCCAAATATGCCTCGGAAGAAGGGGTCAAGCCGATTATGGGCTGCCAGTTCTATCTGCGCAATCCTGATGCCGATGACGTGTTAAAGTCCAAAGGGCGCGTGGTTGAGCCGGATAAAATTATCCTGCTGGTCATGAATGACGAAGGCTATCATAATATTATGAAGCTGATGAAAATCGCCTACCTCGACGGTCCAAACCTTGAAAAACCGCAGATTCGCCTGCAAAACCTGCGTGAGCTGAATGCCGGGCTGATTGCCCTGACCGGTGGTGTTGAAGGGCAGATTGGCCGTTTGCTTCTGGAAAATCGTAAAGATGAAGCCGAAAAAACGCTGGTCGAACTGAAGGAGATTTTCCCCTCCCGTTTGTATATGGAGATTATGCGCATCGGTCTCGAAACCGAGCAGCGCACTGAGGAAGATTTTATCAATTTGGCCTATAAATATGATATCCCGCTGGTTGCCACCAACGAAGCATTCTTTTTTGATGCTGATATGTATGAAGCGCATGATGCGCTGGCTTGCATTGCTGCCGGTGAATATGTTGCCAACGATAACCGCAAAAAGTTTTCGCCCAATAACCGCCTCCGCTCCGAAGCGGAAATGATTGAACTTTTCAGCGACCTGCCGGAAGCGGTCGAAAGCACGGTTCGCATTGCCGAGCGTTGCAATTATCTTTCCAAAAAAGTTAATCCGCTGCTGCCGATTTTTGAATGTCCGGACGGCAAAACCCAAGATGAATTTATTACCGAAGAGGCCTATAAGGGACTTGATGAGCGAATGAAAGCTCAGGTTTATTTTGAGGGAATGACGGCGGAAGAGAAGGCTGAAATTGACGAGCGTTATTATGCCCGCCTTGAATATGAATTGAGCGTTATCAAAAAAATGGGCTTTCCCGGCTACTTCCTGATCGTATCGGACTTCATCCGCTGGTCCAAAGGACATGGCGTGCCGGTCGGTCCGGGGCGCGGTTCCGGTGCAGGCTCAATCGTGGCTTGGTCTTTAAAAGTAACCGACCTTGATCCGCTGAAACTGGATCTGCTGTTTGAACGTTTCCTTAATCCGGAACGTATTAACATGCCGGATTTCGACGTCGATTTCTGTCAGGAAAACCGCTACAAAACCATTGAATATGTGCAGAACAAATACGGTTTTGACCATGTGGCGCAGATTATTACCTACGGTAAGCTGCAATCCAAAGCGGTGATTCGTGATGTGGCCCGTGTGCTGCAGATGCCCTATGCTCAGGCAGACCGCATCAGCAAAATGATTCCGCCCGGCGTGCAGGGTAAAAATCCGACCTTGCAGGAATCTCTCGATCAGGTTTCTGAGTTGGAAGAAATGCGTCAAAACGACCCGCAGGTCAATAAACTGTTTGACATTGCGATGAAACTGGAAGGACTGTATCGCCAGTCCGGTGTCCATGCTGCCGGCGTGGTTATCGGCGACCGCCCGCTTGACCAGCTGGTTCCGCTTTATAAAGATCCGAAGTCGGATATGCCGGTGACCCAGTATGATATGAAATATGTCGAGGAAACCGGACTGATTAAGTTTGACTTTCTCGGCCTGAAAACCCTAACCGTGATTAAACGCGCCTGTGACTGGGTTAAAAAAGTGCACGGCGTTGAGCTGGATATGGACAATATCAATCTGGATGACCGCCCGACCTACGAATTGTTGCAGCGCGGCGATACTTCCGCGGTGTTCCAGTTTGAATCTCCCGGCATGAAAGACGTTCACAAGCAAATCAAGCCTGACCGTTTTGAAGACCTTATCGCTATCGTTTCCCTCTACCGCCCGGGCCCGATGGACAATATTCCGAGCTATATCAAACGCAAGCACGGGGAAGAAGACATTACTTACCTGCATCCGCAGCTGGAGCCGATTCTTAAGGAAACCTACGGCATTATGATTTATCAGGAGCAGGTTATGAACATCGCCCGCGCATTGGGCGGCTACACCATGGGCGGTGCGGACAAGCTGCGTAAAGTTATGGGTAAAAAAATGCGCGACGAAATTCCGAAACAGCGCAAAATGTTTACCGAAGGCGCCATTAAAAACGGCATTGAACAAGCTACGGCCGAAGCAATTTTTGACCAGATGGAAAAGTTCGCTTCTTACGGATTTAACAAGTCACACGCCGCTGCTTATTCGCTGATTTCTTACCAGACGGCTTATCTGAAAGCGCATTACCCGGTTGAATTCTTGTGCGCGGTTATGTCTCTTGATATTACCAACACCGAGAAACTGCTTCTTTATAAGGAAGAATGCAAAAAGATGGGTTTTGAGGTGCTGAAGCCTGATATTAACAAATCCGGTGCCGACTTTGCGGTGGAAGACGGCAATATCCGTTATGCCCTGGGCGCCATTAAAGGCGTCGGTGCCGCCAATATGCAGGCGATTGAAGATGAACGCCGGGCGCACGGCCCTTATAAGGACTTGTCTGATTTCATTCATCGCACCGACATCAAGCAGATTAACCGCCGCCAAATGGAACAGCTGGCCAAGGCCGGGGCTTTTGACTGTTTGGATAAAAACCGCGGCAAGATTTTTGCCAACATTGAAACGATTATGCAGCATATTGCCGCAGCCAGCGAACTGAAGACCAGTTCTCAGGCTTCGCTGTTCGGTACCGAGGAACTACATACCACCGTCAAACTGGCCGATAAGCCGGATTGGCCGGAGCTGGAAAAGCTGAAACTCGAAGCTGAGGCCGTCGGCTTTTATCTTTCCGCGCACCCGCTCGACAGCTATGCCCGCGGCATGGAGCGGCTGGGGGTTAAAACCGCGGTGGAGGTTTTCCATAACATTAAAGTCGGCGATACGATTCGCGCCAAACTGGCCGGCTGTGTCAATTCGGTGCAGAAACGCATCAGCAAAAGCGGCAACAAATATGCCTTTGTCGAATTTTCCGATGCCACCAGCAACTTTGAAGGGCTGCTGTTTTCCGAAGGATTGGCCCGGTTTGAAAATGTGCTGAGTTCCGGTTTGCCGGTATTGGTCAGCATGAGCATCGACAAGCAGGAAGAGGACGGCCGCCCTCGCTGCATGATTAATAATGTCGATACGCTGGACAAGGCAATTGCCGATGTCGCCAACGGCCTGGAAATCGAATTGAACGATGCCAGTGCGTTGCCCGGTTTGAAGGCCATTCTTTCCAAAGATAGAAATGGCAAAAATAAAATATATATTAAACCCGATAACAAGGACTGGGACGTCCGCATAGAATTGGCCGGCGGCTTTGCTTTTGCCGACCAGGACTTCTTAAGCCGCATCCGCAGCCTGCCCGGGGTAACTACAGTAAAGGAAATCTGACCATGTCTGGAAAAAAGGAAAAGCTTAAAAAAAGCAAGCCTGCCGAAAATTGCACTTTTCTGCCGCCGCGGGTTTCTGATGACGGGGCGGTTCGGCTGCCGGCCGTTAAACTGATTTACCTGCCTTTCGGAATTATGGTTGACAAATTTGTTTTGCTTCTGAAACTCGGCAGTTTTTATGCTTTGCTGCTGAGCCTGGTTTCCTTTGTTTTCGGCTATGCTTATATTTGCAATTTGCCTTTGGTGCGTAATTTCCCCTGTGCCGTGGGGGGCAGTTTTTTGCCGCTTTATTTTTTGTTTAAATATGTTTTGCTGCTGGGCTTTGCCGTAAAATGGTATCAAACGGCGTTTCTCGGCTGTACTCTGGGATGGAAGAATATTTTTCCCGTCTGCCGGCGCGATTTTCTGTCAATGGGACTGTTGGCCGGGTTCTTTTTGCTGAATCTGGCTCCCGTGTTGTCGTTTTACCTGCTGCTGATTCGCGAGCCGAATCCCGACGCTGCGATAGAAGTTGCCTATTTTGCCTGTGTTTCGGTCGGTTTCTTGGTTCCTTTTGCGGTTATGCGTTTTTATTCGCTGTTCGGTCTGGCGGTTGAGGGCTGTCGCCTGCCTTCCTGGTCAGAGGTCTGGCAGCTCAGCCGCGGCAACACGTTGCGGATTCTGATTGCGCTGTTTTTTATTTTCTTTCTGACGCTGTTTGCTTTTCTGAATTTTTATCTTTTGATGCGCGGCTATGAAACCCAAAGCACGCTCTGGCTCGGCATTTCGTCAGAATTTGTTTATGACCTGATGCTGTTGATGCTGCTGAGCCTGTTCGTCAATCACTGCTATATCCAGAAGTTGTTTATGTTTGGAGAGACTGTTAATGAAACCAATGATTAATCTGCCTTTCGGCGAAAGTCTGAAACGGACTTATCTGTATGTCTTTGCCAACTTCGGCAAGGCGATGAAAATCTGCTCTTTTTGGATTGTTTTGATGCTGGCGGCCGATGTTCTGATGTCCTTTCCGTCCCAGTGTCGGGAAGGGCAGAATTGTATCGGCTGGCAGAGCAATGTCTCCATGCTGCTGTCGGTAATTGCCTCGGCAGCCGTATCGGTGTCTTTTGCACGGACGGTCATTTTGAAAGAGGAATATGACTGGTTCCGCATTTCGCTTGGCGGACGAGAATTAAAATATCTGCTGTTCAGCCTGCTTATCTTGCTGTTGATGTTAGCTGCGGCTCTGATTGTCGGCGTCGTCCTGGCCTGGCTTTGGCAAATGTTTAATCCCGGCAGTGTCGGCGTACGGCATCCGGGTTATCTCGGCACTTATTTTCTGTCGGTTCTGGTTATTGCCGCTTTTGCGTCACGGCTTTGTCTGGCTCTTTCGGCCGTAGCGGTTGACAATCGGGAAATCGGGCTGCGCAAAGCGTTTGACATAACCTCAGGCAATACCGTTAAAATTTTTCTGGGACTGATTCTTTCCACTTTTCCGGTTATGGTGTTGCTGCTGCTGACCGGCAATCTGGCTCAGGGGATATTTGCCGACAGTTGGATGGGTAAATTTGTCGTTTCTGCGCTGGTTGTTTTTTTCTCGGCACTGAATGCGGTGTTCAAATCCTGTTATCTGGCACATATTTACCAATATTTTCTTTATTTTTACAATCGCCGCCCGCAAGAGGAAAGTGCGGACAAAAGCCTGCTGGATTAAAAAGAAAGGCGTTGTTAAACGCCTTTCTTTTTGCCTGTTTTACCAAAATATTCCGTCATCAGGTCAAGTTTGTAATAATCTTTGATTGCCGGGGCCGGTTCAAAAAATTCGGCCGTATCCAGCGCCAGAATATTGGCCTGCTGATTAAGAAAATCGCGGCCGAGCTTGATTGTCTCCGCATTGCGGATAAGATATTCCCTGTACTGCTGGGCATCTTTGACATTGCTTTTGATAAGGCCGCTGCGTTTGGCGAAAACCGAAGTATAGGCGAAAATAACATAAACCGCCGCCAAAATCATTACCGCGGAAACCAGATGCAGATACGCGCTCATTACCAGAACTGAAAAGGCTATGATAATAACGGCAAAAACTTTTCCGAGGAACCCGAGCCAACGGTATTTGAATTTAGTTTTCAATACCCACAGATAAAACGCGATGGTAACCGTGCAGGCGGTCAGCACGGCAAAAGCCTGTCCGCTGTTGATGTTGAGCAAGGCCATGGCCGCTTCGGCAACCAGCAGCATGCCTATGCTGAAAAGCAAATAACCGATATTGAGCTTGAGTGCCAGCTGTTTGACTTTTCGCAGGGTGTTGGCTTCAACTTGCTTATAGGCCCGTTTCAGTTTCAGCTGATTGGCCGCGTTCAGCGCCAGCACGGCTTCGCTGCGTGAAAACAGGGCGTTTACGGCTTTGCGTTCTTTTCTTTCCAGCGATGAGAGATTATCGGTCCGTTTGACCAGCAGAATATCTTTGTCGCCGCGCTGAATGTCAATGATGTTTTTGCGGTAAAGCTCCAAAAGAAAGGCCGCAAAGGAAATCTTGTCAAACACGCCCATGGCCAGATAACGCATCAGCGGTGCCCCGCGCTTGAAGCTGTTGCTGTTTTTGAGATTGTTTTTGGCAATGTATTTCCATGACAGGTAATAAGAAATCAAAATGCTCAGCAGACCGACTGTTGCAACAAGAATGTCGCCGTAGTCTTCCAAAAACCATGTCAGCCGGCGGTTCCGATCTGCCGGAACAAAATCGGTTTTCGGCAGGGCGACAATCACATGCATTCCTTCACCGATATACAACGGAACCAAAGCCGCAAAACCCAAAACGTTTTCATGCTCGCTCATCATGGTTCCGGCACTGGTCAGCTCATCCGGATAGCCCAGAAACACCAGAGAACTGAGCGGCTTGCTGCTGCCGGGCAGGCGGATGGAAACCATTGCTTTGCCGATAATCAGATTCCAGCGGCTTCCGGTGGCGTCCCAGTAAAACTCGTTAAAGTCGTTGTATTGCCATAACTGCCGGTCAACCAGATATTGGAAATTATAGGTATAAACACCCGGCTCCAGTGTGTATTCTTCCTCCGGCACAATCACATAGCTGTCGCTTTCTTCAATAATTTTGTGGGGAACCTCCTGACCGTTAATGCTGACGGAAGCCAGATTTAAATCGATTTTGTTGGATACCCCCTCGCGGGAAGTGGATATTTTCGGAATAATCCGGGACAGGCCGTTTTTGAGCTTTTTACCTGCCGCCACCACGACGGCCGTATCATTGATGCTGGCGGTGCCGTTCGGCAGAATTTCAATCTGAGTGGAAAAGTACGGAATATGTTCCTGAGCCGGAACCAAAGTCCTTTCTCCGCCCGGAAACTCAACCGTCACCACCGGAAAATCAGGCGCCTGAAACTGCTGCATATCGTCCTGCTTAAGTTCAATATAGCGGGTGCCGCTGCTTTGGGCGTCACCGCGCGGACGGGTATCGCCTGAAGAAATGCGGTTGATAGCTTCATCGTAAATCCGTTCAAAAAAAGATTTGTTTTTTTCATTCATCTTGGCGATGTAGTCATCGCTGTGCTGCATATTGACCGAGGAGGGCTTGTCCATGGAATCCGTCGGTCCCAGATTGGAAATGGTTGCTTTTTTCAAACGCTCCATAATATATTTTTCCATGGCGCGGGTATCACGCGGGTCGGGAGAGTCGTCTTCCGGCGGCGGAGGGGGCAGATTGTCTTGCGAGGCTTTGTAAGCCTGGGCGGCTTCCATGTCTTCAAAAGCGACGGTTTTGGCCGAGGCGTCGATAATTTGCCAGCCGATGATGCTGAAACAAATCGTAAGAAAAAGTTTTTTCATAAAAACCTGCCCTCTGTTAACAAATAAAACATATTTGCTAGTATAGATTACAGTTATTAAGAAAAGATAAAATTTTAAGGAGACCAGACTATGACAAAACCCGCAATTGCCGCCGTAATTTTAGCCGCCGGCAAAGGAACCCGGATGAAATCCGATCTGCCGAAAGTAATGATGCCTCTCTGCGGAAAGCCGATGATTCGCTATCCGCTGGAAACGCTGGAAAAAATGGGCGTTGAGAAAATAGTGGTCGTCACCGCTCCCGACGGTGATCTGGTGCGGCAGGAGGTTGCTCCCCATGAAAGCTGCATCCAGCGTGAACAGCTCGGCACCGGACATGCGGTTCTTTCCGCCAAAGAAAAGCTGGGCAATTTTGACGGGGCCGTCCTGGTTATTTTCGGAGACAGCCCGATGGTTACCGAGCAGACGTATCAAATGGCGGTTGACAAGCTGAACGAAGGCTATTCGATTGTCGTTTTGGGCTTCCGCCCCGAAGATGCCGCCCGTTACGGACGTCTGGTGGTTGAAAACGGCGAACTGAAAAAAATTGTCGAATTCAAAGATGCCTCGGATGCCGAAAAGGCGATTAACCTGTGCAATTCGGGCTGTATGTGCTTTGCCGGAAAAACCATGTTTGAAATTTTGGAAGCCGTCGGTAATGAAAATGCCGCCGGCGAGTATTATCTTACCGATGCAATTGCCATTGCCCGCGCCAAAGGGCTGAAATGCGCGGTGGTTGAATGTTCGGCTGAAGAAGTTGCCGGAGCCAACACCCGCGAAGAACTGGCATTGCTGGAGAGTTTTTATAAACAACGTAAGGCCGGTTAATGGGGTTTGTCAGACAGCATTGGTTCGGGTTCATCGTCACGCTGGTTTTGTTGCTCAGCGCGCTGCTGTTTCTGATTGTGCTTTTTTCGCCTCGGCAGGATAATCAAAAACGCGGTTTTATTCCCTGTACCGAAACCATGGCTGCCGCGCTGTACGATTGTCGCGGGCGCAGTTTCTGCATGCTCGGCGCGATTTTGGAAAACAGCCGCTGCGACGCGGCAGTGGTGCTTACCGGTCTGGGCGACTGGGTTAAGGGAAAACAGCCGTCACCTTGGAGCAATTACTTCTTTACGCCGGACTTGGAACCGGAGGAAGAGCTGGCTCCTGAGGTTCAGGAGTTTTATCAGGACAATCCGAACCTGCGTCGGGATATGAAACAGCTAGAGGCAATGCACGAACAGCTGCTTAAAAATCAGGTTGCGGACGGCGGGGAGGCGGCGGAGCTTCCCTCGCCGCAGCAGCCGCAAACACAACGGAAGGAAACAAACGAAAATGTCGGAAAATAAACCAACGCTTCCCGCATGGGATTTGAGCGATATGTATAAGGGGATTGATGACCCGCAGATCGCCGCAGATATGGAAAGCTACCGCAAAACCGCGGCTTCTTTTGCCCGAAAATATAAAGGCCGCCTGGCCGGTCTGTCGGCGGAAGAATTTGCCCGGGCGCTCGAAATTTATAATAAGCTTTCGGAAATGGCCGGCCTGCTGGGCGGTTTTGCCTACCTCAATATGTGCACCCAGATGAAAAATAAAGAAGCGATGGCTTTTTTCCAGAATACCAGCGAAAAGCTGACCGATTACGGCAAACCGGTCATCTTTTTTGAATTGGAATTAAACCGTCTGCCGGCCGCCACATTGAAAGAATGGCTCAAAAATAAAAAAGTTGCTTTTTATAAACCGTTTATCATGCGGGCGCAGCGGTTTAAAAAATATGATCTTCCCGAGGCCGTGGAAGAAGTCTTTGTCGAGAAATCGGTTACGTCGTCGGAGGCGTGGGTCCGCTTTTATGAGGAAACGTCTTCCCGTTTGGAATACACGGTTGACGGACAAAAATACAACGATGCCGAAATAACCAAGCTGCTGTTGGATAAAGATGCTGAAGTTCGTGAAAAAGCCGGACGGGAAATCTGCCGCGTCAGCAGCGAAAATGCACCGTTTATGAGCTTTGTTTACAATATGGTGGTTAAAGACAAGGCCATTTCCGATATGAAACGCGGCTTTAAAACGCCGGTTTCCGGACCGAACCTCGGTGAAGACGTTAAAGATGTCACGGTTGAAACACTGGCACAGACCGTCCGCGACAATTACGAGAAAATTGCTCATCGCTTTTATAAACTTAAAGCCAAATGGCTCGGTGTTGACAAGCTTAAGTACTGGGACCGCAACGCGCCGCTGCCGTTTTGCGATGATCGCCGTTATTCCTGGGAAGAGAGCGTTAAAATTGTTTTGGACGCTTATAATGAATTTTCGCCCAAGCTCTATGATATTGCCCGCAATTTCTTTGATCATCCGTGGATTGACGTTCCCCCGCGCGACGGCAAACGGGGAGGAGCTTTTGCCTCGGGTCCGGTCAACAGCCGCCATCCTTATCTGTTTTTGAACTTTGTCGGCAAACAGAATGATGTTCTGACGCTGGCACACGAGCTCGGCCACGGCTGCCACATGATGACCCGCCGTAAAAACGGCGACCTGAATGAAACCAGCCGTATGACCACCGAGGAAGTTGCATCGGTCTTCGGCGAGATGATGACGTTTCAGTCATTGTTGAAACAGACAGCCGATGATAAGGAAAAGCTCTGCCTGATTGCCGGAAAGGTCAGTGATATGATTAATACGGCCGTCCGCCAGATTGCTTTTCATTTCTTTGAAACCCGGGTGCATAACGAGCGCCGCGAGGGTGAACTCTCCGCCGACCGTCTCGGTGAAATCTGGCTTGAGGAAATGCGCGCCGCGCAAGGCCCTTATGTGGAAATGGGCGATGAAAATGCGCAGATATGGTCACAGGTCGGACATTTCTTCTTCCGTCCGTTCTATGTCTATTGCTACTCTTTTGCCGATTGTCTGGTTAATTCGCTTTATCAGGTTTATCAGGAAGGAAATGTCAAGGACTTTCCTGACAAATATCTGGATATGCTGTCAAAAACGGCCATAACCGATTATGATAAACTGCTCAAACCTTTCGGACTGAATCCGGATGACCCGGCTTTCTGGAATAAAGGGCTGGGGCTAATTTCGCATTATATCGACGAATTGGAACGCCTGGATAAAAAAGTCTTCGGCAAATAAGCCAAGCCCCTCGCAAGAGGGGCTTTTCTTTGTTTGCAAACAATGTCCTTGGCAGAGAAACGCTGATAAATCCTTACTCCCGCCGCGGCGCATTATAGCGTCTGTATGCGTCCTGCGTTTCCTGTTTGACTCTTTCCAGATAATGGGCGGAAGATTCCGAAGAACCGTGATAAGCCAGCGAGAAGTTTTGCACCAGAAAACCGAACGGATTGGCAATGGCGTCTTCGCGTTTGGCAAACGGGATACGCACATAGGTAATGCGCATGGTAGCCCGCCAGATGCTGGTGGTCGGTTTGTCTGAACCGGGCAGATAGTCCATTGTGCGGAACTGTACCTGCCACAGGCCTAAAGCCGCCGGTTTGATCCAGTCGATTTCCACGTCGCGCTGTAACGATTTCTGCCTGAACTGCATAATGCTGTAAGCCACGTCGTTTTCACTGAATTCACGGAACACGGCCGGCGACGAATACCAGTAAATTGTCGAGCCGGGACCCCAGCGGGTAACCAGTTCGTCATAATCTGAGCTCACCAGATAGCGCAGCAGAATATATTCGGTAATATGCTGCTCGGTAATCAAATCCGAAACCGGAAAGTTGATTTCCGCCGGCTGCACCTGCTCCAGCATGCTGAAATATTTGTTGATCTGAAACAGCTTGGGCTGTACCGTCCGCTGCGGCAGCAGCAGATAGATTGTTGCGGCCAGCATCATGTTCAGGCAGATGCTCAGGCAGGCCAGAATAACCAAAACCCTTGAGGTCCACAGATAACGGCGTTCGGGCATGGCGTTGACATGCACCCGTTCCGGATAAAAGCCGAGCTGGTCGGGGCTCTGCTTTTCCTTGTATTTGAAGACCGTATTAAAAATTTCTAACATCTTGAAAATTTAACCTCAAGTTAAGCCTCACCATGTATTCTATACATGAAAGTGGAATAAAATCAAATAAATACTGTTCAGATTCGAAATCTTGATATAATGATAATAACATAGAGAAGTATATAAAGGGTTTATGTTATGAAGAAAATTTTATTGTCGGTCGTTGGCGCGGGTTTGGCGCTGACCGCCTGCATGAGCAATGACAACGGCTACAACGGAAACGGAACGCCCCCGGCCTATTACACCGACTGGGACCGGGCCGTCCGCGTAGATGTTGATATGCAGAATATGTATGTCGGCACGCCGCAGAAAATTGAAAAGCCGATTGACATGTATATGGCCATGGCTCTGGCATTAAAATATAACTATACCCGCCGCCTGATCTCCTATCAGCAGAGCTTGATCGAAGCGGGAAAGGTTCCGACTGACAAACTGAGCGAGATTGCCAGCCATGCCGGTTATGACAATGCCACGCTCAACACGCGCATGAGCCCTGATTTGAAAGTTGCCTGGAACGTGCTCGACATTTCGACCGTTTATTATCAGAACATTGATCCCACCTATAAAAACGGTGTTGCCACCGAGCAAAGCCGCAAAGTTATCCATAACATTCTGCAGGAAACCCGCAGCCTCTACTGGCAAAGCCTGGCTGCTCAAAAACTGATTCCCGTTATCGACGACATGACCGAGTATATGACGCTTGAGGTGGATGAAATGAACGCCCGAGCCAAAGAGCTGGCTGAACAGGGAAAATACCTGACCACCGAGGAGCTTCAGAAAAAACGCGATTATATGGAAGCGGTCAAAAAGGCTTCGGATCTGCGCCGCAAAATGGAAACCGCCGAAACCCGGCTGGCTTCGTTAATGGGATTTCATCCTTCTACCGAATTTAAGCTGGTCGGTTCCGAATACGGCAATTTTGAACTGCCGGCGCTAAAAAACGAGCTGGCGCAGCTGGAATGGCTGGCTCTGACCAATCGTCCCGAAATGCGTGCCCATGATTTGTCTGCGAATGTCGAAGATTTGAAAATCGTGGTCAAAGGATTTAAAGAACCGGAACTGAACAAATATAAAAATGACCCCAACTATTACAACCGCCTGTGGTCAAAACAGGCGCAGCAGGTCAGCATGACGGTAATGGAAGACGTGCGCAATCCCAAAATCAGCGAGCTGAACGATTTGCGCCGCCAAAGAATGACCAATCTGATTATCAGTCAGGTTTATGTGGCCTGGGCGCGTTATACCTCTGCGGTTGAAGACTATCAGATTAATATGGAAATTGCCGACACCTCTGAAAATATCGCCGAAGATATCACGATCAAGGACGGCAGCGGCAATTCCAAGAGCATTCTCGAATCTGCCCGTGCGGTTGATGATGAGGTTCAGGCCTTTCTCGCTTATGCCGAAGTACAGGATGCATTGGGCAATCTCTATGCAACCATCGGCCTGGATGCGATTCCCTATTATATGCTGAACGACAAACCGTCTAAAATTGCGGTGGCACTGCATAAAACGTTGGAAAAATGGCGTGAAGGCGAATTTATTCCCGATAACCGTCCTTATCTGCTGGATGTGCCGGCCAAACGCCCGCCGGTCAATATGAGTTCTTTGATTCCCGACTATGAAGTCGAGACCGGCCAGCGTATTAAAATCGACGTGCCTTCTGCCGTATTCGATAAAATGGAACTGGTCGGTAAAATTACCACCAAAGCCGGCTTGATTGACGATTCGCCGTTGCCGAAATGGCTGAATTATGACGAAAAGAATCACCGCTTTGAGGGGATTGCCATGCCTTCCAACGTCGGGCAGTATAATATCAAACTTTATGTGACCGACGAAAACGGCAATGTCGGCTATCTGACCTTTAAGCTGAAAATTAAAGAAGTCTTTGTGCCGTCTATGCGGGTTGACGGTTTGA
Source organism: Azospirillum sp. 47_25 (assembly GCA_001917125.1). Taxonomy (GTDB): domain Bacteria; phylum Pseudomonadota; class Alphaproteobacteria; order RF32; family CAG-239; genus Scatocola; species Scatocola faecipullorum. The sequence goes on from MNTU01000044.1 coordinate 73,972, forward strand.
CCGACGGGCGTAAAGCGACGGTTTTGAAACGTTGTCTCAGTTCCGTCTGCAAAGACACTTATGTGGATGACGAGGCTGTCGGCGAAGAAGTTGAGGTTCGCGCCCCCGCCCGATTCTGATGTCGGTCAGACCACAATATCTTGTGGTTACGGTTTATTCAGCGGATTCTCCGTAAAGGGAATCCGTTTTCTTTTTTTGGGGGTGCAATCTTCTTTGGCATGTTTATTCCCGAAAGAAAACAGGGCTTTCGTCGAGTCGGGAATCCGATTCCCTTTTTCGGTAAGATACTGTGGACAATTATGTGGATTAAAAATAAAACTAACTGATTGATTTATATAGATAAAATAAAGGTTAACAAACTTATCCACCCGCCAGAAAATTTTTTTTGATTGTTTTATAAAGGGATAGCCCTGTCAAGTCTCAAAAGTTCCTTTTTTGCTATTGTTTATCCCCGCTGACTATTCCAATATAGGCGCAGAAAAACTGATTTGCATGTCACCGGAAAAATAATTGTGCATACAATATATTGAGTGGTTTAAATCTTTGTTAAACTATATATGGTATGTAAATGTCAGTTGAGACACAAAATGTAACGTAAACACCACAGTTAGGGAATAGTTGAATAGAGATGTCCGAGAATACCTACCACAGCACAATCGCCAACGAGAACATCGCGATTGATTCGGTTACCAAACGTGACGGCACCCTCGCTCCGTTTGATAGCAACAAAATTTACAATGCCATTAAAAAAGCGGGGGAATCCACTGGCGAGTTCGGTGAATCCGAAAGCTGGCTGCTCACCAGTCAGGTTTTGAAAGTCTTAAAGCACAAATTCTCGGAATCCCTGCCGACTATCGAACACATACAAGATATAGTAGAACAGGTTTTAATTTCCGCCAACTATTTTGCCACGGCCAAAGCCTATATTTTATATCGTGACCAGCGCAACCGCGCCCGCACCGACCGCAAGGTTATGGTCGATGTCGAAAGCTCAATTAACGAATATCTGGAAAAACTGGACTGGCGCGTTAACGCTAACGCCAATCAGGGCTATTCCAACGGCGGTTTGATTTTGAACGTTTCCGGCAAGGTTACCGCCAACTACTGGTTAAGCCATGTTTATCCGGCAGAGGTCGGCGAAGCTCATCGCAACGGCGATATCCATATTCACGATTTGGACATGCTGGCTGCTTACTGTGCCGGTTGGTCTTTGAAAAACCTGCTGCATGAAGGCTTCAACGGTGTTCCGGGCAAAACCGAGGCCGGTCCGGCCAAACATCTTTCCGCTGCCGTCGGCCAGATGGTCAACTTTATGGGCACCTTGCAAAATGAATGGGCCGGCGCACAGGCTTTCTCTTCGGTCGATACCTATCTCGCTCCTTACATCCGCGCCGACCACCTGACCTATGAACAGGTTGAACAGTCCATTCAGGAGCTGATTTATAATCTGAACGTTCCTTCCCGCTGGGGTTCCCAGACGCCGTTTACCAACTTTACTTTCGACTGGGTCTGCCCGGAAGATCTGCGTGACAAACATCCGATTATTGCCGGTGTCGAACAGCCGTTCACCTATGGCGACCTGAAGGAAGAAATGCACATGATTAACAAGGCCTATATGACCGTCATGATGAAAGGCGATATCAAAGGCCGTCCGTTCACCTTCCCGATTCCGACCTATAACATGACGCCGGATTTCCCCTGGGAAGACGACAATACCGAGCTTCTGTTCGAAATGACTGCCAAATACGGTTTGCCTTACTTCCAGAACTTCATTAATTCTGTTCTGAAACCGGGGCAGATTCGTTCCATGTGCTGCCGCCTGCAGTTAGATCTGCGTGAACTTCTTGCCCGCGGCAACGGCTTGTTCGGTTCTGCCGAACAGACCGGTTCCATCGGTGTTATTACCTTCAACTGTGCCCGTCTGGGTTATGTTTATAAAGGTGACGAAGCCGGCTTGTTTGCCCGTGTTGACGAGCTGATGAACATTGCCCGCACATCGCTGGAAATCAAACGCAAAGTTATTCAGAGGCTGATTGACAACGGCCTGTTCCCGTTCACCAAACGCTACCTCGGTACGCTGCGCAATCACTTCTCGACCATTGGCGTCAACGGTATCAATGAAATGATCCGCAACTTCACCAACGACGAGCACAACATCGCCGACCAGTGGGGACAGGATTTTGCCGTTAAATTCCTGGATTACATCCGTGCCAAAATGGTTAAAATTCAGGAAGAAACCGGCCACATGTACAATCTCGAAGCCACGCCGGCCGAGAGTGCGACCTACCGTTTCGCCCGTGAAGACAAAAAACGTTTCAAAGGCATCATTCAGGCCGGAACCGAAGAAAACCCCTATTATACCAACTCTTCGCAGTTGCCGGTCGGTTTCACCGATGACCCGTTTGAAGCTTTGGATCTGCAGTCAACCCTGCAGACCAAATACACCGGCGGCACCGTGCTGCACCTCTATATGGGACAGCGCATTTCCTCCGCCAAAGTCTGCCGTGACATTGTCCGCAAAGTGTTGACCAACTACCGCCTGCCGTATGTCACCATCACTCCGACTTTCTCCGTTTGCCCCAAGCACGGATATATTTCCGGAGAACACAAATTCTGCCCGATTTGCGACGAAGAAAAGAAGGCAGAGAAAAGAGCCGCAGCTTCCAGAACCGAAGTTGCATAGAGTAAAATTTAACCCCCTTGGAGAATAGAATAATGACAACTGTTAATTTTGAAGATATCAAATTAAGCGATGAAGAAAGACAGCCTTGCGAAGTTTGGACCCGCGTTATGGGATATTTCCGCCCGGTTTCCGAATTCAACAAAGGTAAAAAGTCTGAATTTTACTCCCGCACCTGCTTCTCAGAAAGCAAGGCAGTATGCGGCGGCTGCAGCGAAGTGATGAATATTGCGGCTGAATAATTTCCGGCTTGAAATTATGAATGCAAATCTGATTGTCGGCGGTGTTGAAACTTTCAGCACCGTCGATTTTCCTGGGCACATGGCCGCGGTTGTTTTTTTACAAGGGTGCCCCTGGCGCTGCCCTTTTTGTTATAATACCCCGCTGCAGAAAATCGGTGCCGAAACGAATTTCGTCTGGAGCAAGTTTGTTGAATTTTTGGAACGCCGCAAAGGGATTCTTGATGCGGTGGTCTTCAGCGGCGGCGAACCTCTGGTTCAGGACAATCTGGCGCAGGCAATGAGCCAAGTCCGGGATATGGGATATAAAATCGCCCTGCACACCGGCGGCTATCGTCCGGAAAAGTTAGCCGAGGTCTTGCCTTTGGTTGACTGGGTGGGCTTTGATATTAAAACACCTTTTGTTGAAGAGCGTTATCATCAGGGGACCGGCAGCAAAACTCCGTTGAAGAATATTCTCTCCAGTTTGGATCTGCTTCTGGCTGCGGGCAAGCCTTTTGAGTGCCGCACGACCTGCGATCCTCGGCTGCTGGATATTGAAGATATTTATGCCATTGCCCGGGATTTGAAAGCTAAAGGCGTTAAGGAATATCACTTGCAGAAATACCGTCCGATTCCGTCAGATAAAGTGAGTATGGAAGCCGATTGCGATAAATTTTTCCGAGACAACGCCCTTCATGATTTTCTTAAATCTTCCTTTGAAGTTTTTGACCTCCGTTCCTGAACGGAGGTTTTTGTTTTGAGTTGACAAAAGGCGGATTTGTTCCCATACTGAAAAATATTTTTAATTATTAATCACTTAATACGACATTATTATGGCAAATATCGGATTTTACGCCGGATCTTTCTCTCCGGTGACCCGCGGACACTTGGGAATTGTCTGTGAGGCATTGAACGACTATCAAAAAGTCATTGTCGGCGTCGGCATCAATGACAGTAAACAGCAGCTTTATTCTCTTGACGAACGTTGTGAGATGATAAATGCCGCCCTGGATGATCTGCTCTTTGAATATGAATACCGAGATTTGGTCGGATACCGCTTTTCGCGTTCGGAAGAAAAAGCTGTCTGCCGGCTGAGGGAAAATCGCGGCTGCGTTGAAATTGTCGACTATCGGGATTTGACCGTTGACTGCGCTTTGCGCTCGGGAGCCACGGCATTGATTCGCGGAGAGCGGATTGTCGGTGACCATGACGGCGAAATGCAGGCCTCAATTCTTAACAAACAGATTTTGGAAGTCCGCAAAGCACGGCTGAGTATGGCTACCATTCCGGTGCCCAAAGAAGATATGACATATGTTTCTTCTTCAAACGTTCGCGGTTTGTGCCGCCTCGGCGAATATATTGCGGCTCAGCGTTATGTTATGCCGGGCGTTCATGCCCTGTTGATGAGACATTGCCTGTCCGAACGCTTTGTTGCTTTAATGCAGGCAAATGCACTTTCGGCAGCCGCTGCCGCGGAAGCATATGACGAATTGGTACGGGCATATTCCTGCGGCCGCCGGCATCATACGCTGTCGCATGTCGCGTATATGCTGAATTACTGGCAGATTATGGAAAACCTCGGACGGCTGAAAGTTCAAAATCCGGCGGCAATGGAATTGGCGTTGTTTTATCACGATGCCGTCAATACCGGAGACGATACCGATGAGGCAGCGTCCTGCCGCATGATGCGTCGTCGCATTTTCGACCGGGAACTGTCTGAAAATGCGGCAAATCTGATTGGTGCTACGGCGCACCGTCAGTGTCAAAACGACATGACCCCGGATATGAACATAATCAGTGATTTGGACCTGGCTATTCTTGGTGATACTTTCAATTACGGAATTTATGCCGCCAACATTCGCCGTGAATATCTCCGGTTTGATGAAAAAACTTATCGAAACGGGCGAATTGAGTTTTTGCGCGGTTTATTGAAACGAAAGCCTTTATATAAAACGGCGGCTTTTCGGGAAATGTTTGAACGGGATGCCCGTACGAATCTTCGCGCCGAACTGGCCTACTGGCAGTCACGCTGACGATGTTTTAAACCTTAAACAGGCCTGCGCCGGCAGGCCTGTTTTTTGTTGTCGCGTCGTCACGGATGCGCTTTGCCGCGGACGGATTTTTGATGTTCCTTGGCTTTCTTTTCCAGCCATTTATAAACGTTCAGCGTATATTTGTCGGCATCAACGCTGACATCTTCCGGTTCCCAGCGCACGCAAAGAATGTTTTCTTTGCCCCAGGCCTCGGGAACATCGCCGCTGACGGCATAAATTTTCATATCGGACTTGGCATCAACCTGCAAATGCGGTTCGTCCACCGAATAAATTTTCATTTTGCGGACGTTCCCCATAATCCGATAAAGCTCAGTCTCCGGAAAAACGGATAACAGCTTCAAACTCTTGACCCGCAGCCGCGAACGATCGTCGGACGGAGATCTCAGCGGGCGGATACCGTGCAGACGTCCGATAATTTTGGCTCCGGCGGCAATGCCCAAAACCGGAATACCGCGTTTTTCTGCCTCGCGCACCATATTGACATATGTCAGTGAGCATAAAACCGGTTTTTTCGGCAGGGAAGGGGCTGCAAACGTGTTTAACGGATCATCCAGACGCCCTGGGAGAATGAGGCCGTCAACGTCATTCAGCGCATCCGGCCCGTCGCAATGGGTCAGAATTTTTAAATCAACACCGGTCTGAGCCAAAGCCCGGACATAGTTTTCCAGCATCAGATAAAAGCCGTTCTCCCGTCCCATCAGAAAGGCAATTAAGGGGCGGGCATTTGGGGAAGAGGCTGAGGGGTTAAGTTTTTTCCAGTCATCCGGTGCAATCATGATTTTCGGCTGCTTTCTGGCAGCAGTAATTTTTTCGATTTCATCTTCGGAAATGCCGAAAGCGTGACGGTCAGGCATAAAGGATAAATAAACGGCGTCGGTCATGGGTTTTCTCCCGCTGCAGGGTTGAGAATTCTCTTACGCCGCCAGTATAGGGGATAAACGAAATAAAATCAAGCAATTCCGGTCAAACAAAATCCCCGGGATAACCCGGGGATTTTGTTTGACGTTCAGGCTTTGCGAAAAGCTTTTCCGTTTGCCGGCTTATGTCCGCCCGGCTTTTTACCAAACCCGGAAACAGGCCGACGTCCGGCACTGAAATTGCGTTTGCCCTGGCCGTCGCCGCGAAAGTCGCGCCGGTTTCCGCCGTCACGGTTAAACGGCTTGCTGTTCTCGTCGCGAACCCGGCGGTCGTCTCCTTCCGGTTTATAAGTCTTGCGAAAAGCGTCGTCTTTTTTCAGCGGGCGTCTGCCGAAAGGAGACCGACGCACCGGGAAACGTTTGCCGGTGTCTTTTTCATCGGAGGCCTTCTTTGGTTTCTTGACCTCAACTTCAACTTTTTCCATTTTCTGCATCTGTTTTAATTTGGCCTTATTGACCGAAAAGCCGAAACTTCCGAGATTGCGTCCCAGCGTATAATAGTTGCCGTGGGCATAAGCCAGAATGCCTGCTTTCTCCAAATCAAGCGCCCCTTTTGCGTTGATGTATTTATCATCGACGCTGACCCCGACCACTTCGGCCAGAAACATGTCATGAACCCCGTAATTGGTCACGCTTTTGACTTTACATGCAATCGAAACCGGGCATTCTTCAATCTGCGGCGCGCTGACGTTGGCGCAGGGAGCTGCCGTCAGATTCATTTCTTTAAATTTGTCAATGTCACGTCCTGATTTTACGCCGCAGAAATCAACGGCGGTCACCATATTCCAGGTCGGCAGGTTAATCACAAATTCGCCGCTTTCTTTGATGATGTCATGCGAATAACGCTGCGGGCGGATGGAGACATAAGTCATCACCGGATCGCTGCTGATAATGCCGGTCCAGGCCACGGTCATTACATTCGGCTTGTCAACGGTTCCGCACGAAACCATCACCGGCGGCAAAGGCGATAACATTGTCCCCGGTTTCCAATTAATTTTTGTCATTTTATATTTACCTTTTTGCTGAAATTGTTATAGTTGTGCGTACAGTAGCTTAAATAATGCTAATGTGCAAGCGAATAACTGAATAAAATATGGGGAGCCTGCCGCCCAAATGCAACTGTCTGACTTACTGCCCGCCGTCGGCGAACTGATACCTTACGATTATGAAACCATCCGCACTCCGGAATATGAAACTCTGCTGGCCGGCCTGCTGGCGGGAGCTGTATCGCAGACTGCACCGCATTTTGTGCAGATAGGGGGCATTCCCGGTGCCGGCAAAACGACATTCTGCAAAAATTCACATTGGGACGAACGGCTTTTTATCAGTTTTGACAAGATTATGGAAAGTCTGCCCGCTTATCGGCAGGACATTTACCGGTTGGGCGCGGTGCGGGCATTCAATCGTTGGGAAATGCCGGCTCGGATTATCGGCTATGAAGCGCTGCGCCGCGCGGTTGAAAAAAAGGCCGATATCTGGCTGGAACACAGCGGCGTAAACAATCCGCATGTCGAACTGATTAAAAACCTGAAGAAAAAAGGCTACGCAACCGAAATGTACTTTATCCTCTGCAATCTCGATATTGCCTGCCGCCGTGCCGAACTGCGGGAAAAAATCACCCGGCGCCATACCTCCCGGGAAATGATTGTCAAACGCAACGAATTGGTCAAAACCTATCTGGAACAATATAAAACACTGGTTGATAATCTCTATATCTACGATACTTCCGACAACAAATTCACCTTGCAAAGCAATTATCAAAAGGGCATTCAAATTCGTTAAATGCCAAAACCATGGTGCGTTTGCCATCTTAACGGAAAGGAAAACTGCAAAAAACAAAAAAGCTCTTTAAAATCTGGTGCATATTGCTGTGGTGTTGGACTAAGTTTTATGAGGATTTTAAAAATTTAGCTGGAAATATCCGAGCTTGTTTGTGAGTATCTAATTAAAATCATACATAACAGAGCCAATATATATAATTTCACCCAGTAACAAAATAATCATTAATGTCAAATATTTGATTTTTTCAAATTTCTTTATTTTTTCAGGAAATTTATTTGCGAAAATAAGAACTGCAAAAATTACATATACAACTATAAATAAATATCCGATAACACAAAAAATATTGAAGATTACGTCAAAATAGTATTCGCTGGTAAGTACATCATTAACGATTAAAACAAATTTCCCCCAGAACATTAAACAAATGAGTAAGAAAAAAAAGGACGCCCAAAACAATAAAGATTTAACTTTAGATTTCATGTGAGAATACCCCTGGCATATAAGTATACAGAGATATTTTCACAAATTTATAAAATCGTCAATTAAGGAAGTTTTCTTTCAGGCAAATTGATACATTTACCTTTATTTTCCAAGTCATAGTGCAAAAATTACCATTTCCAAAACCACCAAAATCGGACTGGCTCAAAGGCTTGGTTTTATATAACAAAAATCGCCCTCAAAGGGGCGAAATATATGGTGCGCTAGGCCGGAATCGAACCGGCACGTCCTTGCGGACAACAGATTTTAAGTCTGCAGCGTCTACCTGTTCCGCCACAAGCGCATCATCTGCAAAGTTTATACTAATAATTTTGCATAATTGCAATATCTAATTTCGATTTTTTTCAGCCGCCTTTCTGTTGGGGAAGTCCGATAGATAAAACTTGCCTGTTTGCAAAAAATATGCTTACCTGACTGTTGTAATTGGAAAAATTACATTTAAATATTAATTGCCTGTCGGTATTCGGCGCTGCGGCAGTTGACAGCGTCACGGCACCGCTGCATATCGGCAGGCCCTTTAAAGGACTATAATACATGAAAACCATAGATATCTCATGGCGTAGATACATTCTTCCCAATATCCACAACGAGGGATGGAAGTTTGTAGGCATTTTTGCTGCCGTTACCGCATTGTTGGCAATGATGTGGGAACCCTTAGGCTGGATAGGTATTGCTTTAACAATCTGGTGCTTTTATTTCTTCCGCGACCCCGAACGCGTTACGCCGGAAATCAGCGATGTCGTTGTTTCTCCCGCGGACGGTATTGTGCAGATGATTACCAAGGTCAAGGCTCCGGAAGAACTTGGTCTCGGTGACCAGAAGTTTACCCGCGTCAGCGTGTTTATGAGCGTCTTTAACGTTCACGTCAACCGGGCACCGGCTGAAGGAAAAATTACCAAAGCCGTATATGTTCCCGGAAAGTTTTTTAACGCCACGCTTGATAAAGCAAGCAAGGATAACGAGCGCCAGCTGCTGGCGATGAAGACTAAAAGCGGCAAAGACATTGCCTTTGTTCAGATTGCCGGATTAGTGGCCCGCCGCATTTTGTGTGAAGCGACGGAAGGGCAGGAGTATAAAGCCGGTGAACGCTTTGGGATGATTCGTTTTGGTTCCCGTTTGGATGTTTATCTTCCCGAGGGCGTTGAGCCGCAGGTCTGCCTCGGCCAGACAATGATTGCCGGTGAAAGCGTTATTGCCCATTTGAAAAGCGATGCCACACAGGTTAAGGGAGTAGTCAGATAATGGAAAAGACATCTTCTAAAACCCTGCCGTCTAAACCGGGGTTCGGCGGTCGTTTGCCGTTTCGCAAAATCGCTCCGAATATTGTCACCATGCTGGCTTTGTGTGCCGGTGTAACTTCCATTCGCTATTCCGTGCAGGAGGATTGGGTTAAAGCGGTTATCTGCATCTTTCTTGCAGCTCTGTTTGACGGCTTGGATGGCCGTGTTGCCCGGATGCTGAAAGGTTCTACCAAATTCGGTGCCGAGCTGGATTCCCTGTCTGACTTTGTCAGTTTCGGCGTAGCTCCGGCTATTCTGATGTATCAGTGGACATTGTTTGATCTGCCGAAATTCGGCTGGTTTTTCTGCCTGCTGTTTTCTATCGGTATGGCGATGCGTCTGGCCCGTTTTAACACCATGCTTGACGATGAACCTCAGCCGGAATATTGGCATCATTTCTTTGTCGGCGTTCCGGCTCCGGCCGCCGCTGCTTTGGCGATTATGCCGATTATGATTTCATTTGACTTTCCGGAATATGCCGTTTTTCGCTCCAATATGTTTTGCAGCATTTTGATGTGCGTCGTTTCGTTCCTGATGGTCAGTCGGATACCGACAATCTCCACCAAAAAGATGAAAGTTCCGACGTATATGTTTATTCCCATGATGTTGATTGTCGCTTTGTTCGCCAGTTTTGTCATGAGCCAGCCTTGGCTGACGTTGGGAATTTCAACTTTGTGTTATGCCGCTTCGATTCCAATCGGCGTCTTGTTCTTCCTCAAGGAAAAACACGATTTTGAAAAGAAAAACTAAACGAAAGCCCCTTAAATAAGGGGCTTTTTATTTAGGGAGTTTAGCCAAAAATAAAGGGGAAGTTTATTTTATATTGACATTGTTTTGATGATGTGGTACCTTACAATCAGGCTATGATTCAGTTATATGTGAGGTGTATG
>MNTU01000013.1 GCA_001917125.1 Azospirillum sp. 47_25
ATCAGCCAATATGCTGGCCTTGCAAACGCGTCAGCAGCTGGGCGTCAACTCTTTGAGTTTGGCTTCTCAGGCGGCTCAGGCTGTTTTGAAATTGTTCTAGTTTTTATGAATCTCCTGCAAAAGAGCGGTTTCGGCCGCTCTTTTTTTTGTAACCATATTCAATATGCTCGTTTTTGTCTATAAGACTGTTAGCAAATGTATTTTTTACTTGTAAAAAGTGAGAAAACTTATTAACTGTATAATAAGTTTAGTACAGCAAAGCAAATACCATTATATCTCCGCAAGATTTGGTGTCTGTTCATTATTAAGAAGGGATTTAACATGGCTGATATTTCATTAACCGCAAGTATGCGCTCAAACTTATTGTCATTACAAAATACGCAAAGCCTGATGGATGTAACGCAGGAGCGTCTGTCCACCGGCAAAAAGGTGAACTCGGCTTTGGATAATCCCTCCTCATTTTATACGGCTCAGTCTTTGACCAACCGGGCTAACGACTTGAGCGGTCTGCTGGATTCGATGGGGCAGGGCGTTCAAACCATTAAAGCCGCTAATGAAGGCATTGAAGCAATTACGACTTTTGTACAGCAGGCTAAGTCAGTCGCCAATCAGGCCCGTAACGAGGCCAATAAGGTTGCCGGTTCTGTCGGAGACTATGATGCGGAAAAAATCGCTGCCAATACGAAGTTTAATATTACGGTAACCTATAACGGGGAAACGAAAAGCGAAGAAGTCACATTAACCGATGCCAAAACATCAGGAACCGATGCAGCTACAGAAATTCAAGATGTTTTGCAGGCAATGGAGTTCGGTGCTGACAGCACCGCTCTGGGAGCGAATTACACCGTTGCGTTTGAAGACGGGGCTTTTAAAGTCAGTTCTGCGAACGGCGAGGAAATTAAAATTTCCTTTGAAGTCGGTGGTACAAAAATGAGTGCAACGGCAGGCAATGCCAATCGTCTCAAGTCGGTGTCTCAGTTTAATGATGTGTTGGATCAGATTGACCAGCTGGCGAAAGATTCCGGATACAAGGGTATTAACCTGCTGGGCGGCACCGACCAGTCTTTGACTGTTATTTTTAACGAAGACCGCTCCTCTTCTCTGACCATTCAGGGCGTTGATGGCAGTACAAAGGGATTAAATATTTCTCGCGTAACGGATTGGGGAAGCAATAATGCGGTAGATATTTCAATCAGTGAGGTTGAAAGTGCCGTTAACGAACTGCGGAATATGGCTTCCGAATTCGGCAACAACTACTCGATTGTCCAAAACCGCGAAGACTTTACCGAAAACCTGATTAATGTTTTGGAAGAAGGTTCCGATAAGTTGACTTTAGCGGATATGAATGAAGAATCGGCCAATATGCTGGCCTTGCAGACTCGTCAGCAACTGGGAATTAACTCTTTGAGTTTGGCCTCTCAGGCTGCTCAGGCCGTGTTAAAATTGTTCTGATTTTAACAAATCTCCTGCAAAAGAGCGGTTTTGGCCGCTCTTTTTTTTATGTTTGCTTGTATTTTTGCGGAAAATAGAATATATTAGAAGAAGAATTTAACCGATAAACAAGCGCTCGGGAATACGCATGGAAGAAAATTATCCGGAAATAAACAACGAAGAAATCTCCCGTATCAATGAAGGCCCTCGTGAGACTGACCCTTTTGACGGCGGTGTAACCGCTCCGCTGGCCGGAGACGATGCCGACAGCAAAGCGGCTTTTTACTCTTTAAGCGACAGCGACATCCGCGTTTTGCAAAAGTCGGTTGACCGCAAGGCAATTGACTATATTGACCGGGCGGAGCACGACGGCAGAATTACGCCGGAAGCCGCAGACTATCTTCGCTCGTATTATGCCGATTCAATGGAAATTTACGCACAGTTTTATTATGAAATGATAAGCGTTCTCGGCGAACCGCAGACCTGCCGCCGAAACGACCTGGAACCGGGCGAAGTCGATGATAAAAACTATTCGCTTACTTATGTGACGCCGAATAACTCAATGATTCTGACTTATCCGAACATTTCCGACGATATTGATTTGGCTGAAAGCAAAATGTATTTTACCATGCCGGGAATGAAGAACGTTGCCCGTGCGGTTGCCAAAATTCAGAAAGGCGGCAAATATGACGAGGCTTACCGGGAGGAGCTGGCGGCGCTGGCTCGGCAACATCCCCGGGGAGGCAAGACTTATCAGCGCTCCGTCGCCGCACTCACGCCGGTGCATGAGCGGCTGAAAGATGTTCTGCGCGCCACCATCAGCGTGCCGACTTATGACTCGATTGAAAAGATTATTTCCAAAATCACCCGGGCCAGCGGCTTTAAAGTGGCGGAAACCAAAGACAAGTTCCGGGCCAACCGTTCTGCTTCCGATAATTCTTTTTATGAAAATAAAAAAAATTATCGGGACAAGAAAATCTGTTTTAAAAAGGACGGGCTGTATTTTGAAATTCAGTTTAAGGTTCAGCTTTTGGAAAAGGCGGACAGCCTCAGCCACCCGCTGTATGAAAAGCTGCGGGAAAAAATTGATGAATTTAACCGCACCGATCAAAGCGATTTTGACGCCCGCAACCGTCTGGAGCGGGAAAAGACCTGGCTGGAATGGGAAATTCGCAAAATCAACCGCAAAGGAATAGACGATTATAATCTGTTTATTCTCGATAAAGCCTTAAAAAAAGACACCCGCCTGAAAAAAGAAAAAATCCGCCGCCTGCGGCTTGAATATGCCCAGACTTCGGATGCTGAAGAACGCCGGCGGCTGCAAAAAGAAATTTATCAGACCGGGCAATCGCTGAATGCGGCGCCGGTAACTCCCGAGGCGGAAAACTTTATCCGCAATAACTTTATTGTCCGTCCTTATAAGGCAATAGACCAACAGCGTGAATTTACGGATGCTCCGCCGGAACTGCAAAGTTTTGCAATGTTGAACTATTTTCTTGTAAGTCCCCGTTATCGTGCTACTATACCGGGGAGGCTGTCAGACGATTATAATGATAAATATAACCAGGCCGACAGCGCGCGCCGCCGGAACGAGCAGGACGTTTTTGAACAGGAATGCCGATTGTATGAGCAGACCCGGGGCAAAAGCGGAATTCTGTTCAATCGAAAAAATTATCATCGAGGGTAAGAATTAAATGAAAAAGTTTTTGTTTCTTTGTACGGCTCTGGCTCTTGTCAGTCCTTCGGCTTATGCCCAGTTTGAACTGAACGATGAAGAAATCAGCGGAGGCAAGGGGGTATTGTCGCTGACGGACGGCATCGTTCTTGACAAAGAGAAAAAGCCGGAAGAGCCCAAAGCCGAAGACAATGAAGACAAAGGCATTTTTTCGTTTATGGATTTTTCCTTTCTGAAAAAAGACAAGCCGAAACTGACCGCTTTGCCGAACGAGCGCAAAGAAACTTTTGTTCAGCGCATTACCCGCCAGGCCGAAGAGGGCGATGTCGATGCGCAGTTGAGTCTTGGCTATATGTACCTCTACGGGGAAGACGGTGTTCCGGTCGATTATAAAAAAGCTTTTACCTACTATAATATGGCGGCGGCGCAAAACGACCCCATTGCGGTTAATAATCTGGGCAGTTTGTATTTCAGCGGCATCGGTACGGAAAAGAATTTTACCAAAGCGGCGCAGCTTTTTGACAAAGCGTCCAAACTCGGCAATACGGAAGCCGCGGTTAATCTGGCCTTTATCTATCTGACCAAAAATTCGTCGCTGAATAATCCGCGGGAGGCCATACAGCTTTTGAAAACCGCAGCCGAAGCCGGAAACCCGACCGCCAAGTTTATGCTCGGCTATGCTTATTTCAAAGGTTTGGTCGTTGAACAAAATTATAAAAAAGCCGTTGTTCTGTTGCGTGAAGCCGCCAATGTCAAATATGCCGACGCCGAATATCTGCTTGCCTATATGTATCTGAACGGTCTGGGCATTACCAAAAACTACGGCAACGCCGTTAAATATTTTACTTATGCCGCCAATCAGGGAAATGTTGACGCCATGATTGAGCTGGGCAATATTCTGGCAGCGGGAACCATGTACACCAAAGATTTGTACCGGGCGCATATCTTGTTTAACATTGCCTCGGTGCACGGTGTTGCCTCTGCGGCGGAAAAACGCGACTACCTGGAAAAGAAACTGAAAATCGAAGAACTTTTGCAGGCTCAGGCTGAGGCTGAAAAGTTTAAAGAAAAGCCTTCGGAACTGACATCTTACATCAAGCAGACCTTCGGAGACAACATCCGCCATTATATTGATGAGAATATGTCATATAATGCTACCCAGATAAAATAATTTGCCGGGGTGTAATTAGTCAAATCCCTTTGCATTAAAAATAAAAAACCTTATAATTATCGCGAACAGCAGTATTTTTGCTGTGCGATTAAACGCGGAGCCCTGAGAAGCTCTTTTATCTATAGCGGCGCCGGCCGCCGACGGCTGACTTGAAAGCCGGGACCGGGATTATTACTTGTTATCGGTCGGGGAGACTTTAGTGTATGTTCAGAGCTTAGGCTTAAAGACTAAAGTGTCATTTCTATAGATATGATTTCTCAGCTCTCCGGCCGCCTTAACGCGGTGTTGGTTAGGAATAAAACAAGTGATAGTGAGCGAGACTGATAAATCTTTGGGCAAAAAACTTCGTCAGCTCCGTGAAGGCAGGGGCTTAAGCCAGGAAAAACTGGCCCGCGAAATCGGCGTTGTTTTCCAGCAAATTCAAAAATATGAAGCCGGCATAAACCGGATATCCTGTTCCCGCCTCTTAAAAATTCTTGATGTTCTTGATATCTCCATAATTGATTTCTTTGCAGGCATAAAGGTTTCCGACCATCTGATTATCAGCGAAGAAGAATGTCAGCTGTTTAATGCCTATCGCCAGAAAAATCCCCAAACCCGCCGGGCGATTCTGACTTTGCTCGGTAATCCGAACTAAGTATGACAACACAATAAACCGTCATTATCCGGCTTGATTCCCTCACGGTTATTACCTGACATTCTCCTCTCTCTGTCATTGCGCTATTTATGTCATTGCCCGCACCCCTCAACATCATTTCCCGACACTCTCCCCTTTCTGTCATTGCCCGACTTGATCGGGCAATCCACCACTTTATGTCTTGTTTTTCAGATGCCCCCGGTCGAGCCGGAGTATGACAACAACAAAGGCCATTACTTTCTTGTTTGTGTCATTTTCTGACATTTTCCCCTTTCTGTCATTGCCCGGCTTGACCGGATAATCCATTATTTTCTATCTCGTTTTTTGGGATACTCCGGTTATGCGTTCGGAATATTTAACTTGCAAAATAAAAATGTTGTGGTGTCTCAAAAACATCTTGTAGATTTATAAATATCCTCTTTAGGAGGAGTGCACGATATAAGCCTCTGGTCGAATAAGTGTGACTGTATCTACACAGTTTTTGAGCTCCTCCACCTTTTGCTAAAAAGGTGGTTTTGTTTTACTAATAACAAAACAGGAGCTACAAATGTTTGAATCAATAACCATCTCCTTTGAAGGAGAC
>MNTU01000045.1 GCA_001917125.1 Azospirillum sp. 47_25
GTCAAATGAGCGTCGGCGGGAACAGCTGTACAAGCAAATAACAGCGCGAACCAAGGAAGAACTTTCATCATACACCTCTCTATAACTGAAACCATATCAATTACAGAATGCCACAAGAGAGAAACGATGTCAATAAATAATTAAAGCCGCAATTCCTTGCGGCTATCTCTTCTTATCCTTTCGGGCAGGGGTTATTCTTTTAATTTCCGGCGGTGAGCATAGGCAATGGCAGGTGTAAGAATGTAGTTCGGGTTGCCGGTGGCCGCTTAGTTTTTAATTTTTTTTTGATGTTTTGTCTTTTTCTGTAACTTTTTTTATTTTTGAAAAATTTGTATAAATATATTGTAATCAAAAGTCAATTATAATATGTGATAAATATAAACTAAAACTGTAACGAAAGGATTAGGAAATGAAAATTGGTGAAGATGGATATTGGGAAAGAGAAGACAGACACGATAGAGAAACAGCCCGAGTGAGAGAGACTGCTAAAGAGGCTGTTGCTTTTTATTTAACTATTGAGGCTTTACAAAGTGAAGGTATTGATATTCCTAAGAATTTAATAAGATGGTCGGGTGATTCTTTGAATGATCTTAAAGTAGCAAGAGAAATAGGTGCGCTTATCACTCAGGCAAAGGGGCTGGGACTTGACTCTGTATCGCCTGAATTAAAAAAGGAGTTGTTGAAACATTCAAGAGAGTTAAGGGATATGTATATCGGTCAGGAGTATTTGTTCAACAGAATGGACAAAGAGAAAAAGAAAGTTTTGGATAAAGATGTTTCGCATCTTGATTATTTTTCTGGTAAAATTGATGTTGGGGAAATTATTAAAAAAGTTAAAGATAGAGAGAAGAATATGCTGGTCGGTATGAATAAGCGGCAGCAAAATGAGGGTAGAAGTTAGCTTTTACTTATTTATGTTTCGTATGCTGTAATTATGCTTTGTTATTTAATATCAGCAGAAACTGGTTGGAAATTAAAGAATCCCGAGATATCTCGGGATTCTTTTTATTTGATTATTTTAGCGCTTTCAATATCTTTGAAATATCTTACCGTGTCGGCTTTCAATTCATTGGCTGCGTCTTCGTCGCAGACAATCAGGGCATGCTGATGCATTTGCAGGATGCTGACCGGCCACATGTGGTTTATGCTGCCTTCAATTGCGTGGTGAATTGCCCGGGCTTTATTGGCTCCGGCAGCAAGAATCATCACTTCTTCGGCGTCCATAATGGTTCCGATACCGACGGTTAATGCTGTGCGGGGAACCTGATTGATATCCCCGTCAAAGAAGCGGGAATTGGCTTTGACGGTTTCGGAGGTGAGGGTTTTTATTCTCGTGCGCGAGGAAAGTGATGAACCCGGTTCGTTAAAGGCGATGTGCCCGTCAGAGCCGACACCGCCGAGAAAGAGATTAATTTTGCCGTAGGAACGGATTAGTTCTTCGTAGTGTTTGCATTCTTCGGCGTAGTCGCGGGTCATGCCGTTGAGAAGGTGGGTGTTTTGCGGCTGGATATCGATGTGTTTGAAAAAGTTTTCTTCCATAAAATAGTGGTAGCTCTGCGGATGAGCCGGCGGCAGGCCGATGTATTCGTCCATATTAAAAGTGACAACATTGCGGAACGAAACTTTGCCCGCCTTATGCTGGCGAATAAGTTCCCGGTAAGTTCCGAGCGGGGTTGAGCCGGTGGGCAGTCCGAGAACAAAGGGTTTGTCGGCAGAGGGGCGGAAGGCTTTAATCCGGTAAACGATATAGTTGGCGGCCCAGAGGGAGCATTGTTCGTAATCAGATTGAATTAAAACGCGCATGGTGTTTTTCCTTGTTTGAATATTTGTCCTTTAACAATGGTATAATGAATGTTGAAATCTTTATCGAAGACGACCAGGTCAGCATCGTAGCCGGGGGCAACCAGTCCGAGGTGTTCCCTGCGCATGATTTTGGCCGGGTTGGCTGAGGCCATCTGCACCGCCTGATCGAGCGTCAGGCCGAAAGAAACCAGATTTTTGACGCCTTCTATCATGGTCAGGGCGGAACCGGCAATGACGTTATCTGATTTGCGATAGAAGCATTTGTCGAGATAAACCTCGTCACCGTTGGCGATCAAAGGCCCGGAAGGCTGTTTGGTCGTTTTCAGCGAATCGGTGACCAAAACCAGCTTGTCGAGCGGTTTGCAGCGCAGCAGAAACTTGATGAATTCGGGGTTGATGTGGATGCCGTCGGCAATCAGTTCGCAGGACATTTCCGGGTGAATGAAAACAGCACCGACGGCTCCGGGGTCACGGTGGTGCATGCGGCTCATGGCATTGAACAGGTGGGTCGTGTGCAGAATACGCACCTGCATGCCTTCAACCATTTGTTCGTAAGTGGCGTTGGTGTGTCCGGCCTGGAGGACGATGCCCTTGGAAATGCAATAGAGGGCCAGTTCGCGCATATTTTTCAGTTCGGGGGCAACGGTCATATTGATGATATGCCCTTCGGCGGCAGCAAGAAATTCATCCATCAGAGAGATGTCAACCGGGCTGAGCGATTCTGCGCTTTGGACACCGAGACGACTGGGAGAAATGAAAGGGCCTTCAAGATGAATGCCGAGAATTTTGGCGCCTTTTTCCCGGCCGATGGCATCCACAACGGCGCGGATGGCTTTGAGCATTTGTTCTTTCGGAGCGCTGTAAAGCGTGGGAATGAACGAAGTGACGCCGTATTGCGGCAGAATTTCGGACATTTTGAGAATCGAATCGGAGGAAAGGTCGTCGGTTCCGCAGCCGCCGATGCCGTGGATATGCGTGTCAATAAAGCCCGGTGCGATGTTGGCACCCTGCATGTCGATAAAACGGACGTCAGGCGAAAAATTTTTTTTGGCGAAACGGGTTTCGTTGAAAACATCAATGATTTTATAGCTTTTGAGCAGGACGGCACAATTGTTCATTACCGAATAGCCGGTCAGCAGATTGGCGTTATGCAGGCAGATTTCCGAATCCATTAATTAAACTTTCCGAATTAAATTTTGATGAGGGTTATTATAGAAAGCAAAAGTAAATTATTGCCTAAATTCAAAATTAGTTTATTTTCATAAGGTAAACTTACGGAGATAAACATGCTGAAACAATGGTGGTTAAAATGGCGGGAACCCAAGCCTTTCAATGAAGGGTATCTGCCGGAGGCGGACGGGCACCGGATTTATTTTGCTGAATACGGGAAAAAGGGAGGAAAGCCGGTTCTGCTGACGCACGGCGGTCCGGGCGGACAGACTCATGCCGGGCATGCCGCGGTTTTTGACCTCAAAAAATATCGGGTGATTATGTTTGATCAGCGCGGCTGCGGCAAATCGCTGCCGGCGGGAAAGCTGGAAAACAACACCATGGAAGATACCCTGTGGGACATGAAACGGCTGTATGAGCATTTGCAGCTTAAGGAAAAGGTTATTCTGCGGGGAGCATCCTGGGGATCAACGGTTATGCTTTGCTTTGCCGAAAAGTATCCCGAGCTGGTGGAATGTCTGCTGTTGTCGCAGATTTTCTTGGCCGACGGCGTACACGAGGAATGGTTTAACAAGCAGAGTGCATTGTTTTATCCCGAGTTTGTCGAGGCAATGACAAAAAATGCCGGAAGTTGGAAATCGCTGCCGGAATATTATGCAGAGCTGATTAACTCCGGCGATGAAGCCAAGCAATTGCAGGCGGCGAACCAATACGGCTGGTATGAGCGGGTTTTGGGAGCGGTGAATCCGTCATTCGGAACGGCCGCGGCGCTTGACGATGCGGGGCGGCAGGAACTGCGGATTTATCTGAATTATGCAGCGAAAGCCTATACGTTGAAAAATAATCAGATTATGCGTCAGGTTAAGAAAATTTCGCATCTTCCGGCGCTGCTGATTCATAACCGGCTGGATATGGATTGTCCGCTTTATTCGGCTTATCAGCTGCATTTGCGGATGCCTGCTTCAAAGTTGGTCATTGCTCCGGGAATCGGGCATTATAATCCGCAGTTGAAAGCTTTTATCAGCCGTGAAATAAAGGCCTATTTGAAAAATGAAATCAATAATTGACAAGAGTTAAGGATATGCTAACTTTACCAAAAGTTGCAGATAAGAGGAATTTTTGATGCGTCGGATGATTATTGCCGCGGTGTTGACCGCTCTTATCCTGTTATGGGGAAAAGATTTTTTTCTGGTCGGAGAGGCGGCGGATTTTGACTGGAAAGTGTTTGTCATTATGCTGACTTTGGGCGGCATGGCCAGTTATAAACTGGTTGATTATCTGGCTCAGTTTAAAATCGTGGAACATAATTCGCGGATTGACATCGTATTTGTGGCTTTTGTGATTGCATTTATGTTCGTTCCGGTTTTGAAGATTAACCATGACACTGTCAGCAAGCAGGAAAACCGCACGTTGGCGGCTTATGTGCCGTTGGTGAAAGACGGCAGGCTGAATTTCAATTATGGCAGGGATTTTGAGGCCTGGTTTAACGACCATTTCAATCAGCGCAAGTTGTTTATTGACGTCAACAGCCGGCTCAATCTCTTTTTGAACCGCAAATTGAAGAGCGAGACCGCAATGGCCGGTAAGGACGGCTGGATGTATACCAAACGCTGGGGTTCGGTGGAGATGTTTCAGAACAAATATCTCTATAATTATGAAGATTTGCGGAAAATTAAGAACAAATTGGAGCGGATCAGCCTGTGGGCGAAAAGGCACGGCATGAAGTTTTATGTTTTTCTGGTTCCCGACAAAGAGCGGATTTATCCGGAATTTTATCCCGACGGTTTCAAGAAAATCAATCTGGCCGCGAAAATAGAGCAGGTGGAAGAATATATGCGGGCGAAATCGTTCGTTCCGGTCATTTATCCCGAAGAATCGTTAATGGCGGCCAAAAAAGACCATATCCTGTATTATAAGACCGGCACCCATTGGAACCATTGGGGCGCTTATATCGGCTATTTGGATTTGTTCCGGCGGATTAAAAAGGATTTTCCCTCGCTGAAAATCATGCAGGAAAGCGATTTTAACATTGTGCCGAAAGTCAGCGCCGATGTGGATATTGCTTCGGCTTTGGGAATTGACGCTTATAAGGTTTTGCCGGAGAAGGAGCTGACCTATGACGAGTTTGAAGTGAAAGAGCCGACGGCGGAAGGGACGCATACTTTTGTAAACAAGGAAAAAAGAATCGAGACGTTTGATTATGTTTCCTCCAACCCGGCCAACAAGCTGAAAGCCGTCTTTTATGCCGACAGCCAGTTTCTGCGCATGAATTGGTATGCCGCCGAAAGTTTCAGCCGCATGCTTAACATATACAGCGGTTACGGCCGCGACTATGATTTGCCCTATATGGCCGAAACGATTATTGACTATAAACCCGATATTCTGGTGATTGAAACCGGTGAGCGCTTTTTGAGCCGCCTGCTGAATATGGAAGTACCCGAGGATTAAGCGATGCTGTTCAGTTCCATGACATTTTTGTTTGTGTTTATGCCGCTGGTGATGGCGGTTTATTTCCTGTCAAAAAAGGAAATCCGCAATTATGTGCTGTTAATTGCCAGCATTATTTTCTATGCCTGGGGTGAGCCGCGCTATCTGGCAATTATGATTATTACCATTCTGGTGAACTATGCGGGGGCAATTTTGCTGGATAAGCATTATTCTTCCCGGCAGAGGCTGTGGATTGTCAGTCTGACAATCGTGCTCGATTTGAGCTTTTTGTTTTATTTCAAGTATTTTAATTTTGTCGTCGATAACATTAACGGCGTTTTGGCGACGGATTTCCAACTGCTGGACGTCATTATGCCGATCGGCATTTCATTTTATACGTTTCAGGCAATGTCGTATCTGATTGACGTCTATCGCAGGGAAGTTCCGGCACAGAAGGACGTTTACAAACTTGCTCTGTATATCGTTTTGTTTCCGCAGCTGGTGGCAGGGCCGATTGTCAAGTATCATGATGTCTGCGAGCAGATAGACAACAGGACGATTGAGTTTAAGAATGTTATCATCGGCTTTAAGCGGTTTATTACCGGTTTGGCCAAAAAGGTGCTGATAGCCAATACGCTGGCTGAAGTCGTCGATAAGATTTTTGCCCAGGCTCCGGAAAATCTGACAACCGGCGTCAGCTGGCTGGGGGCGGTGGCCTACTGTCTACAGCTTTATTATGATTTCTCCGGCTATTCCGATATGGCAATCGGTTTGGGGCTGATGTTCGGCTTCAGATTTATGGAAAACTTTAATTATCCTTACATTTCCAAGTCAATTACCGAATTTTGGCGGCGGTGGCATATTTCGCTGGCAACATGGTTTAAGCTCTATTTGTATATCCCGCTGGGCGGCAACCGCAAAGGGGCGGTTCGCACTTACTGGAACCTGTTTGCGGTGTTTTTGGTGACCGGTATTTGGCACGGGGCTGCCTGGAGCTATGTTGCCTGGGGTATATGGAACGGGATTTTTATCGTTATTGAGCGTTTTTTCGGTTTGGACAAGGATAAAAACGACCGCTGGTATGTCAGTGCGGCGAAGCATGTCTATGCCTTTTTTGCCATTGTCTGGGGGATGATTATCTTTCGTGCCGAAAGCTTGTCTTATGCTTATGAATACATCTGCCGGATGCGGCATATTGACGTAACCAAACATTTGCCCGACTATGATTACGGCGTGAACAATAAATTTGCCATTATGCTGATTGTGGGGTTGATTTGTGCCATGCCGGTCTGCCGGAATCTGATTTATATCAAATATGAGCATAAGGTACAGCGTACACTGGTTAACATTTGGCTGTTCCTGCTCTTTTTCTGGTCAACGATTTCGCTGGCGGCTTCGACGTATAATCCGTTTATTTACTTTCGCTTCTAAGCCTTGCTCGCCGCATATATCGGAGCTTGGGGAAATTAAAGCTCATTATCCGGATTGTTTTTGTTTTCGAAATCCAAAGCGAGGGAGTTAATGCAGTAGCGCTTGCCGCTGTCGGTCGGCCCGTCGGGAAAAACATGCCCGAGGTGAGAGCCGCATTTGGCGCAGACAACTTCGGTTCTTTCCATACCGTGGCTGTGGTCGGGAAAGAATTCGACGCTGCCGGGAATCGGATTGTCAAAACTGGGCCAGCCGCAGGAGGAGAAAAACTTGTGTTTGCTGTCAAACAGCGGGTTATGACAGGCTGCGCAATGGTAAATTCCGTTTTCATTGGTCATATAATAACGGCCGGAGAAAGGCGGTTCGGTTCCTTTTTCGCGTAAAATGTGAAATTGGGCCGGGGTGAGTTTGGCCCGGTATTCGGCTTCAAATTTATCCATGTCAGCACTCCGGGGTCAGACAGCAGCTGGTCTGTCCGTGTTTAAGGTGATAGTGCTGGTGGTATTCTTCGGCAGGATAGAACGTTTTCAGCGGAACGATTTCGGTGACGACGGGAGTTTGAAAGCGTCCGCTGCGGTTGAGTTCAAGAACTTTTTTTACCGCGGCGTCTTTTTGCATGTCGTTGGCATAAAAAACGGCTGAACGGTATTGATGACCGATGTCAGGCCCCTGGCGGTCTTTGGTGGTGGGGTTGTGTATTTTAAAGAAAATGTCCAACAGCTGTCCGTAAGTGATTATTTGCGGGTCATAATTGACTTCGACGGCTTCGGCATGTCCGGTTTTTCCGCCGGAAACCTGCCGGTAGGTCGGGTGGGACAATGATCCGCCGGTGTAGCCGACGCGGGTTCCGATGACGCCGGGAATTTCTTCAAATGCGCTTTGAACGCCCCAAAAACAACCGGCGGCGAAAACGGCATGTTCAATAATCATGATTTTCTCCTTTGCGGAATAACGGGTGTTTCTTTAATATAGAAACGCCCTGTCCGGATTTAAAGTCCGGAGGAGAAGGAAATGCCGACAGGGGAGATTATCCGGCCAGGCGGCGGGGTGTCAGTTCTTCAAGAGCAGTTCGGAGCCAGGGATGCACAATCGGCATTTTGCCGTTTTGCAGGTAGTTGAACAAGTAGCAGTACACGGCATCATCAAGAGATTTTTCCAGCTGTTTGATGACCAGAGGCATAAAGGCTGGCTGTTTGCCCGGCACTGCAGCAAGCTTGTCGGCCAGAAAGAGAATTTTATCAAGCCGTGCGGCATTCGGACGCAGGGTGGTGTGACAGGCAACGGCGTTTAACACTTCTTTATCGGTTATGTTGAACGTTTCAACAGCGATGACCCGAGATAATTTTTGGTGCAGCAGGTCGGGAAATTGTTTTTCTTCCGGCAATATTTCAAGATTGAACGTTTCGGCCAGGTCAAGGTATTCGTGTGCGGGTACAAGGCGGCCGAGGTCATGGAGCAGAGCGGCGGAAGCGGCCTGTTCGGGATCGCAGCCGAACCGTTTGGCCAAAGTTATGGCGTTATAGCGCGTTTGCAGAATGTGTGCCAATGCGGCTTCCATATCGGCCTGTTTGAAGTTATTTTTAACGTTTTCTTCCAGAGACAGGCCGTCAAAATGCGTTATATTAACTGTCATGTAGCCTTCCTTTTTTATGAGCTAAAATTAACTTTACTCTATATATAATTGATTTTTAATGAAAATACCAGTCTTTTTTGCGGAGGTTCCGCATTCGTGTGTGTATCAGCGAAAAAGCAGTTGCCTTTGAAAGACGATTGTGTAACATATTTTCATTAGAATTCTAACAATTGAAGGACTGCTTAATGAAAGGCATTATTTTGGCGGGCGGCAGCGGCTCGCGTCTTTATCCTTTGACTAATACGACCAGTAAACAGCTGCTTCCGGTATATGACAAACCGATGATTTATTATCCGCTGGCAACCCTGATGCTGTTCGGCATTAAGGACATTCTGATTATCTCAACGCCGCAGGATACGCCGAATATTGAAAAGCTGTTCGGTGACGGTTCCAATCTGGGACTGACGATTGAATACCGGATTCAGGATGAGCCGAAAGGGATTGCCCAGGCGTTTACCATCGGGGCGGATTTTATCGGCAATGACGATGTCTGTCTGATTTTGGGTGACAATATTTTCTATATGGGCGATCAGCTCAAATTTTTCCGCGAAGAGGTTGCACATAATCCGGGCGGTACGGTATTCGGCTATCACGTTTCGGATCCCGAGCGGTTCGGGGTGGTCGAGTTTGACAAGAACCACCGGGCGATTTCGATTGAAGAAAAACCCAAACAGCCGAAATCAAACTATGCGGTTGTCGGCCTGTATTTCTACAAGTCCGACGTGGTGGAAAAAGCCCGCCGCCTTAAACCTTCGGCCCGGGGCGAGCTGGAAATTACCGATTTGAACAAAATGTATCTGGAAGAGGGGCGGCTGAACGTGGTTACGATGAAACGAGGCAATGCCTGGCTGGATGCCGGAACGCCGCAGTCGCTGCTGGATGCTTCCAATTTTATCGGCATTATTGAAAAACGGCAGGATTTGAAAATTGCCTGTATTGAGGAAATTGCTTATCGCCGCGGTTTTATCGATGATGCGCAGATGTCCAAAATTATCAATTCCCTGAAAGACGGCATTGATTACAAAGCTTATTTGAAAAGAGTGGTAGAGGATTATCATGAAGATTACTAAAACGGCCCTTGACGGTGTGGTCATTATTGAACCGCAGGTGTTTGAAGACGCCAGAGGCTATTTTTTTGAGAGCTGGAACAAAGCTAAAATGGAAGAGGCCGGTCTGAATTATGATTTTATTCAGGACAATCAGTCAAAATCGTGTTACGGCACCATTCGCGGCATCCATTTCCAGAAGGGTGAATTCTCGCAGGCCAAACTGGTGCGCGTTTTGCAGGGAACGGTGCTGGATGTTGCAGTCGATTTGCGCAAGGATTCAAAAACTTTCGGGCAGCATGTGGCGGTTGAGCTGTCGGCGGAAAATAACCGCCAGCTGATGATTCCGCGCGGTTTCGGGCACGGTTTTTCGGTTTTGACGCCGACGGCCGTGTTTGCCTATAAATGCGATAACGTTTACAACAAAGCTTCCGAAGCCGGCATCCGTTTTGACGATCCCGCACTGGGAATTGATTGGAAAGTTAAGCCAGAGGAAGCGGTTTTGTCGGATAAAGACAAAATTTTACCCTTTTTGAAGGATGTCACATGTTTTTAGTAACCGGAGCGAACGGGCAGCTGGGCAATGAGCTGAAACTGCTGCTGCAGGACAAGGCGGTTTATGTTGACCGGGCCGAACTGGATATTACCGACGCCGAAGCCGTGCAGGCTTATGCGGCTAAGCAGAAGTGGGAGGCTATTATCAATTGTGCGGCTTATACCGCGGTTGACAAAGCCGAAAGCGATGCCGAAACGGCAGAAAAGATTAATGTTCTCGGGCCGGAAAATCTGGCAAAAACCGGTATTCCGCTGATTCAGATTTCAACGGATTATGTCTTTGACGGACGGAACTGCCGCCCTTATAACGAAGATGACGAGCCGCATCCCCAATCGGTTTACGGCCGGACGAAACTGGCCGGCGAACAGGCTGTTTTGCAAAATGCGGCAACGGCGGTTATTATTCGTACGGCCTGGTTGTATTCGACTTTCGGCAATAATTTTGTGAAAACAATGCGGCGGCTCGGCAAAGAGCGCGCCAGCCTGAACGTGGTTTTTGATCAGGCGGGGACGCCGACCTACGCGCGGGATTTGGCGCAGGCGATTGTTGACATTCTGCCGCAGATTAAGCCCGGTACGAAAGAAGTTTATCATTTTTCCAACGAGGGCGTTTGTTCGTGGTATGACTTTGCAACGGCGATTATGGCGCAGTCTGATTTGGACTGCGAGGTGCTGCCGATTGAAAGCAAAGATTATCCGACGCCGGCGGTTCGGCCGAGCTACTCGGTTTTAAACAAAGCCAAGATAAAAAAAGATTTCGGAATAAAAATTAATCACTGGGCGGTAAGCCTGGCAGACTGTGTGGAGAAGTTAGAAAATGGTTTTTAGCTCCTTAATATTTTTGTGGATGTTTTTGCCGATTGTGCTGGGAATGTATTTCCTGACCAAGGAGAGTTATCGTAACGTATTGCTGTTGGCTGCGAGCCTGTTCTTCTATGCCTGGGGCGAGCCGGTTTATGTGCTGGTGATGATTTTATCAATTGTCATCAATTATATCTACGGTTTGAAAATCGGGACGGAAGATGAAACAAAGCGCAAGCGGGCGCTGGTCGGGGGCATCGTTATCAATCTGGCGCTGCTGGGCGTTTTCAAATATTCCGGTTTTTTTATGGAAAACGTTAATGCTGTTTTCGGTTTGGAAGTCGAAGTCAAAAAACTGCCTTTGCCGATTGGTATTTCGTTTTATACGTTCCAGTCGATTTCTTATCTGGTGGATATTTACCGCCGGGTTTGCCCGCCGCAGAAAAGCCTGATTAAAATGGGACTGTTTATTTCGTTCTTTCCGCAGCTGATTGCCGGCCCGATTTTAAAATATTACGATATTGCGGCGCAGATTGACAACCGCAAGGTTTCGCTGCCGCTGTTTAACCAGGGGGCTGTCCGTTTCTTGCAGGGGCTGGCTAAAAAAATCATTATTGCCAATATCATGGCCAAAACCGCAGATGAAATTTTTGCACTGGGCATCAACGATATTTCCACGCCGATGGCCTGGATCGGCATTGTGGCTTATACTTTCCAGATCTATTTCGATTTTTCCGGTTATTCGGATATGGCGATCGGTTTGGGCAAAATGTTCGGTTTTCACATTAACGAGAACTTCAACTATCCCTATATTGCCACCTCTATCAAAGATTTCTGGCGCCGTTGGCATATTTCGCTGTCAACCTGGTTTAAGGAATATCTGTATATTCCGTTGGGCGGCAACCGGGAAGGAAAGTTCAAAACCTATCGTAATCTGATGATCGTTTTCTTTATGACCGGCTTATGGCACGGTGCCAGCTGGAACTTTGTGGTCTGGGGTCTGTTTCATGGCGTCTTTTTGGTTTTGGAGCGGATGCTGCCAATTGAGAAATTTTTACGTTTTCGCCTGATTCAGAATATTTACGCGCTGTTGGTGGTTATGGTCGGCTGGGTCTTTTTCCGGGCGGAAAACCTGACGGCGGCGCTTGATTATTTGAAACGGATGTTTGTTCCTTACAAAACGGACGTTTACTCCGCCTATCTGTCGAATGAGTTTATGATGGTTGCCGCTCTGGGACTGGTCAGCTGCGGTTTCCTGACCCTCATTTTTGACAAGCTGCCGGTGAAGACCGAATATAAATTCGGTTTTCTGCGACTGGTTAATCCGGCCTGGTGTGCGGTTATTGCTTATTTCAGCGTGCTACTTTTGGCCAGCAATACATATAATCCGTTTATTTATTTCAGGTTCTAGGGCATGAAAAAGCTGTATGTATTATATAGGCTGCTGCCGGGGTTTATTTTCTGTCTGATGGTGTTCTGGCCGTTTGCCGCAAATATTTTTTTCAGCAATACCGAGTTGTTGGACAATCGTCCGCTGCATGAAAAGCCGACTCGTTTGGATAAGAATTTCAGCCGGGATTATGAGGCTTATTACAATGATACGTTTGCCGGCCGCAAAAAGCTGGTGTCCAAATATATCAAATTGCAGCAGAAGCTGAAAATTGACACCGGACAGTATTTTTACGGGGACAAAGGCTGGATGTTTTATGATTCGGTCAAGGTCAACAACGGTAATACGATGGTGGATTATTACGGCGAGGTGCGGTTTGACGAAGACGAACTGAAAGCCATGGCCGAGGGCATAAACAAGGCTGCTGATTTTTATGCAGCCCGCGGGGCGAAATATTTGATTGTCATCGCGCCGAACAAGGAGGGGATTTATTCGGAGTATATGCCGGAGCGCATGCAACGGGCGCGTTCTTCGGACAAGTCGCGCATGGATGCGGCCGTCGAATATCTTAAAAAGCATACCAAAGCGGTGTTTGTTAATTTGAAAGAGCCGATTTTGGAAGCTAAAAATGATTTTCCGTATCGTTTGTATTTCAAAAAGGATACACATTGGAACAATATCGGCGCTTATATCGGGTTTGAAGCGATTGCGCATGCGCTTAACGGAATGGGATACCGGGTTCCGCTGAAGCCGCTGACGCCGGAAATGATTACCGAAAGCGGCAAGCAGCATGTAGATATGCATCCCGAGGCAATGGAGATGAATTATCGGATTGATTATCTGAGTCGGACAGAAACGGATTGTGCGCGTGAAGAGGGTGAACAGTATGTTTTTGTCTGCAAAAATAAAGGTACGGCCAACGGCAAAAAGCTGATGGTGCTGGGCGATTCATTTGCAGGCGCACTGATGCCGTTTTTGAATAAAGCTTTCAGTGAAACGGTCAATGCGCCGGCCGGCAACAAAAAGCTGTCGTTCTACGAGGAGCTGATGCAGAAATATCAGCCGGACGTGGTGGCCGACGAGCTGATCGAACGTTATTTCTCCCGTTATATCAATTACGGGCGAATTTTCTCGGGACATTATGATGATTAGAGAACGGCTGCAAAAACTTTATGTCTGGTATCGCCTGTTTCCGGCCGCGGTGTTTCTGTATATTGTCTTTTATCCGTTTTTGGCGAATCTGGTGGCCAGTAATACGGAGTTGCTGGACAACCGCCCGCTGAAAGCCAAACCGACGGAACTGTCCCGGGATTTTGCCAAAGAGTTTGAAGCTTATTATAACGATACTTTTGCCGGACGGAAGAAACTGCTGAAAAAATACGGCAAAATCCAGTATAAGCTGGGCATTGACAACGGAATAACCATTCAAGGGCAGAAAGGCTGGGCTTTTTATGATTCCGCCAAAGTGCCGGACGGTTATACGCTGATTGATTATTTCGGAGAGGTACGCTTCAGCGAAGACGAGCTCAGGCAAATGGCATCGGGAGTGGAAAAGGCCCGGCAGTTTTATGCCCGGCGCGGCATCGACTATATGATTGTCGTTGCGCCGAACAAAGAAGCAATGTATTCGGAATATATGCCGGAGCGGCTGCAAAAACAGCGGAAATCGGAGCAGTCGCGCATGGATTTGGCGGTGGAATATCTGCAGAAACACACCAAGGTTAAAATTCTCAATTTTAAAGAAGCCCTGACGGCGGCGAAACAAAAAATGCCGATGGAAATTTATTTTCCGCTGGACTCGCATTGGAATGAAGTGGGCGGTTATATCGGTTACAGCGCTATGGCCGATTATCTGAACAAATTCGGCTACCATTTGCCGGTAACGCCGCTCAGGCCGGAAATGGTCAGCATTGCCGGCAGTCAAAAATCCGATTTGGACGTAGCGGGGATTAAAGATACCAATTACAGGGTCAGTTTTCTGGACGGTATGCCGGTTAAGTGTCTGAAAGACGAAGACCACGGCTTTATGCTGGTTTATGAAAATCCTCAGGCGCCGGTGAAAAAGACGCTGTTTATGATCAGGGATTCTTTCGGTATGGGGCTGGTGCCTTATCTGAATAAGGCCTTTGCCAAAACGGTTTATGCGCATAACAAGCATAACAAACGTCCGCAGCTGGAAGCTTTGCTGAATGAATATCATCCCGATATTATGGTAGATGAACTGGTAGAGCGGTATTTTGACCGTTTCCTCAAATATAACGACTTATACGGAGACCAACAATGAAATCTATTCTCGTTACCGGCGGCGCCGGATTTATCGGAGCAAATTTTGTGCCTTATTTTGCAAAAAAATATGCCGATTATCAGGTTATTAATTTGGATAAGCTGACTTATGCCGGCAATTTGGACAATTTGAGCGATTGCGCCGACTGTGCCAACTATAAATTTGTGCAGGGCGATATCTGCGACCGCGATTTGGTGGAAAAGCTGTTTCGGGAAAATGATATTCGCGGAGTGGTTCATTTTGCCGCGGAGAGCCATGTCGATAATTCAATTACCGGACCGAAAGCCTTTATAGAGACCAATGTTCTGGGAACGTTTACGCTGCTTGACGTGGCGCGCAACTATTGGATGAGTGCGCCGCACCAGTTTCGGGAAGGCTATGAAGACAGCCGTTTTCATCATATTTCAACTGATGAGGTGTATGGTGCGTTGGGCGAAACGGGGTATTTTTATGAAACGACCCCGTATGATCCGAGTTCGCCTTATTCGGCGTCAAAGGCCAGTTCGGATATGATTGTCAAGGCTTATCACCGTACCTACGGCATGAATGTGACAATTTCCAACTGTTCTAATAATTACGGGCCGAAGCAGCATCCGGAAAAGCTGATTCCGAAGATTATTTCCAACTGTTTGGAAGAGAAGAATATTCCGATTTACGGTGACGGCAAAAATGTGCGCGACTGGCTGTATGTTTTGGATCACTGCAAGGCAATCGACTTGATTTTCCATCAGGGAAAGTCCGGCGAAACTTATAATATCGGCGGGCATAACGAAAAGAACAATCTGGAAATCGTTGATGCAATCTGTGCCATTCTGGACAGCAAAATGCCGAAAAAATCAGGCGGTTCTTATAAAGATTTGGTCGTTTTTGTAAAGGATCGCCCGGGGCATGACCGCCGTTATGCGATTGATGCGACCAAGCTGACAACGGAGCTGGGCTGGAAGGCCGATGAAAATTTTGCCAGCGGCATTGTTAAAACCGTTGACTGGTATCTCAACAAGCTGACCGGGAAAAAGGCCGCTTAGCCGGAAAGGAGCCTTTATGCTGGGCAGGAAAATCAAAAAGTTGAAAAACTGGCTGCAGAATCGTCATAATCTGCAGCTTTTCCGGCTTCGGCTGGCGGAAGACAGGCAGAAAACGGCGCTTTATCGTGCCGTACTGATTTCGCATGAGTTATCGGCGACCGGTGCGCCGCTGATGCTGCTGGCGGCCGCAGAAGCAATTTTGGCCGACGGCGGTTCGGTTCGGGTTCTGGCTTATATGGACGGGCCGCTGCGGGAAAAGTTCGAAAAATTGGGAATTCCGGTTTTTTATCATCCCGGATTTCGTGACAATGCCCGGTTGTTGAACGAGTTCGGCGGCGACTGCGCTTATGCGGTTGCCAATACGGCGGTGGCTTATCCGGCAGTGAGTCTGTTGAAAGGACCGCGGGTTTTATGGTGGATTCATGAAGCTCAGGTGATTGAGAAAGATTATATTGCCCGTTTCCGCCAGAAGAAATTTCGTCCCGATTTGGAACAGACGCTGAGACAGGCCGGCAAACTTGCGGTGGTGAGTGATTATGCACGCGAGATTGCGGCCAAGTATAATCCGAGGGTCGAGGTTATTCATCCGGCTGTGGCCGACGTGGCGAAAGAACAGGGGTTGCAGCCTAAACAGCCGGCGGAAAAAATCCGTTTTGCCATGTTGGGGGCCGTTTGTGAAATTAAAGGACAGGATGTGTTGCTGAAGGCCGTCCGGCTGTTGCCGGCAGCTTATCGGGCGCAGGCGGAGTTCCATATTGCCGGCCGCCGGGACGGTGCTTTTGCCGAGGATTTGGCCGCGGAAAGCGGAGATTTGCCTGAGGTGGTTTGGGAAGAATCCCGCAGTCGGGATAATTTGTGGGATTTTTACCGCGAGAATGACGTGATTATGGTTGCCTCGCGGGACGAATCGTTTTCGTTGGTGGCTTTGGAGGCATGTATGGCTTCGCGCCCGCTGATTATCAGCAGCAATGCGGGGGCAAAGTTTTTGGTGCGTCCGGGAGAAAACGGCGGTATTTTTACCAGCGACAGTGCCGAATCACTGAGTGAGTCCATCAGCGAGATGATTGATCGCCGGCGGGACCTGCCGGAGATGGGGCGGATTTCCCGCCGGGAGTATGAAAAATGGGGCACAACGGCGGCATTTCGAAAAAGTTTTTTGATGCAGTTGAAAAAATAATTGCCGATTTTAAACTTTATTTAGCATTTTAAATCATTAACTATCAGGGATAAGTTTAACTTTGAGGAATATCCCTATGGAAACAAGCAATGTTTTAGAGGCTTCCCGCCTAATCTGGGGGCTTGATCCCAAGATCGTGGCAATAGGAATTGTGACGATTTGTTATTTGGTTATTTTTTCGGAAAAAGTAAACCGTGCCATTATGGCGCTGTTGGGTGCCGCGGCAATGATTGTCAGCGGTATTCTGACGCAGAAAACCGCTTTGGCCGGGATTGATTTCAATACTATCGGCCTGCTGGTCGGAATGATGGTGATTGTGGCAATAGCCGAACGTTCGGGTATGTTTCAGTATGTGGCCATCTGGGGGGCCAAACGCGTTAAGGCCAGTCCGCGCGGCCTGTTGGTCGTTTTGGCATTCGTTACGGCCGTATTTTCGGCATTTCTTGATAATGTAACGACGGTTTTGCTGATTGCTCCGGTAACGTTTCGTATCTGCCAGAGGCTGAAATTAAATCCTTATCCGTATCTGGTTTTGGAGATTTTTGCTTCCAACATCGGCGGAACGGCAACTTTAATCGGCGACCCTCCGAATATTCTTATCGGATCTTCCGTCGGTTTGAGTTTTAATGACTTTTTGCTGAATCTGACGCCGGTCGTTTTGGTAACGATGGTTGTTCTGGTCGGTATCTTTGATTTTGTTGTCGGACGGAAATTGACCGCAACCGAAGAAGACAAAGCCAAAGTGATGAAAATGAACGAAAAGGAATGTATTGCCGACAAAGGGCTGCTGGTTAAGTCGCTGGTGGTTTTGGCCGGGGTGATTACCTGTTTTGTTTCTGCGCGCCAGCTTGATTTGGACAACGGGACCATTGCTTTGACCGGTGCTGCGGTGCTGATGCTGCTTTATACGTTTAAGGGCAATGCCGAAGAAAGAGACGATAAGGTACGCAATGCGTTAGCCGCGGTTGACTGGACGACGATTTTCTTCTTTATCGGTTTGTTTGTGATGGTTTACGGTTTGGAAGTTACCGGTATTTTGTCTTATCTGGGGCATGAGTTTATTGAAATGACCAACGGCAGCATCAATAAGCTGATTTACCTGATTTTGTGGAGTTCGGCCATTCTTTCGAGCATTATTGACAATATTCCGTTTGTGGCAACGATGATTCCGATGCTTAAGTCAATGGAACCGTCGCTGGGCGGACGTGAGGCGATGATGCCGGTTTGGTGGGCCTTGTCGCTGGGTGCCTGCTTCGGCGGAAACGGCACGCTTATCGGCGCGTCGGCGAATGTCGTTGTGGCCGGTTTGGCTATGCGGGAAGGTCATCCGATTAACTTTATGAAGTTCCTGCTGTGGTCAATTCCGGTTATGCTGCTCAGCGTTCTCATTGCTTCGGCAGCCTTGTATCTGGAATATATTATGTAAACATCCGAAAAGAAAAACCCTCCGCCAAAACGGAGGGTTTTTTTATGGGTAAAATCCCCGGGGTTAAGCTTTGCTGCATTTTGAAGAGAGCAACGAGGCGGCAATTCCGATAAAGATAATCGAAAAAGTGATGGTCAGGGAATGCCACGGTTCAATCTTCCAGCCAAGATAGGGCAGGAAGATTTTGCTGCCGATGAAAATCAGAATGACAGACAATGCCTGTTTGAGATAAACGAAACGGCAGACGGCGGCTTCAAGCAGGAAATACAGCGCCCGCAGTCCGAGAATGGCAAAAATGTTGCTGGTGTAAATGATGAAGATATCCTGCGTAATCAGAAAGATGGCGGGAATACTGTCGAGGGCGAAAATTACGTCCATGGTTTCAACAATCAGCAGGGCGAAAAACAGCGGGGTGATGTAATGGCGCCCGTTTTGCTTAAGGAAAAAGTGTTCGCCGTGAATTTCATGCGTGACGTGAAAAAATCTGGAAATCGTCTTGTAAAGTCTGGTTTCTTTCAACGGCACCTGTTCTTCCGAGCCCGGCAGCACCATTTTGATACCGGTGTAGAGGAGGAAAGCGGAGAAAACATAAAGCACCCAATGGAATTCTTTAATCAGCGCATCGCCGACAAAAATTAAAATTCCGCGCATGACCAACGCGCCGAGAATGCCCCAGAACAAAACGCGGTGCTGATACATCCGGGGAATTTGCAGCGATGTGAAAATGAGAGATATGATAAAGACGTTGTCGAGCGAGAGGCTCTTTTCAACCAGAAAGCCGGTAAAGAACAACAGGCCTTTGTCCATGCCCTCTTCATAAATAACAAAGACGCCGAATATACAGGCGGCGAGAATGTAAACAATGCAGAGAATCAGGGTGTGCGTAAAGTTGGGAACTTCATTCTTGCGGTTAAAAAAAAGCAAATCCCATAAAAGCAGGATGATAACGGCGATGCCGAAGACTACCCACATTACGGATTCCGGGAGGACGGCATGGTGGGTGAAAAGATAGTTCAGTTTTTCCATAATTCTCTCATTGGTTAATTATTACAAACGGTTCTTTGTCTGATGTAAAATAAGAACCCGGTTTCGTCAATGATGAAGCGGGTTTAATCAACAGCGCCGGGAATTTTTGTTGGGAAAACGGATAATTTAATTGAAGAAGCCGTACAGTCGGTTATAATTTTGGATAAAATTAAAAAAACATTAAGGACCAGACTATGACTGTTCATTCGGTTGCGCCGGAAGATTGCTGCGGCTGTTCGGCCTGTTTTAATATCTGCCCGGTGCAGGCAATAACCATGCAGGAAGACCGGGAAGGTTTCAAATATCCGAAGATTGACGAGCGGAGCTGCATTAACTGCGGCAAATGTGAAAAAGCCTGCCCGGTTTTGCATGCAGAAACGGCAGGGCGGACGTTGCATCCGGCGTTTTATGCCGTGTGGAACCGGCAGGATGAGGCTCGTTTAAGCAGTTCTTCCGGCGGGGTTTTCCGTGTTTTGGCCGAGGATGTGCTGGTTGACGGCGGTGTGGTTTACGGGGCGGCTTTCGACGTGCATAACCGTTTGCGCCATGTGCGTGCGGAGAGCGCCGATGCTTTGGTGCCGCTGACAGGTTCCAAATATGTTCAGAGCGAAATCGGGACGGCGTTTTGCCAGGTGCGGGCTGATTTGAAAAACGGGCGCAGGGTTCTGTTTACCGGAACACCTTGCCAGGTGGCCGGTTTGTATGCCTTTCTGGGCGGCGATGATGCCAATCTGCTGACGGCGGACGTTTTGTGTCACGGGGTGCCGTCTCCGGCGGTTTTTGAGCGGTATCTGGAAAGTTTGGGCGTTGGGGAAAAGTGCCGGATTGAGTTTCGCAACAAAGACAACGGTTGGAAAAAATATGAAGTTGTTGTCGGTGACAGGGTTCATGAAACATTTCGGGCCAATGCCTATATGAAAGGTTTTTTAAGCAATCTTTATTTGCGGCCGAGTTGCGCATCCTGCCGTTTTGTCGGCTGTCGCCGTCCGGGTGATCTGACGTTGGGGGATTTCTGGGGTGCGGGAAATTTCCGCAAGCGCTATGATGATGACAAGGGAACGTCTCTGGTGCTGCTCAATTCGCCGAAAGCCAGATCAATCTTTCAGACTTTGCAGGATAAATTTTCACTGGCTGAGCAGGTGCCTTCCGACAGTGCGGTGCCGTTTAATCCGTCTTTGGTGCATGCATCCAAGCCCGATGCGCGGCGGGCAGCTTTTTTTGATGACTTTAAGGCCGGCAAAAGCTGGGAAGAACTGGCAGCGTCTTACATCACGACCGAGAAGCCGCCGCGGCGGAAAACAGGTATTCTCAATTTGCAGCATACCAATAATTTCGGAGCCTGTCTGGTAGCTTATGCTCTGCAGACGGCAATTGAACGCTGCGGCAGTAAGGCACAGGTTATCAACTATCGGCCCGAGAAGAAAACGCGTCCGTTCAGCGGGGCTTTTCGGCGGGAGAGGGCTGCCGGACGAAACTTTGAGAAGTTTCGGCGCAGGTTTTTAAATTTGACCCGCGTGTGCCGCAATATGGACGATTTGTCCGAGCTGAATGCTTCGCTTGACAGTTTTGTTGTGGGAAGCGACCAGGTTTGGCGTTTTCGTTATGTTTACCGCTTTTTGCAAGAATATCTGCTGGCTTTTGCGGCGCCGTCCAAAACGTTGTTTTCCTATGCGGCCAGTTTCGGGACGGATTTTTGGGAAGGCAATGATCAGGCGACGGAAATTATGCGGGAGAAACTGCTGCGGTTTAACCGGGTTTCCGTCCGGGAAGAAAGCGGCATTGTCATTTGCCGGGAGGCGTTCGGTTCGGAAGCCGTGCGGGTTTTGGATCCGACGCTGTTGCTGTCAGCGGCGGATTATGCCCCGATTATCAAAGAATCGCAGTTGAAACTGCCCGGCCGCTATGTGGCGAAAATGATTCTGGACGAAACGCCCGAAGCGGCGGCGGAAGTTGAACGGCTGGCAAAAGAAAAGGGGTGGGAAGTTGTTGATATTTACGGCAGCCGGAAGAAAATAGGCGGTAAAGAGGCTATGCTGTGCCGTCCGGTCGGTGATTGGCTGAAACTGTTGCAGAATGCCGATTACGTCGTGACGGATTCATTTCATTGCGTTTGTTTTTCGCTGATTTTTGAAAAGCAGTTTATTTGTGTGGTTAATCCTGAACGGGGAATTTCCCGTTTGGACAGTCTGCTGGGAATTTTCGGTCTTCGCGACAGGCTGATAGACAGTCTTAAGGGGTTCCGTCCGGATGGCAGGGAGACAGATTACCGGCAGATTGAACGCCTTTTGCAGGTTGAAAGGAAAAAAGCATATCGCTATTTATCCGACTGTCTGAGTCAGCCGGGGAAATCTCCGGCACCGCGCAAAGAGGTCAGAGACTGGTGTTTGTTCGGGGTGATTCCGCTTTTGCGTCAGACGCTTAAAGGAGGGATTGAAATTACGAAATTATTTAATATAATCCCGCTTATGAAAGTGAAACATTTGCCGACCAAATGCAAATATTATCTGGGCGGGGTTCTGCCTTTGCTGACCCTGA
Source organism: Azospirillum sp. 47_25 (assembly GCA_001917125.1). Taxonomy (GTDB): domain Bacteria; phylum Pseudomonadota; class Alphaproteobacteria; order RF32; family CAG-239; genus Scatocola; species Scatocola faecipullorum. The sequence continues at coordinate 21,727 of MNTU01000045.1, forward strand.
AGAGCAAGCATAAAAAGTGATGAAGCCGAAAGATGGATATATAGCGAAACAGAAGGTTATTATCGGCGTTTGGGCCGGAATACTGGTTTGGATTTTAGCGATGACCATTCGGAGCACCGACTGGCGTTTTGCCGACCGCAGCAGTGTGGGGCTGGCGCCGTTGCCGGAAGATGAAAAAGGAGCGGTGGTTCAGGTTTATGCGGCGCGAACATACAGCTGGCGCGGCGCTTTTGCCGTTCACAGCTGGGTGGCGGTGAAACCCGAAAATGCCAAAACCTATACGATTTATCAGGTGATGGGCTGGTATTTGCGCCGGGGATTGCCGGCGGTTTCAGTGACACAGGGAATCCCTGACCGGCGGTGGTACGGTTCGGAACCGCGGCTGGTGGGTGAAGTTCGCGGTGCAGACGCTGCCAGAGCTATTCCCGCAATTGAAAGAGCGGTTCAAAATTATCCTTACGGCCGGGTTTATCGCGCCTGGCCGGGGCCCAACAGCAATACATTCGTTTCTCATATTATTCGCAGTGTTCCCGAACTTAAGTTTGACTTGCCGTCAATCGCCATCGGCAAAGACTGGCTGGTGGGCAACCGTTTTGTCGGTGTCAGCGAAAGCAAAAGCGGCGTGCAGTTCTCGCTTTACGGCCTGTTCGGGGTGACGCTCGGCTGGTATGAAGGGGTGGAACTGAATGTTCTCGGGCTTACTTTCGGTATAGACATACGGCGGCCGGCAGTGAAACTTCCTTTGTTCGGTCGGTTGGGACTGTCAAAAAACTAGTTCATTTCCTTAAGCAAAATTGCCAGATTATGGGTAAACAGTTTGACGGAAATGGCCAACAGAATGATGCCGAAGAATTTTTGCAGCATATAGATGGTTCCGGCGCCGAGAATGCGGTCAATTTTTTTGGTAATTTTGAGTACGATGTAAATCCAAAGCACATTGAGCAAAACGGCGAGAATGATATTGATATCCGAGTATTGGGAGCGGATGGAAAGCAGTGTGGTCAGACCGCCGGCACCGGCTATCAGCGGAAAAACGACGGGAATAAAAGTTGCTTCCTTAGGCGAATCGGGAGAATTTTTGAAAATTTCGATATCAAGAATCATCTCCAGAGCCATGACGAAAATGATGAGCGAGCCGGCAATGGCGAAAGAAGAAATATCAACATGGAACAGGTTCAAAAAGGCTTCTCCGACGTAGAAGAAACCGATAAACATTCCCAGAGAAAGCAGAGCGGCTTTTTTGGCATCTATTTTTTTGCCTTTTTTCTTCAGGCTTAGAAAAATAGGAATTGAGCCGGTTACGTCAATGACTGCGAATAAAACGACAAAGGCGCTGACAAACTGTTGTATGTTGAATTCTCCAAGCATTATTTTTCTCCTGAAATATCTTATGGCTTGGAAATAACAGCAAATATCGGCAAAGTCAATGTTTTTCGGCCGGTTAAATCTCAAGCCGGATAACAACGCGGCGGTTGCGTTCCTGATTTTCGGGAATGGCTTCGCCGTAGGCATTGACGTTGGGGTATTTGGGAACAATATGTCCCATGCCGATGGATTTGAAGCGTTCTTCGTTCAGCCCTTCTTTAATCAGAGCGTGGACGACAGCTCCGGCCCGGGCGGATGACAGTTCCCAGTCGGACGGATAGCGGGAAAGTCTGGTTTCGATGTTATCGGTGTGGCCTTCGACGCTGATGCCGAAACGGCGATATTTGTTGCTTTGGAGAAGTCCGGTTATTTTTTTCAGGAGTTCCACGGAATCTTTTTTCAAGGTATCGGAGCCTCGCTCAAAGAGAATAGAGCTGGTAATATCCAGTGTAACGCCCTGAGCATCGGAACCAATGCCGACGCCTTCGCCCAAGTCGGCATCGGCGGCATCTTTCAGAAAGCTTAAAGCCGTTCCGTTTAATTGGTCGGGAGACAGCGTTCCGAAAGCGGCAGCCAGAGCATATTGAATTTGCGCGGCTTTGTTTTTGTCAAGCGATGACGAAGCGAAGAGCACGATAAAAAGGGCCAGAAGCAGGGTCAGCAAATCCGAGTAAGGAATAAGCCAGGTTTCGTCGGCGTGTTCTTCGTTGGGCTGTTCGGCAGGTTTTTTCTTAACCATTTTTGTTCCTTTGTTTTAGTCATTCCGCTGTTTGCGTTCCGAAACGGGAATAAAAGCCTGGAGCTTGGCTTCCATTGCCAGGGAAGAAGCGCCGGATTGCAGCGCCAGGGCGCCTTCCAGAATCATTTTTTTGATTTCGACTTCAGCGGCAGAGAGCCTTTTAAGTTTGTTGGCGAACGGGTGCCAGCAGACATAGCCGGTGAAAATACCAAGCAGGGTGGCGACAAATGCCGCGGCAATGGAATGTCCCAGCTTGTCGATGTCAGAGAGGTTTCCCAGCGCGGCAATCAGGCCGATAACGGCGCCGAGAACGCCTAATGTCGGTGCATACATACCGCCCTGGGAGAAGATAAGTGCATTGGCACGGTGGCGTTCTTCCATTTGTTTGATATCGTTTTCCGCGACTTCGTAGATGAAGTCGGCGCTGAAACCGTCGGCCACCATGGAGAGGGTGGTGCGGGTGAAAGCATCGTCTATTTCGTTGGCGCGTTTTTCAATGGCGACGATGCCGTCTTGCTTGGCCGCTTTAGCCAAGTCAACAAAGAGTTCAAGAATTTCTTGTTTGTCGGTCAGCTTTTGTCCGCAGAAAATAATTTTGCACAGGACGGGAAAGCGTTTCAGCTCTTTCATCGTAAAAGCATTAAACAGGGCAGCGGCGGTGCCGGCGAAAATAATCAGGTATGCGGCCGGGTTAATCAGGGCGTGCGGGTCGGCGCCTTTGAGATACATACCGATTCCGATAGAAGCCAGACCGGCGGTAATTCCGATGACTGTTGATTTTTCCATAGTTCTGTCCTCGTAGAGATATCTTTTAAATTATGTATTTAATGCTATCATAGAGTTAACCGCTTAAAATTGAGTAAATTTTAAGCGGTGTTGATAAAAAAACAAGCAGAACGGATTGGTCGGGCTTATCCGATGAGTTCCTTTTCCCATTCATCGGCCTTAAAGCCGGTCAGGACGAAATTTTCTCCGACTAAAAGCGGGCGTTTGACCAGCATGCCGTTGGCTGCAAGCTGAGCGAACCGTTCATCTTCGCTTAGGGTTGGCAGTTTTTCTTTCAAATTCATTGATTTGTAGAGCAGTCCCGAGGTGTTGACAAAGCGTTTGAACGGCAGTCCGCTTCGCTTTTGCCAAGTTTTGAGTTCCTCGGCGGACGGGGCGTTTTCGACAATATGACGGGCGGTGAATTCAATTTGGTGCTGTTCCAGCCATTGTCTGGCTTTTTGGCAGGTGGAACATTTGGGATATTCCAAAAATAAATATTTTGTCATGAAAAAAATTCCTTTGTTAATTGCTTTCTCCGAATATAAACCATATATTTAAGAGATACAACCCGGGAATAAGGAGGCGATCATGAGCGGTGCAAAAAAATTTTTGGCATTTGACATCGGCGGAACAAAAATTGCTCACGCTTTGACAGACAGCCGCGGATGTCTGCTGGAAGAGCCTCAAAGAGACGCAACGCCGCGGGATAATGACGAAATTTTCCGGCTGTTGCAGGAAATTGTCCGCCGTTACGAAGCTGAAATCGACGGCGTAGCCATAGCGACGGCAGGCGAAGCTGATTTGGACAATCGGCGGATTATCTCGTCGGTGGGAAATATGCCCAAAGGCTATATGGATACGGTTTTTGAAAAGCTTACATCTAAACCGGTATATGTTGAGAATGATGCCAATGCGGCATTATGGGGCGAATATTGCTGCGGTGCGGCAAAAGGCTGCCGAAACGTGATGCTGGTGGCGATAGGAACCGGAGTAGGGGTGGCTTTTCTGGTTGACGGAAAGTTGCTGAAAGGTAAATCCGGAGCTGCCGGAGAAGCTCATTTTCCGGTTAACCGGGGACAGGTACGCCGCTGTACCTGCGGAGCTTGGGACTGTTATGAAATTTATGCTTCGGGGACGGCTTTAGGGCTGGATGCCAAAGAGGTCTTCGGTGATCCGTCCGTGACCAGCCATGATGTTATCAAAGGTATTAAGGCCGGAGATGCCCGGGCGGTTAAGGCTTATGAAATTTGGGAACATGACGTTATGCAGGGAATTGCCGGGCTGGCAAATATTTTTGACCCGGAAATGGTTGTTATGTTCGGATCGTTGACCGAGTTTATGAATTTTGGTAAGCTGCAGGATGAGGTTAATCGTCAAATTCTGTCGGCGCCGTTGGTTTTAAGGCGGGCGGAACTTGAAAACAATGCGGCAATGGTCGGGGCCGTGTTGGGAGCCGTGCAAAAAATTGACAAGGAGAAAAACAGATGAGGCAACTGGATGCGTTTCTGGTGTGGTTGGGAATTATTGTAATCGGGCTGCTGGCTTTGATTTTTTCGTTTTATGTCGCTTCGGTGTTATTGCCGATTTTTCTGGCTGTGGTTGTTTTCTCCGCATTATTTAATTTGGGGGCAGGCTGGTATCGGAAATACAGAGACGTACGGCGCGTTGACGTTTTTTCTGCCAAACCGCGGGAAAAGCAGGCGCCGGACATCATAGATGCCGAATATGAAATAATTGACGACGGCAAGAAGTAAAGAAAATCCCCTGTTTTGCAACAGGGGATTTTTTTAGATCACTTTTTGCCGGTTCGGCAAGCGGATTTCCGAAGTTTGCAGGTTATTCTTTTTTGATTTGCCCGGTCGGCTTTTTTTTCGAGCGGACAGAACATCCTGAACAATATGATCTTTCTGTTCGGAAATTTGCTGCCAAGTCAGATTTTCGCGTACATAACGGTGACCGTTTTCGGCAATCTTCTGCCGCAGCTCTTCATTGTTCAGCAACAGCTTGAGCGCTTTAACCTGGCGCCAGCGGTCAGTCTCCTGCGAGGGAGCGTAAATGCCGATGGCTTTGCCGTAATCCTGGTTATCATCGCGGATATCGGCGCAGTGAGCAAAGTCGTTGAAACCGCTGCGTCCGACAATAACGGCCGTTTTGCAGCCCATCGCTTCAATCGGAACCATGCCGAAAGCTTCATTTAAGCTGGACATGACGAAAATGGAAGAAACGTTATAAACGCGGGCCATTTCTTTTTGATTCAGAGACGGCAGGAAAATAACGCGGTCTTCAACATCTTTCAGAATTTCACGGCATTCCTGAGTAACCGGGTTGCCGATTTCGCCGCTGACCATAAAGATAACCGAGGGGTCATCTTTCATAATTTCGGCCATGGAGCGCGACAGTTCGCTGAACCCTTTGTCGCGGACAACGCGTCCCAGAGAGGAAACGACTTTTTTATCTGTCAGGTCGATGCTGCGTTCTTCATTATAGATGTTTTTATAGTCAAAATGATATTTCAGTTTGTGCAGGTTCTGCGGTGACAGCGGTTTGAAAATTTCATCATTGTAACCGGGAGGAATAATGGTGATTTTGTTCAAATCGGCCAGATAGGGCTCTGCCAGCAGGCGGGTTTGTTCGTCCGGCGAGGTGGCAATGATAATGTCCGATTTGTGAAAAGCGAAAGTTTCGTGTTTGATGCGCTGTTCAAAATTGTGCCATTTCCATTCTTCTTCGCTGATGTTTCCGGCCTGATACTGCGGCAGGTTGCGTTCGTATTTTTTGTGGCCGAGGGAGTGGCTGGTCACCAGCATGACCGGGCGGCGGCCGGTTTCCTGTTCAATTTTGGAACAGAGCATATCGGCTGCGAGCATACCGTCGCGGTAATGGCCTTCAACAACTTCAATGCGGTCGATGCAGTCTTCTTTTTTGTAGAAGTCATACAGATTATTGATGATTTCAGGCAGCAGGGGAACGATTTCTTCTTTGGGAACAAAGTTGAAATGTCCGCCGGCGGGAACACGGAGAACCCGGCTGCGGATAACGGAACTGTCATGCCACTGCTGTTCAATCGTGTAGTTAATGTCTTTTCCGAGGTCATGCGGGGTGCCGCCGAACTGCGGGCAAATCCGCGGATCTACGCGGCGGGTTATCAAATCGACATCATAGTTATTGGAGTTGGCAGCCAGAGCCTTAACGTAATAAACCTGTCCGCCGGTATCCTGTCCGGTAATAACTTTTTTTGAAATTACTTTAGAGGTCGGGTAACCTTTTTCATCCAGCTCAAAGCCGAAGTCACCCTCAACCAAGCCATGCGTAGAAAACATGACTTTTAATTTTTTTGCCATAATTTATAATTCTCCATAAATTGTTGTGTAAATTTATGGGATAAATGTAGCAATTATTCCGCGCGAATCAAGCGATTTAAAGCGCGTGAATATTTTTTGTTTATAACTTGGTATTTTTCTAAGAATACGGTTAAAGATTGAAGATGTCGGCATAAGCGAAGGACAGGCCTATCATAAAATTGCTGCCTGCCGCGCTTGCTTCGCGGGAACGGGCCTCAAAATAGCTGACATAAGGGGCTATACTCAAGTCCTTGTGGATTTTGACATCCATACGGCCGGTCAGGTTAAATTCATATTTGAAATCGGTTCCGACGTAACGACTGTAAAGAAAGTAGTCGCGGAAATAGCTTTCGAGCTGGAATTTTATGCCGTCGCGAAGCGGGTATTCGGCACGAATGCCGATTTCGTAAGCGGTTTTGGTATCGCTGCGGCTGTAGGTCATGTCGAGTTCTTCGACGGCGGCGACGTAAAGCTCTTTGATATATTGTCCGTTGAACAGCTTAAGGCCGCCTTTGCTGCGCAGTGTTTTGTTGCGGGGGGCATCATTGTTGGCGGTGAATTCGGTTTGGTAGCCCAGACTGCCGAAAGGGCCGACGTCGGCTTCGCCGTATTTCCACATTTTGCGCGCGTAATCGCTGGTTAAAAGGATTTTATCGGCGTTTTCGGAGGAGGTGGTTGAGCCGTCGGCTTTTTTGAGTCTGGTTTTGCCGTATTCCATATAAACGGAATTGTTCCATTGATAATCCGGCTGTTCATATTCGAGAATGAAGTCAAATACGCCTTTGAACAAGGTTTCGCTGTCTGAACTGAGCTGGGTGTTGGGCGAATTCTGATATTGTTCGGCATGCGAAACCGAGGTGGAAGACATTTCCAGTGCAACACGCCGGAAGTTGGCGCGCAGGCCGTTGTTCTCGTTATCTTCATCAGCCAGTGCCGGGCTGCATAACAGGCAGAAGGCCCAGACCAATAATGTTTTGTGCCGCATGTTTCAATCTCTCCTTAAGTCTATAACTTAATTATCTAAGCTAGATAATCACGGAAAAGGAGAATGCAAGGCGGGGCAAAAAGATTGTGCAATAAACATTAATTTTAAAAATAGCTATTGACAAGGCGGGAAGAATTTATTATTAAATAGCTCGAACCCGATGGCGGGGTAGCTCAGTTGGTTAGAGCAGCGGAATCATAATCCGCGTGTCGACGGTTCGAATCCGCCCCTCGCTACCATTGCGTAAAAATTAAGCAAAAACAGTCACTTAGTGTGGCTGTTTTTCTTTTTTTTAAGGCATTTTGTAATAGTATTTTGTATTACTGAATTGTAGTAATTTTGTGCATAACTTTTATTTGATTAAATTATAAATAGTTTGTCTGGTGATGCCGTAATGTTTAGCTAACAGAGAGATATTAGTTTTTCGGTTATTCACCACCGCTTTAATCTCTTGGATTTGTTTGTCTGAAAGTTTTTTCTTTCCTCCCTTGTATTTTCCTTTAGCTTTAGCGATAGCAATTCCTTCTTTCTGTCGTTCTAAGATAATGGCTCTTTCAAACTCAGAGATTGCTCCAAGCATTGTTAGCATAAGTTTTTGGAATGCATCGGTTTGTTTGTTATTGTTGAAAGTCATATTTTCTTTGTGGAATGTAATAGATGCTCCCTTTTGTAAAATTGTATCTATGAGTTTCAAAAGGTCTTGTACGTTTCTGGCAAGTCTATCCATTGAGTGAACGTTAATAACATCACCGCTTCTTAGATTATCAAGCATAGCTTGTAATTGAGGTCTGTTTGTATCTTTACCGGATAATTTGTCTTCATATTCTCTATCGCAGGGAATGTTAAGTAATTGTCTGTCTGTGTTTTGTAGTGTGGTGCTTACTCTGATATAGTTAAAAATCATGTTATATCTCCATTAAAACGAATCTGTAAAATCTATATTTAAGATTATATATTACATATGTAAAAATACAAGGATTATTCCATTATGTTTTTACATTTTTAGGAGCGTCAAAATGGAGTACAGTTGGATTTGACAACAAAAAAGCCGGAGATTAACTCCGGCTATTTTTTAAGTTAGTATATTTATTTTAATTTGGTTTTGATTTCTTTAGCGTCGCTATTAATTCTAAGACGTATTTTTTCTAAAGCATGTCGAATATTATCAGCAGCAACTTTTCGATGTGCAGAAGCAGAGTATCCCCAATACATTGCTATGTAGCATTCATCTGTTGAGTTTTCGACATATCTTTTTATTAATTCCTTTTTCTTATTCCATATTTCAACTTCAATTTCTAAAGATTGAGAAATTTTATTGATAGGGTAACCTAAAAAATTAATTGTATATAATGTTAATGTAGAGGTTATAGCATAAAAAGGAGAAATATTATTTTCTCTATATCCAAGTTTTAGTGTTATGTAACCTTTTTTTTCTCCATAAGGAGATGTTATATTTTCTTTTACTTCTTTTTGAAAAATATTAATGACATCATATACACGTATATCTTTATGATATGTTCCTTCTATTGCTGTTGTTTGTAGCCATCCTGCCCAGTTGTTTTGTCCGTAGCCAGACCCGAAATTATTTGCATAACCGCTATAAGTGCCAGCTGTATATGTTGCCTCCAAGTTATTAAGGCTGACAACAGGTTCTAATGCGGGTAATAAATTAGAGTTAGGGACAATGGCTGGATTGACATCATGGTAAGTTATTGATTTACAAGAACATAAACACAAGACAATTAATGGTATGATTTTTTTATAGATAGTCTTTTGCTTCATTTTTGATATATCCTTAAAGTTTTTATTTTGTGATTAAGGGCAGAAAAAGCAGACAGGGCGAATCGCCCTGTCTGTTTGTCGTATTAGTAACCGTAAACACGGATACAATAGCGTTGTGCTAAAATATAGTTTTGATAGTTATAGTCATAATTTGTCAGTTTAGTAATACGACCATTTTTAACCGCGTTTGTTAGTTTCATATCTCCGAAAGGCCCAATTAGCCCCAAAACAGAAAGAGAACAGCTTTCTCCTTCTTTCAGATTATCAATATTTGAATAATCCATATCTTTTAATTCAATGGTATGCATAACCGGTGTGTGAGTAACAGCACAAGCAGATAAGCTGAAAATCAGAGCTAAGGTTAAAAATATTTTTTTCATACGATTAACATCCTTTAGTCATAGTTAAAACAAAACCCGCTCTTTAAGAAAAGGCGGGCGGATGTTAGAAAACCGTATATCCTTAAACGGCTCGGCTTATTCAGCACATAGCCTTATTTAGCCGACATCCGCCCTAAAGGACAGAAATCGGCATATAACGTTTTAAGTCGCTATGCAGACGACTAAGGATATGAAAGGGTTTTCTAAGCCCTAGGCCGTATTCTTTTCTAAGGAATACAACCTGATTAAACATTAGCAGAATTTGATTAGTATTCAAGAAAAATGTTTGTTTATATTGTTGAGATTAAGATGCCGTTTCCGTCTCATTTTAAAGCCGTAGGCGCGTTTTTTTATGTTTTTTGGAGGATATAGCGGAACGATAAATTTTCCTCTCTACAGCTAGAAAACGGGCAGAAAATACGCATAAAGAAAGGCAACCTTTATACAGTTAAATCAATCCGTTAACATCCTTATATTAAGAAAAATAAAAGGTAAAATCCGACTAAAAAACAGCGGCGAGATAAATCCCACCGCTATTATTGATAAATTATTGATTTTTAAATGTATTTTCGTTGAAAGGTTGTATTGTTTTTAGTTCTTAATATAAGGATGTGAAAGCTATAAACAACCGAAGGAAGGACAAGCCCTTAAGAAAAAGTATAGTTTTCTCTAGGACTTCGTTCTCTTTAAAGCCGCTTTTACTGTTTCTTTGTATTCGTCATACAGCTCTTTCCCTTTCTTTTGCAAGTCTTTTGATATGTAAATATCTCCTCTTTGTGGGGATGTTTTACAAATATATGAAGCCCACCCTAACGGGTGATATGGTAATATAATTTTAAGGGCTGTCTTAACAAGAGGATGATTATTATAGTCTTTTCCGAGAGCGGCTTTAATTAGTATGTTTTCAATAAATCGACGTTTAGTGTTATGTATAGATAAATCTTCGGCTGTTATTTTCATCATCCCGTGTATGTGTATCAGGTCAGAGCTTTTTTTGCTTTCTTCTACAACAAACATATAAGGGATATTATGGTTAAATTCCTGTTCCAGTTTCTTTATAGGTCTAGAAAGTATATTGCGCCGGATATAATCAGCCCTTTTGTTTGGATGTAGAGTTTTATATTTTTGAATATTATAAAGCTTTTTTATATCTAATAATAAAGTGAAGGCTATACAGTCAAAGGATACAAGAGAGCGGTTAGGGGTTATATTGCCGTTCTCATCTATTGCTTTAATAATAAAATCTCCAAAATATCCTGATTTTGCACTTGTATTAATAAATCGGTTGATATTTGTATTTTGAGGCGATAGGTAAGGGGCTTTAATGGCTGTATCATATAGATAATCAGCACAAAAGGATATTCTCTCTTCAATAGTTAAATGTTTCCATGCTTTAGGGGCTTTTAATGACTGATAAATACTAGTATTAATTTTATAGTTATTATTAGGATTTGATGTGTATTTATTATAATAATCTATAATATCTAATAATACTAAAGAGGGGGTACAATCATTTTTACCCGTGCTAATCACCGCATCAGCCCATAAATCATTGTATTGCGCTATTGTCTTAGATATATTTTTCGTCAATATTTTGCTCCCTAATTTCCGGTTTTGTTTCTTCGTCATAGTTAACCATATTAATCCATTTTTGAAGTGTTTTTAGAGGTGATTGAGGAGTTAGTTGTCCGTAATGGTTTGTCATTATTTGTTTTTTATGTCCTACTAAAAACTGAATTTCCTCATCAGACAGGCCAGATATTCTTAGAGAATCGACGAATGTATGTCTTAGAGAGTGCACAAGTCTATTTTCTTTTTTCAGATTTAATTTTTTTAGTATGTTGGCAAATGGCTGAGAAAAGCATTTATTAAAGTCTTTTCTTTTTCCTCTTTGGTATATTTTGAATGAAGGAAATAGTTTTTCCTCATTTTGTTGGTTTCGTTTATTGATAAAGTCATTTATTCCAAGCTGAATTAATTTATTATGGATTGGAATCATTCTTATTGAATGATTGTTTTTAATGGTTTTTTCGGCTTCATTGTTTACGCTAAAATATTGGATGTTATCGCGACTTCGAATATCTTTTGTTCTTAATTGACAGACTTCTCCCTCTCTCATTCCTGTATATATGGCAATCATAACAGCCCAATATAAATCTAAGTTTTCTGTTTTATGTCTGTTAAAGAAATCTATAATTTGTCTTATTTCGCTAGAACTGTATGTCTCAGGTATAGGAGAAATAATGTCTTGTTTATTAAATAGTGTTTCTTTTGTTGGATTTTCTGAACTAATATAACATTTTTTCTTTGCCCATTTATGCAAAGAAGAAAAAGAGTTGATATAAGTATTAATAGTTTTAGGTGTTAAACATGGATAATTAAGTATTTGATTCTTAGTTATAATGTCACTCATAGATAGGCCATTAAATTCTTTTTTTCTATTGATATATGCCGGAGTCATTTTTAATATTTCAACCCAGCTTAATATATCTGTACTAACAACTTCGTTAAGTGTTTCTTTTTCCGGAAAACAGTCAATAAATGATTGAATGTGATGTATTTTTTCTTTAACACTGTCTCCGCAATCATTTTGCCATTTGGTTAAAAGTTCTTTAATTTTGGTTGGTTTATTGCTTGTATCTTTTATTTTTGAAAGGATGTCATCCTTATTATTAGGACTATTGATTGGACGCTGAATACTAAGCGGTCTGTGATATGTATTTTTTAGGGTGTATTGAGTATATGCTTGATTCACAATGTCATATTTAAATATATAATTTTCAGGGGTGCTAGAATAATCTATTTCTGTTTCTATATGGAAATTTGCCGCTTCAATAATTGTTTGAGCAAGGGCTGTTTTTGCTTTGTATGTTTGTTCCGGTGTTAAATTATATTGAGAGTTTGTTAGATATGTTATCATGTTTTGAGTCGTTTGGGAGGTGATTCCTGTATCAATTTCAGATTTGAAACTATGTATCCATTTCATATCTAAATCTCGGATTTGTTGTTTAGCTTCCTCAATTATCCATACTTCGGGGTTTTTCTCCCCATTATTTAACTGCCGAGGTGTGAGACTGTTGTCTATTATTTGTTTTAAAAAGTTATTTTGTGTTTTTCCTGAATATTCAGTGAAAAAATGGTGAATAGTTTTAAGAAGTTCTGTTTCAAATATCTTGTCTGGACATAAAGGTCTATTAGCAGAAGCTTTGATTTTGTTATTTAAATTAAATTTTCTCTCTAGTTGCTGCATTATCTCATAATATTTAGTCTTGGCCTCATTAAAATCCTTTGTTCGTAAGGATTGATTGAATTCCTTGGGTAAGTCATAAAATTTTTGTACTTTCTCCGGAACAGCGATACGAATTTTGTATATTCCATTGTTTGTAATATATAAGCCTTTATATCCTTTAACGGCGTTCATGTTGTTCTCCAGATTCGACACTTTTGTATGGATGTTTTGTAATACCCTTTTGTATGAGTAAACTATAGGCAAATCAAGACTTTTTTGTAGGCTAAAGGCCGAAATCTGTAGGCTATGTTTGTAGTCGATGAATCCGCCCCTCGCTACCAGTTAAAAACCACTCTTTGAAGAGTGGTTTTTTTTGTTTCAGTTTTTGTTTTTCATTTTCTTTTTATATTTGTTTTCTTCTTCGGAAAGCATATAGCAAAATACGGCAAGGCAGACTGCTGCAAACAATACGGCAATCCATGTGCCGATATTTTCTTTATTTATCAGAAAAACGGTGCATAATAAAATAAGCGCCAATATTATATTGATATATTTCATACGATTAACATCCTTTAGCTGTCAGTTAAAACAAAACCCGCTCTTTAAAGAAAAGGCGGGCGGATGTTAGAAAACCGTAATCAATCAAACGGCTCGGCTTATTTAGCACACAGCCTTATTTAGCCGACATCCGCCCTAAAGGACAGAAATCGGCATATAACGTTTTAAGTCGCTATGCAGGCGACTGATTGATTAAAAGGGTTTTCTAAGCCCCGGGCCGTATTCTTTTCTACGGAGTACGACCCGCTTAAACATTAGCAGAGTTTGACCAGTAATCAAGAGAATTTTTTTAGAATTGGCCGGGCTAATAAAATATGACACCGCCGATGCCGCAGATAACCATTACCAGGACCGGATTGAGACGGTATTTGCGCAGAAGGACGATAGCTGCAAAACTGATAGCAACGGCAGTTAAATCTGCCGGGCGGCTGATGGTTTGCCAGGAACTGCAGCCGAACCAGGACAGCAGCAGAATGGTTGAAGAGGCTGAAGCAATCAGACCGACGGAAATTGATTTCAGCGCTTTGAAAGTTTGTTCAATGCATGGACTGTGGTTTTTTTGAAAAAAGCGGTGAAGCGACAGCGAGATGAGGATGCCGCTGATGACGCAGCCGAAAGTGGCGACAATCGCTCCCGGTATTCCGCCAATCCGCAATCCTACGAAGGTTGAGCCGTTAACGGCGAGGGGGCCGGGCGTCATTTGGGAGATAGTGATAATGTCGGTAAATTCCTTATAGGTGAGCCATTGGTGCAGTTCAACAATCTGTTCCTGAATCAGGGGCAGGGTCGCATAGCCGCCGCCGATGCTGAAAGCGCCGATTTGCAAAAAGCTGATTAAAAGTTCAAACATCGGGGAGCTCCTTCTTCAGGTTAATTCTGAATTTGAGTTTTTCCAGGAGGAGGAAAACGGCAATGCCTCCGAGAATGGCGCTCAGGGCGTTGACATTGAAAATAAAGTTAGCGGTAAAAACGGCAGGAATCATTAAAATGGGCAGCGTTTCCTTTTTTTTGACAATCATGTGGCTCATGTACCAAACCACGTCGGCAATCAGGGCGGCCACGCCGGCTTCCATTCCCTTTAAAACGGCGACAACCACCGGATTGTCGATTAAGTTCCGGTAGCAGGCGGAAACGGCGGAAAGAATAAGCAGGGGCGGTAAAACGGCTGCAATTCCGGCAACGAAAATACCGGGCCAGCCGGCCACTTTTTTGCCGCAGAGAACGGCCAGGTTGATGGCTATGGCTCCGGGCGACGACTGGGCGACCGCCGACATGTCCATCAGTTCGTCTTCCGAGAAAAGGTGCTTCTGTTCAATGAAATATTTGCGAATCATCGGCAGTACGACATAACCGCCGCCGAAAGTGAAACTGCTGATGAAAAAATCGGTTTTAAACAGCCATAGTAAAAGTTTAAGTTTTTCGAATGTCATTTTTTTCTCCTTAACTTTTATTATAACCGTTGCCAAATAATAAATAAAATTATATTTTATTATAAATGCAATAACTAAAAGGTAATAATATGGTCAATATACGTCAATTACAGGTTTTTAAGACATTATGCGATGAGTTGAATTTTACCAAAACGGCGGAAAAACTGAATATGACTCAGCCGGCGGTTTCTCATGTCATCGGCAGTTTGGAGGAAGAGTTCGGCGTCCGTCTGGTTGACCGGCTGAACCGGCGGATTTATCTGACGACGGCGGGAAAGCTGTTTTTGGCGAAAGCCATACGGCTGCTGGATTTATATGATGATTTGCGGCTCAATTTCTGGGCGGAGAAAGAGCAGCAGCCACTGCGAGTGGGCTCTTGTCTGACAATTGCCAATTTCTGGCTGCCGGGCATTATCAAAGAGTTTAACGAAACCTGTCCGCAGACGCCGCTTCAGGTGGTGGTGGACAGTGCTGCTCATATTGAAAAGCTGCTGGAGGACAATGAAATCGACTTGGCTCTTTATGAGGGGGTAGTTCCGAGTCAGCAGTTTTATGCAGAAAACTTTTCGTCTTATGAGATTTGTTATGTTGTTTCTCCGGAGCACCCTCTGGCCGGCAGAAAGGCGGTTCCGCCGGAGGAAATTCTGCAGCAGCGGCTGTTGCTGCGCGAAGAGGGCAGTGCCATCCGCAATGCTTTGGACAGTGCTTTATGGGTGCATAATCTGAAAGCGGAGCCGGTTTGGACCAGCGTTAATTCACAGGCTTTGATTCAGGCCGCGTTGTATAATCTGGGGGTCAGCGTACTGCCGGAAATCATCGTTCGCCGGGAACTGTCCGAAGGCCGGCTGGTAAAACTGGATGTGGCGGCGGAGCCGATGGTTAATTCCAATTATATTCTTTATCATCCCGACAAATATTTGACCCGGCCGATGCGGCAGCTGATTGAAATTATCCGAAGTTCCCGCGGCAAGGCTTAAAAGTCGTCCTTGTTTTTCAGGGAATCGTAGCGTTTGTGAATGCACTGAATGGCTGTTTTGTGTACGCCGGGCGTGATGTCATAGATGATGTAGCGCCCTTCCCGGTGGCAGACAACGAAACCGTCATCGCGCAGCCGTTTCAGGTTTTGAGAGACTTTGAGCTGTTCGCTTTCAATTCCCGCAACGATGTCGGAAACGCAGGAAGCGCCGTTGAGAGTCAGGTATTCGAGAATCCGCATTTTATCAAAGTTGGCAAAAAGCTTTATCTGATTGGCGGCCAGCATGGTGTAATCTGCCGGCAGAACAGCTTTGCAGTCGTCGCGGAGATAGTGAAAGCTGTCGGTCATATAACCGTACAGCTTGCGCAGACAGGTGAACAGGCTGGCGGGATATTCTTCACAGATTTTATAAAAGATGAACAGGCCGCGTCTTTCGGTTTGCACCAGATTGGCGTCGCGCAGTTTGCGCAGGCTCTGAGAGACAATCATCTGCTCTTCGCGGACGCCTTTGGTGATGGCCGAGACACAGGAAGCGCCGTAAACATCGAGATATTCAAGGATGCGAAGCCGCAGGGGATGAGCAATGTAACTTATCCCCCGGGCAGCTTTTTTCATGGTTTCGGACGGAAGCTGTTTTTCCATTGAAGGCTCCTATTTCAGGAAAGGTTTGACCAAACTGTCAAAGCGTTTTTCCGTTTCGGGAGACCAGCCCATCAGGTAATTGTCGCCCATGCAGAACAGCGGTGTGCCGATACGGTTTCCGAGGTTGAATTTTTTGGCGCATTTAATCAGGAGGTCGTAGCCTTCGCGGTTGCCGACGTTAACCAGGCTGATTTTCAAATCAGGATAATTCCGGTCCAGATAATCCAACGCATCATGGCAATGCGGGCAGCTGTTGGAATAAAATAGATAGATTTTATCGGCCGAGAGGGATTCTCCGGGTGAAGCCGGCTGCTGTGAACAGGCGGTCAACAGACAGAGAACCGCGGTTAAAAGAGTGAAAAGTTTTTTCATGCCTTTATCCTTATTCGATGCAGCAGTCAACGGCTTTGCGGACGAAAGCTTTCATTTTGGCGAGCGCTCCTGCGGGTTTGGCTTCATCGGCTTCGGGAAGCGGTGCGTTTTTAACGGCTTCGCTGACTTTGGCGGTGAGCTGTTTAACGTCTTCGACATTGTCCTTGACCCATTTAACATCGGTTACGTTCAACATGTTCATGTTGAGTCCCCAGAACAGGCAATAAAGATCATAGGCCTGATTGAAAAGGTCGTAGGCGGTTTCCTTGTGTCCCAAGCTCTGCTGTTTGGTGCCGACTTCCATCAGCCGCATGGACGAGGCCAGCAGATGTTTGGAGATGCACCAGACTTCGCCTTCATAGCTGGGGATGATTTTCTGCATCAGATTTTTGCGTTTTTCCCGAACTTCTTCAATCAGATCGTAGAATGAATTTTTTCCGGTTTTGGCACCGGAGAAAACCAGATGTTCTTCAATGCTGATAAGGTTCATAATCGCGATGGTCAGATCCTGATCGGAAGATAAGTCCTTCGGGTTGACCTTTTTTGAGGAATCGATGCGTTCAACAAATTCTTTAACGTTTTCTATCTTTTTCATTGTGACTCTCCATATTTATGTATCTTTATATATAGAAATAATACTATATATCATAAGAGTCAAGTATCAAAAGAAGACATGATTGTTTTTTTATTTTTTTATCGTTATATTAGCAACATAAGAATGAAGGAGGAAGCAAATGTTTAAATATGTTCTTTATCTTTTGGCGATTATGATTGCGGTCGGTTTGGCTGTCGGCGGAATTCATCTGTATCGCGTGGCTGTAAAAAACAAAAAGGAAATGGCCGCTTATGAGGGGCCTGCCGCAGCGGTTGAACGCCGGTTCGGACGGGTTTTGGTGGTTTATTATTCCCTGAGCGGCCATACCCGGGAGATTGCGGAAAAGATCAAAGCCTTAACCGGCGGGGACATTTATGAAATCAAAACGGCGGAAGAAATTAAAACGACTCCTTGGTTCTATTTAACGCTGCGTCGGCAGATAAAGGAAAAAAATTATCCGGCTTTGGCCGGAGAACTGCCGGATTTGAGCCGGTATGACATTATCTTTGTCGGGGCGCCGGTCTGGTGGTACACCATGGCGACGCCGTTATCGGCATTTTTGGAGCAGGTTGATTTTCAGGGGCGGAAAGTTGTTCCCTTTTCAACGCAGGGGAGCAATTACGGTTCCTATTTTGAGGATTTTACGACTCAGGCAAAACATGCGGAAATACAGCGGGCACAGTCTTTTAACAATCTGCCGGCAAAGTATGACGAAGCGGTTGACAATAAGATTGTCCAATGGCTCAATAATCTGTAACCCTTGAGAGCTCCGCCGGAAAGACGGGGCTTTTTTTATCTTTGCCAGTGCTTGAAAATTAAAGCCCGGCTTATACATCTTATACACTGAATGTATAGGAGAAGGAAGCGGATGAGAATCTGGCAGCTGAGTTTATACGGCATTGCGGCCGCGGGTATTTCAACGGCAGCGGCGGCGGACATTCCGGCCGGAACGACGGAAACAGGGGGCAGTGTTTCGCGCGGCGACGTGCAGAACGTATTTGGCACGGCCGTCGATTTTGCCGTTCACGGAACGCAAAATATTATGTCCGGCGGAGAATCGCAAAACAGCGAGATTTATTCTTACGGTCGGCAGGTGGTTGAAGCCGGCGGAATTTCAGTTAAAACACAGGTATTTAACAATGCGATACAGACGGTCGGCGGAAGGGCCGAGCAGACGTTGATTAACTACGGCAAGCAGGAGGTGGAAGCTGGAGGGCTGGCTCTTAACAGCACGCTGAGAAACGGTATTCTGAATGTTAAAAGCGGCGGAACGGCACAAGGAGCCAGTCTGCAGCGGGGGACGGAGACGGTTTACGGAACCGATATTGATGCGGTTATCGGCAGCCGGGGAACGCAGGAAATTAAAAGCGGCGGAACGGCCGAAGGAACAAAAATCAACAGCGGCGGCAGCCAATATGTGGAGACGGGCGGTATCAGCCGCGGCGCCGTTATTGACGGCGGTTATCAGCTGGTTGAAGGCACCGCCGAAAATTCGGTTATGTATGACGGTTCGCAAATTGTGGACGGCGGCCGTTTGTCGGAGGGCACGGTAAACGGCGGCGGTCTCAGTTTTTCCTCCGGTGGGCGAGGAGAAAATATTGTTCTGAATGACGGAGGGGTTATCGCCTTTGAAAACAGTTTTCTTGCGGGAATGACGGTGAACGGCGGGAACCTTCTTGTCAGCGGCGGAGCGGAAATTTCCGATTTGTCGCAAACCGGCGGTAGTACTTTGCTGGAAGAGGGCTCCGTGGTTTCGGGAACGACCAGACTGACCGGCGGGGAGTTGAAAGTTCAGGGGGCCGCGGAAATTCCTGATTTGGAACTTGCCGGGACCAGAGTTGATTTGGTGGCCGATAATCAATACAGCAAACTAACCATAGGCAGATTAAACGGTGAAGGAAATTTTTACCTTAACAGCGAAGTGGCGGCCAGTCACAGCGATGAGCTGGAGGTTCAGAACGGGCACGGAAGTTTCGGAATAGCGATGACAGACCGCAGTTATGAGGAGGTTTTTCCCGATAAGGTTCATATTGTGCAGGATAACGGCGGCGATGCCGAGTTTCATTTGCTGGGCGGTGCGGTGGATATCGGCGCCTACCGTTACGATCTTCATCATGAAGGCGGCGAATGGGTGTTGGAGCGTACATCGCAGTCAACCGATACGGCGGTTTTAAGCCGGAATGCTTACTCGGCCGTAAATTCCGTGTTTGTTGCTCAGATGGAGACGATGAATAACCGTTTTGACGAACTGCATTATTACCGGGACAACGGTTTGTGGATTAAAGGCGGCCTGCGGGAAATGAAACTGCATTTTAAAGATGCCAGCCGAAGCCGGGTAAATACGACGACTACCCAAATCGGTTATGATTTCAAACTTCCGCAACAGAAATTTGACTATTGGCTGGCCGGTGTTACCGCCGGATTTACCGACTCGCGGCAAAAGTTTGACCGCAGCGGGCGGGCCGACGGGGATACGATGAGTCTGGGCATTTATTCGTCTTTGATGACACGGAACAAATATTTTGTGGATGTGACGGCCAATTATTACTGGCATGACCAGAAGCTGAAAAGCTATCTGCCGCACGGAGCCGACGTGGACGGGAAATATAAGGTAAACGGCTGGAGCCTGGCGGCGGAAACGGGAAAGCGCTGGCGGCTTGACGGCGGCTGGTTTGCCGAGCCGCATTTGAAGATGAAGTATATAAGTCTGGGCAATATGGAGCACCGGACATCGCATAATACGCGGATAAAAGGCCGCGGAGCAACTTCTCTGGAGGGGCGTCTGGGCGCTTCCGCCGGATATGTGTGGGACAGGAACGAAGTGTTTGTCGAACTTAATCTGGTGGAGGAATTTAATGGCCGCAGCAAAATCGACGTTGCCGGCGTGACGATGAAGGAGGACATATCGGATACAATGTATGAAATCGGGGCGGGGATGAAGTTTCAGCCGGCAGAGCATTTGAGTTCCTACGTTAAAGTTTCCACCTTGCTGGGAGACAAAGTGGAAATTCCGGTCGATTTTAATTTGGGAGTGAGATATGAATTTTAAAACAAAGTTTTGGCCGAACCGTTCTGAAAAATATGACATGGGACTTTGGAGCGTGATTGCGCTGGGAATCGGCTCGGTGGTCGGGGCGGGTATTTTTGCGTTGCTGGGGCAGGTGATTATGTCTGCCGGATATTGGACTTACGGCGCGTTTGCCGTAGCCGGGACGGCGGCGTTGTTTTCAGGGTATTCGTACGGGGAGCTGGCGGCGCGTTATCCTGATGCCGGAGGTCTGACCGACTATTTTCGCCGGGCCTTTTCCTGTAAATGCGTTTCAGGCACTTTATCTTTGATTTATATGCTGACCTCGGCAGTTTCCATTTCCATGATGGCCAAGTCGTTCGGCATCTATTTTACCGCTTTGCTGAAAGGAACCGATTATGGCTGGATGACCGTCAACGAGTTTGCCGCCGTGCTGATTGTGGGGCTGGCTTTGCTGAATATGATGAGCGCGGGGGATGTCGGCCGGGCTGAGATTTTACTGGTGACGCTGAAAATTCTTATTCTCGGCAGTTTAATCGGAGCGGCGATGTGGAATGCCGATTTGACGCTGAGCAATGTTTTGCCGCAGCCGACGCTGATGTCTTTCTGGGGAGCTATCGGCGTTACGTTCTTTGCTTATGCCGGTTACGGCGTTATTACCAATGCGGCGGCCGACGTGCAGCATCCGAAACGAACCATCCGACTGGGAATTTATATCACTATTTTGGCGGTTATGGCTCTGTATATGGCTTTGGCCCATGTCGTGCTGAATTTTATTCCGGCGGCCGATCTTGAGAAAAATGCCGATACGGCAGTGGCTGTTGCCGCGGACAAACTGTTGGGAAAATGGGGCTACGGTTTGATTTATGTGGCGGCGGTTATGGCTTTTGTTTCCGGCATTAATGCCACGTTTTTCAGTATTTTCCGCATTTCCCGTTCTTTAGCCGAACAGGGCGTTTTGCCGAAGATTTATGAAAAAAAGTTCTGGAAAAGGGGAACCTACGGCAATATTCTGACTTCGGCCATTGTTCTGTTGGCGGCGATATTTATGGATTTTTCTTCCATTGTCAATCTGTCCAGCGGCGCCTATCTGGTAAGTTATCTGGGAATTTTTGCCGCAAACTGGCATTTGCGGCGGGAGACCGGTTCATCGAAAATCCTTATTCTGGCCGGATTTGGACTTATGTTGTTTATTCTGACCGCATTTATTGTCAGTATTGCTGTCGGCTGAGCCGTTCTGTCGGAAATTTTTGAATGAAAGCGGAATTGACGGCGGGAGGAAAGAACCAGGCTTTGCGCAGTTCGCCGTGAATCTGCACTTTATCGGAGCGATGGATATACAGCCCGTTCCAATCTTCATTTTCAATGATAACGGCAACAGAGCCGCTGGGGTCGCGGAAAAGGTATTTTTCCGGCCCCAGTTTGCTTATCAAATGCCCCTGCAGCGTGACGGGATTGCGGTTAGCCTTGGCAGCCAGCCGGCTTACGGGCGTTACGGCGGCGTAAACCGTTTTTTCCGCCGGCGGCCGCAGGCGGCTGTAGGCTGTAAGGGCCAGAGCGGCCGCGGTAAATATGGTCAGGGTGAATTTGTTCATTTGCTGTTCCGATAAAATAAATCCCGGCCCAAAGGTCAGGATTTAAAGGGTTGTGCCGCCGTTTTTATTATTTGGCTGCCGCGGCGTTGTTTTTCATTTGCGGGGCGACCTTGCTGATGGTGTCAACGTCGATTTCGACAGCCGTCCAGCCTTTGTCGATTTCGCCCTGAATTTCGACCAAATCAGCCGGGGAGACATCTACGCCGTCCCAGTCGTCATCGTCGATTTCAACGGTAATGCTGCCGGTTTTATCCTGAAAAACATATTTTTCGTCGCCGTTGCGGTCGGTTATATATCCCTGAAGAATAACATAAGCATCGTCATTCATATTTTTGGCTTCTTCAACGGTAATGACGTTGATGTCAACGAAACCGCCGTCGGAATTCCGGGCCATAGCCGGAGTGCTGAAAACTACTGCGGCGGCCGTCAACAATAAATTGAATTTATTCATGGTATTTCTCCGCTTGTTTAAGTGATACGGAAAAATATGTAATGTCAAAACTGCGGTTTTAAATAGATGACAGTGATAAATTGTGGTTTCGCAAAAAATTGCGAGTGGGAATGAACAAGTTTTCCGGCAGATTATCAAGATCAAACCAGCGCCATTCGCTGCATTTTTCAGGTTCCGTCAGGTGAGGCGCGGCGTTGACCGGGCATTCGGTTACCAACTGGACGGTAATGTAATGTTTGTTTTCTGCGGAAAAAATGTCGTTGGTGACACCAGCGACTTTGACGGTGTCAGGGGCTATTTTCAGGCCGGTTTCTTCCAGAGCCTCGCGAACGGCAGCCTGTTCAAAGCTTTCGCCGAATTCGAGATGTCCTCCGGGAGCGCACCAGGTTCCGGCGCCGTGTGCGCCCCGGCGCAGCCCCAGAAGCAGCTGGTTACGGTTATTTAATATGTAGAGACCGACGCCGACTTTAACCTGACCGGGCATGAGTTAGTCCTTTCCATTTGATACGGTTTTTTGTCGCGGCTTACGGCGACAAAGGATATTATACTTTGGTGACATAGTCCTTATGAAGTTTTTTATGCCCGTAGTTATCGAACATGATTTCCAGCTTATTGCCTTCGGCGGCGATGACTTTGCCATAGCCGAAAGTCTGGTGATAAACCTTAGTGCCGATTATATTTGAAGCAGCAGGCCGATGATAATCAGGCTCGCGGGTATAGCTAAAGCGATTGCCGTCATTGTATTCCTCCCGTTGCGCGTTGTTTCTTTTGGCTGCATACCACGGGCGGTAAGAGGAACCGCTGTCATAAGAACTGCCATACCGGTTTCCGTAATTTCCGCCGCAGCTGCCGGTATAAAAGTTATTCACGTTATTGCAGATTTCAATGTTGGCGGGCGGAAGCTCGTTAATGAAACGGGAGGGAATATTGTTCTGCCACTGGCCGTAAACCCGGCGATTCAATGCGGTCAGAATATAAAGCTGTTTTTTGGCCCGGGTGATAGCCACATAAGCAAGACGGCGTTCTTCTTCCAGAGCCGAGGTGCCGCCTTCGTCCAGACTGCGCTGGTGGGGAAACAGGCCTTCTTCCCAGCCGGGCAGAAAGACAATGTCAAATTCCAGGCCTTTGGCCGAGTGAAGGGTAATCAGCATGACTTTGTTGGTATCCAAAGCGTCATCATTATCCATGACCAAGCTGACATGTTCAAGAAATTCGGCCAAAGTCGGATATTTTTCATGGTCGCTCAAAACGCTGATAAGTTCTTTCAGGTTTTCCAGCCGGCCGGGCGCCTCTACCGAGTTGTCGAGTTTGAGCATTTCAATATAGCCGGAATCTTCGAGAATCTGGGTAGCCAGGTCGTCGGGGGTAATGGCCTGCATGGCCTGACGCCACTGGTTAAACTTGTCAATCAGGTCAGCCATATTGGTTTTGGCTTTGCCGGTGAGTGTGCCGTCGTTGACCATTTTTTCAACCGCCATATAGAGCGAAATGCCGTTGCTGCGGGCCGTGTCGCGAAATTTTTCAATGGTTTTGGCTCCGATCCCCCGGGCCGGCTTGTTGATAATGCGCTCAAAGGCCAGATCATCGTGTGGCTGCAAAACAACACGAAAATAAGCCAGAGCGTCGCGGATTTCGGCACGTTCATAGAATTTGGGACCGCCGATAACCTGATAGGGGATAGCTTCGGCAATAAACTTTTCTTCAAATTCCCGGGTTTGGAAAGCCGTGCGTACGAGGACGGCCATTTGCGAATAATCGTTGCCCCGGCGTTTTTGGGCTTCGATTTCCTCAACGACATATTTCGCTTCGTCTTCGCCGCTGTAAACACTGATGACTTTGATTTTGGTATTGTCACAGTTCATGGCCGGGCTGTTCTCGGCCACTTTTAAGGTTTTGCCGAGCCGTCCTTCGTTGTGGCTGATGAGTGAGGAGGCTGCCGCCAGAATGTTGGCGGTCGAGCGGTAGTTGCGTTCAAGACGGATGGTTTTGCAATCGGAAAAATCTTTTTCAAAGCGGAGAATGTTTTCGATTTCGGCTCCGCGCCAGGAATAAATCGACTGGTCGTCATCGCCGACGCAGCAAAGGTTGCGGCTTTTCTGAGACAGCAGGCGCAGAAACAGATACTGGGTAACGTTGGTATCTTGGTACTCGTCAACCATAATGTATTTGAAACGGTTCTGGTAAGTTTCAAGCACATCGGCGTTGGACAGCAGAATATTCAGGGCATAAAGCAGAATGTCGCCGAAATCGACGCAGTTCAGTTCAAGCAGGCGCTGCTGATAACGCTGATAGACTTCAGTCAGTACGTTGGACTTATATTCGTTTTGCAGTTTTTCAACGGTCAGGCCTTTGTCCTTCCAACGCTGGATACGGTCAATAATTGCCTGAGGCGGGTATTTTTTGTCGTCAACGCCCATGGTTTCGCAAATCTGTTTGACGACGCGTTTTTGGTCGTCAGTGTCCAGAATGGTAAAATTGGAACGGAGGCCGATCAGTTCTGCGTGGTTGCGCAGAATTTTGACGCAGATGCTGTGAAAGGTGCCGAGCCAGACGGAGTTGGCCACGTCGCCGATCATTTTCTGCACGCGTTCTTTCATTTCGCGGGCGGCGCGGTTGGTAAAGGTGACGACCAGGCAGTTCCAGGGGTTGGCTTTCATGTTGGCGAGGATATAAGCCAGGCGGGTGGTGAGCACTTTGGTTTTGCCGGTGCCGGCACCTGACAGAACCAGAACCGGACCTTCGGTGGTCTGCACCGCAAGCTTCTGCTCCGGATTTAACTGGTCAAGCCAGGCGAAAGTCGGCATTAATGCCGCCGTATTATTGTAAACCGGCGCGGCGCCGGTTTCATCCAAATCGAATATGTCGTCCATGAGTTTTACTTCTTGTTTTTTTCATCTTTAGCCCATATATATAATAATATTGAGATGATTGCAAAGGAGTTTTTTGAATTATGCCTAGGACTAATAACGGCGAATTTGTAACCGAAGCCTCCAAAATGTTTCAAGCCGGCGATGATTGTTGGCACGGCGGCCAATATGACGAAGCGCGGAAGAAATATCTCTATGCCGCCGATTTGTATCACAAAACAGGCGATACGGAAGGGGAAGCCTTTGTTTATTCCCGTTTGGGCGAACTGGAGCTGAGTCTGGACAATTATAAGGAGGCGGAAAAAGCCCTGAGACAATCGACGGCGCTGGTGGAAAATTATATTGACGGGCAGAATACGTACGGCGAAGCCCTGATTAAGCTTTCCAAGGTGCAGACAGCCAGCGGCGAGGATGAAAAGGCTTTGCAAACCATCAAAAAAGCTCAGGAAGTGACGGCCGCGACAGATAATAAGAATCTGCTGGGCGACGCTTATGAGCAGGAAGCATATATTTGCCTGCTGAATAATAAAGAACAACAGGCGCTGGAAAAGTACCGTCTGGCGGCGGATTTGTTCAACCAGGACGGTACAACCCTGAAAGAAGCGGCCACCTTGCGGGCGATGGCGCGGTTGGAAATGAAGTTTAAAAATTATGACGTGGCGCATGATTTGCTGGAACGCTGCCGCGATTTGTATCGTGAAAACGGCGATTTGCTCGGCGAGGCCAGCGCATTGTCGGCAATCGGCTGTCTGCGCTATATTATCCGCGATATTCCGAACGCGCGCAAAGCACTGATGAAGTCTGTTTATCTGTATGGCAAAGTGTCGCATCATTTTGCCGAGGCGGAGGCTTTGCTTTATCTGGCACGGGTGGAAGCTTTTAATCAGGAGCAGGGTGATTTTGAACGGGCGAAGATTCATTATAAGCGTTCGATAGAGCTGTTTGATTTCTTGGAAAACGAAACGATGAAGCGGGCGGTTCTGGACGAGTATCACGATTTTCTGAACCGTATTTCAACATTGTAACAGAGAGGTTGTGGGATGGCTGACAGCAAAGCAAGAATCATTGAACTGAAGAATTATCTGGAAACCAAAATCATCGGGCAGGAAGAACTGGTGCGCAAGCTGATTATTACCCTGCTGGCGGATGGTCACGCTTTGGTGGAAGGTGCGCCTGGCCTGGCTAAAACCAAGGCGATTAAAACGCTGGCCGAGTGTATAACCTCTCGCTATAACCGAATTCAGTTTACACCGGATCTGCTGCCGTCGGATATTACCGGCAGCGAAATTTATGTAGCGGCCAAAGGCGAGTTTGAATTTCGGAAAGGTCCGATTTTTGCCAATTTGATTTTGGCTGATGAGATTAACCGTGCGCCGGCCAAAGTGCAGTCGGCTTTGCTGGAGGCAATGGCCGAGCGTCAGGTCAGCGTCGGCGGCAAAAAATATCTGCTGCCGGAGCTGTTTATGGTTATGGCGACACAAAACCCGATTGAGCATGAGGGCACCTATAATCTGCCGGAAGCTCAGCTTGACCGTTTTCTGATGTTTATCAAAATTGACCAGCCGGATGCCGAATCGGAGAAAAAGATTTTGCAGCTGGTGCGCGGGGAAGTGGCCAAAGCTCCGGCGGCGAAGTTCAATCCGCTGACGGTGGAAGATATTTTGGCCGCGCGGCAGGCCGTATTGAATGTTCATATGAGCGAAGCGATTGAAGAATATCTGGTTCAGCTGATTGTGGCAACCCGTCATCCCGAAAAATACGACGCCAAACTGGCCGGGCAGGTGCTTTACGGCGCCAGTCCGCGCGCGACGATAGCGCTTGACCGCTGTGCCAAAATCAATGCCTGGATTGACGGACGCGATTTCGTTACCCCCGAAGATATTCATGCGGTGATATATGATATTTTGCGCCACCGAATTATTTTGAGTTTTGAAGCGCAGGCAGAAGGTGTGACGGCAGACGGGATTATTGAGGCGCTTCTACGCATCGTTCCCCTTCCGTAGAGAGCTTGTTAATCAGGTGTCATATCGCTGGTGCTTATGTACTGAGTTGTACGGTGTGCACTCAAATTCCGGCGATAGTGCATCCGATTATCAAACTCGCAGATAAATTAGACAGGTAAACCAATGAAACGTTTGAAGCATATAACCAGGTTTTTTGGTCGAGTTGCTCCGGAACTGGGCGGCAACGGGCTGTTTGCCAGTTTGGACGAGTTGATTGAACAGAGGCAGTATGTTGCCTATTTGCGGCAGCTGGGGCAGTCAAAGACGTTTTCTTCCATGGCCGGGGATGTTAAATCGGCCTTTAAAGGGCGGGGAATGGAGCTGGAGGAAATCCGCAGCTATACTTACGGCGACGATGTCCGTGATATTGACTGGCGGGTAACGGCACGCAAAGAACAGCCTTTTACGAAATTATATGCGGAGGAGCGCGACCGGGAGATTTATGCTTTGCTGGATTTGTCGCCGCAAATGGTGTTCGGGACGAGGCATGAGCTGAAGTCGGTTGCGGCGGCGAAAATTGCCGCTTTGCTGGGCTGGATGAGTTTGGAGAACAAAGACCGCTTCGGCTGTTTGGTTTTTGACGGTGCGGAGAGTTTGTTTTTTAAGCCGCAGAACAACCGGGCGAATATGATGGTTATGTTAAAGAAAATCAGCGAAACTACCCGGAAAATTCTGCGGGGGACAGCGGAGAAAAACTCTTTTGCCAAAGCGCTGCAACTTTTGCAGCAGAATATCAAGAGTCAGGCATCGGTTTTTGTTATCAGCGATTTTTCGGCATTTGACGACGAGGTGAAAAAAATGCTGGCGGCTTTGTCCCGCAAGGCGAGGGTTTATGTTTTAAACGTGTTTGACGTTTTGGAAGAGCTGCCGCCGCCGGCGGGTGAATATATGGCGGAGAATGCCGGCGAAAGAGTTATTTTTGATTCCCGTTCCAAATATTTTCAGAAAGAATATAAGGCCTATTTTAAAGAAAAACGCCGTCGGATTGAGACTTTTTGCCGTCAGTTCGGCATTCGCTGCGTGGAGATACGGACGGATATTCCCCTGCATAAGCAGTTGAGAATAGGCTGAGCGGGATTTTTTTGCGGGGAATCTTGACAAATTCTCTGAGAAATGGTAGTTTCAACACTGAATTATTTTGTAACTATAATTTGAGAAGAGAAAAAATATGGTTAAATCAAATGAAAACAGTGCTTATAAAAGAGGGCAAGAATTGCTCGATCAGGGCATGTATAAAGAAGCAATCGCCCAGTTTGACGAAGCGATTGCAGAGCAGCCCAAGTCATGGAAAGCATTAAACAGTAAGGGGTTTGCTTTTCAGAAGATGAGCCGTTATACCGAAGCTGTCGAGTGTTTCGATAAGGCTTTACAGATGAATCCGCAGTCCGTCGAAGTTTTAAATAACAAAGGCGTTACTTTAAGCATGCGCGGATTATATAAAGATGCAATTGCCTGTTTCGATCAGGCCGTGGCGGTTGACCAGACCTCTCTGGAAGCCCTGAACGGCAAGGCAATCGCTTTGCAGCATATGTTCTCTTACAAAGAAGCTCTGGATGTTCTGGAGCAGGCGATTAAAATTGACAATAAGCATCCGCAGACGCTGCTGTCAATTGCCGTAACGTTACAAAAGCTTAAGCAGTATGACCGGGCGATTTCTTTCTTTAAAAAGGTTTTGGCCAACGACAAATCCAATATTAAGGCCTGGAACGGGGTCGGGGTTACCTATCAGTTGATGGGTGATAATAATTCGGCTCTGAAATGTTTTACTAAAATTTTGAATATCGACAGCCGGGAAATTCAGGCTTGGATCAGCATCGGTTTCGTTTATCAGAAAATGCTGAAGTTTAATGATGCCCTGAAGTGCTATAAAAAAGCCCAGATGCTGATTAATAACAATTATCACCATAAGTTATATGACGGTTTGGCCTCTTGTCTGACCAAGTTGTCGGAATTTGATCAGGCTATTGAGGTTTATAAACAAATCTTTCAGCGTGAAGAGGGCAAAAAGAAATGGGATGCCCAGCGCTCAATTAAGTTTGTCAATAAATTGAAACGCAAAAAAGCCATTGGTGCATTGCCGGAGATTGTTCCGGGTGGCACATCTTCTGCAGCCGGCGCCCCGGCAGCAGGAAGTGTTGCAACTTCCGATACCTCCGGTGACGGTGTTTTTTAATCTCTTCTTAAATTGCCGGCCTCTCCTTTGGGAGAGGCTTTTTTTATAGCCGAGATGTGTAATTGAAAAAGGCCGCAAGGTGATTATTTCCCTTAACGTAACAATTGTTAAAGGAGATTACTCATGGGTACAATCTTAAAATATATTTTTTATATTGCCTTGATTATCATTATTTATCTGGTCGGAAAAGGCATTTTTGAAGGAAGCATCAACGAGACGACAACCGTCGGCCAGGTGGTCGATGATGTGAAGTCCGGTGCTGCCGATATGGCGGCAGATGTTGCCGATACGACAAAAAAGGCTGTTGAAGATACAAAATCAGACAGCAGAAATGTTGCCGTTCCGGCAAAATCTTCAAACCAAGGGCCTATAATTCAACACAAGGAGAATTTATGATGAGTGAAAATACATTGAGCGATAAAGCGGCCAATGCTTGGGATAAGACCAAGGAAGTCAGCAGTGATGCCTGGGAAGCAACCAAGGAAGGAACCAAAAAAGCCGGTGAGGCAATTGCCGAGAAATCAGGCGATGCCTGGGATAAGACCAAGGAAGTCAGCAGCGATGCCTGGGAAGCAACCAAGGAAGGAACTAAAAAAGCCGGTGAAGCCGTTGCCGAAAAATCAGGAGATGCCTGGGAGGCGACTAAAGATGTTTCAGGAAAAGCCTGGGATAAAACCAAGGAAGTGAGCGGCGATGCCTGGGAAGCAACTAAGGAAGGGGCCCATAATCTGAAAGAGAAAGTAACGGATACGCCTGATGATGCGGCTTATCATGTTCGGCAGAATGATGCGGCAGTTCAATCGGAACAACGTGCAGATTATTAATCTATATTATAAGCCCCTCATGTGAGGGGCTTTCTGCCGGCTAAATGGTAGGGGCAAAATAGTAACTGGCTGTACTGCCGCTTATAGATACCCGGTATGTTGATCCCTTTTGAATTGGATAAGACCATGAGTTTCTTGTCCAGTCTGTTTGCTCCCTTTGTACTCTGACCATTGAACTATTAATCCAAATTTCTACAGAACCGCCCTCTGTCGCTTCCCTATAATCAATTCCAATCAGAAAACCGTTGGTGGTTGCCGTATAAGTTACACCGGTTGCCCTGCTGTATAGAGTTTTATAATTCGGCATGGCGGCAGTGACGATGTCGGCTTGCAGTTTGGCCAAAGCGTCGGCTTTTTTGGTACAGTTAAAATAGGAGGTGTTAAAGGGGCACTTGAGAGCGGGACCGACACAGTCTGATGTTGAACCGGTATAACTGTAACCTAAGTCTGAGCACGAAGGCTGAGCACCGCAGGTTTGGGCATACACGTTGCCGACAATCGCCGAGGTTAAAATGCTCCCCGCCAGTAAAATTGATAGTTTCATCTTCTTTCTCCTTAGTGTTAAATTTCTGTTCTTATCGTCATTATTCCCCGACGTTCTCCTCTTTTGGTCATTACCCGACTTGATCGGGTAATCCCTCTGCCGTTGCCGCCAATCCTCAGGATGCCCCGGTCAGGCCGGAGCATGACCGGGTAGAATGACAATCTATGTTCCGCTCGGCCGTTCCGGAGCGACGGAACAGGGTATCCAGTA
>MNTU01000046.1:0-35655 GCA_001917125.1 Azospirillum sp. 47_25
AAACCGGCAAAACGACCCTGGCAAACCACGATATAGGCAAACTGCTGAATTATTACGGGCTTGACGTGCGGCTGACGATAAATTCTCCGGACAATTAAGGAAAAGCCAGTTGGAAAAAGCTGTCCCGACTTCAGGAAAGATCTAAAACCTCTTATCTTGTTTCGCGGCAGCGGCAGTTAGGCCAATGATGATATCTTTGGGCAATAAGATGAAGGTTTGGTCTTCCGCTTTAAGAAACCCCGCCGTTTTCATCCGGCGGGGTTTTGTTCATCAGTTTATTTAAGTTTGCTCAGCAGGGCGATTGAATTATCTATCAGTTTTGATTGTGCTGCGTTGTCCAAATGTTTGGCAACGGCTTTTTTTACTGCTTTGATGGTCAACTCGCTGGTCAGGGAAGCAATTTCCTGCGAGGCTTTTTCTTTGGCGCTGGTCAGGCGGTCTTCCGCGTCTTTTTCCTTTTGGCGCATATCCTGTTCCAGTTTGCTTAAGCTTTCGGTTTTGAAATAGTCAACTTCTTTTTCGGCTTTTTTTAAAATGGCGGCCGCCTCACTTTCGGCATTGAGGAATTTCTTTTCATAGTCGGCCAGCAGTTTTTGGGCATCTTCCTGCAAGGCGGACGCTTCTCTGATGCGTGCAATGATGCCGGCGATGCGTTTTTTGAGCAGGGCGACGACGGTTCTGCCAATCGGCCGGGCCAATGCGGCAACGACAAGAACAAATGCCATGGCGACCCAGAATTCCGCACTCTGGTAAAAGACTTCGTGGTGTCCGTCCAGTTCGGCCGCGGTGTTGTCAATGATGTTGGCAACATTTTCCGCCGCTTCGATTACGGCATTTTGAGTGGCGTCAATAATTTCTTTGCCCGGGGTTGCTGCTTCTACTGCCATGTTTGCACCTTAGTTTTCCAAATCTTTAATTGCGGCCTTAATGTCGGAAACCTTAATGCCTGAAATTCCGATTTTTTTGATGATGTCAAGTGCCAGGTCTTCGGAAACGGCTTTAATTTGTTTCAGGGCTTCTTCTTTGCCGGCATTAATTTCTTTTTCGCCTTCTTTGATTTTTTTCTGAAGGCGGGCTTCGAGTTCGCTTTGTTTGTCGGAAATCAGACGGTTCATTTCGTCTTTGGTGTCGGCCAGCGACTTGTCGGCTTTTTCAGTGGCGGCGGCCAAAGCGTTCTGATATTTCCGCAAAGCGGCTTCGGCTTGTTCCTTAAGGTCGGCCGCCTTGTTGAGATAACCGTCGATTTTACGCTGCCGCTGTTCCATAATATCCGCAATTTTGGGAATAATGAATTTGGACATGATGAACATCATGCTGAAAAAGCAGACGACCAGCCAAAACAACTGCGAGGTAAAAGTTGAGGTATCTAATTGAGGCATTGCCCTAACTCCTTATTAAACAAGCAAACCTCAGGCAACGGAAAACCGCTGCCTGAGAGGTTTAACTATTTGCCGGTCAGCATAACCAGAGCGATAACCAGCGCATACAGAGCGATAGCTTCAACGGCGGCAAAACCGGCCCAGCCGTAAATATCGACATCTTTTTTAACCTGCGGGTTGCGTCCGACAATAGAAATAATTGTCGTCCAGACCTGAGATACGCCCCAGGCGGCGGCCATCATTGACAAGGCGCACATGCCGGCGCCGATATAAGCCATAGGTTCCATTTCTTTCTCCTTTTTTGAGGTCATATAATGGCTGCTTCGTACGGAATCAGCGGGTTTGTCAGATGCTCACGTATCTTTATTGCACGTTTTGCTTTAACATCCCTTAATTCTTACCAGCGGTCTCACTTTTTGACCCCTTTTGTCATTTTTAATTTTTACAAACGATTAACATAATTATATTTTTTAGTGACTATGCAATGCGTCGCCTAAATAGATACAGCTTAAGACTGTATAGATAAACGCTTGCAGCAGGGCGATGAAAATTTCAAAGACGATGATGCAGGCGTCAAAGGCCAGGGGTACAATCCCCAAAAAGCCTAAAGTTACGACAAAACCGGCGATGATTTTAAGCATGATATGGCCGACGGTCATATTGGCAACCAAACGGACGGTTAAGCTGAAAGGTTTTGATAAAAACGAAATCATTTCAATCGGAATAATCAGCGGTGCCAGAGCAAAGGGGATTCCCTTGGGCATAAAAGTGCGCAGCCAGCCGAGTTTTTTCTTTTTGATGCCGATACCGATGTTAAACAACAGGGCAATGACGGACAAGCCGCCGACGGCTGCCAGGTGCGACGTAAAGGTAAAAGCATAGGGAAACAGGCCGAGAACGTTGCCGAAAGCGACAAACAGGAAAATGGTAAAAATCAGGTAAAAATATTTCAGTCCTTCCGGTCCGATGTTTTCTTTAATCAGACTGGCGATAAAACCGTATATGCTTTCGGGAATTGACTGTGAAACGCTGGGTATAATGCTGCGCCGGCGCAGGCAGAACGCAAAAATCAGCGTGGAAAGGACGACCGCCAGAACCATAAACAGGGAAGAGTTGGTGAAAGAGATGTCAATGTCGCCGACTTTAATCGGGATAATCGGCTTGACGACAAACTGTTCCATAGGGTTCGACATGTGTTACTCCTGCTCTTTTTCCATGCTTTTGACAAAGCGGTAAACATTCAAGAAACCGGCAACACCGCCCAGGAACAGAAAAATAATCAGCAGCAGGGGGCGGGTGCCGAAAAGAATGTCAAGCAGGTAGCCGATGCCGGCGCCGACAATCACCCCGGAGATTAATTCTGCCCCGATACGGAAGCCAACTTTGGCAGCGTGGGCAAACTGGGATTCGGTTTTTTCTTCCCGGGTTCGCTGTTCTTTGGCTTTAAGCTTGCGGATGCGCTCATCCATTTGCTTAATATCGTCAGGAATCTTTTTCATTAGTTCCTCACTATAAACAAAAATCGTTACTTACTTGTTAATTTTGTGCCGTTTTAGGTAACTTTTTATCAAGCAAAGCCTTTAAGGACGCATAGCCGGGAACGCCTTTG
Source organism: Azospirillum sp. 47_25 (assembly GCA_001917125.1). GTDB lineage: Bacteria > Pseudomonadota > Alphaproteobacteria > RF32 > CAG-239 > Scatocola > Scatocola faecipullorum. The sequence continues at coordinate 2,989 of MNTU01000046.1, forward strand.
ATAACCTCGCGGCTGCCGGGGGAAACAAGCAGAAAAGACGGCGTTCCCTGTATTTTCAGCCGGTCAATGGCCTGTTGGCGGACTTCAATAATGTCTGTTGCCGCGGCGTCGTCTTTCAGGCATTCCAAAGCCTTGGCCTTGCTGATGCCGTTATGGGCGGCATAGTCGGCGAGAATCTGTTCGCTGCGGGTGGAAAATCCCCATTCCCGCTGATTTTTGAAAACGGTTTTGACGTAGTCATAGTAGTTGGCTGCCGGAATGCAGCGGGAAATCATCGCTCCCTGCATTGATTTGCGGTCAAGCGGAAAATTTACGAAAATAACTTTTAATTTGCCGGATTTGATATAGTCGGCTTCCAGTTTGGGCAGTGTGCCGAGGTGAAAATCTGAGCAGTGGGTGCAGCCGAAAGAAGAAAATTCATATAAAGTCAACGGCGCTTCAGCCGAGCCCAAGGCCGGGCCTTTGGGCAGCGAGAGGGCAATTTTGGAATCGAGCGGCTGGGCAATGTCTTCTTCCGCCTCGTCATCAAATATGGCGGCATTGGCCTGTTTGACCAAAACGATGCGGCCGTCGGGCTGCATGACAAAGCCTTTCCAGCTCAGATACATGCCGGCGGCAATGAAAAAAACAATAAATGCAGCAACAAAAGAACTTACTTTTTTGACGATATCTTCAAATTTCATGACCTTACTTCTCTTTTAGATTATTATCGGTGAATACACTTTGCCCTAATTTTATTAAAATTTCTTTTAATTCGGGATGATTAATTTCATCTGTCAGTTCTTCTATATAATTTTCTTCCGCGGCGGTTACAAGTTTTCGGCGGGGGCGAGTCGGTTCTTTCGGCAGCAGCTCCTGCAGCGGGACGGAAGCGTTTTGGATGATTCTCAGTCCGGAAACGGCATTGTAGCCGAAATAAGTGTTTATTTTTTGGAGGATAAATTTTTCACGGTGCTGAATTTCCAGAGCAAAGGCGCCGCTGGGCACCATCAGGTGCAAAATACCGTTGTTTTTCTGATTGGGTTTGAAGTCTATTTTCTGCGGGAGGGTGTAAGCCGCCAATTCTTCGCCGACAATGCCGCTCCAGTCGGTCAGAATATCCACTTCGACAAAGCCTTTTTTGCCCAATATGCTGCGGGCCAAAGGCATAATGCTTTTGGCTACGGACTGAAGATCGCCGGCGCCGCGGCGGGGCTGGTTGTCGTTGTTTTCTTTGTTCATAGGGCAAAAGCTAGCATATTGCCATTTAAATTACAATATGCTAGTTTCGTGTTGGTGAATGACCGGTAAGGAAAACGCAATGGAATGGATTATGATTTTAAAAGCCGTTTTGGCTCTGGCTTTCGTTTTGGGGCTGTTGCTGCTGACGTTATGGCTGTTCAAATACTGTGAGTTGCACGGTGCCAAAAACCGGTTTTTCAAAAAACTTCAGGATACTCAGCGCCTGAACATTGAAGAAATCCACCGGATTGACGCACGCAATTCGGTTGTGCTGGTGAAAAAAGACCAGACCGAATATCTGTTGCTGCTGGGAGCAAATCAAAATCTGTTGCTGGAAACGACAGAATGTAAGAAGGCTAAAAAGTAAATGTCGGGAAAAATAACGCGAATTGCCCTGTGGGTTTTGTTTTTCAGTTTTATTGCCGTCGGCACAGCCGCGGCGCAGACCATCAGTCTGAATGTGCAGGATCAGCCTACCGGTTCGGCAACCGCGCGGATTTTTAACATCATTCTGATGATTACGGTGCTGTCGATTGCGCCGAGTATTTTGGTGATGATGACTTCTTTCACCCGGATTATCGTTGTTTTTTCCATAACCCGCAGTGCTTTGGCCACCAATTCGACGCCGCCGAATATGGTTCTGATTTCGCTGGCTTTGTTTCTGACTATGTTCATCATGGCGCCGACTTTTGAAAAAGTGTGGGACGAGGGTATTAAGCCGATGTATGAAGAAAAGCTGGAGATTACCGAAGGGCTGGAGAAAGCCGCTGCGCCGATGAAAGAATTTATGGTGCGCAATACGCGGGAGAAGGATTTGCTGCTGTTTACCGATCTGGCGAAAGAAAAGCCGGCCGAATCGATTGAGGCCACGCCGCTGAAAGTGGCTATTCCGGCGTTTATGATCAGCGAACTGCGCCGGGCTTTTGAAATCGGTTTTCTTATCTTTATTCCGTTTTTGGTGATTGATATGGTGATTGCCTCAATTCTGATGTCCATGGGTATGATGATGCTGCCGCCGACCGTTTTGGCGCTGCCGTTTAAAGTTATTTTCTTTGTGTTGGTGGACGGCTGGTATATGTTGGCGGGGTCGCTGGTTCAATCCTTCAAGTGATAAGCTAGTGTCTCCTCTCAGAGACTGCTCTGTCCGTATGTGCTTTTTAAATTTTGCATTTATGTTTGATATTAAAAAAGGCCTCGAGAAGAGGCCTTTGGTTTCCTGAGGGAATGGTTTAGAAAACGTAGCGGAGACCGCCATAGACTTCATGGTTGTGAATGTCACCGTCGGCCAGTTCGCCCATATCGTAGTAGCGGTAACCGACATCAATGTTAAAGCGGGTGGTTACCTGAGCCGATAAACCGGCGCCGACAGACCAGGTGAAATTGTCTTCTTTATATTCAACATTCGGCAAGCCGGTATTTTTGAAAGTGTATTCCAGACGGGTGATACCCAAACCGCCGGAGATATACGGGGTGAACATGGTGTAAGGAGACAAATCCCAATAAACGTTAGCCATGTATGATTCAGAGGAAAATTCCGCCGAGCGCTGAGTAACGAAAACCGAATGAATACCCGGAGTTACTTTGATGTTGGAATCGTCCGTATCTTCGCGATAGACATATTCTGCTTCAACGCGGAAGTATCCCCAGCGGTAACCGATGGCGCCGCTGAACATCATGGCGTTGTCATCTACGTCTAATTTTTTGTCTGTAGCAACGTTCTCATCTTTATCGCCGAGGCTGTGGTTGGTCACGCCGCCGCGTACTGCCAGATAAGGGCCGTCACAAGAGGCAGATGCCGCGTTTGCAAGGGATAAAGAAATTGCAAACACCGAAGCCGCCAATAAAAGTTTGTTGCTCATTTTTTAACTCCAAAAGTTAGATAAAAAACTCAAATTTTGTCTAAATATACACTAAGTTTTTCAATAAAGCAAGCATTATTTTGCAAAAATATATCTTTTTTTATATAGCATAAGGGGTTAACAGCTGATTAAAATTGTAAAAAAGATTTATTTTAGTCTAAAAGTTCGGAAAATTTTGTTATCGGGCGGAAAGGCATAAAAAAACGGCGGAGACATAAGTACTCCGCCGTTGTCAGGATTTCAGAGGATGCGGCCGGTAAACGGCGGCATCCTCCTTTTGTTCATATCGGTAAAATCTTTTATCGCCGGCCGGTTAAAGCGGGCGGGGTTAAACTTTTATTTATTTCGTAATAATGGTCTTAACCAAAAGGCCATCCTTAGTGTACACTTTCAGCGTGTTGCCGGAAGCCTGTCCCCAGCCGCCGCGTTCGGGAGTAACCTCTGCGGTTGAATCGCCGGTAAAGTTCTTAATACCTGCTAACAAAGCTCTTTGCTGAGACATGTCAACAACTTTAGAACCGCCGCCGATTTTTTCTCCGACGTAGCTCCAACCGGTACCGTCAATGGTGCAGGTTGAGGGGAAGTAAGTTCCGTCATCAAACTTGACAGCGCTGCGCAAACGATTGTCGTTGTAGCACTTGTCCCATCCGAAGAAAGAAGAAGTGTCATTCCAATCGTTGTCAAGCACAACCCATTTGCCGTTTTCGAAATTGATGACCCAGCAGTCACGGAAACGTCCGTCAGTGCCAAAGTCAGGATCGAAGACCAGAGTGTGTCCGGCTACGCCTTTCACGCGTCCCCAAGATTCGGGAACGTTCGGATTAACCGGCTGGGCAACCAACACGTTGGTGTAGCAGGTGGCAGTAAAATTCTTGGAAGCAACACTGTAACCCAAAACGCCGGTATGTGCATGGATATCGTAAGTGATACCGTCCACAACCTTAGTCTGGTTTGCATTGCTCAAGTTGTCGCTGCTGTGTGCCACGTTTCCGATTTCTACAAAGTCGAAGTTAAACTTGATTTCGACGCCGTCTTCAACTTCGCTGTATACGGCCTTTTCAGAAACGGCGGTATAAGTATCGTTGAAAATGGTGTAGTTTTCGGTGTAAACCGTGTTTGTTGTCGTGACAGTAATGTTCTGGCCGCCGCTGCGGGTGGTTGAATTACTGCTGCCAGGGGTTAAACCTGTGTAGGGCGCATTTGCTTCGCTGGCGATTTGGTCCTTGGATGCCTGCGGATTGACAATATAGTTCAAGTCAACTGATTTCTTGGCATTTTCACGGCTGTTGTCGGAATAGATTTTGGTGTATTCCTGCCATGCATTCCAAGTGTTGCCTGATTTAAAGTCAATTCCGTGGTTTCCGTACTCAACACTCTTCAGTGTTTTCGCTGCTTTCATTTTGAGTTCTGCTTCGCCGATCAAAGTGGTTTTAACACCGTTGTAGCTTGCTTCGATAGTCGAATTAGAGCTGTAACGTTTGTAACCGTCCTGATCAGAAAGAGCTTCGCTCTTGATGTTCTTGTTTACAAAGCTCCAATCGCTGTGCTTCATGGCTTCTTCGTGACCGAATTCATCAATGTAAACAGCTTCTTCGCTCTCAAAACCAAATACATAAGTAACTTTGTTTGAACGAGTGGTATAGCTGGTGCTGTAACCTTCGATCTTGAAGCCCTTGTTATATCTGGTTTTGCCGTTGGAAGTTTTGCTTCCTGTGCTCGGAGAGCTTTCAGTGATGTTGAAGTCTGTGACTTCTTTCACTTGCTTAGCTGGAGCCTGTGCCTTGCGGCCAATGTTGACACCTATTTCCTTGCTGACACCTTTGCTGCCGTCTTTGTAAACGGGAATCTGGGTCATATAGGTATAAGTGCTGTCGCCGACCTCTCTCATTCCTTTGTCGGAATAGATATAATAAGAGATGTCTTTGTCATCGCCACCGGTTTGAGACTTTTTGAAGATAACCTTGCCGACGTAATTGTTTGCGTCAACAAAACGTCCGCTGATCGTGGAAGTGAACAGCTTGCGTTGATAGTTACCGTCGTTTGCCAAGTCACTGAAAATACCGCTGACTTCAGAGAACTGCCATTCGAATACATTGAAATCAACCTCCTGACCGAATTCGTCGGTGTAGATGATTTCCTGGCTGTGGCCTACAAAAACTTGATTTGACTTTTGCGTTTTGGTAACGGCTTCCTTGGTGTAGTTCGTAATGGTGTACGGACCGTCCGTGGTAACGTTGCCTTTGACATTGCTGCCGAAACTCGGGTCAAGTTTGCTGATGTTCAGATTGTCAACCACGATTTCTTGATCGATGGGAGAAGTTACATAGAAAGTAACATTGTGTCCTACCTGACCAATTTCTTTCTTGGTTCCGTCATCATAAATCGCATATTTATCACGATAAACGAAGATAGTCTGTGCATCAACTTTTTGGTAAGCTTTGGGGCCATATTCATAACGGATGGCACTGGGGTCAGTCGGGTCGCTTCCGCTCAGAGTTGCGCGAAGCAGCTGCTTCGGCTTAATCGGGGTAACGGTTTCAGCCAGCTTGAACTGATAATGAATCGTGTCACTATACATCTGGTTTTCCGTGTCGCCCTCGTTTTTGCTGCTCTTTGCAAATTTAACCCAGTTCAGAGTCCATGCCGGAATCTTCACTTCGTCTGACAAGCCGTCTTCGTCGGTGTACAGCACGCTTTCAGGTACATAGGCCTGTAAAGCATTGTTGAAGCCGACATATTCAAAGGTGTTTGAATATTGGCAAGCCTGCCAGGTGAAAGTTCCGACTTCGGTTTTTTCTTTCTTCACCAGTTTTTTCACCGCTTCGTTGCTCTTGCGGGCGTAGTCGCGGTTTTTAACGGCAATCGGGTCTTCAACGGTCACGCGGTAGTTCGGGTCAAAGGTCAGGTTGAAGATGGTGTCTTTCGAACCATCGTTATATCTGTTTTCCTTATCAAACTCAATAACCACTTTGTCGCCGTCAATTTTCGGACGTTCGTTGATGATGTCAATGCCGGCTTTCTTTTGGCCGTCTTTCAGCTTAATCAACTCGGCTTCGCCTTTGTATTCGGCGCTGCGTTTGTTAAAGGTGGCTGAAATGGTTGACGTCAGCAATTTGCGTTCTTTGCCGTCCTGCGGTTCCATGTCTGTCAGTTTGGTGCCAAGGTCCACAAAGTCCCATGTGCGGAATTCAAATTGGTGTTCAATGCCGAGCGAGTCAACGCAGGTTGCTTCTTCGGATTTGCCATCGAAAATGAATTGCGCCTTGTTGGTTTTGGTGGTTATTTTTTGGCCGTACTTCTGAACGAAGACGTTTTTACCTCTTTCTTCCTTATCTCCGTATGCGATTTTGCTGTATTTTTCAGCTTCCAGGTTTTTGATTTCAAAATCAGAAACGTTAACCGGAGTCTGAATTGCCGGGGTGTCAACGCGGCAATAAAGCAATACTTCAGGGCGGTAAGAAAGTTTGGTTTCGCCGGTGGAGAGGAGTTTTTCAAACTGAATCCAAGCCTTGGATACGGTAATCTTCTGGCTGGTTTCGGCTGAGATTGAATCCTTGACGAATTCAAAACCTTTCTCTTTGGCGGTGTAGGCAATCACTTCTTCGGGATCGTCAGGAATCGGCGGGTTAGTGCCTTCCTTGGCAATCCAGACTTTTTCGCCGTGCATGGTGAATTCGACCTTGCGGTTGTCGGTGCCTTTGGAATCGGTTCCGTAAGCAAGCGCATCGTTAAAGATAAAATCTATACGATACCACTTGTAGTCTGCGGAATCCTGCTCCAAATAAACAGGTTCCACTTTGACCAATTTGCGGTCGGTCCAGTGGTTTTTGCAGAGGTCTTCAAACGTTGCTCCCTGAATGGTGACAGACTCGTCTGAGCAAGTCTGTTCATCAATGGTTGAGAGCTTGAAGACTTCGCCGCCTTGTTCACCGTTAAAGGTGTAAGCGCGGACAACGCGGCCGTCTTCCAAAGTTTTTGATTCTTCTTTCCAGGTTTCAAAAACTTTGACCGAGCGGGCAAAACGGGTCTTTTTCAGTCCGTAGCCTTTAACCGTGTTGGTCACGGTGTAAGCAACGGAATCCTGTTTCACCGGAACATCTTCCTTATACAGGATGTCAACGATGAACTGGTGAACGGATTTGGCTGAAATCAGAGCCTCATAATTGCCCTGCGGGACAACAACCGAACGGGTTTTGATTTCGGCGTTGTCTGAAGTGTAGGTGTTAACTACATTTTCGGTGCAGTTGTTGCGCAACACTTCATCTACTGTCGGGTCGACCGGTCTAACGGGTTGGTCGCCTTCGATTTCACTGCCGGAGCAAGCTCCGAGAATCACGGTGCAGAGAGTCATCATGATGACTGCAACTGCGAGATTGATTAACTTTTTCATTTTTAAAAGGATTTTATTTGTTATTATTATTTGTTTTTAAAATGAAAAGACACTCGGCTTTGCGGGCCAAGAGTGCAGGGTTTCCGAATTTGCGGTTCAGAAACTATCGTGAGTCGGACCAGTAAATAAAATATAAGTTTTCACCCTTTTATTTTACCTTCCTAATTATATACAACATTGTACGATGACATAATGTATATTTTGTCGATTTTTAGTATATTACAGATTTGGGCAAATTACAATAAAAACTTGTGCGAAAAAGGCGATATTTATAATTTTAACGAAATTGTAACAATCGGATTTTGCGGAATTTATTCTGTTAATGTTTGACAAAATCAAGACAAAGGTCTCAGGGGAAACGGGAGAGGCTGCGGCGGGAGGAGTGGATTATCCGGTATCGCCACACCCGGCGAGTGAGGCATACCCGGCTGGTGAGTCAATGCCCGGCGGGGAAGGCAATAGACGGCAGATAAGATGATACTCTGTGGCATGGATTATCCGGTCAAGCCGGATAATGACAGTTTTTATTTATGTTTTGAAGGTGCCCCGGTCAAGCCGGATAATGACGGGAACAGAGCAGGACGGGCGAATAATAACAGAGAAGGAGTGCAGGCTGTGATTGCTTCTATTTATTGTCATTGCCCGACTTGATCGGGCAATCCAAATTGAAGCTGCTCTGATTAAGCTGCATTCGGTGGATGAGGTAATAGGCGGCAGATAAGATGATACTCTGTGGCATAGATTATCCGGTCAAGCCGGATAATGACAGTTTTTATTTATGTTTTGAAGGAGCCCCGGTCAAGCCGGATAATGACGGGAACAGAGCAGGACGGGTGAATAATAGCAGGAAAGAAAGGGCAGATAATGACAGGGAGTGTGAAGAATGGCAACAAAGGGAAAAAATGACGGGGAAGATTTAAAAAGGAACGACGGGAGCCTAAGCCCCCGCCGTTGTATATCTCGAGATAGAATAATAAGTTAAAAATTTTTGACTTTTAGAACAGGAAGGTGAGGCTGGCTTTAACACCTGTCTCGTGTACCTTTACTGTTATGTTTCCCGGTTTGTCCACGTTATAAGCGCGGTAAGAACCGGAAATAGTCAGGTAGATTGGGTTCTTTACGGAGTATGCTTTTTTAGCATGCTTTTGTCCGTCTTTACCGTACAGAGACACTGTGGGTCTCTTTGTGGTGTGACCAATCTTGATTTTTACACCGCCGTTTACGCCAACTGTGAAGGCGTTAGAGTGTTGATTGTGATTACGTTGTTCGTCATCAAACATCACTCCGGTATCAACGGTGAAGTATTTGTAACCAGCTGTTGGGCCGGCAAATACTTTGAATGCGTCATTTCCTACTTCGAAGTTGGCGCGAGCTTCAATACCGTAAGAGGTATAGCTCTGTCCGTCAACATCAACCTGCCCCGCATATGCAAAGGCTTCGGGAGAGAAACAACGTAACCCTGCTCCTTGGTAACCTACCTTCAAACCGGCTTCGTAGCCATGGTTGAAGTTATATCCTGCTTCAGCTCCGATGAGGAAACCGCGGCGGTTTGTCACTTCAATCTTGTTTGATGTGGCTTTGCCTTCTGATATCCATTTGAAGTCCTTATGGGCTTTATCGGATATGGAGGCCTGAATAGTTCTGATGTTGAGCATATTCAGAGAATCCAACTGAGTTTGGGTTAATGACTGGGCGCTAGCATTGTTAACGCCGAAAACGAATGAGAAAACAGCTGCAATGGCAGCAATAACTACTGTATTGAATTTAGAAGTTGTCATAATTGTAAGTATTGTGTCCCGGCTTTTTAGGGGGCCGGGACGGGTTATTTAATTTGTTTGTTTTTTTTTGATTCTTAATTTGCTGACGGAATGCAATTGATTGTGAAAATATCAGTTACTTTGTCGTCAACGTTATAACAGGTCACGGTCAGAATCTTTTTACCGTTCACTGTTTTAAATTCAGCATTGTGCTGAATGATAGGGGTCGGCTTTGCGGTGTTGTCTTTGGTGAAGTTTTTGATTCCACCGGTAACAGCACGCTGGTCAGTCATATTGACTGCAAAGTTGATCCCTGTCTTAGTTTCAGCGGTGTACACCCAACCATTGCCGTCGATTGTAACCATTGCGGGGTAAACTGTACCGTTGCGATAAGCTCCGGAGGTCATACGATTGTCATCGTAGATCTGGTCAAAGCTCATGAACGCGTTGGTAACGGTTTTCCAGTTCTTGTCGATAACGCGGATTTGGCCTTTAGTTGTCCGAAGAGTCAGACAAGTGTGCCAGTAGTCGTTGTTACCGATAGTTTCCACAATACGAGTTACACCAACAACGCCGGTGATTTCTCCCCATTCGCTGGGAATAGTTTCATTGTCGGGTGTCGGGTTTTCAGGTTCCGGGTCAGGAGTAGGATCTGGATCGGGATCCGGGGTCGGGTCAACCGGTTCTTGTTTGTTCTCACGCAGAATATTCACGATGCCAGAAGCGTGGAAGAGCTGCTGGTTGAAAGTGATTTCAGCCTTAACGGTATTCTTCTCAGTTGAGATGTTGCCGTTTGCAGTCGTATTCTGAGCGTGAACGCCTTGTGCGATAGACTCGCTCGGGCTCAAGAACTGGAAGTCCTTGCCATTAATCTTGATATAAGATTCGTGATGGAAAGAACTTAAGATTTCGTCGAAATCTGTGAATTTGAAGTTAGTTTTTGACGAAATTTTGCGGCGGTACACGATACCGTGTTCCATACCGTTTGTTTCGTTCGTATTCTTAACTTCAGTAAATTCAGTCATGCTCGGATTTGCATCCTGAACAAGGCTGACAAACTTTGACGGACCTTCGGTAGAGACGTTCTTAGACCATTCTTTCGGGAATTCCCAACCAAAAGGCATAGAAACCCAGAAAGTTAACTGTTCTTTTTCACCGTTATTCCATGTGCAATTCAAAGTCATGTAAGACTTCTTCTCGTCCATGTCAAACCAACGATTTACATATTCAGCGTCTTCGATTGTTTCTTTTCCCGGTTCTTCCGGCTCCTCACTTTCCTGTTTGAACAAGAAAGTTCCGGCAACAGTGAAGTCTTTCACGATGTTTTTCTTTCCACGGATTGAATATTCCGTGTAGTATGCCTTGTGGGGCATATAGAAAGAATCGCGTTCAATCTTATTGGCTTCGTCGGCCATTTCGATGAACTTCACGGTTGTTTGCTCCGGCATTGCCTTGATTGAGTCAATGCTGACATAAGCAAGCTGTGACTTTTCATTAGCAATGAACACATGGCCGTTTAACCAGCGCGTGTTCATCTCAATTGAAGTCTCGGCAAACTTTTCAGTGATAACTCTGTCGTGGCTGAAGACGAGAGTATCGCGGAGCGACTTCTCATCAACAATGTCTTCAACTTCTTCACCAAGAGTTACCTCTGTGGCGTCGAAAGTCTTAGATGCACGGAGTACCTCTTCAACTGTCCAGTTGATTGTAGCCGGCAGCTCAATCTCGAAAGATTTCTGCTGGCCGAGGTCTGTGTACTTAGTAACCGAAGTTGCTTCGTCCACAAACGTGTTTTCCTTTTCAGCCCAGTTGTGGTTGATATAAGTATCGTCCACTTTTGTGCTTACTTCGGGTTTAATAGGTTCTTGACGTTCGTCCATGTCCATATCAGAACCGGAGCAAGAAGTCAGAACACTCAAGGCGGCGCAGAGAACCATCATGATGGCTGCAGCTGCAAAGTTTTTTAAATTTTTCATACTTGGATATTTTTTTTTATTTATTTTTTACTTTGTTGTTTCCCGCAAATTTGCTGTAAGCGGGTGAAAAATTAGGCTCTGGGCAGTCGTAACTGAGAACCAAGATATTTTTTTCCAGTACATTGAGAATTTTTAAGAATCAGCAAAACATTAAATTAAAAACCCTTTTACAGCTTTCAATTATGTTTGTTTTTTCATTCTCGGAGAATAATTTTCAATGTAATAGAATATAATGCTTATTTTGTCAATTATCACTATATCACAAAATTGCTTAACAAACAATAAAATTCGTGCAAAAAACTTTGAAAATAAGCCATAAGCGCTTGAAAATAAGCAGGATAAAGGAGTCTGATCGGGTGAGCAGCGTGAACGTTGTTCAAGGCCTTGGAATCTCTGAAAGTGGCGGCTGAATCAGGTTTTTGCGCCGGGAGGCCGAGGAAAAAATAGAAATTTGTCAAAAAGATGACAAAATAAGTTGAATCCGTGATGAAACGGAATTATAGTGGCGGCAAGTGATAAAATTTGTTACGGCGGAACGGAAAAATGCAGAAATTACGTAAACTCAGAAGCCCTTATTTGAAACGGGCGGTCATCGGTTTGGGGCTGGTTGCGGCCTTTGGTGCGGGCTATCGGTTCAACGAGGCCAAATGGCAGCAGCTGACCCGGCGGCAGATTAAGGAAAATCCCCAAAATTTGACTCAAAAGCCTTTCCGAATGGATGAATATACGCCGGAGGGCGTAAAAACAGCCGATTTGGCGGCGATTGACGTTTTGCCGTTTAAAAATCCCGACTCGGCAAAATTTGCAGCTTATCGTTTGGACAGCCTGACGGCGGATACGGTGCGGGCAGCAGGGGAACGCTGGCTGGCACAAAGGCAAAATAAGGCGAAACTTCCCGGCTTTCGGCAAATTGAGTGCCGCAAGAATGAGTTGGCGGCCGGACAGGATACGGTTTACAGCGAGGCTTTTTTAAAAACCAACCGGGAATATTACGGTTGGCTTTGTTTGGAAATTTACAAATGCAGCCGTTACGGGGAAAACGGAGATTTATGGCGCAAAAGCGATGATGAACTGCGGCGCGAGGTTTTGTTTAAAAGCAGCCTGATTAAAACCAAAATGGGAGTTTTAAAGAAAATGCAGCGTCGGTCGGCTTATCCGACAAAGGAATTTGAAAAGGACTTCCGGCGGCTGCGGATGGCGGAATCGCTACGGCAGGCACGTTTGCTGCGGGAGGAAACCAACCGGGCGGCGGCTTATTTGATGATGGCACGGGAAGGCGAACTGCGGGCTGCTTTTGAAAAGCACAAAGATTCCCTGCGGACGGCTCTGTATGCCGGAGTTGAGGCGCGCCGGCGTGCGGCGGCCGACAGTATGATGTATCCGTTCAAGTATATGAAGCCGGGGTTCGGCCGGCAGGACTGAGCGTTTTATTTTGCCGTTCGGCTTTTTGCAATGGCGGTTTCCATTTACAGTTATTACCCGATTTGCTTTCCTTACTGTCATTACCCGACTTGATCGGGTAATCCGGATTGAAGCTGCCCCGGTCAAGCCGCACCCGGCGGGTGAGGCAATAGATGACAGAGAGAAAGGTGTCGGGAGATGCCCCGGTCAAGCCGGAGCATGACAACAACAAAAAAAAAGCCGTGGCATGACAGCAGCAAAAAAGACACTTGCAGGGACAGCAATGAAAAAATATCTGTCGTGATGATTTGAGAGAAGACAGGCAATGACGGAATTTTAAATTTGTGGGTAGAATCGGGGGGTTAGCATTTTTTGCTTGAAGAATCACGCAATCTGTTATAAATTCGCGGCAGTTTCAGTGGGTGAGCCGTAACGGCTTCTGTCCCTTGCTGTCCGCTGATTTTGCGGTGTCTGTCTTTTCCGAATCGTGGAAAAGTCAGGCGCTCCTTAAAAAGCTTTGGTCAGGTTGACAGAATATCTTTCCGGCGAATCCGTGTTTTTAACTTTAACAGCTATAGGAGCTTAAACAAACCATGAGTAAATGGGTATATACATTTGGTAACGGCAAAGCGGAAGGCGATGCCAGCATGAGAAATCTCCTCGGCGGTAAAGGTGCTAACCTGGCAGAAATGAATGTCGTCGGTTTGCCCGTTCCTCCGGGATTTACGGTTACAACTGAAGTTTGTACATATTATTACAACAACGACCACACCTATCCGGCTGACCTGAAAGATCAGGTAAAAGCCGCTGTGGCCGAAGTTGAAAAAGTCATGGGCAAAAAATTTGCCGATGCCAACAACCCATTGCTGTTCTCGGTTCGTTCGGGTGCCCGCGTTTCCATGCCGGGTATGATGGATACCGTTTTGAACCTCGGTTTGAATGACGAAACCGTTAAGGCTTTGGCCAAAGCTTCCGGCAGCGAACGTTTCGCTTACGACTCTTACCGTCGTTTCCTGCAGATGTTCTCCGACGTTGTTCTGGGCGCTGATCTGGACCTCTATGAAGAAGCTCTGGAAAATATGAAAAAATCTAAAGGTTACAAGTCTGATACCGATTTGACGGCCGAAGATTTGAAAGAACTGGTTAAAGAATATAAAGAAATCGGCCAGAAACTGGGCAAAGTTGTTCCGCAGGATCCTTGGGATCAGCTGTGGGCCGGTATCGGTGCCGTATTCGGTTCCTGGATGGCTGCCCGCGCAATTACCTATCGTAAACTGAACAATATTCCGGGCGACTGGGGTACTGCCGTTAACGTTCAGACCATGGTCTTCGGCAATGCCGGCGATGACTGCGCTACCGGCGTTTGCTTCTCCCGCGACCCGGCTACCGGTGAAAACGTTTATTACGGCGAATATCTGGTTAACGCTCAGGGTGAAGACGTTGTGGCCGGTATTCGTACGCCGCAGCCGATGGCTTCCAAAGGCGACGGCACTTCTCTGGAAGAAAAATGGCCGCACCTGTATCAGGAATTGGTTGATGTCCGCAATAAGCTGGAAGATCACTACAAAGATATGCAGGATATGGAATTCACGATTGAACACGGCAAACTGTGGATGTTGCAATGCCGCAACGGTAAACGTACCGCTGCCGCAGCTGTTCGCATGGCCGTTGAAATGGTTGAAGAAGGCCTGCTGAATAAAGAAGAGGCTATCATGCGCGTCGGTGCCGACCAGTTAGACCAGCTGCTGCACCCGATGCTTGATCCGAAAGCCGAGAAAAAAGTTATTGCCACTGGTTTGCCGGCTTCTCCGGGAGCTGCCGTCGGCCGTGCCGTCTTTAATGCTGAAGATGCCGAAGCCTGGGCTGCCAAAGGCGAAAAAGTTATTCTTATCCGTAACGAAACTTCTCCGGAAGACATCGGCGGTATGCATGCTTCCCAGGGTGTTATTACGGCCCGCGGCGGTATGACTTCTCACGCTGCCGTTGTTGCCCGCGGTATGGGTACTCCCTGCGTTTCCGGTTCAACGGATATTACCATTGATTATGCCAAGAAGACCATGGCTACCAAGTCCGGCGTTGTTGTCAAAGAAGGTGACTGGGTTTCTCTGGACGGTGCCAAAGGCCAGATTATCGAAGGCAAAATTCCGACGGTTAAGGCTGATACCAACTCCGGCAACTTCGGTAAGCTGATGAGCTGGGTTGATGAAATCCGCACCATGAGCGTTCGTGCCAATGCCGAAACGCCGAAAGATGCGCAGACTGCCCGTGACTTCGGTGCCGAAGGTATCGGTTTGGCTCGTACCGAACATATGTTCTTTGACGCAGACCGTATTCCGGATATGCGCGCGATGATTTTGTCCGAGAACGAAGAAGGCCGCCGTGCCGCTTTGGCTAAGCTGCTGCCTTACCAGAAACAGGACTTCAAAGATCTGTTCAAAATTATGGACGGACTGCCGGTAACCGTTCGTTTGCTGGACCCGCCGCTCCATGAGTTCCTGCCGCATACCGATGCCGAAATGAAAGAACTGGCTGACAAGATGGGTATGACTCTGGAACAGGTTAAAAACCGCGCCAATGCTTTGCATGAAGCTAACCCGATGCTGGGTCACCGCGGCTGCCGTCTGGCCGTTACCTATCCGGAAATTGCCGAAATGCAGACCCGCGCTATTCTGGAGGCTGCTCTGGAATGCCAGGATGCCGGCATTAAAGTTACTCCGGAAATCGAAGTTCCGTTAATCGGTTCCAAGAAAGAACTGGATATCGTTAAAGCCGTTATCGATGCGACCGCCGAAAAAGTCTTCGCTGAAAAAGGCAAGAAGATTGACTACCTGGTCGGCACGATGATTGAATTGCCGAGAGCTGCACTGATGGCTGAAGAAATTGCCCAGTCTGCCGCGTTCTTCGGTTTCGGTACCAACGACCTGACCCAGACCACTTTGGGTATGAGCCGTGACGATACCGGTGCTATTCTTGACGAATACAGAGCCAAAGGCGTTTATGTTGCTGATCCGTTTGCTTCCATCGATGTTGACGGCGTTGGCAAACTGGTTCGCCGTGCTGCCGTTGAAGGCCGCGCAACCAATCCGGATCTGCATCTGGGTGTCTGCGGTGAACACGGCGGTGATCCGAAGTCCATTGAGTTCTTCAATGCCGTCGGTTTGGACTATGTTTCCTGCTCGCCTTATCGTGTTCCGGTTGCCCGTTTGGCTGCTGCTCAGGCTGCGGTTAAACAGAAGGGACAGAAAAAGGCTGTTGAAAACGCCAGCCATAACAGTGCCTGCTGCTGCAAAGCCTGCTAAGCACTGTTAACTCGTTTTGAGCTGAAAAGGGGAAAATCGTTATGCGATTTTCTCCTTTTTCAGTTTAAATCGGGTTGTTTTTGAAAATTGACAAAATCTGTCACGGGTGTTAAAAGGGGGAATATTTTTACTATTATAAACCTTTAAATTATTAATTTTATGGATATCAGAGATTGGAAACAGCAATACGGCGGTTATCTGGCGGCGGTAAACAGTTTGAAACAGGATGCCGCTCTGCAGACGGATGCCGTCAAGAAGAAAGCTTTGCAAAAGAACAAAAGCCGTTTAAACTGCGGTTTGCGGAAATTGTCCGCTTATATTCCGGGAAAGTATGATGTCTCGCTGCCTTGTTTAAGTGCACTGCTGGAGTTGTTCGGGGAGTATCCCTTTCTGTGCAGCGGGTGTGAAAAAGAATTGCTGCGTCTGTTCGGCAAAGTTTCTTTGCACGAGGACATGAATATTCGCGGCAAGGCAGCCGCTGTTGCCGGTATTTTGGATTGCGAGAGCGTTTTTCGCTATGTATATCGGGAAGCGGGAGAAAAAGACGCGTGTTTTTTTGTTTCATGGCTTGTCGCACTGGCAGACGAAAAGGCTGAGATCAGGACGGTGAAAGAACATTTGTCCGCTGTGGTGCAGACATCTCGGAACAGTTATGACAAGACGCCGGAGCGTGAACATTTGCTTGATTTGTTAAAATCCTAAATTTTATTTTTATGAATATCAGACAATTTGAAAGCCAATATGCGGCACTAAAGGTTTTAAGCGTTAATCGCAAAATGAAAAATGACGATATGTTTCTGACTTTTAAAAAGCGTCAGAATATCGTAACGGAAAACAGTCCGGCTTCGTGGGCGGAAATTGTTCATTTTCTGAAGCAGGATTTGTTAAATGCCTTCGTCGGGGATTTTCTGGAAGATGCCCGCAATTACAACGATTATGAGCTGGAAAAACTGTTTGTGCTGCTGGAACATAATCAGGAATTGTTCAGAATTAAGGAGCTGGCCCGTGATTTTCTGGTTTTGGCAAAGGAATTGACCGAACGGGAAGACAGCGGCTGGAACACCCAGATTGAAGCGGCATTGTATTCGCCGAACATGAGCAAACAGTTGGAAAGCGGCCTGCTCTGTTTGAAATTTCCTTTTGCCGACTTAATGGCGGCAAAAGTGAAATATGCCTTGGCTTCTCCGGCTTGCGGCGCTAATTACCGACTGTTTATCGACTGGCTGCCGGCGTTTGAAAAATCGCAGCCGTTGGCGATTACCAAAGTTCATCAGGAGCTGGCGAATGTGCAGCTTCAGGCAGACCGCCTTTGTGCGGAAGCCAAGAAACTTTATGCAATGTATCATATTCTGATTTGATGAAAAGGCACGAAAAGACCGGCAGCGATGACGCTTGCCGGTTTTATTTGTTTAAATTTGTCAAACAATGGTGCGGAAAACATTGACATTGTTGGTTTATGCGGTTATAAATCGATTAAATTTGTATAATTAACTTGAATTATTAACCTCTAAAAAAACAGTATTTATGACACAGACAGAAAAATTCCTGACGGGAGCAAGATGTTCTCAGGGAAGTTCGGATCTCGCGGTTTTTGAAAGTTGCAGCATGTGGCCCAAAATCCGCCAAAGCAAAATTATTCCGGTCGGTTTTTATTTCGTTGCAGGTATTCTTGCGGGAAGACTTAAGCAAAAAGCTGATTTGGTGCCGGGAATTTTTATACAGGGCTATCGTCCTCATTCGTCAAACGGTTTGTTCAGCAGTGAAAAGCGCGGTTACGGTGCTTTGCTGGTGAAACCGGAAAGCGACGTGAAAATGGCGCCGGACGACCTTGTCCTGTGTGAAGCGAATGTTTATCAGATGAAAGAAGACGACCGCTTTGAGCTGGTTCTGATGAATTCGGAATGGCGTCATCCTGAAGCCGTTAAGCAATTTATGGTGCGTTTGCGGCAGGAACACCGGCTGGAAGAAATCAGCGACGTGAAGAAATGTGTTTATCACTGTGACAAGTCCCGCGGATATTTTCTTGCCGGGCGTGATTATGAAGTCTGGTCTCAGCTGGTCGGCCTGGTGGAAAATACGCAGGGACTGTCCAAAAAAGTTTTGGTGGTCGATTATAACTGCGGCATTCCCTGTGTGGTCGATTTCAAAGAGGAAAACTTTGAATTGGTTGATTGAGATTTTCATCCTTATGCAAAAGAGCCATAACAGTGGCTCTTTTGTTTTTTTAGATTCTTTTGATTGTCGGAAATCTCCGGGTTTTGATAATTTTTTTAACTTCAAAGTCTTTTTGTTATTGAAAATTAAATTTTTGTTGTTAAGTTAGAACTGTATTAGTTGTTTAGCAATTAAATAAGTAACCCATATGGAGAATAATAAAATGAAAAAACTTTTAAGTTTATTCGCTGCAATCGTTGTTTTATCCGGCTGTTCCTCTTTGGGCGGCATGTTCGGCGGCGCTGAATGCGATTCAAAACTGGCTCGTGACTTCATGGCTAATGCCGAAGACAGAGTATTCTTTGCTTTCGACAGCTCTGCGATTACCGACAACTCTGCCGAAATTCTGCAGACCCAGGTTAAATGGCTGAAAAAACACAACGAAGTTAACGTAATCGTTCAAGGCTACTGCGATGAAAGAGGTACCAGAGAGTACAACTTAGCTTTGGGTGAACGCCGCGCTAACGCTGTTAAACAGTACCTGATTTCTCAGGGTATCGCTGCTGACAGAATCTCTACCATTTCTTATGGTAAAGAACGTCCGGCCGTTCTGGGCAACAATGAAGCTGCCTGGGCTCAAAACCGTCGTGCTGTAACCGTTGTTAAAGCTGGTAACTAATACCTCCTTTAGAAGTACAGGTTTTAAGGCGCATTCCGAAAGGGGTGCGCTTTTTTTAGGGCTTTGGGATACATGATGTTTAAGGCTTGAGCTTATCTTGTTTTGGTATTACATTACAAAACAATGATGTTTTAATTTTTGTAAGGGTGTTCTCGATGAATAAATTAAAATTCTCCGGATTGATTTTAAGTTTATGGCTTGCGGCGCCGCAAGTGCAGGCGGCCGGCGGTTATGCTTACCAGACAGATGTTGACAACCTGCGCGAAGATCTGGAGGTGTTGCAGCGCCAGATGTATCGCGAACAGAGCAATGTTCCGGCCGGAAAATCGTCGGATATTCTGGTTCGTATGAGCGATTTTGAGGAGCAGATGCGCAATATGAACGGCAAAATCGAAGAACTGGAATATAAAATTAAAACGCTGAATGACCGTCTGGACATGGTTAACAAGGATGTTGACGTTCGGATAAAGATGATTGAAGGAAAGCCTATCAACGGCGGAGCGGGTACAAAAGCCAAAACGGCCAAGTTTGATGCTCCGAAAGCCGAAAATGCGCCGAAATCTTTGGTCGGTGATTCAATTAAAGGCGGCGATCTGGCGCCGGTTGAAGGACAGGACGTCAATAAAATTTATCAGGAAGGCCTGGAGGCTTTTAATGCCGGAAATACCGCCAAAGCCGAGCAGAATTTTAATTTGATTCTTGACCGTTTCTCCACAGATAAATTGGCGGCAAATGCCCAATATTGGTTGGGCGAGGTTTATTACAGCCAGAAAAATTATGCCAAAGCGGCAGTTGCTTTCGGTAAAGGCTATGAAAAGTACAAAGACGGAGCCAAAGGGGCGGAAAGCCTTTATAAGCTCGGCATGTCCATGAACCAGCTGAATAAGAAAACCGAAGCCTGCACGGCTTTAACCAATGTTGCCGAGGAGTTTCCCAAGGCTGACAAATCTTTATTGGCGAAGGCCAAGGCTGAGGCTGACAAACTCAAATGCAAATAAAAGTCAGTTTAGCTGGCAACTAGAGCAATTTTACACGGTTTCGAAAAATTCATGTACTTCTGTGTACACTAAAATTTTTTTCACCGTTAGAAATTACTCTGGTTGCACACGCTATCCAAACTTTTTTAGTTTTAATTATAATGACAAATTTAAAAGATATTATCAATTTATCAGAAATAACCGGAGATGTGGTTGCGGTCGGAGTATCCGGCGGAGCTGATTCTCTGGCTTTATTGTTGTTGATGGATGAGCTGTTGCGGCCTTTGGGACGCCGAGTTGCGGCTTTAACGGTGGATCACGGTCTGCGGAAGGAATCCCGGGCGGAAGCGGAATATGTTGCCGGGGTGGCCGCTGCGCGGGGAATAGAACATCATATTTTGACTTGGCAAGGCGACAAGCCCCGTTCGGGGGTGGAAGAAGCGGCGCGAACCGCCAGGTATGCGCTTTTATGCTCTTGGTGCCATGAGCACGGAGTGGAGACTTTGTGTATGGCGCATCATCAGCAGGACCAGGCCGAGACTTTTCTTATTCGTTTGCAGCGCGGCAGCGGCCTGACCGGTTTGTGCGGTATGGCTGCGGTGAGCAGATTGAACGGGCTGAAGATTGTTCGCCCTTTGTTGGAGGTTCCGGCTGAGAGATTAAAGCAATATCTTCACATGCAGAAAGTTCAATGGGTGGATGACCCCAGCAATCAGAGCGATGATTTTCTGCGCTGTCGGGTACGCAAACTTTTGCCGTTGATGGAAGAAATGGCCGGAATTACGACCGGGCGGATTGCGGGAACCATGCGGGTGTTGTCGCGCAGCCGGGATTATATCTGCCGGCAGACGGAAATATTCATTCAGAACAATGTTCTTTATTGGGAAGGTGCCGGTGTCAGTCTGGGATTGCGCGGGCTGCGGGAGGAACACGAGGAAATTGTCTATCAGGTGCTGCGGCAGCTGATTAAGGAAATCGGGCAGAGACCTTATACGCCGCGGGCGGAAGATGTGGAGCGCCTGATGAGGCGACTCTTGTCTCCTGCAGTTGGAGAGGCTTTTCGCGGAGCAACGTTGGGAAACTGTGAGATTTTTACTTCTAAAGGCAAAGTCTGGATTATTCCGGAGCTGAAACTGAAAAGACGGATGCCCCGAAATGTCTGGGCCGACTTTATCCGTATTTTTCCGGAATATGCCCGGCAGGAATTGCCTTACAAACTACGGGTCGCTTTGGTGAAAAACAAAATGCCTATTGAGTTTTAGCCTGCTTCACCCTATATATAATTAAGTTACATTTCTAATTTAAGGAATCACAAATGAGTTCAGGAAGAAATATTATTGTCTGGCTGGTGGCTATTTTGCTGCTTTCCTCACTGATGAATCATTTCAGCGAAACCGCCAAAAAGGCCAATTATGCCGATTTGGCTTTTTCCGAGTTTATGAATGAAGCGGAAAACAAGCGTATTTCCGAGGTGACGATTGCCGGTGCCAATATTGAAGGCAAGCTGACGGACGGACGGAATTTTTACACTTATGCGCCTTATGATCCGACGATGGTGGAAACGCTGCGCAAAAACGGCGTGAAGGTTGAGGCTCAGCCGGAAGACACTTCGTCCAACACTTTCTGGGGAATTGTGATTTCCTGGTTTCCGATGATTTTGCTCATCGGCGTCTGGGTTTATTTTATGCGGCAGGCCAGTTCCGGCAACAATAAGGCGATGAGTTTCGGCAAATCGCGGGCACGGCTGATTGAGAATAATAAAAAAGTGACTTTTGCCGATGTGGCCGGCTGTGACGAATCAAAACAGGAACTGGAAGAGATAATCGACTTTTTAAAAGATCCCAGCAAATTTCAGCGGCTGGGCGGACGTATTCCGAAGGGCGTGCTGATGGTCGGCCCTCCGGGTACGGGTAAAACCCTGCTGGCCAAAGCGGTGGCCGGTGAGGCTAACGTTCCGTTTTTTTCTATTTCCGGTTCTGATTTTGTTGAGATGTTTGTCGGCGTCGGTGCTTCTCGGGTGCGGGATATGTTTGCCCAAGCCAAAAAAAATGCGCCCTGCCTGCTGTTTATCGATGAAATTGACGCGGTCGGCCGCCATCGCGGTGCCGGTTTAGGCGGCGGCAATGACGAGCGCGAACAGACGCTGAACCAGTTGCTGGTGGAGATGGACGGCTTTGACGATAATCAGAGCGTAATTTTGATTGCGGCGACCAACCGTCCCGATGTTTTGGATCCGGCTTTGCTGCGTCCGGGGCGTTTTGACCGTCAGGTGACGGTTTCCAATCCGGATATTAAGGGACGGGAAGAAATTTTGAAGGTTCACGTCAAAAAAGTTCCTCTGGCAAAGGACGTTAATCTGACCACGGTGGCCCGCGGCACGCCCGGTTTCTCGGGGGCCGATTTGGCCAATTTGGTTAACGAAGCCGCTTTGCTGGCTGCCCGTAAGAACAAACGCAAGGTAACGCTGAAAGATTTTGACGAAGCAAAAGACAAAGTTTTGATGGGTGCTGAGCGCAAGTCGATGGCAATGGATGACCGGGAAAAGATGAATACCGCTTACCATGAAGCCGGCCACGCCATTTGCAGTTTATATACCGAGGGTTCCGACCCTATTCACAAAGCGACGATTATTCCGCGCGGCCGGGCTTTGGGTATGGTTCAGCAGCTGCCGGAGAAAGACCGTTATTCCATTACCCGCCAGCAGATGATGTCTCGTCTGATTGTGGCGATGGGCGGCCGTGTGGCCGAAGAAATGAAGTTTGGTTATGATGCCGTTACTTCCGGAGCTTCCGGTGATATTCAGATGGCAACCAATCTGGCACGTTCAATGGTTACCGAATGGGGGATGAGCGATGCGCTCGGTCCGGTGTTATATGCCGAAAATTCCGGCGAGGTCTTTTTAGGCAAATCCGTTACCCAGAACCAGAATATGAGCGAAGAAACCGCCCGCCTGGTTGATGCGGAGATTAAGCGTCTGGTTACCGAAGGTTATGAGGGCGCCAGAAAACTCCTTAAAGAAAAAGAAAAGGAGTGGACCATGCTGGCCGAAGCCCTCATTGAATATGAAACCCTGACCGGCGATGAAATAAAGCAGGTTATTGCAGGGGAGAAGATTGACAAGTCTGCCGAGTGTCCGGTGGAGGAGGGGAAGAGGACGCAGTCTTCCATTCCCGAAATCTAAAAAGCTCGTCTGGCTGGTAACCAGAGCAATTTTACGGAGAGCCAAAAAATTCACGTAGCCAGATGTACGCTAAAATTTTTTGGCTTCCCGGAAATCACTCTATTTACACACGCCAGACGAGCTTTTTTTTGCAAAGGCCTGCCGTGCCAGTGATTTTTGCGTTTGAGCAGTTATCTGTACATGTTGCTTAAAAATCGCCGTATCGGCTGAAGAAGAAATGTTGTTGATTGGCGTGATTTTTTTCCCTTTGTATTTTTGCTATGTATTGGGAGTGAGAGTTTTTAGCTCTTAATCGTGAAAGTAATAGAAACAGATCGGATTAGCAATCTGTAACATTCGGTCACATCTGTTGAAGTTGATATCTGCCGATTAGGGCTTGTACTTTTCGACTCGGCGACTATGATGATTTTTATGTTTTATCAGGTTGAGGAGTTTGACATGGGAAATAAATTATTTGGTACGGATGGTGTGCGCGGTGTGGCTAATGTTTATCCGATGACGGCGGAATTTGCACTGAAACTCGGTATGGCTGCCGGGCAGTTGATTTGCCGCAAAACACGGCGGGCTGCCGTTGCCAGGGATACGCGGATTTCCGGTGAAATGCTTGAGGCCGCATTGACGGCCGGGTTTAATGCCGCCGGTGTTACGGTACTGAAACTCGGTGTTGTTCCGACGCCGGCGGCGACCATGCTGACGCCGTCGCTGGGTGTTGACATGACGGTGATGATTACCGCTTCCCATAACCCTTATCAGGACAACGGAATTAAACTGATTAATGCCGATGGGGATAAGTTTTCCGATGCGGAAACGACCCGGATTGAAGCGGCGATTGCGGCCGACGATTTTAAACTTAATCCTGATGAAATCGGCGTTTCAGAGGCGGTTCCCGATGCTGCGGCCGGGTATGTTGACAAGGCATTGAAGGCCGCAAACGGCGAAACGCCGTTTAAAGGGCTGCGGGTTGTTTTGGACTGTGCCAACGGCGTCTTTTCAAAAATTCTGCCGGAAGTGTTTAAGTCTCTGGGAGCGGGGATTATTGTTATCGGCAATGAACCGAACGGCAAAAACATTAACTTGAACTGTGGTTCCCAGCATACGGAAAAGATGATTGAGACGGTTAAAAATGCACATGCTCAGCTGGGTATAGCGGTTGACGGCGACGGTGACCGGATTATCGTTTGTGATGAACAGGGCAACCGTTTGGACGGTGACCAGATTATTGCTTTTCTGGGAAAATGTTTGAAAGAGGAAGGAAAACTTCGCGGTAATACCGTGGTAGCGACAATTGTGTCCAACCCGGCCTTAGACAGATTTTTGAACGGCTGCGGTATTCAATGTGTCCGTTCGGCTGTGGGCGAGCGCTATGTTATTGAGGAGATGAAAAAACACGGAGCCAATGTCGGCGGTGAGGAATCCGGACATATGGTTTTGTCTGATTACGGCAAAACCGGCGACGCCATGACGGCGGCACTGGTTTTGGCGCAGGGGCTGCTCAAGAGCGGCAAAAAAATGAGCGAACTGTTTCCTCTGTTTGAACCGATGCTGCGTCTTCGTGCCGACAGCAAATTTGCAACGAAAGAGGCGATGCTGGCAGCATTTGAGCTGCCGGAATTTCAGGCGGCCATTCACCAGGCGGAGCAGACGGTTGCCGGTAAAGGCAAGGTTTTGGTACGCAAATCGGGAACCGAGCCGAAAATTCAGGTCTGGGTTTGGAGCGATGACCGCAATCTGGCTGAAAAGGTGAATGACGAAGTTTCGTCCGTGTTGGAAAAAACGGCCGGATTTGAAACGAAAAAGCTGGTATAACAGAGGGATAATCAGCATTTTAAACTTTTGTTTACTTTATTGGGATAAGGTAGAAACAATTGATGTATTCAAAACGGGAGGCTGCTATGCAAAAAAGTGCTCAGGAAAATTTGGACTGGTATAAAAACAAAGCCGTCAATTCTTTCGGTTCTTCGCATGTCCGCAAAGGAAACCTGGCTTTGCTGGCAACTTCTCAATTTCGTAACGGTGAGTTGGTGCAGACAGCGCGTGCCCGTTGTATTTGGCCTAATCCTTATAAAAATGATTCCAATATTCTGAGCCGTCGGGTTTGGGGAAAGGAAGCCTGAATGCTGAAAGGCCTGCAAGCTCTTCTGGCGTCCGGCCTGTTGCTGGATCCGATGGTTCTGTTGGGAATTGTGACCGGAAGCGCTTTCTATTTCGGTCTGAACAGCGAACAGATTACCGCAATTTATTTTGATTATCGCTTTTACGGTCTGGCGGCGGTTGTCAGCGTGTTGTATAACTTTGTCTGGCGGCCGGCTTATCTGCGAGGCGGCGTTTCGATTGATTATCAGGCGACGTCGGTTAATTCCGTTTTCTCTTTTCTGAAAGTGGTTATCAGTTCGTTGCTGGTGATGTCTTTTATCAGTTTAATCAGTTTCGGCGGCGATGACGGTGAAGATTATCATTCGATTGATAATTTTGAAGCTCAGCTGAAACAGTGATTTTTGTTTGTTTATTTTATGTCTTTTATGCTTTACTTTACTTTGGGGGTGTTATATTGAAAAAGCCACTTAGCTATAAGTGTATCTTCAGAGCTGCATATTTTGCAGCTTTTGTTTTA
This sequence comes from Azospirillum sp. 47_25, assembly GCA_001917125.1. Classification (GTDB taxonomy): domain Bacteria; phylum Pseudomonadota; class Alphaproteobacteria; order RF32; family CAG-239; genus Scatocola; species Scatocola faecipullorum. The sequence continues at coordinate 28,494 of MNTU01000046.1, forward strand.
TCAGGTATTGGGGAAATGAAATGATAAAATTAAACAAAGCAGTTATTCATCGTTTTGTTCAGATATTTTTATTCTTTTGTGGGATTGTTTTGGTGCACCTTTTGGCATTGGGGTTGACCTCAAGTTCGTGGGGTGATGTGCTGAGATCTATTTCTCAACAAGATATTGAACAAATGCTGGCAGATATTGAACGCTATTTCTTTTCAACATTACTGCATTTATACATTATCTCGTATCTGTTATTTGCTTGTTTGCCGGTTAAGATACGGTGCAGTCGATGGTGGTTGAGAGGAATTTATTTTGTTATTTTTTATTTTCTTAATATTTGTATTTATTTATGGATTTAATCAGTCAGGGCTCCCGTTTGGGAGCCCTTGTGTTTTGTTCGTTTTTTTGCGGAAAATGTCAGAGGCGTTAAATTGAAACGTCAACGTTATGGCCGTGGGTGGCGGAAAGAGAGACCATGCGCTCACTGCTTTCCATCAGAAGCTCGACAACCTGCTGCTGCATTTCCATCTGAGTTTTGATGACGGACATCTGCATTTGCTGCACGGAGAGTGCATATTGACTGAGGGCGCCTAATTCTGCCATGTTTTTTCTCCTTAATCAGGATTTCATCCTTTACATTTGTTTATTATAGCACAGAATCACTAACGGTTCATTAAAAAAATTGCTATATAATGCAAATAAAGCAAAAGAGGATGAAACGTGATTACCGATATCAGACAAGGACTGGAAATCTTAAAGAAACACATTAAGGTAGCGCCGGAAAAGCCCGGTGTGTACCGGATGATCGGTGCCGACGAAAAAGTGCTGTATGTCGGCAAAGCAAAAAACATCAAGAAAAGAATCGTTGCCTATTCGCATATTGACAAACTGCCCTATCGTTTGCAGAGGATGGTTTCGGAAATCAGGCGGATGGAGTTTATTATCGTTGAAAACGAGGCCAAGGCCCTGTTGATGGAAAATGAGCTGATTAAACGGCTGGAACCTCGTTATAATATCCTGCTGAAAGACGACAAGACGTTTCCGCATTTGGTGATAGACGTCGAATCCGAATTTCCGTCTCTGCGCAAATATCGCGGCAAGCGCAATGACAAGAGCAAATATTTCGGTCCTTTTGCCAGCGTGCTGGCGGTCAATAACGTGTTAGACACGGTGCAGAAGGCTTTTTTGCTGCGTTCCTGCCGCGACAACGTGTTTAAAAACCGCGAGCGCCCCTGTCTGATGTATCAGATTAAACGGTGTTCCGCACCGTGCGTGGGACGGATATCCAAGGAAGATTACCATAAACTGGTGCGGGAAGCGGTGGATTTTCTGGACGGGAAAAATACCAAAATTCAAGCCGAACTTTCGGAAAAGATGCAGAAGGCCAGTGACCGGCAGGATTATGAACAGGCTTTGGTTTTTCGTGACCGTATCCGCGCTTTGACGAATGTACAGACGGGGACGATGGTTGAATATGCCACTATCAGTTCATGCGATATTGTGGCGATTGCGCGCAAGAATGACGTGGTGTGCATTCAGGTCTTTTTTATCCGCTCGGGGCAGAACTGCGGCAATGTGCCTTATTTTCCCAAGCAGACGCAGGGAGCGGAAGACGGCGAAATTCTGGAAGCTTTTTTAGGCAGTTTTTACAGCGAGCATATTCCGCCGAAAGAGGTTATTGTTTCGCAGCCGTTGGAAAACGGCGAGTTTTTGGAAGAGGCGCTGGGAACGCATATCAATACTTATCAGAAAGGGGCAAAGGCCAAGCTGCTGAGCAATGTTTTAGACAATGCCTATGCCTCGATTGACCGGAAAATGGCAATGGAAGCCTCGGTTAAAAGCAATCTGGAAGAAATGCAGCGGGTGTTTAATTTGCCGCGGCTGCCGCAGCGGATTGAAATTTATGACAACTCGCATATTCAGGGCAGCTACGCTATCGGGGCGATGGTGGTTGCGACGCCGGAAGGGTTTGACAAGAAAAGCTATCGCACTTTTAACATCAAAAATTCGGAAATTACCAATGACGACTTTGCGATGATGAAGGAGGTTCTGACCCGTCGTTTCAACCGGATGGCACCGGAGAACCGTCCTGACGTCATTTTGCTGGATGGCGGTCTGGGGCAACTGCATGCGGTGCACGAAGCTTTAAAAGATTTTGATTTGACGGGGATTTCGATCATCGCCATTTCCAAGGGGCCGGAGCGCAATGCCGGCAAAGAATTTTATCATCAGCTGGGCAAAGAAAGTTTTGCCTTGCCTTTTCAGTCGCCGATAGCGTTTTATTTGCAGAATCTGCGTGACGAATCGCACCGTTTTGCTATCGGAACGCATCGGAAGAAACGGGCCAAGTCGATTACCAAATCGCGTTTGGACGAGGTGGAAGGAATCGGCGCCAAGCGGAAAAGAGATTTGCTGAATTATTTCGGTTCGGTGGAGGAAATTTCTCAGGCCGGTATCAAAGATATTGAAAAAGTCGGCGGTATCAGCAAAAAAACGGCGGAAAAGATATATAATTACTTCCATAAATGAAAATTCTGCCTTAGGATAATTCAAAAGTTTAATCATATTCAAAGAGGTTGGAAAGTGTACAGTCTGCCAAATTTACTTACCATTTCGCGTATTTTAGTGATTCCGGTAATCTTCCTGTCTATTTATATTCATACTGCCGTTTGGTCCATGCTGGCGGCGGTTCTGTTTATCGTTGCGTCAATTACCGATTATTTTGACGGTTATCTGGCGCGTTCCCGCAACGAGACTTCCGCATTCGGGCGGCTGCTGGATCCGATTGCCGACAAGTTGCTGGTGGCTTCGGCTTTGATTGTTATTCTGGCGGACAATATGGTTCATCCGGTGAACTTTATTCCGGTCATCATCATTCTCTGCCGCGAAATTCTGGTTTCCGGTCTGCGCGAGTTTTTGGCGGAAGTTCATGTCGGTATGCCGGTAACACGTTTGGCCAAATGGAAAACCGGTTTTCAGATGACGGCGCTGTCGATGATTCTGGTCGGTTACATGTTCCATAATCTGGGCGTTATTTTGCTGTGGGTTGCCGCTGTGCTGACCTTTGTAACCGGCTATCAGTATTTTCAGAAAAGTCTGGATTATGTAAAGTCGGTGGAAGCGGCAAAAAATCCGAAGCTGGCCGATGTTAAGGAAGCGGTTGAAGAAATTAAGGCGGTGGTTGAAAAAGCCAAGACCGGCATCAAAAAAATGCATGCCAAAAAAGTTTTGGCGAAAAAGCCGCTGAAAGTTAAAAAAGCCGGAAAACCGGCTGCCAAAAAAACGCCGGCCAAGAGAAGCACCGCCAAAGCGGCTGCCAAATCCGGAAAATAATACCGCGGAGCAGGGAAATGGAGACGGATAAAGCTCATATTCTGGTGGTGGACGATGACACCCGTCTGCGTTCCCTGCTGCAGCGTTTTCTGCGTGAGAACGATTTTTATGTTTCGGTGGCCAAAGATGCGGCTGAAGCCCGTGAGCGCCTGAGCGAATATAAATTTGATTTGCTGATTGTCGATATTATGATGCCGAACGAAAGCGGGCTTGATTTTTTGGGGACGCTGCGGCAGGAAAGTATGGTTCCGGTGATTTTGCTGACGGCAATGGGCGAAACGGCAGACCGGATTGCCGGGTTGGAGACCGGTGCGGATGATTATCTGGCCAAACCGTTTGAACCGAAAGAGCTGGTTTTGCGAATCAGAAATATTTTGAAACGGGCACCGAAAGAAAACGCACTTGAAAACCAAGTTCTGGATTTGGGACTGTGTCTGTATGACATGGAGAAGAAAGAGCTTTCCACCAAGCAAAATCAGATTATTCATATTACCCCGGTTGAACAGCTGCTGCTGTCAGTTCTCGGGCAGAAAGCCGGGCAGGTTTTTTCACGCGAAAAACTGGCGGAAATTTTGGGGGCCGGGCAAAGTCCGCGCTCAATTGACGTGCAGATTACCCGGCTGCGTAAAAAAATTGAAAGAGATTCCAAAAATCCGCGTTATCTGCAAACCGTGCGCGGAAAGGGGTATATGCTGCTTCCCGAATAACAAGGGTAAAAGACTTGTTTAGCGGTCGGTTAATACAGATTTGCCGGGCGGGCAAAATCTTATCACTCGACTCGCTATCCAAGTTTTTTCGTTGTGCTATGTTATTCGGTTAGTTTTATGTGGATTAATTTGCCGTAGAAAGCGACAAGTTTACACAATGTCCAAGGCTCGCGGCATTCGCCTCTTTTAATCAAATCAAGTTTGGCCGCGGGGATTAATGTTTTATGGCTCAATTTAATCAGGTTCAACTTGTGTTCGGTTCTGAGTTTGAATAATTCCATACCGCAGTCTTTGTAGAAGCGGTTTAAAATGTCAGTCTCTTTTCTTTTCATGATTTGTCCTTGTAAATTTTTTTGAATTTAATAATTGAGTGTGGGAGCTCAAAATAGTCTACAAGCAACTACCCGCCTATTCAATATATTCGGACGGACTCCCACATAAGCGGGCTTTATTAATTCTTGTAGAAGAGTTTTGAGCTCTTGACATGACAATAAGAGAAATGGGTGCGCTTGTCAATCTTTTGTAGTACTTTGTAACTTTTCGTTTTTGGAGGAATGATTATTTTGCTGGAATTTGCCGGCGAATGATTATAAGATGAGCGCAGTTATTGATTTTAGGAGTGAATAAATGCGAGTGAAATTTCCCGAAAAAATCGATAACACTTTGCGCTTTTTAAAGTATAAGCTTTTGCCGAAGACTTTATTTTTCCGCACGATGTTATTGATTTTTATTCCTTTGATTGTGGTTCAGGTGGTTTCGATTGTCGCCTTTTTTGACGGCAGCTGGGGCCGGGTCGGCAGACGTTTGTCGAATAACCTGACTTCCGATATGTCTTTTGTGATGCAGCTGATTGAAAAATCTCCCGATAAGCTGCAGGAAATCAAAAAGGTGACCGATGAAACGCTGGATATGAGCGTCAGTGTTTATCTGAACAAAGACAAACATCGGATTATCAATAAAGTCAGCCGCAACAACGAACTGGTTACCGGTTTTCTGGAAAGCGACCTGCGCCGCAAGTTTCCCGATTATCTGACCAGTATTTATATGGGCAAGGACGGCGACCGCAATTTGACGGTGTTTGTTGACACGCCGAAACGTTTGTTTAAGTTTGAGACTTCTTCCAAAAATATTTTCTCGACTTCGATTTTCGGTTTTGTCGCCTGGATGATTGGCACGTCAATGTTGCTGTTTTTGGTTGCCGTGCTGTTTTTGCGCATACAGGTTCGTTCGATTGCCGAACTGGCTCAGGTGGCCGAAGATTTCGGTAAAGGCATTGACAACAAGGATTTCAAACCGTACGGTTCTTCCGAAGTTCGGAAAGCGGCGATTGCCTTTATTAAAATGAAGGAGCGCATTCAGCGTCAAATCAGCGAACGTACGCAGATGCTGGCCGGGGTATCGCATGATTTGCGCACGCCGCTGACGCGCATGAAACTGCAGGCGACAATGCTGCCGGATCCGCAGGAGCAGAAGGATTTGCTGGCCGACATTGACGAAATGGAAAAGATGCTTGACGGCTATCTCTCTTTTGTCAGCGGCGAGGGCGGTGAAAAAGCGGCTTTCGTTGATATGAACGAGTTGATTTTGAGCGTGTTGAACAAATTCCGCAACCAAAATGCAATGATCCGTTATAAGACCAATGACCAGGTCAGTGCCATTCAGGGGCGGGAACAGGCTTTGAAACGGGCAATGACCAATATCATCGGCAATGCTTTCAAGTACGGCAAAACCGTGTCGGTTGACTTGGAGAGCAACAACCGCAAAATGGAAATTGTGGTTGACGATGACGGTCCCGGTATCCCGGCGGATAAGCGCGAAGAAGTGTTTAAGGCCTTTTATCGCCTTGACGAATCGCGCAATAAAGAAACCGGCGGCGTCGGCTTGGGTTTGTCGATTGCCAAAGATGTCATAACATCCCACGGAGGCACGATTGAGCTCCTGGACAGTCCTATAGGAGGCTTGAGGGTACTCATTTCTATTCCCTTATAGCACGCAAATTCGTAAATTCATGGCCTGGTTGGGCTAAACCTCAGTGGTGAGAATTTGCGAGCTACCCAAAGGAAAAAGCACCGGATTTTATTTCGGTGCTTTTTTCGTTGTTAAAACGATTTTAAGAGAATCAGATTATAATTGTTTGCAAGTTTAAGTTTTAGAGAGGACAGTTATGGTCGAAGAAACAGCAAATCAGCCGACGAAACCGGCCGATGAGGAATATGAATACGAATATATCGAACTGGCTGAAGGCGAAGAATTGCCGGAAGGAGCGGAATATGAGTATGAATATGTGGAGGTTCCCGCAGATGAGGCAGCGGCAGTCGTTTCCGGAAACGGGGCAGATTTGTCTTCGGGTGAGAAGATGACAGCAACCGCGGAAGCCGACGTTCCGGCGGTGGAGATTTCTTCCGACACGGGGGCGGAGGAGGATATTCCGCAGTTTTTCAGAGAAGATGCGGCGCAGGAAAATGCGCCGGTTGAGCCGCATGTGGTTTATGAACCGGTTTCCGCGGCAGATGAAAGCGGGGAGATTATTGAGGAACCTCGTTTTGAAATCGGTTTGCCGGGAGAAGATGCCGGAGAAAAAATTTCCGAGCCGCATTTTGAGATGGACGCAGCAGCAGTTCCTGCGGCGGAAAAAGAGACGACAGCGGCAGTTTCGTTTGATGATGATTTTCTGAAAGCCGAAACCGGCGAATTCAGTCTGGATGATATTTTAGATGACGATTCACCTTTGCCGGACGTAACGGATTTGGCGGATGATGATTTTGAAAAAATGTTATTCGGAACGCCGGAGCCTGATTTGCATTTAAATGACGAGAAAACGGTTCCGGAAGTTTCTGCGGAAGCTGAATTTGAAATTGCGGAAGCACAGCAACCCGAAGAGCTTCCCTTAACGACAGAGACGCCTGCTGCTGAACCGTTTGCGACGGAAGATACAGGTCAAGCCGACAGGGAGGCCGAAGCGGGAGTTTTAGTGACAGACGGAGATAAACAGATAGCGGAAACTTTTGCGGGCCCGGGTGGTGAAAACGGCGGGGCAGATGAACAGATGCCAGAGCCAGAGCCAGAGCCAGAGCCAGAGCCAGAGCCAGAGCCAGAGCCAGAGCCAGAGCCAGAGCCAGAGCCAGAGCCAGAGC
>MNTU01000046.1:35696-87471 GCA_001917125.1 Azospirillum sp. 47_25
CAGAGCCAGAGCCAGAGCCAGAGCCAGAGCCAGAGCCAGAGCCAGAGCCAGAGCCAGAGCCAGAGCCAGAGCCAGAGCCAGAGCCAAATATCCCTGCCGAGGAAGAAAAAACTGAGATTGAGGCGGCAGAGATGCCGGAGGCAGAGGTTTTTGATGCGGTTGAGGCAGAGGAGAGTGGACCGCTGATTTTCGAAGAGATTCAGACAGAAAATCAGATTGAGCAGCCAGTGGTTACGGAACAGCCGGCCGGGGGTGAAATGAAATCGCTTTTGCCGGAAGCTGCGGTTGATGAAATAAAAGAAGATGAACCGTCGGAAACCGTTGTCGCCGCTTTTGAAGATGTGACTGGCGTTAAGACAGAACCGGAAAGCAAGATTGATGCCGGCGGAGATATTTTCGACGAGGCTTCCGTCAGTGAAGATGAGGGTGTGCAGCAAATTGATGCCGCAACGGTTCCGGTTAAGGATTACCAAGTGCCGGAACCGAAAATACCGGAGAATTCGGAGGCTGCTCCGAATGAGGAAGTATCTGTTGTTGAGGAAACGGAAGAAAACGTTCCGGTCTTTGTTCCCCGGCCTTCGGTGCCGGCAGAAGAGATATCGGCAGACGGCCGGGAGTTTCAGCAAACGGATGAACAGCCGGTTGAAATTGTCTGTCGGGAATTGACTGATGATGAACGCGACGCCTTAATTCCGACATTTTATGAATTTAACAAGGGAGCCGGTTTTGGCCAATTCCAGGCAGATGAAAAAATATATAATCTGACTTTGAGTGATGTGGATTTTGATACTTATGAGCTGGAAAACTGGAGTCTAATTATTTTTGACGATTACCGGCTGAGATTGAATCCGGAAGATAAAGAGCTGGTGCTGCCGAAAGCAGATAATGTTGTCCGTTATGCCAAACTGCTGAAGGGCGGCAAGACCAAGTTGGAACTGTTTAATGAAACGCAGTATAATTTTATGGCGCCGACTGAGGAGTTTGTCAAAATTCGGGGACATTTCATTTACGGCAATATCGCCAATAATTCAAAACTGATTATCAAGGATTTTATTAATCTTACCCTGAGCGATAAACAGGGACAGCTGATCAGTTTCAATAAACCGGTTTCCGGTTTGCTGACGGGGCCGAAGGCTGCCAAGCTTTATTTCAACGACGTTCGCGGGATTTTGGTTCCGACAGGGAAAGTGCACCGCCGGAATGACGAACGGGAACAGGCGCGTGCCGTACGCTGGTACAGCGGGAACTCCGGCGACAAATGCTTTTCTTTTGATGCCCGCACTGCCTCAGGAAACTTTGAAGGAACAGATCAATGTAAAATCATTCATGTCAACGTCGGCATTTCCAATTATGGCTGGAATATTTCGTTTGACAACGGGCTGTTTATGAGTTTTCGTGATTTGCAGGAATATCAGACCCGTTACGGGCAGCTTCCTGCCTCCTCCGGGGTTATTATTCACGGGCAGCAGACGCTGAAATTCAGCAATGTGGAGAAGATTGTGGTTTATGAGGCAGCGCAATACTTTACTTATGGGTAAAATGTGCTAAATGCAGGTCATGCTTGAAATTTTGTCGTTTGTGTATTGATTTATACACGTCCCTTCAAAATTTCTTCGCAGCACCTGCATTTAGCACATTTTCTTTAAGGCAGCCATGCCTGAAATTTTGTTGTTCGTGTATTGCTTTATACATATCTTTTCAAAATTTCAGGCCGCCTGTTTTGTCTTATTTTTTGTTCAGCGGAAAGATTTGAACATTAGTGTTCATTTCAACTTTTTCTTCGGTGACGGCAGGCGCGGCCGCTGTTCCGTTAAGCAGGGAGCTGACGCTGCGTCCGGCGCTTTCCGGCTGACGGAGTTCCGGAGCCAGGGGATAAGCGTCTTTGGGCAGGCGTATCATCATATAGCCCGAACCGCCGCCATAAGCGGGGCCGGAAAAGCCGATGGAATAATAGCCGCCGATAAAGCCGTAGTCCAGGTCAATGTAATCAATTGCAAACAGCGTTTTAATCGTTGTCTGGCCGATGGTGGTCATTTTGCAGTTATAGCCGGCGTCTTCCAGAATGATGTTATTGACATTTTTGACATACATCAGGCTTTTGGCGGGAACACAGCTCGGGGTCTGTCCGTTGTAGGTAACATTGTAGTTGAGAACCAGTCCCAGTTTGGTGGTGCCGCTGCCGACAGAAACGTCGGTGATTTTAACGGCGTCGATATAGGCGTAAGCCGGAGTGATGCCGACGGTTATCGGCATGGTGATGAAAGTTTCGGTGCAGGTATGGCTGCCGGGGTTGGCGGCGCAGATAAGGGCGGTTTTGTGATTATTGTTGTCAAAAAGGTGGAGCAGGCTGTTGTATATGTACTCTCTGGACATGGACAATTTGGCGGCAGCGCATTGTTTGCTGCGGCAGACGACGACTGAATTCGGCATTTTTATCGGCGCATCATAAGCGGCGCCGCCGTCTTTTTCAAAAGGATGGTCCAGAAAGTTAAATGTGCTCTGGAAATTGCAGCCGCCGACGGCCAGCAAGGCCAAAACCGACAGGCTCTTTTTGGTGATAATCTTCAACACGACTTTATACCCTTTGTGTTCTTCATGAAAAACCTGCCCCTATCATAAGCTAAAGATTATAAAACAACAAAGTTTTTTTTCAGGTTATCAAGCGTATTTTAGGGGAAGACTCGGGGAAGGTCTTGCTATCGGCGGAAATAGGTTTATAGTCGGAATAAAGGAGGGAAAATGCGTTTTTGCGGATTGTTTGTTTTGTTGCTGCTGGGAGCCGGGAACGCGGCGGCGGAAGTACGGGCGGTTGACGGCGACAGTCTGGTTGCGGAAGGCAGGCGGGTGCGTTTGCTGGGAATTGACGCGCCGGAGTATGCCCAGACATGCGGTGATGCCCGGGGCTGTGATTATCCCTGCGGGCGGGAGGCACTGGCTTTTTTGCAGAAGCTGATTGCTTCGGAAAAAGTCGAATGCCGCAAAAAACAGCAGGATATTTATAAGCGGGATTTGAGCATTTGTTATGCCGGCGGCCGGGATATTAACCGTCTGATACTGGAAAACGGCTGGGCGGTAGTTTACCGCAGCGATAATCCCGATTATCTGGCGGCAGAGGAAAATGCCCGCCGAAACAAACGCGGAATCTGGCAGGGAAAATTTATGAAACCGGAATTGTATCGGATTTTGATGAAATGACCGGAAAAGTGCATTTTTGCACAGATTCTTGTTGACAGAGCTGAAAACTTATGTATATTGCAAGCAACGTTTTATGTTTAAAATAACGAAAAATTAGGTGAATAAAAATGTACGCAGTAATTAAAACAGGCGGAAAACAATACAAAGTCGCCTCAGGTGATGTTGTTAAGTTGGAAAAAATCGCCGGTGAAGAAGGTAAAGAAGTAGTTTTTAACGAAGTTCTGGCTTTGGACGATACCATCGGTACGCCGTTGGTTGCCGGTGCCAGCGTTAAGGCTAAAGTATTGAAGCAGACCAGAGATGACAAAATTATTGTCTTCAAAAAGAAAAGAAGACAGAATTACCGTCGCAAGAACGGCCACAGACAGAGCATCACTTTGGTTAAAATTACCGACATTCTCGGTAAATAGTTAGGTTTTAGGAGATTAAATCATGGCACATAAGAAGTCAGGCGGCAGCTCAAACAACGGACGCGATTCCGAAGGACGCCGTTTAGGTTTGAAAAAGAGCGGCGGTCAGTCCGTTATTCCGGGCAACATCATTATCCGCCAGCGCGGCACCAAATATCACCCGGGTGAAAATGTCGGTCTGGGTAAAGACCATACGATTTTCGCTACGGCTGAAGGCAAAGTTGAATTCAGCAAAAAAGCCGGTGACAAGACAGTCGTTTCTGTTGTTACCGAGTAGTTGAAAGTTCAATCAACAGGTGGAGGGGGTGTCTAACATCCCCTTTATTTTTCTAATCGGAAGATTACTTTGAAAGTATCTTTTCTTTGGATTGTAAAGTAGAAAAACATGAAGTTTTTGGATCAGGCGAAAATATTTATTCAATCGGGGGACGGCGGCGCCGGATGCGTTTCTTTCCGTCGGGAGAAGTATATTGAGTTCGGCGGCCCAAACGGCGGTGACGGCGGAAAAGGCGGCAGCGTCTATTTTGAAGCGGTCGAGAATCTCAATACGCTGATTGATTTTCGTTACCGGCAGCATTTCAAAGCTCATAAAGGGCAGAACGGAATGGGGTCGCAGATGACCGGCGCCAAAGGTGAAGATATTATCATCAAAGTTCCGGTAGGAACCGAGGTTCTGGCTGAAGACCAGAAAACAGTCATTGTCGATATGGTCAAGCCGGGGCAGATTTTTATGATTGCCAAGGGCGGTGACGGCGGTCGCGGCAATATGCAGTTTAAGACGTCGGTTAATCAGGCGCCGCGCTATGCCGAACCGGGGTGGCCGGGACAGGAAATGTGGGTTTGGCTGCGGCTGAAAGTAATTGCCGATGTCGGACTTATCGGACAGCCGAATGCGGGAAAGTCAACTTTCCTTTCCGTGGTAACCAAAGCTCGTCCGAAAATTGCCGATTATCCGTTTACAACGCTGCATCCGAATTTGGGCGTGGCCTGGGTTGACAATTATGAAATGGTTATTGCCGATATTCCGGGGCTGATTGAAGGGGCGCATGAAGGGACAGGGCTTGGCGACCGTTTTCTGAAACATGTCGAACGCTGTGCCGCTTTTCTGCATATTGTTGACGCAACGGCTGAGGATGTGGTGAATGATTATAAGGTTATTCGCCGCGAACTTGAGCTGTATGATGACAAACTGATGAAAAAGCCCGAAGTCGTGGCTCTGAATAAGTGCGAATCTTTATCGAAAGAAGAAGTTGAAAAGAAAGTTAAAGCGATGGAAAAGGCTGTCGGGCATAAGGTTTATGCAATGTCGGCCATTGCCAAACAAGGTATTTTTGACTGTCTGCTGGATTTGAATCAGTATATTACCCGCGACAGATTGAAGAAAAATCAGGAAGAAGTTAACAACAAAGAAGAAGAAAATACCGTTAAGGAATGGTCTCCGATTTAAATTTTACAATCGGATTGACGGAATCTAAATATAAAAGGAGTTATGACGTGGCGAAAGCAGCTGTTCAACAAGATGAAGACAAGGTCTTGGAAATTATTGAAAAAACATTGGATGACAACAAAGCCGAAGATGTTGTTGTTATTGACCTTCGCGGCAAAACTTCGATTGCCAACCAAATGGTGGTTGCCAGCGGTACATCGCAGCGTCATGTCGCTTCTCTGGCGGAGAAAGTTCAGGAAAATCTGAAAGCAGCCGGTTTTTCTTCTACGATTGAGGGTGAAGAGAAAGCCGATTGGGTTTTGATTGATGCCTTTGATGTCATTGTTCATATTTTCAAGCCGGAAGTGAGGGCGTTTTATAGTTTGGAAAAAATGTGGTCCTCTTTAAAAATTCGTTCTGTGGACAACTAATACAGAATTTTCAAGACGGAAGTTTCCTCACGTACTAGTGTGTACGCTGCGGTACTTCCGCTTTTAATTCTTATTATTTGTCACACATACCAAATTTTTAGGTAAAGTTTGTTCTGTGGCCGATTAATACAGATTTAGCAGGTTGGCAAAATGCTCACGTACTTTTGCCCATTCCGACTAAGTTGCTGTATCGTTGCGCTGTCACTAGCTTGAAAATCAACAAACTTTGTCTGTTGTCAGAAAACAATTCACCGGATTGTTTTCTTTCCGCCAGTGCTTTTCGGCGAAAAATAGTCCCCCAGACTATTTTTACTGCCGCAGTACTCCGCTTTTTCCCCCTTAAAATCTTATTACTCGCCGCATATAATGTTTAGTTCTACGGACAACTAATACAAAAATATCAGGTTACTTTGGGCCTCCCGGAAGGGAGGCTTTTTTTGTGTAACAAAAAATTCATGAAAAAAGTTCGTGCATTTTTAAAATAAGTATATTATTCTAAAAGCAGGCTGATTTTTATGTCAGTCCAAGAATGGACTTTAGAATTAGAGGAGACGGAACATGAATTTTTTGAAAAAGAATCTTTTTACCGTTTGCGGTTTGGTTTTGCTGGTAACAATGGGGTTGTGCAGCGAGGCTTGGGCAGACGGTGCCAGTTTAATGACGACGGCGCAAACCAAAACCCGTAATGTGTTTGACAATGTCAAGACGATTACTTTTATTATCGGCGGTTTCGGCTTGGTCGGGATTGCTTATTCGGCAATTATCGGCAAGGTTAATTTGAAGTGGTTTGCCGGTTTGGCTTTGGGCTTGGCTATTTTGGCCGCCGCCGGGTCAATCGTTGAGTATGCGACAGGTTCAACCGATGCCGGTTTGGCAACGACTTTCGGCAATATCTGACAGGTTTACCTATTATTATGTTCTCCGGAAAATTTAGCAAAACTTCGTGGAGAAAAAAGCCCGCGTTCCTAAACCGCGGGCTTTTTTAGAGGTTGAACAATTTTTTAATAAAAACGGCGGTCGATAAAATGGGCGGTTGTTCCGCCGCATTTGACAAAGAAGTAACCGTCCTGCTGTTGCCATATCCAGCCCCGGGTTTTGTGCTTAAAACCCGGAAGCTGTATCCAAGTCAGGGTCAAATCGGCTGTCCGGGGCGGAAAATCCATAAATTTCCGGCAGAAGTTCAGCACTTGTTTGAGCGTGTAAACGGCCTTGTCGTTGGTTGCGACGGTAACCAGGCCGGTTTCTACTTTTTCATCTTCTCCGGCGTTTTCGAATAATTCGTCGTTTTTCTTCAGGTATTCCTGAATTTTTGTTTTTGCTTCTTGTTTCATAATAGTAAAATTTATAGATGTTTTTGTTTATGGGCGATTTCTTCGGCAAGTTTTACCATTGAGAGAAAAACTTTGTGGGTAATGCCGTCGAACGTATCGGTTTGAAAATAGTTTAATCCCTGATTTTCATACCAGAAGGGTTCATCATCCAGAACCAGATGATGTTGAACCTGATATTTTTGCAGGATATCCCTGACGTAGAGCTGGCGATCGGTTCGTACCGGGGTTATTTCAATTTCCGGATGCAGGAAGAGGTTATCAACCTGGTAAACCTTTCTGAACATTTGTTCCAGTTCTTTCCGGCTGTATTTTCCCGGGCTGGATGAAATCGGAATGAAGTAGGCGGGCAGGGCTGCTTCCCATGCTATGTAGGAGAGGACCCTTATCATTGAATGGCTGAAAGGAGCCTGTTCCCGATTGTGATAAGTCGGAAATCCTTCCGCATAAGTTTTGACCACGCCGTCATAATCGACAAACATATATAAGTACGTATTCATGATAATTGGTTTTAATTAATAATAAAAAGATAGTCAGACTATGCCTTCTTTTGTCTAAAATGTCAATCATAACTTAGGGCTTGTTTTGCCGCCGCGTTCAATGTTAAACTGTCTGGAATTTATGGAGGATGAAATGAAAGTTTTAATTATAGCTATCGGCAAGTGCAGGAAGAATTCTCCCGAAGCGCAGATTATTGCGGAGTATATCAAACGTTCAGGCTGGGAAGTGGTTGTTAAAGAAAAGGATAATGCCACACAGGCGGAAGAGGCAAAATTTTTGCAGGAATCCATTCCCGCCGGAGCCAAAGTTATTGTTCTTGATGAGCGCGGGGAAAATATCAAAAGTTTGGAATTGGCGCACCGAATCGAAAACTGGATGCTGAACGGCTGTTCTGAAATTTGTTTTTTAATCGGCGGCGCTGACGGACATTTGCCTTCAACCCGTGAACGAGCCGACATGCTGCTGTCTTTCGGCAGGCTGACTTTACCGCATATGCTGATGCGGGCGGTTCTTGCCGAGCAGATTTATCGGGTTCAGACGATTATCGCTCATCACCCTTATCATCGGGAGTGAAAAGCTTTCTCCCTGTTTATGCATGCTTTTGGATTTGAATATTAACGGTGCACTTATCCGAACTCTTTGATTTTGTGTCAGGCCGGTATCATAAAAAAAGCGGCCCTGAGGCCGCCGGTTAAACTGTCAGACTTTGGATTACTTATAGACGGCGAGGGTTTGACCGTCAAAGATTTTTTTGATTTCGGCAATGCAGTGTCTGCTTTTTTTGCCGATTTTGTAAATGCGCTGATCCAAGACATACAGACCGTTGTTGCCGATAGCGAGGATGGTCTGACTGTCTATGATCGTCAGATACAGCTTGGCAGGAATGTCGTCTTCGCCTTGAACTCTTTCAATCTTTTGGAGGGAAAGCTGTTCATATTCCAAGCAGTGCTGGAAAATTTCCATAGCGGTCTGAATGTCTTCGACCGGCTGCTTGAAAGTCAGAACCGGTAAATTGCGAGCCGGAATTCCGGTATTGAGCGCGTTGCTGTTGTTGGTAAACTGCCGGCGGATGTCAGCGATTAATTCTGTCTGAGAGAAATTAAGCTTTTTCATTTTTTAATAATTTTAAGTGTTATAAAAATAGAAAATTTGCTTTCTATTATGTCTAATTTCTGTCAATTGTCAAGATTTAATTGTGTCGGGAAATTTTTTTGTCAGAGGTTTTTCATGGCCAGGAGTTCAAGTTCTTTGATTTTGTCACGATAAACCATAGCTTCCTCGAATTCCAGGTTTTGGGCGGCTTCTTTCATTTTACGGTTATATTCCTTGAGCTTTTTATCAATATTCTTAAGATCTTCGACTTCTTTACTGTCGTCTTTGATAAAGTCGCCTTCCGTCATTTCCTTGAGTGAAGAAGCGATGCTTTTTTTGATGGTTTTGGGGGTAATGCCGTGTTCGGTATTATATTTTATTTGTTTTTCCCGGCGGCGGTTGGTTTCTTCCAGCGCGGCTTCAATGGAACCGGTCATACGGTCGGCGTAAAGAATGACTTTACCCTCGGCATTGCGGGCAGCCCGGCCGATGGTTTGAATCAGCGAACGGGTTGAACGCAGAAAACCTTCTTTATCGGCATCCAGAATGGCAACCAGCGAGCATTCCGGAATATCCAGCCCTTCGCGCAGCAGGTTGATGCCGACTAAAACGTCAAAAACGCCGAGACGCAAATCACGAATGATTTCGATACGTTCGAGCGTGTCGATGTCTGAATGAAGGTAGCGCACTTTGATGCCGTTTTCGTTGAGATATTCGGTGAGGTCTTCGGCCATTTTTTTCGTCAGGGTCGTTACCAGAACGCGTTCTTTTTTGGCAATGACCTTGCGGCATTCTTCCATCAGGTCATCTACCTGATTCTCGACCGGACGGACAACGCAAACGGGATCGGTCAGGCCGGTGGGGCGGATAACCTGCTCGGCAAAGACGCCTTTGCTCTGTTCCAGTTCCCAGTCGCCGGGGGTGGCGGAAACAAAAACGGTTTGTCCGCGCATCATATTCCATTCTTCGAATTTCAGCGGACGGTTGTCAACGCAGGACGGCAGCCGGAAGCCATATTCCGACAAGGTTTTTTTGCGGTTATAGTCACCCCGAAACATGCCGCCGATCTGAGGAACGGAGATGTGGCTTTCGTCAATGAAAATTAAGGCATTGGGCGGCAGGTATTCAAACAGGGTCGGCGGCGGTTCGCCTGGTTTGCGGCCGGTCAGATAACGGGAGTAGTTTTCAATGCCTTTACAATGGCCGGTGGTTTCGAGCATTTCCAAGTCGAAACGGGTGCGCTGTTCGATACGCTGGGCTTCCAGCAGTTTGTTGTTATTTTTGAAGTTTTCGACAGTTTCGGCCAGTTCTTTGCGAATGCCGGTAATTGCCTGAGAAATGGCCGGGCGCGGCGTGACGTAATGATTGGCCGGGTAAACGGTGACTTTTTGCAGAGAAGCGGTCTTTTTGCCGGTCAGGCTGTCAAATTCATAGATGTCATCTATCTCATCGCCGAAGAAGGATATTCTCCAGGCCCGGTCTTCATAGTGGGCGGGAAAGATGTCCAGCGTGTCTCCCTGAACCCGGAAAGTGCTGCGGACGAAATTCGTCTGATTCCGTTCGTATTGTAATTCGGTTAGGCGTTTGTAAACATCCCGAGGCTCCACATTGTCGCCGACGGCCAGCGGCAGGGTCATGGCTGCATAAGATTCAACGTCGCCCAAACCGTAAATGCAGGAGACAGAGGCCACGATAATGACGTCGTTGTTTTCCAGAATGTTACGGGTGGCCGCGTTGCGCATGCGGTCAATCTGCTCGTTTAAGGCCGAATCCTTTTCGATATAGGTGTCGGTTTTGGGAACATAGGCTTCGGGCTGGTAATAGTCGTAGTAAGAGACGAAGTATTCAACATGGTTGTTGGGGAAAAACTCTTTCATCTCGCTGTAAAGCTGGGCGGCTAGAATTTTGTTGGGTGCCATAATCAGTGACGGCCGCTGACATTGTTCAATTACTTTGGCCATGGTGAAGGTTTTGCCGCTGCCGGTTACGCCAAGCAGAACCTGATTCTTTTCGCCGCGTTCAATGCCTTCGCACAAATCGCGGATTGCCTCCGGCTGGTCGCCGGAAGGTTCAAACGGACTTTCGATTTTAAATTTATTGTCGGACATTGTTTTGAACTGCTGGCGCTTCGGTTAAGTTCGATTTCAGCAGCGACTTGTTGTAAATTTTGGCGAAGTCGCTGAATGTTTCAATATCGTTGATTGCCTTGTCTATGACTCTAATATTGATTTGGTCGTTTTCAAGTGTATCGGTAAGAACGCTGAAGGCGCTGTAATATTTCGTATCTTTGAAGTAAGGCATAAATTTGTTGCGCAGGCGTACAATTACGGTTTCCCTTCCGGCTTTTTTCAGTGCGGTTGCCCAGTCAAGAATATAATTTATCTGCTCTTCGCTCAGCGGCTGGCCGGGGGTCGGTTTTTCAATGAGGTATTTAATGGCGTCGGCAGCGTCGCCCCACATATTTCCGTTCCAGAAAATTTCGCTTTTAAGCAGCAGGGCATTTTTGCTGTAATCGTCTTTCAGCAGTTCCAGAGCCTGAGCTTCGTTGCCGGTTCCGGACAGAGCTTTGGCGCGGACGATGCGGCGTTGCAGCTCAATGGTTTTCGGCAGGCCGGGCGTCTCCGTCCGGTCGAGAATGTCCAAAGCTTCGTGGTTTTGACCGTTAAACAGCTGGATTAATGCCAGACGGGAACCGAACGTCGCTTTTTCCAAAGCGGTCAATTCTCCGGTTCTTAACCGGGAATCGAGCAGTTCATATGCCCGGTCAAGCAAGTCAACCGCGACCAGACGGTCGGCCAGTTTTTGGATAATGGCATTGTAATGACGGCTTTTCGGCGGCAGCCAGTTGTAATCCTGATAAAGGGCCAAAGATTTTAAGGCACTCAAATTGTCGGCCTGATTATTAAGATAAATGTCTTCAATCAGTTTGACCATGCGGCGTTCGATTTTCGGCTTATCCACGGCGGGAGATATTTTTTCCAGGTTTTGCAGGGTGCGGAGCGCCTGATAGTAATCGAAATTGCGAACATACAAGTCGCTGAGGTCGCTGAGCAATTGTTTTTTGAACTCTATTTCGCCCCAGGCAAAGCGTAGCCCCTCCAGCTCGCGAATCGCTTTGGCAGGAGGAATAACGTTAAGGCGGATTTCCAAATCGGCAATTTTTTTGCGGGCAAGGGATGAATATTTGAGGTCGTTGCTGTTGGCCGCTTTGCGATATTCCTGAATGGCGTTGCGCGGATATCCCTGCATGAGGATTTTTTCCGCGGTCAGATAATTGACCAGCGGCATCAGGTTGCGCGGGGTATCCATGGTTTTCAGAATATCGATAAAGCTTTGGGCGGTGATGTCATCTCCGGCGGCGATTGCCGTAACCGCACCGACTTTGGCGATGGCACTGCGGATTTCCGGCGGGTAGTTGCGTACCAAATTGAGATAGCTGATTAATACGGCGTTGTTTTCCGGGGTAGGTTCCAGTGCCGAAGCAGCCAGCGTTCGCCAGAAAACAGCTTCGTTAATTTCCGGCAATCGTCCGAATGAGAAGTTTTCCAGAGCCTGTTCATAGCGTCCGGCCAGAAAATTGGCCACGCCCAGCAATCCGTGGAAACGTTCCGTTTCGGTCTCGGGAGCTTTGTCTGCAATCAGTTTGTTCAGAATATTCAGCGCATTGGTGCCCAGACCTTGAGAAATGTAGTATTTGGCCAATTCAAGTTTGGCGTTGTTTTTTTGCTCGTCTTCCGCTTTGATTATTTCCTGACGAAGCTGATCTTCCGCTTCGGCAAATGTTTTTCCGAGAAGCTCTTTGTTGAAGTCGGCGGACAGGCGGGCGATGCGGTTGTCAATCTGATTGAGCTGTTCCTGATGTTTGAGAAAGTCCAAATCGGGCGAAATGTTTAAACCGCGGCGGACAGCCTGAATGGTGTAACCGGTATTTCCCCGGCTGAGTGCAATGTCCAATGCGTCGGCATTAAGAGCCACACCCTGAATTGTCGGCAGCAGGGTTAAGTCGGGATAGCGGTATTCGTCTTTGATTCCCAGGCCGATGTCGGTGCTGGTTCCGGTGACGATCAGGTCTCCGACTTCCGGGTCAATAATCGAAACAACTTCTCCGGCTGCCGTGGAAGGGATAAACAGGTAAGGCTGATTGCTGACGTTGTATTGGGTATAAACCGGGAGGTCCTTGGTTTCTTCCGGCGCATCGCGGGTAAAAAGGTCAACAATCCACAGCAGTCCTTCCTTACGGACGGAAGCGTTGAGCTTGGTCTTGGGCAGAATGCGGAGAATGGCTGCTCCGGGATGGGGAATTTGCAAGACTTCATCGGCTACGGGAGCGGCCGCTTCCCGCAGGCTCTCAATATCCAGATTTTGCGGGTGGTCAAAAATAACCCAGATGTAATTGCCGCGGCGGAAAACGGAGAGGCCGACCGGCATATTCCAAGAGAAGCTTAAACTGGCGACCTGGTTGGGCTGGACCGGCGCAACCTGCGCCGAAGTCATGGCTGTTTGGAGCCGGGTCAGATTCTGATTGCGAATATTTATCGGAGCCGTGGCTACCGGCGGCACTATTTCGGTGTTTTGTTGTGGCGGAAGGAGGCTGTTCTCCAGATCAAAAACAATTTTGTTTTCGTGTTCGAACGATTTTTTCAGTTTGGCCGGGAAAATGATGTCCAATCCGCCTTCAGGGTTAATCTGCTGGAGAACATATGCCGCTTTGCCGTAGTTTTCCAGTTTGGAAGTTTTGAGGTCCGGTCTTTTTTTGAATGAAACGGTTGTCGTTTCAGGGCCTGCCTTGACGATATATTCAGGTTTACGGCCGGGAGCAAATTCAAAGCTGAAGCGAGAAAAATCCTGGTGATTGCCGTAGTTGAGCAGCAGACGGTTGAGACGGCTGTCTATTCCCCTGTCGGCCAGTTCGCCGTCTTGTTTCCGCAATTTGATAATCAGATTGCCGTCGTTGCGGAAGTTTTGAACCGATAGCGGTTCTTTCAGCGTCAGAAGCATGCTCTTTTGATTGTTGGCGATGTTTGCGGCAGCAACCAGCGACGGAAGCTTTGCGGCAATATCCTGCAACCGGTCGGCCAGCGGGCGGCTGAAAGACAGATAGAGTTCCCTGTCTTTGCCTTCAATCGTATAATCAACATTATCGGCAAGAGGAAGGGTGATGATGGTTTCTTCCGCGGTACCGGTATATTGCGCAGTTTGGGCAAAGGTATCGAAACAGCTCAAAAAAACGGCGCTGCAGATTGTTGTCTGCAGAAAAAAACGAAATCTATGTTGCCGTTTGATTGTCAAGTTTTTTATCCGGGTTAAAAATTATTGCCTATGATTTTGTCGGTTATCTCTTTGGCTTTTTCCGCTTTCATTTGCGAGAGGATGGCCGAAGAGGTGGACGGTTTCATTTCTTTAAGCAGCGAGACGGTTACGTCAATGTCAAGCGTGTTGAAAATGCGAGCAGCATCTTTAGGTTTCATGGTTGAATAAACTTTGACCAAGGCGTTGATTTTAGCCCGTTCTTTATCGTTGTATTCTTTAATCAGTTTGCGCAGTCTTTGTTCATAATCCTGCAACTGTTTCAGCCGTTTATCAATTTCCTGCTCGGCAACTTTGAGCTGGACGGCTTTCTTGTCGATTTCGCGGCTGCGGATGTCAAGAGCTTCCCGACGTTCGGCCAGTTCCTGCAAAATCATGATTTCTGACTGGGTGAAGCCGGAGTTTGGGGTGGGCGTTCCGGCCGGCGTGTCGGAACCGACGGAATCCGAGGCTTCGAGAAGTTTATTCAAATCGGCGGTTTCTTTATTGTTTTTTTCTTCGGCCGCGGCGAGAGACTGGGAAATGCTGAACCTGTCGGCTGCGGGGTTTTTCAACATGTCGAAAAGGTTATTGATACGGACGGACAGCATTAACGTCGCCATAAAAATAACCATGGGCAAAATGCGAAAATGTTGTTTCAGTGTTTTAAACATGCGGCAAACCTTATTTAATAGAGCGCAGGGCTTTTAATAATTCCATTTCGGCGAGAGAACGCGAATCTTCGGCTTCTTCGTGCAGTGAAAATTTTGCTGTTTGCGGGGCAGAAGAATTTCCGGTTTTGATTTCCCGGCCGGCATGGATAACGTTTTCCAGACGGTCGGCCAGATTGTCGGCCCGTTCGTTGATGAAGGTTAAGTCATCTTTGAGATTTTTGGCGCTGTCAATAACCTCTTTCAAGTCTTCCGACGAATGTTCGGTAACCGATTTCAGTTTCGGAATGGAGTTTTCGGCCTTGTTGGTGGCTTCGTTGAGGGAAGAAATCAGCTGTGACAGGCTTTTCTGGTTCTGGCGGAGCAGACTCAGATTCTTATTCAGCTTATAAGCGTAAATAATGGTGGGGATCAGCAAAATGATAATGCTCAGATTTATGATTAATTCCAAACTATCCATTTTTTTCTGCCTTGCCTTGAATCTTGATGACAACGTTTTCCTCTTTGCGTCCCATGGAGCCGGTGAACAGCGGCACGTCGCCGCAAAGGACGGTGACATCGTCGTGGGGATACATGTCAAGCGGGAGGAAAGACCCTTTGTCCCATTTGGCAATTTCGCCGAGGGTAATCATTTTTTCTTTGAGAATGGCCTGCAATTCGACGTCGGTTTCCCACAGCTGTTCAATCAGGTGGTTTTCCCAGATGGCGTCACGGCCGTAGCGTTCACCCATAAACATTTGGAGCAGCAGGTCGCGGATGGGTTCCAGTGTGGCATAGGGAATCATCAGATCGATTTTGCCGCCGCGGTCTTCCATGTCTATCCGCAGGCGGGCAACAATGACCGCGTTGGACAAGCGGGAGATGGTGGCAAAGCGGGGATTGGTTTCCAGCCGGTCGTAACTGAACGTGACTGAGGTGATGGGGTCAAAGGCGGTAGAGAGGTCGGCCAGAATGAGATCGATCATGTCTTTGACCAGATTGAGTTCAATGGTGGTGTAAGGGCGCCCTTCAATGCGCATGGCCGCGGTGCCGCGCCGTCCGCCGAGCAGAACGTCAACAATCGAATATACCAGCGAGGAGTCAAAAGACATCAGCCCGTAGTTGTCCCACTCTTCGGCTTTGAAAACGCCGAGCAGGGTCGGCAGGGTGAGCGAATCGATATATTCGCCGAAGCGCATGGATTCAATGTTGTCGAGCGAGACTTCGACGTTATCCTGCGTGAAGTTGCGCAGCGAGGTGGCCATCATACGGATAAGACGGTCGAAAACGATGTCAAGCATCGGCAGTCGTTCGTATGACACCATGGAAGAATTTAAAATAGCCTGGACGCCGGTTTTCATAGTGTAGCCGTCGTCTTCCCCTTCCTTGTCGGCGGAATAACCGAACAGGGTATCAATTTCTTCCTGATTCAGAATTTTGGAATCGCCGTCGCCGGAAACGGAAGCCGCATTGCCGCGGTCACGAACCTCAATCATGTCCGTCCAGTCTTGATTCTTTTCTTCCGGGGCGTTTGCCGGAGCGGGATTGTTTTCTTCAGCCACTTTTCAGTCCTCTTTTAATTATTTTTCTGAATATCAAAGGTTTTGAAATTCAGGTTGGATACTTTAACCGGGGCAGTCAGCAAATTGATGCGGTAAAGCAGCTCTTCCTTGAGATTGTACAATCCGTCAGAGCCGCTGATTTCATCCGGCGTCAGTTCGACAATGTGAGCCAGCAGGGTGTCGTTAATCCGCGGAAGCATGGCTTCGATTGTCTTTATATCATCGACCGAGGATAATTCAATGCTGATTTTTACTTTGACGTTTGATGACGTTTCGGCAGATGAGCGCAAGCGGACGGATAACTCGGGAAGCGTGTAAAAAACGGTTATTTTTCCGGCGTCTTCGCCTTCACCGGCAGTTGTTACAATACTGAAATCGCCTTCGCCGCCGAGGTGGTCCTTGCGAGTGAAGACGGTGATAAAACTGACTGCCAGGCCGATGACGACAATAACCGGCACAACGTAAATTAAAACCTTTTTTTTGTTAAAAGGTTTAATCTGCAGTTCTTCGTCTTCGGCTTTGTCGAAGCTTTCGTCTGGTTTGACCATAGTTTTCCCCATTCTTAAACTATTCTCACAGGCATTTTACATTATTAATTTTATTATTAAACATTAAAAAGCGACTTATTAAACGGATTTAAGGTTTTAAGCCTCCGGTGAGAGGTTTTTTTCTGATTTTAACCAATAATTATCGAATAAAAGAGTAGAATTAGGCGAATTGGAGTAATCGGGCCGCAGTTGGGCGGATTTTTATGTTACAGATATGTTAAATTTGCAGTGGATTAAAGGCTTAACCATAGCAAAAACAGGTGTTTTATGGTAATATAAAAGAGACGCGAAACGGCCAAATAAGGTGCAATGTTATGTATGTTTGGGTATTGTTGGCGACATTTATTGCGATGTTGTATGCCTTTAACCTGTCAACCAGGGAAGATATGCGCTCCCTGTACACGGTTCCGCAGGCAGAATCGGTTGTGGCCAAAATCGTTACCCAGCATCGGGCAGCCCGGCAATATATGAAAGACCATCTGCCGCCGGATAACGGGACGACGACGATTTCCTACTATCCCGGCGAAATTAAGATTGATGACTTGCAGTATTATCTGCCGTACGGTTTTGAACGTGACAGCGAATATACGTCGCTGATTTATTGTCTGGACAGGGAAAGCACCAATCTGTCGCAGGCGGTGCCCGGGTGTTCCGCAACCGGAGCCAGCTGCTGCAATGATCCGAAAACGGTGGCTTATCTGGTGACTTTCGGCTGTGTGCCGTCGCGGTGGCGGAATATTTTTACCGGAAAGCCGGACAATGACTTGCTGAAAGCGATGGAACGTGTGGTGGGGGCCGGCTCCGACTTCGGTTATGCCGACAAATCAGATGCCAGCCGCTGGGCAGCAACGGAAACGGTTAAGTCAACCATGGCAATCCGCGGGCGGGAGGTGACTTATACCTCTATTCCGCAGTATATAATTTCCAACAGTTTGGACGGGGTCGGAAACAAATCGTTCAACAAGGTTTGCGTCAATAACAAAAACTGTCCTTACTGTTTGATTTATATGACCTCTTATCACTAGGAAAACGGGGAGAAAAACAATGCAAAAGCAATTAAAGTCAAAATTAAACGAGCTCGGCAGCTTGATGATTGAGGCTATGGCAATGTTGGCCCTCATTTCCATGGTGACGCCGATTTTGTATAAAAAGTCCGCCGAACGAACGACTGAGCTGCAGGATATTAACGCGGCGAGCGAGGTGCGGGCGCTGATTAAGTCGCTGGACGATTATGTCAGCGACCACTATGATGATATTATTCAGGGTAAAAAGGTGCAGCAGAACTGTAATACGGCCGAAGTGAATTACAGTGATATGATTGCAACATCAGGGCAATCTACGCAGAAGAAAACAATTAACATCAACCATTTTTGCGAATATCTGCCGTACGGTTTTCTGGATAAAAGTAAAAATGCACAAGATTCCAAGACTTTCAGCAAAAACTATCAGGTGGTTTTGAAAAAAGTTGACGGCGGTGACGGCCGGAAGAGAGTGGTTACCGCGTTTTTGATTACCGAACCGAGTGACGGCGGGACTTTCCCGAAACTGCGCGCTTCCCGTATTGCGTCAATGATCGGGAGCAACGGCGGTTATATTAACGTTGCCAATAATGTTGCTTCGGCGATGGGTACCCAGGGTATTTGGAGTGTAGATAATCTGAATACTGATTTGGGAATTGCCGCCAATAAGGTGAAAGACGGAGCGATTATTGCCTCTTCGGTACAGGGAATTGCCGCGCAGGGCGGTGTGGATAATGAAAACGTGCTGTATCGCAAATGGCGCAGCAATCGTGAGTTAAATACGATGGAAACGACGTTGCTGATGGGTGCAAATGCGGCGCAGGGACAAAATATTATCAATGTAAACCAGATGATTATCGAGGCAGGGCGGCCGGGAAATTTTGAAACCGGAACGTCAGAGGCGGATCATGCTCTGTATGTTAAAAAAGGCGGGGCAACGATTAAGGGCGGTATTAAAGCCGCGGATGCTTTGTTTACGGTGGATACGGCAGGTAAGACGACGGCTGTGGAATTTGTGGCCGGCAATTTTGACGCCAAGCAGGATTTGTTAAAACTCGGCGATGCCTTTACGGCAACCAACAGCGGACTGACGGTAAAATATAACGGCGGCACCTGGGGAGATGAAACAGGTGTTACCGATGCTCCGGTTAATATTAATGCCAATACCAAAATAACCGGAAATCTGCATGTGACCGGAAATGAATATGTCGGCGGTAATTTGAGAGTTAAAGGTACGATTGATGCCGATAAACTGCATGCGCGGACACAATTGACCGTCGGCGGTACGCCGTCTGCCCCGACCAATGCAGTGGTTACGGAAACCAGCTCCGTCTTTAAACAGCCGGATTTCCGAATTGGCGGTACCAATAAAAATGATGCCCGTTTGTTTACCAATGCGACAGAATCTGTTTTGCGCGGCGGAACCGGCGGCTTGCTGTTGGATTCTTCACAGAATGTGACAATGAAGAGTGCAACTTCTGGTAATGTTACCGTGTCGGCAGGCAGTGGTCATTTGTATCTTAATTCGACAGGAGATGTTAAAGTAGATTCAGGAACTTCAGGAATTGTTTGGATTAATGATCAGATGATGAAGTTTTATCGAGCGGGTTCTTTAAATAAAATTGAATCTATTGTCAATTCGTTTTTGGTAACATCTTCTTCAGCTGGAACTACTTACGGATATATTAATCCGGGCGGAAAGCAGTTTGCTACTCGAAATTTGAAGATGCAGGTTGCGGATTCTGCTGGAACAGATGTTTTAACGGTTGATCCTTTAACGACTAATAGTGCAACTGCAACGATGCGAGGTAAGTTTACGGTTACCAATAATCCGAGCGGCGGTACTACAACTAACGTTTTTCAGGTTAATCCGTCAAACCAAACAGAGGGGGTAACCGCTAATCCGGCAGCGGTTGTTGTAAACAATGATTATTTTAAGGTCAATAATTTGACGGATTCTACACGTGTTTTAACTGTTGATATGAAAGGGACGCAAAAAGCGGCAGCAGAAGCAAATAAAGGGCCGGTTTATATCCGTAAGGGAGTTATGGAGCTGGCAACAAATACCGGGACGACGGCTAGGGTTTTATCAGAACACCAGGGGTATGTCAAAGCCGACCGTTTTGTTGATAATAAAGGGTTGGATACATCGGCTCTGAGCAAACCGACAGATTTGGGAGTTTCTTTTGTTCAGCAGGGGGCTGCCGGAGCCTATGACTATTATCAGGTTAATCCGGCTTACACTTCGGTGATGCATGATATTAAACTGACGACCCGCGGCGGGGCTCGGTTGAGCGACATTCTGCCTGACTTTATCAATAAGGGGATTTATATTGTCGATAATACCTATAAAGCAGATGCAGTCGGTGATTCCTGGGCCAAGCGGGATGCCAACGGCTATCATACCGGCGGGTTTAATCCTCTGACGGCTTTTTCCGACTGCGGGACTACTCACTCCTGTGAGGTCAGTCCGTGGGCCGGTTTTGTGCCGGCACCGCAATGTCCGCCGGGATATATGAAAGTTATTACGTTAACGCCGGCAACGTTTTCGATGGCTCAGGCGGGTATTCCGGGGCCGATTACGACAAAGAAACCGGACTTGATTATTGACTATAATGTTCGTGATCCGAACGAATATGTGGAGGGTGATACCGGGACGCATTACTATAATAAGTCTTCTTATGTAACGACGGCGCCGACTCCTCTGTATTTCCAGAAGAACACCTGGCTGCGTTCAATGGTTATTCCTTATTTGACCGGTTCGAACAGTTCGACTTTCCGTGGCTGGAGTACGGCAATGGGCTTTATTTATCCTTATACTTATTATAAGAAATATATTGATTTACTGGGACTGACGGTCGATACCAGCGGCGGTGCAAACAAAACGGTTATTTGGAATCTGTTTCCGGTTTATAACCAGACGCTGGAGGGCTATGCAACGGTTTATTGCTACTTTAACCGCAAAGAATCGGTTTGGAATGAGACTTTGGTTGATAAAGACTATGACCAGCTGAATAACTGGCGGGCGGTTTACAGTAAAGGCAATACCAATTATAATAAGCGTCTGAATGATCCGACGCTGGGTTATACCGACCCGTGGTAGGACCGGCAAGAAAAAACACCCCGCTGCAGCGGGGTGTTTTCTTATGAACAGCCGGTTTATATTTTTAAGGTAATGTTTAAATATTTCCGTTATACTGATTTTATCAGCAAGGAGATTAAGATGATGAAGATGACAGCCTTATTGACCGCAGCTTTAATGTCTTTGGGATACGGGGCATATGATGCCAAAGCCCAGGCCACTTATTTCGGCGATGAGCCGGAGGGTGTGCAGTCGTTTCAGCAGGACAAAGACGCCTGGCGTCGCAAAGACGGAAAAAGGCTGCAGATTCTGCAGGGAATCAGCGATTCAATCGGTCAGGCGGCACTGGCCAACATTACCGGGGCGGAGCAGGTGTTTTGTTATCAGATAACCAGCCGTCCGAACAATTACAGCGGCTATACGATTAACGGCATGGTCGTCACCGGTTTTTGCGGCGTGGTGGCTCCCCAGTTGCAGGAAACGATTAAAGAGCAGTTTTTTTCAACGGCGGACAACATTGATTTTGTTAATTCAGAAAAATGCATTATTAAGCCGAAGATTATGATTCGCTGGGTCAGAGGGGTGGATTTTACGGATATGCTGATTTCGGCTCCGTGCTATTCTTATTCCATTTTTTACGGCGGCAAAGTGAGAACCTTTAATTTCCGCCCGGGGGCCGAGCTGGTGGATGCCATGGTTGACGCTTTTAAAGATTTGACGGTGCCGTTTGTTTCTCCGGCGCTGCTTAACCAACTGCTTCCGGTCGGGGTTCCGCAGACGAAAGAGCAGCAGGAAATCGTCAAAGAGCAAAGCGGGCCGATACGCAAATGGGAACAGCCCAAGGCGCAGCCGGTTCAGGAAAAGAAAAACAAGGGCTGGAACAGCCTCAAATTCGGGGTGTGATTTTGTTGCTTGATTCAGCGGGAGGACGGAAAGGGCGTCCTCCCGCTTTTTGTGAAAAGATTTTGTCTTCGGTCAGGGCAGGTAAACGACCTGATTGAAAACATTTTCCAAAAAGAAGAGAGATATAAAGCAAATGACGGCGGAGATGACCGGCGTGGTGAACCAGCCGAGCGCAATGCGCGCCAGCAGACCCCAGCTCATGTTGTGGCCGCCTTTGGCAAGGCCTATTCCCATAACGGCGCCGATAACCGCCTGCGAACTGGAAACCGGAACCAGCGGCAAAGCGGGCAGACCGCGGGAAAGCAGAAACTGTTCCAGCCCCTGTGAGGCGAAGATGAAAAGGACAATCGACTGGGAAATAACAACAATCCAAGCGGCAACAGGGGTCATTACCATAATTTTTTTGCCGATTGTGCGCATGATCTTGTGGGAACGGGTGAAAATGCCGACGCTGACGGCAAGGCTGCCGATCAGAAACAAAAGCTGAGTGCCGCTGAGGTGCAAATATTTGAGGGAGACGCTTTGCAGCGGATTGGCGTCAACAAAAACGCCCATGACATTGCCGATGTTGTTTGAGCCTAAGGCATAGGCGCCGAAAGCACCTGTTATGATAAGGGCAATGCGAGTGTAGCTGTCCTGGCGCAGCAGGTGAATGCGCGAATGTTTGAGCCAAAAACGAATCAGCCAGTAAAGCAAAATGGCGATAATGCCGGCCAGCAGCGGGCAGAGAATCCAAGTGCTGACAATCTGGGAAAGAATGCCGTAGTCGGTTTCTTTTCCGCTGTAAAAGTTCCAGCCGATGATCGCGCCGACGATGGACTGAGAGGTGGAAACGGGAATGCCGCTGTTGACCATCCAGTAAACGGTGAGGGCTGCGGCGCAGGCGCACATAAACGAACCGGCAATGGCATTGACGGCACCCAGTTCAACCAGAGTGGTGCTGGCGCCGCCGCCGGAAAAAACGGCGCCCAGCATGACGAATACGGAGGCAATGACGGCCGCGGTACGGAAACGAACCATTTTGGTGCCGACGGCAGTGCCGAAAATGTTGGCGGCGTCGTTGGCACCCAATGACCACCCCAGAAACAGGCCGCTGCTTAAAAAAATAAAAAAGGAATAGTCCATTCCGTTTCTCCGCTAGATATCACGCTTGATAGTGAAAATCAGCAATTCGTCGATGCAGTCTTCGGCAATGTCGGCGATGTCGGCAACTTCTGTAATCAGGTTGCTGAGCTGGAGTTTGTTGGCCAGCGGCAGTTCCGAGTCAAAAATCGCTTCTTTCATATGACCGGAGGTTAAATCGGTTTCATGTTCCATAAAATAGACTTTCTGCGAATAGTCGCGGACGGTGCTGATGTCTCGAAAGAAAGCCCGTGAAGCGATTGCCAGGTTTTCGCAGCAGTCGGTTACCTGATCGCAAAGTTCAAGCATGCGGATGTGGTATTCGGCAGGAAAATCAGGGCGCTCAATATAAAAGCGGTAGCAGACTTCGTCAAATTTATTGATAACCTTATCGAGATTTTCAACCAGATTCAGCACATCGGCGCGAAGGTCGGGAATCAGGTTCTGTTCGTAAAGCCGGCTTTCAATGTCACGGCGGGTGATGTCGGCGTCGTGTTCTATCTGTTTGATTTGTTTGTTGAGCTTTTTGTATTCGTCGCTGCGCTGTTCGGCCAGATAAATGCGGATGGCTTTTTTGAAAGTCATGGCGGCGTCAATGATTTTATCGTGGAAGAGGTCTATTTTGCTTTCCAGCGATTTGGTTTGCGAAAACAGCGACAGCTTGACGTGAAACATTCTTCTTTTTCCTTATCCTGAACAGTTTGCCATAAATTATAACCGCTAATTATGAAAAAAGTTTTAGCGGAAGAGATATTTATTTAGCAAATATAATTATATTTCTCTTGTAAATATATGGGAGATTGGCTAGATTATATGATGTTTTAATTATAATTCGAAACTTAAGGATACAACTATGAACAAATTGAATTCAATTTATGTTTCCATTCTGGCTCTGGTTGTTGCCATTGCAGCTCTGGTTATGTGCATCATGTGCTGCAACAACAAACAGTCCGTCAGCGTTGAACAGGCTTTGCTGGATAATCCGGAAATGATTGTCAATGCAATGCAGAAATATGAAGAAAATATGCGTGAACAGGCTTTGGCCGGCGCTCAGAAATTGATTGACGCCAATATTGAAGATGTCAACAATGATGCCAATACCCCGTTTGTCGGCGCGGCCGATGCGGAAAAGGTCGTTGTTGAATTTTATGACTATTCCTGCGGCTACTGCCACAGACTGTTCCCGGAACTCAAAGCCGTTATGGCGAACAACGGCGATGTTAAATTTGCGTTCAAACCGTTGACTTTCGTTTCTCCGATTTCCGAATATGCTGCTCGTGCCGCTTTGGCTGCCAACAAACAGGGCAAATTTATCGAAATGCACAATGCCATGTTTGAATTCGGCGGTCAGCTGACCGAAGCCGCGATTGATGAAATTGCCGGCAAACAAGGTTTGGATATGGAAAAATACAAAGCTGACCTGAATTCTCAGGCGGTTTCCGATGAACTGGCCGCAGTCAGCGAACTGGCTAACAAGATTCAGATCAACGGTGTTCCGGCTCTGGTAGTTAACGGTAAAATGGTTCAGACTCTGGACGGTTCCGTTATTCAGGATGCGCTGAACAAATAGTTCTGAACGGAAATTAAAAAAAGGGAGTTTAAAACTCCCTTTTTTTATGTCTGAGCGAATGATTAATATTTGCGGTCAATGATGTATTGTGCCAGAGCGCTGAGATTTTCGGCTTTGTCTCCGAAAATGGCGATGATCTGCCGGGCTTCGTCGATAAGTTGCCGGGATATCTGTTTGGCATTGTCAAGGCCGTACAGTGTGACGAAAGTGACTTTCCCCTGAGCCGCGTCTTTGTTCAGGGTTTTGCCGACCAATTCCTGCTCGCCCTCAACGTCAAGAATGTCATCGGCAATTTGGAAAGCGATGCCGATTTTGCGGGAATAGTCAATCAAAGCTTGGCGCTGCTGCGGAGAGGCTTTGCCGAGGATGGCTCCGGCTTCGCAGGCATAGCGGATTAAACGGCCGGTTTTCATCTCTTCAATATGCTTAATCAGGGCTTCGGCATCGGTTGAGGCGGGAAGCTTTTCTGCATAGAGATCAAGCATCTGACCGGCAATCATACCGTCAAAGGCTCCCGCGCCGTTGGCCAGCAGGCTGATGAGTTCGCAACGGGTTTCGGCATCGGCGGCAGTTTGCGGCGCGCTTAAAATTTCAAAGGCATAAGTCAGTAATCCGTCGCCGGCCAAAATGGCGGTAGCCTCGTCAAACTGTTTGTGACAGGTCGGTTTGCCGCGGCGGAGGTCGTCGTTGTCCATGGCCGGCAGGTCATCGTGCACGAGAGAATAGGAGTGCAGCATTTCCAATGCGACCGCCGTACGCAGGGAAGAGGAAAAATCAACACCGAAGAGGCGGGCCGTTTCATAAACCAAATAGGGGCGCAGTCGTTTGCCGCCGTTGGTAACGGCATATTTCATCGCTTCGACGACGCGTTTTTCAGGGCCGTCAGGCAAAGAAAAGAAATCCGGCAGACGGCGGTTAAACTGTTCGGAATATTCGGCAATAACCGTTTTGATATCATTCATTACTGTTCGTCCATAGCTGCCAGCGGAGCCGTTTTGATTTCTCCGTCCGGCGCGATTTCAATTTTTTCGATCTTCAGCTGGGCCGCCTGAAGTTTCTGTTCGCAGAACTGTTTGAGTTTAACGGCCTGTTCATAAGCCGTGACGGCGTCATCAAGCTTAATCCGTCCGCTTTCAAGTTCGCGGACAATGTTTTCAAGTTTAAGCAGGGCGTCTTCAAAGCTCAGCCCTTGTAAATCTTCGTCTTTCATTTGTCCTCCTCTTTGGTTTACGGCAATTTTATTATATTCGCCGGGGAAAGGCAACAGCAATATAGCCGATGTGACTAAAGGCTAAAGTCTATATAGCTCTTAGTTGTTCTATAACTCCCAATCTATTGAATTTTATGCTAAATTAGAAGGAGTTAAAGGAGGAAGAAAATGAAAAATCTGGCTATTACGCAAGGAGCGGCAATGTTAAAGGCTTTGGGCAACCAGAAACGGTTGGAAATTCTTTATCATCTGTCGGGCAAAGAATTGAACGTGGGTGAGCTGGAAAAAATGGTTGATCTCAGCCAGTCGGCATTATCGCAGCATCTGGCGGTTTTGCGGAACAACGGAATTGTTAAAACCCGCCGTTCGGCACAGACAATTTTCTATTCAATCCGCAGTGAAACGGCGCTTAAGCTGATTAATCTGCTGGACAGGCTTTATAATAAGCCGTATCAAAACGGCGAGTGCTAGGCGGAAACGTCCGCAACGGGCGTAATGCTGACACAATGTTTAATGTTGTCGTAGCGGATGCTGAGTTTGCCGTTGCGCAGTTCAATCGCCCGGTTGCCGAACAATTCTTTGCGCCAGCCCTTTAAAATCGGATTGTTGCGGTCTTTAAACGTGGCAAAACGTTTCAAATCGTCATCAGAAGCAATGAGTTTGGCAACGACGCCGCTTTCCTGGCTGGTGAGTTTCAACAAAAGTTTCAACAGTTCATGAAGGCCGGCTGCTCCTTGGGGCAGGGGCCTTTCTTTCGGCAGTTTGACATATTGCGATGCCGGAATCTGACGGGCGGCATTGAGGACTTCGATTATTTCGTTTCCGAGTTTTCCGGTTGCGACTTCTTTGCGCATGTTGCGTATTTGTTCCAGCTCTTCTATTGAGGTCGGGCAGAGTGCGGCAATGTTGAGCAGAAGGTCGTCTTTAATGACGTTTTGCCGCGGGGTATCTTTGCGTTGGGCCCGGCTTTCGCGCCAGGCTGCCAGTTCTTTCAGAACGGTCAGCATTTTGGGATTATGGGAGCGGTGTTTGATTTTTTGCCAGGCGTCCTGAGGGTTAACGGTATAGGTTTCCGGATTTTTCAGGATTTCCGCTTCTTCATCCAGCCAGTGGATGCGTCCGTTCTGTTTTAATTGTTCACGCAGAGCCTGATAAACGTTTACCAGGTGGGTGACATCGCTCAGAGCATAGCAGAGCTGGCTTTTATCGAGCGGTCGGATAGACCAGTTGGACAGACGGGATGATTTGTCGAGCTCAACGTCACAGATTTTTTTGACCAGTGTTTCATAACTGACGGAATCGCCGTAGCCGCAGACCATGGCGGCAATCTGAGTGTCAAAAAGCGGTTCGGGAATAAAGCCGGTCAGCATGTAAAGAATTTCGATGTCCTGGCGCCCGGAATGGAAAACTTTGGTGATGCCGGGGTTTTTCAGCAATTCGACAAAGGGGGAAAGGTCCAATCCCTCGGCCAGCGGATCGATAACGGCAGCGTCATCCGCAGCTCCGACCTGAATCAGGCAGAGTTTTGCATAATATGTTTTTTCGCGCAGGAACTCCAAATCAATGGTGATAAATTCCCGGTTTTGTAAACTGTGGCAAAATTCTGTCAATGCCGCCGTCGAATCAATTACTTTCATAGATAAGCCCAACCGTCTTCCTTTCTAAAGTTTTTTGTACTGCGAAATAATTATAGTTCCTGTTATTTAATATTGTTTTAATGGCGGTGCAACAGAAAAATCTGTTTCGCAAAATTTTAAAAAAAAGACTTGCACTTTTGTCTAAATTGGGATATAGGGAAACTCATACTTTCTATTATTTGAGATATATTACATCAGATACAGGCCTGTTGCGTGGTTAACTTCAGGTTTTTGTGACAACCAAAAATTATTGTTAAATTTTCAAAAAGTTCAAGCTTTATGGAAACAAGTAAAGTTAAGAGATTTATCTTCGCACCGAAGAATGAATCTTTGAAAGCAGCTCTCGAGAGCCAGTCAAACAACGTGCGTAAATCTGTTTATCTTTCGCCTTACAGCGAAGAAGAGTTTATGCGTATCCGTGTCCGCAACCATTCGAACACGACGCAGGGCATTTGCCGCGCTTTGGCACACCGCGTTTCACCGATTACCTATTATAAGCTTCATGCTTACGGTCACGGTGACGAATTGTGTTCTGCCGTTGTCGGAACCATTCGCGTTGAGAACAAACCCTACGACGAAGTGGTTCAAACGGTGAAAAAAGTGCTGGACGAAGTTCGGGCAGAGAGCAAGATTTTCCTTAAACTCAAGGTTTCGGATATTCTTGCCAAAGACGAGACGCCGTGGGTGGAAGTTTTCTGCTCCAAAAACCGCCGTTTGACCGTGGAACAGTGGCAGCCGCAGCTCGCTAAAGTCGCAGCAGCATTGGGTGCCGAGCTTGTTCTCTGGGATGCCGAGATCCGCGAAATGTAGTTTCTTTTAAGCCAGAAAAAAGAAATTTAAAGAGTTGGTGTGTGAACACCGACTCTTTTTTTATGTCCGGCAAGGGAGGAAAATAAATCGGTTTGGCGGCGTTTGCGATTAAAAGCCTGCTCTTTTATGCGCTTTTCCGGGTGATAGCGCGTTTAAGGACTTGCCAAGCCGGGAATTTGGTTCTACAAATAGAGAGTTTTTTAATTAAACGTATGAGGTTTTTATGAATCAATATCGAACACATACCTGCGGGGAACTGCGGGAAGCGGATGTGAATAAGACCGTGACTTTGGCGGGTTGGATTCACCGTAAACGGAATTTGGGCAATCTCTGCTTCGTGGATTTGCGAGATCACTACGGCATTACACAGTGCGTTGTGGACAGTTCTTCCGATTTGTTCGATAAACTCAACGATATTCGCGTGGAAAGCGTTATCGGTGTAACCGGCAAAGTTCTGCATCGCGAAAGCGTCAACAAAAATATGCCGACCGGCGACATTGAAATCAAGGTTGAAGCCGTGGAAGTTTATTCCCGGGCGGAAATGCTGCCTTTTCAGGTGGCGATGGAAGACGACGCGCCGGAAGAACTGCGTTTGAAATATCGTTTTCTTGATTTGCGCAAAGAGCGCATTCATCAGAATATTATGCTGCGTTCAAAAGTTATTGCCGCGATGCGCCGTTTGATGGTTGAACAGGGCTTTACCGAGTATCAGACGCCGATTTTGACTGCCTCTTCGCCGGAGGGTGCGCGCGATTTTCTGGTGCCGTCCCGTATTAATCCGGGCAAATTTTACGCGTTGCCGCAGGCTCCGCAGCAGTTCAAACAACTGCTGATGGTTGCCGGTTTTGACAAGTATTTCCAGATTGCGCCGTGTTTCCGCGATGAAGATCCGCGTGCCGATCGTTCTCCCGGAGAGTTCTATCAGCTGGATATGGAAATGTCTTTTGCCACGCAGGAAGATGTTTTTAAAGTCATTGAGCATGCCATGGGCGGTGTTTTTAACGAATTCGGCGCCGGAAAGAAAGTTGATCAGGCTCCGTTTATGCGTATTCCTTTCCGGGAGGCAATGCTGAAATACGGTTCGGATAAACCTGATTTGCGCAATCCGCTGATTATTCAGGAAGCAACCGCGCTGTTCGGCAATTCCGGTTTCGGCGTATATGACGGCAAAGTTGCCGAAGGCGCAAGCGTACGGGCCATCGTTGTGCCGGGAATTGCAGACAAGCCGCGTTCTTTCTTTGATAAGCTGGATGCTTTTGCCAAAGAAAACGATATGGGCGGCATGGCTTATATTGCTTTTGCCGAAGGCGGAGCCAAGGGAATTGCCAAGCTGCTGAGCGCCGAGAAATTGGCAGAAATCAAACAAACGCTGGGGGCTAAAGACGGCGATGCCGTGCTGTTTATGATCGGCAGCGGTTTGAAACTGGACAAGTTTGCCGGCAAAACCCGCTTAAAACTGGGCGAAGATTTGGATTTGAACGAGAAAAACGTTTTCCGCATCTGCTGGGTGGTTGATTTTCCGTTTTATGAGGAAAATGAAGAAACCGGCGCAGTTGAATTTTCGCATAATCCGTTCTCAATGCCTCAGGGAGGTATGGACGCCCTGTGCAACAAGAAACCGCTGGATATTCTGGCTTATCAGTATGACCTGGTTTGCAACGGTGTGGAACTGGCTTCCGGCGGCGTTCGCAACCATGAGCCGGAGATTATGTATAAGGCGTTTGAAATTGCCGGTTATAACAAAGAATTTGTGGACAGCAAATTCGGCGGCATGATTAATGCTTTCAAATACGGGGCTCCGCCGCACGCCGGCTGCGCTCCCGGAATTGACCGGACGGTTATGCTGCTGCTGGATGAGCCGATTATCCGCGACGTTATTCTGTTTCCGTTGAACGGCAAAGCACAGGATCTGATGATGCAGGCGCCGAACTTCGTGACAGAAAAACAGCTGGAAGAACTGCATATCAAGATTGTTCCGGCAGAAGACAAGAAATAACGAATTTAAGGGCTTTTCCGGAGAAAAGCCCTTGTTTGTTCCAATATGTATCAGGAAGAAGACAATGAAAAAGTTTTGGTTGAGTTTGACTGTTCTCATCATGTTGTCGGCGTGCAAATCGGTGACGTTTAACGATTTAAATGTTCAGATGCCGAATGCGAATCTGCTGCCGCCGCTGAATACGGAAGTGGACAGGGAAAGTGTCCGCGACAGTTTTGACGTTCAGTATTCGGGGAGTTCTTCCCGTTCGGGCTATACGGATGCCAGCGGCTGGGGCGGAAGCATTGACAGCGTTAATATCGTGCGCAAGCGCGACCGGCGGATGCGCGACATGATAACTTTGTTTGACCGCAATGCGGCCAATGTGTCGCAGGCTTACGGCGAACGCAAGGGAACAATTAAGCTGCGGGTGACCAACAGCAGTGTTTACAATTCAGGGCTTTATTATGCCGTTCCCTCGATTTTGAGTCTGCATACGCTGAATTTGCTGGGAATGCCGTATCTGTATGCAAATACGGATTTGGAGACGGAAGTTTCGATTTATGACCGCAGCGGCGATTTGGTCTGGAAAACAACAGTGGTCGGGCATGGTGAGGAAGTGGTAGCCATGTATTACGGCTATAATGAGGAAGAAGCTCATGTCATGAGCAGCATTCGGGCGATGAAAGATGCACTGGCTAAGGTTAATATGAATATTGCCAATGATTTTCAAATGATTAAAAAAGGTTTGCAATAAAATGCAAAAAAAATAAAAAAATCTTTTGACATTCATAAAAAAATGGCTTAAATATCAGCATCAGTTTGATGCCTCGTCGTCTAACGGTAGGACACGACACTCTGGATGTTGGTATCTTGGTTCGAATCCAGGCGAGGCAGCCATAAAAAAGCACCCTTAACAGGGTGTTTTTTTTTATTCAAATTTCTGAGAAAATATGCGGCGGCAGATTTTTTTGTTAACGCTGTTTTTATCTTTGTTGCGGCATACTATATTATACCTGTATTCCCAAGTGAAAATCAGAAAAAGAAAGGCTTTACAATTTCAGTTGTGAGGACTAGATTGTGCGGCCGAGAGGTGAGTAAAGATGATTAAGGATATGACGGCCGGTTCGCCGATTAAGCTGATAATGACTTTTGCGGTTCCGGTTTTAATCGGAAATATTTTTCAGCAACTGTATAATATTTCGGATATTCTGATTGTCGGACGTCTGCTCGGTGTAGAGGCATTGGCGGCAGTCGGCGTGTCGGCGCCGATTTTTATGGTGCTGCTGATGATAGCTTTCGGTTTTACCGGCGGTTTGACGGTGATTACGGCGCAGCGTTTCGGAGCCAAAGACGTGTCGGGCGTGCGTGCTTCGGTGGTGCATAGCCTGATTGCCAGTACAATATTGAGTCTGGCGATGACCGGGCTGACGTTGTTTTATTTGCCGCAAATCCTGCATTTGATGAATGTGCCTGAGAATATTTGGGACAATGCTTACCGTTTCTTGTTTGTTTTGTGTTCGGGGCTGGTTCTGGTTGTCAGCTATAACCTCCTGTCCGGATTTATCAGGGCTTTGGGTGACAGCAAGACACCGCTTTATTTTCTGATTTTTTCAACGGTGCTCAATGCGCTGCTGAATCTGGTTTTGGTTTATTTTACGGGGCTCGGCGTCGTCGGTTCGGCTTTGGGAACGCTGACGGCGATGACTATTTCGGTCGTTTTATGCGTGATTTATATCGGCCGGAAGTTTCCGATACTGCGTTTGCGGCGTACGGACTGGGTTTATAATCCGGCCTTTATGCGCGAGCATTTGTATGTTGCTGTGCCGATGGCTTTGCAGTTTTCGGTCATTGCACTGGGACTGATTATTATTCAGACGGTTTGCAACTCGTTCGGTTCCGATACTATTGCCGCTTTTACCTCGGCTTTGAGAATCGAACAGCTGGCAACGTCGCCGCTGGTTGCTTTGGGGTTTGCCTTGGCGACTTATACGGCGCAAAACTTCGGAGCCGGAAAAATCGGCAGAATCCGCCGCGGAGTGGTGCGCAGTTCTTTGGTTTCGGTTTTGTTCAGTATTTCCGTTGCTTTACTGGTGCGCTTTGTCGGCGAAGATATGATCGGGGTCTTTATTAAAGGCGAAAAACCGGAGATTATTGATATCGCCAAAGGGTATTTGGACATTTCGACTTTGTTCTATGTCTTTTTGGGGCAGATTTTTATTTTCCGCAATACGTTGCAGGGAATGGGGCAATCGGTTATTCCGATGGCGGCCAGTATCGTTGAATTGGTTATGCGTTCCTTTGCCGCGGTTTATCTGGCCTCACGGATGGGATATGAAGGAATCTATTTTGCCAGTCCGATTGCCTGGGTTGGGGCTGCGGCGGTGGTTTCTTTCGGCTATCTGAAAATGGTTCGCTGGTTTAGGCATTGTCTTTCCTGTCGGAAGAAACATTTCCGGTCGGAAGATGCCGATCTCCGATCCGAAGCGGAGACGGTTCCCGCCGAATAAAATCCGGGGCTTAATATTTTTATTGACAAGAAGGCCGGCCAAAGTTATAAGATATTTCGAAACGTTGCCGACTTAGCTCAGCTGGTAGAGCTACTGATTTGTAATCAGTGGGTCGGGGGTTCAAGTCCCTCAGTCGGCACCATAAAAAAAGCCTCCCATCGCGGAGGCTTTTTTTTATGGTATTAATCTGGGAACTTGAAGCAAAGCGGGCGTGAACCGATAGAAACACCGTTGTTCCGGTGTTTTCGTTGTGAGCGGTGAGAGTTTGTCGGCAAGCAAATGAGCGTGAGCGAAGTTTACAAACCGAAGTTTCTAAGTTCCTCAGTCGTCACTATAAAAACGTGTATTACGATCGTCAGGACGGAGGACTGTTTTTTGATTTCGGCGATTGAGCCTTTATTAACTTTTTTGCGTTTAAGATGAGGCAGATTAATTGAGCGAAAAGGATTCAGCAATGAAAAAACTGTTGGCTTTGCTGGCCGTGATGTTGGCGGCTTTGGGAATTTGGGGAGCGTACCGGGTTTTGTCTTATGCGGAACCGGATGCGGCTTTTTATGCGGAGAAGGTGAATCGCGCTCTTGAAGAAAATGAGCCGCAGCAGGCCTTTGATTATATTAATCTGGGAATTGAAGCTTATCCTGACCATTTGGATTTGCGTTTCGGCAAAGTTTATATGTGTCAGATGATTGCCGATTATGACTGTATGGGAAATGAGCTGGTTAAGATTCTGGATTATTCGGCCGCTAATGACAATCGTTGGAAATGGCTGAAAGAGGAAGACCGTGACAGGCTTTTTATGCTCGGGGTCGTGCAGAATTATCAGAAAATTCTGTGGGAAGACAATAAGACGGATGTAATGCGTCGGGTGGCGGAGACTGTTCTGCGTTATTATCCCGATCATGTTGAAAGCCTGAATACAATGGCTGTCAGTTATTTGAGCGAAGGGGACTGGCAAAATGCGGAATCGTATTTGCAAACGGCTCGTCAGCTGGCACCGGAAGATAACGTCGTACAGGCCAATCTGAAACGCTGGGCAGAGATGAAGGAAGAAGGAAAAGGCAAAAATTAGTTTTTGCCGTTATCTGCACCGTATGATTGCATTTGTAGTTATTCACAAGTTAAATCGGGCTGAAAAGTCCGGTTAGAGCCGCTTTTTGATAATTATAGATTTAATTTGCAATCTTGTTAAAGCTTTTAGTTTTAATTAAATTTATTTATGCTAATTTAGCATTCAGAGGGGATTAGTTGTCTGAGAGAACTAATTCCCTCACTTTGGGAAAACGACGTTTTTTTCGTTTCTTATCCGTTTTGTGTTTCGTTCCGATTTTTCAGAATAACTGTTTATTTGATTTGATTAATCGGGCAAAGCAGTTTATAACGGTTAAAACAGTGCTTATATTATAGTGGAAAATTTAGCAGGAATTGATAAATAATGTCGTTTAGAGCCAAACGTTTGATAAAAAAGATTATTTCCTGGTCAGGGTTGTTTTTCTTTGCCCTGGCCGCTTACATGCTGTATCGGCAGTTGTCGAAATATCATTTGCAGGATATTCAGGATGCGCTGATGAGCATTCCGCGGCAGAATTTGCTTTATGCCTGTGCGGCGTCTTTTATCGGTTATGTGGCTCTGTCTTCTTATGATTTTCTGGCGCTGAAATACATCGGGCGCAAGCTGGCTGCCTGGAAATGGATATTTGTCGGCTTTATCGGTTTTTCGGTCAGCAATAATGCGGGGCATGCCATTGTTTCCGGCGGCGCTATCCGTTATCGTCTTTATACCCGCTGGCGTTTTCATGGCGAAGATATTGTCAAAATGGTGACCTTTTCCGGTTTTACTTATCTGGTGGCCTGTTTCTTTTTGGTGATTATGGGGTATGTTTTAACGCCGGATCATGCTTTCGGCGAAGGATCGGTTTCCAAAATGACGACAACCGTTACCGCATTGTGTTCGGCTGCCGGGCTGGGCGTTTACTTCTGGGCCTCGCTGTTTTATAAAAAACCGATCGTAATTAAAGACATTGAATTTGACATTCCGAGCTTTAAAATGGCTTTGGCGCAGGTGTTTATCGGCGGCGCAGACATTTTAATGGCTTCTCTGGTATTGTATTTTTCATTGATTCCGTTTGTGAACATTCCGTTTGACGTTTTCATCGGGGTCTTTCTGATTGCCCAGGTTTTGGG
Organism: Azospirillum sp. 47_25; assembly: GCA_001917125.1. GTDB lineage: Bacteria > Pseudomonadota > Alphaproteobacteria > RF32 > CAG-239 > Scatocola > Scatocola faecipullorum. The sequence continues at coordinate 70,145 of MNTU01000046.1, forward strand.
GGTATTCAGCCAGGTTCCGGGCGGTTTGGGCGTGTTTGAGGGGTTGTTTATGTTTATTATTCCCGGCGAGCACAATCAGGCGATGCTGTTCGGGGCGTTGATTGCTTACCGGATTATTTATTATCTGTTGCCGTTGGTGTTTTCCGGCATTATTTTGCTTATTTATGAGCTGGGCCTGCGCCATGCCAAAAAGCTCAGGCTGCGCAAGTCAGCGGCAAGCCCTTCCTGACGGAGGGCTTTTTTTTGTGAAAACTCACTTGTTTTCTTTAAATTTTGTCAAATATTTTAATTGACGAAGGCAGCCCGTTTTGTTACTATCCGCGGGAAAAGGATAGTTTAAAAATGAAGATTGCCAATTTCAGAGATTATGTCAATGTGCTGCGTGAGGTCTATTCCCGGGAAAATATGGATGAGCTGGGAAATTATTATCGTACTCTGATGGCTTCCGGCAATGCGTTAAAAAAGCAGAAAGCCCTTTTGCAGAAAGAGGTTTATCATTTGAATGCGGCGATTAAACGGCAGGCGGAGAAAATCAGACAAGCCGAAGACAAAAAAGCTGCCGGTTTGGCGATGGCGGAACTTCGCCGCCAAAAACAGGAACAGGTCAAGTGTCTGAAAGAGCTGCAGAACAGCGATCATTTCAATGTTCTGAGTGAAGAAGCCAAAGTTTGTGTGTGCAGCGGATTCCTGTTGCAGAAATATATGGCAAGAGAATTGCTGGAGAATAATCCGCTGCATTTTCCCACAGATGCCAAAGGAAACCTGGTGGTGAACACAGATGAACTGCGGCGGTCGGACATTTTGCAAGAGGCGGGACATATCCGCGATTTTGTGGCGGCTTATTTGGTTCATTACCCGGAGAAAGTGAAAACGCCCGGGCATTTCAAAACCATGCTGAACGGTGTGCGGGACTGGCGGGGGCTGCTGGAATATGCCAATGATTTTTTTGAAAAGCTGAATGACAACGATTTTCTGGAAGAAGGACCGGTGAAGGCTAGCAGGCAAGGAACAGAAGTTATTCAGACCTGGCCGGACAGAAAATTGCAGCTGGTCCGGCTGCATACGCAGAAAGCCCTGGATTATGAAAGCGACAAAATGAACCATTGCGTCGGCAAGGGCGGGTATGACAAAGACGTTTTGAGCGGAAAGACCTTTATTTACTCCCTGCGGGATAATTGTGCGGACGGCGAATGGCTGCCGCATGCCACGATAGAATACCGTGACGGCAAGATTAAGCAGATTAAAGGCTATAAAGACAAAGAGATTGACGCGGCTTATCGTGAGACGGCGCGGGAGGCGGTTATGTTTATTCTCGGCAGTGATATGGCCAGTTCGGTCATGTCAGACAAGCTTGCCGATGCGCGAAATCTGGGTTATATCGCCGATGTTTCCGGCAAGCTGTATGACGTGTCTTCTTTGCATGAGGAGATTGAGCTGCCTTCTTTTTCGCTGGATGACAAGCTTTTGCCGCCGGAAAAGTTTCCGTTATTGACTGTTAAATCCCTGTCGGTTTCGCGTCCGTTTAAAAACGAAGATTTTGAAATTTTGCGGAAGTTTAAGAAAATCAGATTTCTGGAAAACGGTTATGATTATGACGGAGATGCCTTGTTCCTGCGGCAGCAGATTTTTTCCGTATTGGGAATCCTTAATTACAGGAAAGCGGAAGACAGGGTCGGTGTCAAGCTGTTGCAGACAATGGGGATTGTCAGTGACATTTACGGCAAGCTGCATGACGTTTATATGCTGAAGGAAGATATTGAACTTGCTTCGCTTCAACTGGACAGCAAGCTTTTTCCTGAAGACAAGCTGCCTTTTTTGACCGTAAAGACAATGTCGGCAGCCCGCCGTTTGACGGATGCGGATTTTGAAAAATTAATGAAATTCAAAAAAATCGGATTTTTGAAAGCATCGGAAGGTTATGAGGGAGATTACCGTATGCTGCGCCGGCAGGTTTTTGCTCTGACGGGCGGGCAGAGTGCCGAGGATGTCAAAACCAGGGTCGATGCCGGGCTTATGTCGGCAATGGGGTTTGCAATAAAAGTAGAGGATCCCTCCCGATATGACAAACGCGGCCGAATCTGTTTTGATTTGTCGGAATCGGGACAAAACAGGCCTGAAGAGAAATGGGTTGACGTGACGGATTTGGACGAGACGGCCCATATCGGACAGGTTTCGTGCGGCGGAGATGTGTGGCGGGATGCAGATATGTCCCATTTGATTTGTCGTGATGTGAACGTGAAAGGAGAGCTTCAGCCGGAGGATGCGGTGCAGCTTTCCCGTTTGTCGGGCGCTTATGACGTTCATTTTGACCATGTGTCGTTTAAACAGATTCAAACACTTGATTTGAGCGGTTTGCAGATGTTTGAAAGACAGTTGGAAAAAACAGACGTTATGACGGCATCTTCTTTCTTTTTGGAAGGTTATACCGTTTCTCATTTTTTTGCGGGGAGTTCGGTGATATTCCACGGGTGTCGCGATTTGTCGCCTGAGGCAATAAGGCTGCCGCGGGGGATTAAGCATATTATGTTTGACACGGCAGATTGCGGGACGAAAATAAAATTGCCGGATTTCAGCCGCTATGAAAATCTGGAGAGCTTGCAGGTCAATCATTTTGATTTGTCGGAAAACGAGACTGTCCGGCTGCCGAAGGGGCTTAAGTATCTGGCTTTTTACGATTGTTCGTTCGGTTCGGGAAAAAATATGGATTTGAGCCGTTTTGAAAATTTGTCGGTTTTGCGTGTCAAAGGCTGTGATTTGCAAGGGGTTGAGCGTTTTGCCTTTCCGTCCGGTCTGGAGGCGTTTGCAATCGGCGGGGCCCTCTTTGCCCGGGGAGCTGCGTTGGATCTTTCCGGCTGTCATCAGATGAAAATTTTTGACGTTGACGCTTCATTTGAAAATAAAGAGATTGCATTGAGCCGAATAACTTTTCCGGAGGAAATCGAAGAGATTAAACTGTGCGGGCTTAAATTCAGCGAGATAGAAAGTTTTGACTTGCGCGCTTATCCGAATCTGCGATGTGCAGACGTGGAGAGAAGTGCTTTCCCGAAATTGCGTAAACTGTTGCTGCCGGCCGGCTGTGAGCTGAAAAAGGACAATTGGGAGATTCCGGCGGAAACAGAAGTTGTCCGGGGCGAGGGAGCGAAGGAGTTTCCGCCGCAGGAAGTTAACTTGTCAGAGCATTTTTTGCGGGAATTGAAGTTTAAAGGCGTCAAAATAATTGATGCCGGCCGATAAAATTGAAATTATTTATTGTGTCACTTAAAAATTTTTGTGTATGGATAAACTGGAAAGAAAACTGAAAAGTTTGGCCGAACAGGTTGAACTTTGGGGCCTGAGCAAAGAGGATGTGGTGCGTTTTATCAAAGATTTGATTTCTTTGCATAAAATCTCATTTACCGATATTTATCCGGCTCTGGGTGAAAATTTTTCCCGGCTTAAGAGTCTGCTGACGGAAGCGCAGAAACATGCGTCCGCCATTGAACTTAAGCAGGAAATCCGTCAGGAAACGGTTGAGAAGAAAGGCGAAAGCCTGTCGATGGAAGTTTTGTATGAAGGCGATTTACGCAGCAAGCAGGTCATTGCCGGCCGTATGCCGATCGGCGTTATTATTCCGCAGCTGGGGATTGTTCTTTACTGGCATGAGAGCGAGGCTCCTTTGTCGCGCCGGGCTGCCGGAAATTATGTTTCCAAGCTGCCGAAGGGGTTTGACTGGCATATTCTTCGTCTGAAAGAAGCGGTCGGAATTCGCAATATGACTTCTTCGGTTAACAGTGTGTTACGAGCCATCGGCGGAGACGCCGTCGGTTCACGCAATTACATGCTGGATGACGACGGCCAGTCCGAGGGTATTGTCCGCTATGCGGCGCCTTATCATTAAATGCTTTTCAGATGTTCAAAAAAAGAGCTCCGTAACGGAGCTCTTTTGGTTTTCTAATCGGTATTGAGGAAGGAGTTAATTTGGTATTGAAGGTTTTCGCTGAAACTGACAGGGTCGGAAATCTGATTTTGCAGATATTCGAGTTTACGGAAAGCCGTCATTTGTCCGTCTTCTACCCGCTGCAGAACAACTTCCAGCGGCAGGCTGAGATTATAGTTTTGAATAAAGTTGTAGTTTTCGTCGTCTTGGTAGTTGATGATGTAAAAGTCATATTGGTCCGCAAAATATTTGTTATAAATATTTTCAATCAGTTCTATGGTTTGCGGGCATTCATAGCAGGGGTTGTTGTCATAAAAGACAAAGATAATCGGCCGCGGATAGCGCGGATTGTCTTCGGCAAGCTGCTGTTGCAGCGTTTGATTCGGATTGTAGCCGCCTTCGTAATACAATTCGGCATGCAGCGGCAGGGCGATGGCCACCAAAATCAAAAACGACCAGAATATTTTAAGCATGGTTTTCTCCTCGGATTGACTGTTATCAAAGCGGGGAGCAGGCCTCCTGCAGCCAGTTTCTTTCAGCCGCCGTCAGATAGGGAGACAAAGCTTCTTCAACCTGCCGGTGGTAATTGTTTAACCAGTCGATTTCCCCGTCGTTCAACAGATATTTATTAATCAGGCGTTTATCAATGGGGATGAGGGTTAAATTTTTAAATTTTAAATAACCGGCCGGCAATTCGGGAGCGGCATCGGTAATTTCGACCAGATTTTCAATGCGGATGCCGTAACGGTTTTCTTCATAATAACCGGGTTCGACGGAGGTTATCATTCCGGCGGCCAACGGGTAAGCTCCGTTTGAGCGGGAAATGCGCTGCGGACCTTCGTGTACGTTAAGAAAACAGCCGACACCATGTCCGGTTCCGTGGTTGTAGTCTTTACCTGCGTTCCACAGGGGAGCACGGGCAAGCACATCCAGTGCGCCGCCGGGCGTGTGTGTCGGGAAAACCGCCGAACTCAAGGCAATGTGCGCTTTCAGAACCAGCGTAAAGTTTTCGGCCATTTCCCGGGAAGGAACGCCCAGGGCAACAGTGCGGGTGACGTCGGTGGTGCCGTCCTCATATTGAGCGCCGCTGTCAAGCAGCAACAGAGAATTATCATCAAGGCGACGGTTGCTGTGACTGTCCGGATGATAGTGGACAACGGCGCCGTTCGGGCCGGAAGCGGCAATGGTGGCAAAGCTTTCGGAAAAATAGTTGTCGCCTTTGGCGCGGAAAGCGTGCAGTTTTTCAACAATGTCCAGTTCGGTTTTTCCCTGTCGGTTTGCGTCAAGCCAGCAAAGAAATTTGGTGACGGCGACGCCGTCGCGGAGGTGGGCGCGGCGGATACCCGCAAGTTCGACCGGGTTTTTGACGGCTTTAAACTGTTGAATTTTATCCGGTGCGGAAATTATGTCCGTTTGATTGCTTTTCAATATTTCGAGCAATGCCGCGGCATTGGCATCGGGGTCAAGCATTATCTTTTTTTTCTTAAACCGGCGCAGGACGGCGGGAATTTCGCTCAAGGCCAGCAGCGGGTAATCCAGCTTGAGATTTCCTGTGTTCAGATTATTTCCGAAAAGCCAGGCCTTTCCGTTTTTTTCAACCAGAGCCATTGCCCGGAGAATCGGGGTTTCGGGCAGAGCGTCGGAGCGAAGGTTAAACAGCCAGGAAACGTCGTCGGCCAGGCTGAAAAACGCGGCGTCAGCTTTTTCCCTGAGCAGGGCGTTGCATAACCGGCCGATTTTTTCGGCGGCGCTTTCGCCGGCAAATTCGAGTTTGTGTTCAAAAACGTTGGCGGCGTCAGCGGACAGCATCGGCGGCAGAAAGTCAGGCACGGCAGAAACGGAGATACAATTGACGGACAGAGCTTCCTTTTCCGTTTGGGTCAGACACCAGGGATTGATGCCCAGGCGGAAACGGGTAAGGTCTTGCGTGTTCTGAGCCAGCCAGCGGTGAAAAGAACAGTCTTTGGTGCAGAAGACTTCTACTTCGCGGGAATCGGTTTCCCGCGGGGCCTGGAGTTCATAACGCCCGTCCACAAAGAGAATCGCCTTGTCGCGGAGAATAAGCAGGCTGCCGTCCGAGCCGGTGAACCCGGTCAGCAGGCGGAGCAGGTTTTCGTCATTGCGGACATCCTGGTTAAGAAACATATTATTGCGGGTAACCAGATAGCCGTCGAGTTTGGCGGGTTTCAGTTTTTTCTGCAAGTCAGCGAGTTTCATGCTTTTTTCTCCAACAGAGCGGCGCGCCAGTTATCGAGTTTGTAAAGTTCAACCAGTTTCAGGCCGAGTTTGGTATGTTCGCCGATAACCCAGTCTTCCTGGTCATCGACAAAGCCGGAAAGAATGCAGAACCCGCCGGGAGCCAATGCCTGATTTAACTGCGGTGCCATTTCGATTAACGGACGGGCGAGAATATTGGCGATGATGATGTCATAGGGGGCGTTGTTCCGTACCAGATCAGAGTTGTATCCGTTGCTGACGGCAACGGTCAGGTATTTTTCCAAATGGTTGTCACGGGCGTTTTGCCGTGTGACGGCAACGGCTTCGGGATCAATGTCTACGGCGGTAATCCGGGCAGCGTCCGGCCAGAGTTTGGCGGCTGCCAGCGCAAGAATGCCGGAGCCGGTACCCATGTCGAGAATGTTTCGATGAGCGGCGCCGAGGCGATTTAAATGGCTGATTGCGCGCAGGCAGGATTTTGTCGTTTGGTGTTCCGAGCCGAAAGCGGTGGCGGCGTATATGCGCAGGGTGACTTTGTCTGACGGCGGAATGTCTTTTTCGTGGATGCCGTAGATAATGAAGTCTTCCACTTCAACCGGCGCGAATTTGATGACGTTTTCTTTCAGCCAGTTTTTGCTTTCAAGAAATTCGGTTTGAAAAGGCGGAAGTTCAATGCCTGCCGCGGCGGCTTTCTCCCGCAGGTCATGTTCAACAAAGCCGGGGCCTTTGTAACCGACGTATTGTTCAAGTCCGTCGTCGGTGTAGTCGACGGCAACGACGTCAAAGTATTCATCAAAGAAGAAAGAACGTTCTTCGTCCATGTTTTCGCACGGGGCGAATTTTATCAGCCAGCAGCTTCCAGATCGGGTCATTATTTTTCCTATAACTCATAATCAATTATTTACTAACCGCCGATTATAGTATAATTACTATATTAATTAAAACCCAAAAAAGAGATTATGCGATGAAAAAATTTGCCGCCGGTTTAAGTATTCTTTTGCTGTCATCCTGTCTGCAGGCCGGAGATTATTCGATTTTGCCGCAGAGAAACAGCTTTTTCGAGGCATGGGATTCATACCCCATAGACTATTATGACACTGATTTGCAGCTGGTGAAGTCGGAGTATATTACCGAACGGGAATTTGAACCCAATAAGATTTTGTCGGCTTATGTCGGCTACAGCGTGGCAGATTTGAAAACTTACCGCAAAGATTTCTTTAAAGCGGAATATGTGCGTCCGGCCATGGACGGCGTGCTGAACAGTGCGTCTATACCGGTTGCCTATACCAAGAAAGAAAAGCTTCAGGTTATCGGCGAAGTGACCATTGACGGGGAAAGATATATGTTGCTGCCGACCAAGCAGGACAAGGCGGTGGTTTTGATTAACGGCGACGGTGTGCCGTATGAAAAAATGGGACAAATCCGCAACGGGCGTCTGGTTTTGATGCTGCCTGACTATATTCCGTATCCGGCGAATTTTTACTTTGAGCCGGTTATCACTTCCAAGACGGAGCAGACCAAGCCGGTCAAAGGCTATGACATTAAATACGGCGGGGTCAAGCTTGACCGTATGCTGTTCACTTATTACGACTACAGCAGTTCTGGCGGCGACAACGGGCGTTTTGAGAATATCAGTTTTCCCAACAAGCCGGGGCTGATTGATATTTACGGCGTGGGAATCAAGGTTTTGCATGCCGGCAATCAAAAGCTTGATTATATTCTGATGCCCGAATAGATTCCGGCGAAAAATTTTGCGCAGGGGGTTGATTTTCGCTATAATTTGCAGTAAAAGCAATCCGAATTAAAGTTTTTTAGGAGAAACGTAAATGTCTGGACACTCCCAGTTTAAAAATATTATGTACCGTAAAGGTGCTCAGGATGCCAAAAAGGCCCGCGTTTTTGCCAAATTGGCCCGCGATATTACCATTGCCGCCAAGAGCGGTTTGCCGGAACCCGATAAAAATCCGCGCCTGCGTTTGGCCATTCAGGCGGCCAGAGCCGAGAGCATGCCGAAAGACAATATTGAGCGCGCTATTGCCAAAGCCAGCCAGACGGCCGGCGGAAACGATTATGTTTCCGTTCGCTATGAAGGTTTCGGTCCGGGTAAAGTAGCGGTTATCGTTGAAGCGATGACCGACAATAAAAACCGTACGGTCGGCAATGTCCGCACCATCTTCGGCAAGCGCGGCGGCATGATGGGCGAATCCGGTTCGGTTACTTTCAATTTTGAGCGTATCGGCTTTATTCAGTATCCGCTGAGTGTTGCCGACAGCGATAAAATTTTTGAAGCCGCATTGGAAGCCGGAGCCAATGATGTTGTTTCCGACGAGGAACATCATGAAATCGAAACCCTGCCGGATGATTTGAATGCGGTTACTGAAACTTTGGAGAAAGAGTTCGGCACGCCGTCAGCTTCCCGTTTGGACTGGAAGGCAACCGTCAAAACCGAGGTTACGGACAAAGAAACCGCTCAGAAGCTGCTGGATTTCATTGACGCATTGGAAGAAGACGACGATGTTCAGCGTGTTTACCACAATGCCGAATTTTCGGATGACGTGATGGCTGCTTTGGAGCAGGAATAAATTTTAACAAGCCGCTTTCGGGCGGCTTTCTTTTTACGGGGAGCAGGTATGCGGATTTTGGGGCTGGACCCGAGTTTGTCTTCGACAGGCTGGGGAATTGTGGAGGTTGAAAACAATCGTTTGCGCTATGTGGCGGACGGTTTTATCAAAACGGATCCGAAACTGCCGATATATGACCGTTTGGCGGTTATTCACCGGGCGCTGAACGAGGTGATTGAAACTTATCATCCGCAAGAGGCTGCAATCGAACAGGTTTTTCTCAACGAAAATCCGACATCGACGATTAAACTGGGCATGGCGCGCGGTGTGGTTATTCTGGCGCCGGCATTGTTTGGAATTCCGGTTTGCGAATATGAACCGACCAAAGTCAAAAAAGCGGTGGTCGGGGTAGGCCGTGCGGAAAAGTCTCAGGTAGAAACCATGGTCAAGATTCTTCTGCCCGGGTGCAAGCCGAAAAACAACGATTCGTCGGATGCTTTGGCAATGGCAATATGCCACAACAGTTATCGGACGGCGCGCTGACGGCAGTTATGTTCCGCCGGGAACATTTTTTTATTTTTTTCTTAAATAGGACTTGTATCTTTTAGACAAAAATGGTATGTTTGAAATAACGTAAAATTATTAATTTTCTACGGATATGGACAAAAAGATATTTGACGCGACGATTGCGCGCAGCAACGAGTGGAAAGAGGTTATTTTCAACATTCTGCAGGAAAGCGATGAAACTGCCGGATGTCTCAGCCTCAGAGAACAGCTTGAGGAAATGTTGGATGTTGATACGGTTTGCCTGAGCGACGTTGACATGTTCAAAAAACTCAAACGGGAATACGGTCTTCATGTTTCAATTCAGATTCCTGAGCTGAAACAGCTGCCGGAGGTTGTCAGACTAACTTTCAAAATGTGCGAGGATATGCTGAAACGGCTTCCGACGGACATGATGCAAGGGGTTGACGAATCGGTTCCGGCCAGACATGAGCCGCTTTTCCGTCAGCGCGGCGAACAGGTGCTTTACCGAATACACCGAACGCTGAATATGACGCTGATAGACGTTCAGGTTCGCACCGATGAAGTTCAGTGTGAGGATCTTCTCTACTGGAGCCAGGACAAGCTGTTTATCATGACATTTGCTCCCGAGCTTGAAGAGGCGGAGGATTATGTCTTAATCTAAGAAAGGAAAAACACCCCGGTTTGACAGCCCGGGTGTTTTTTTGTGCCGGAAATGATGTTGCCTATTGTGAGAAAGTGCTTGTATGAGACTGGCTTTTTGTTTAGGATAAGACGTAATTGAATGAGAGGATGTTTATATGATAGCAAAACTGCGCGGCATTATAGATACAATCGGCGACGATTACTGCATTGTTGATGTCAACGGCGTGGGGTATTTGGTTTTTGCTTCGGCCAAAACGCTTGGAAAGCTGACCCGGGGCAAACAATACTGCCTGCTGACTGAAACGGTTGTGCGCGAGGACAGCATTTCGCTGTTCGGCTTTTATGACGCCTGGGAAAAAGAATGGTTTCTGACGCTGACGAAGGTTCAGGGGGTCGGGGCCAAGGTTTGTCTCAGCATCCTTTCGGTGCTGTCACCGTCCCAACTGGCGCAGGCCGTGGCCGCACAGGATAAAAATTCGTTTACCCGGGCCAGCGGTGTCGGCCCGAAACTGGCGGCGCGTCTGGTTACCGAACTGAAGGACAAGATTGTGACCGTGCCTTGGGAAGCAACGTCAAACGGCGACTTGAGCCAAGAGGGAAAAATGGACGAACAGAAAGCTGCGGAAATAACCGAAAATTATGAAGACAATCTGGTAGCAATGACTGATGACCCGAGCAAAATGGAAGATGCGATTTCTGCTCTGGTTAATCTGGGCTATCAGCGTCTGGAGGCTTATCAGGCGGTTAATAAAGCCAGTGCCGCCAATCCGGAGGCAGACGTGTCCGGTTTAATCCGTCTCGCCCTGAAAGAATTTGCAAATAAGGAATAATATGGAAAACGAGCGACTAGTCAGCCCTGAAAAACTGCATGAAGACGAACAAAGCGCCGGAGCGCCGGTCAGCCTGCGTCCGAACAGCCTGAAAGATTTTGTCGGGCAGCCGTTGGTTTGTGAAAATCTGAAGGTTTTTATCGAAGCGGCAAAAAAACGCGGCGAAGCCTTGGATCATGTGCTGCTGTTCGGTCCTCCGGGGCTGGGCAAAACCACGCTGGCTTCAATTATAGCCAAAGAGCTCGGGGTCGGTTTCCGGGCGACCTCGGCGCCGATGATTTCCAAGTCGGGCGATTTGGCGGCAATTTTGACTAACCTGGAACGCAACGACGTTTTGTTTATTGATGAAATTCATCGCCTGAATCCGGCAATTGAAGAGGTTCTGTATTCGGCAATGGAAGATTTTCAGCTTGATTTGATTATCGGCGAAGGACCGTCGGCCCGCTCGGTGCGAATCGACTTGCAGCCGTTTACGCTGGTGGGAGCCACCACCCGTTCGGGATTGCTGACAACCCCGCTGCGGGAGCGTTTCGGCATTCCGCTGCGGCTGGATTTTTACAGTCCGGAGGAGTTGAAAAAAATCGTTATCCGCGGAGCGCATCTGCTGGGTATGCCGATTTCCGACGACGGGGCAATGGAAGTGGCCAAACGTTCGCGGGGCACGCCGCGCGTGGCCGGGCGCCTGCTGCGTCGGGTGCGCGATTTCGGGGCGATGGCCGATGCGAGCGAGGTTAACAATAAAATTGCCGATAAGGCTTTGCGCCGGCTTGATGTTGACAAATACGGGCTTGATGCGTTTGACCGCCGTTATCTGCAATGTATTGCGGTCAATTACGGCGGCGGGCCGGTCGGTGCGGATACGCTGGCGGCAGCTTTGTCGGAGGAGCGGGATACGATTGAAGAAGTGATTGAGCCGTTTTTGCTGAAACTCGGCTTTTTGCAGCGGACGCCGCGCGGCCGCGTGATTTCCGACAGCGGACGTGAATATCTGGGGTTGCCGCAGGTGCGCAAAACCCGGGCGGCAGATTCGCAGTTTGATTTGCTGAAAATAATTGAAGAGGATATGTGATGACTTATGACGTGCAGCCGGCGGCCGGAAAGTTTTACGGCGCCAAGTTTGTCTATCCGGTTCGGGTTTACTATGAAGATACCGATGCCGGCGGGATAGTCTATTATGCCAATTATCTGCGTTTTGCCGAGCGGGCAAGGACGGAATTTATCCGCGCCTTAGGCTGCAATCAGCAGGATGCGCTGGAGGCGGAAGACAAATGCGGTTTTACGGTACGGAGCTGTACGACGGATTATAAGCTGCCGGCCGTTTTGGACGATGCTCTGGCGGTCACCTGCGAACTGCGCGATGCCAAGGGCGCATCAGCCGTTATGTTTCAGGAAATTTACCGGGGCGATACTCTGCTGGCAACGGTTGAAGTTAAAGTGGCTTATGTTAATTTGGGGCGCAAGCGTCCGGTTCGTATTCCTTCAGAGTTGCTGAACAAGTTGTCATGCTTGTAAATTTTGCGCTTGTGTACGTTTATGTACACGTCGCTTAAAATTTCCGTCGCAGCACAACTGTTCATCAGCTCTGAGAGCTGCAAGAGCAAGTAGGCATGTTTGTATGTTTTGCGCTTGTGTGTTTTTAATACATTTCGCATAAGGCGTTCTGTGTACGTTCGATTGTTTCCGCTGCGGAAAACGGTCGGGGTTTTGTGCGGAAAAAAGTTCGTTTTTCTGTGAAAACAATGTGATTAATTAATTGAATCTTTAATATTTTATGCTAGTTTGCGCATAAATGTTATGCACAACCTTAATTTATGCTGATGAAAGAGTAAAAAATGGATACGGAAACTTTAACTGATGTTGCTTCAACTGCTGCACAGCAGATGTCTATGTGGGATTTGGTCTGGGCCTCGGATATGGTCACCAAGGTGGTGATGATCGGGTTGATTGCGGCTTCGGTTTGGAGTTGGGCGATTATCATTGAAAAAATCGGCACGCTGCGTCAGGTGAAACAGTTTACCAAGAGTTTTGAAGAAAAATTCTGGTCCGGCGGGTCGTTGGACCGTTTGTATGAATCTATCGGCAACCGCCCGCGGGACCCGATGTCGGCAATGTTTGTGTCGGCCATGAAAGAGTGGAAACGCACCAATATTCTGAAATCAAAAACCGACCGCGGCATTCGCGGCGTGTCGCTGCAGCAGCGTATTGAAAAGGCGATGATGGTTTCAATGGATAAAGAGCTGGACGAGCTGGATACCCGGATGGGCTTTTTGGCGTCCACCGGTTCGGTTGCGCCGCTGGTCGGCCTGTTCGGAACGGTGTGGGGTATTATCAACAGCTTTAACGCCATTGCCGCCACGCAGAGCAACTCCTTGTCCGCAATGGCTCCGGGTATTGCCGAGGCGCTGTTTACGACGGCTTTCGGGTTGATTGCGGCTATTCCGGCCGTGGTGGCTTATAACAAAATTTCTTCGGATATCGACCGTTTTGCCAAAAAACTGGAGAATTTTATGGCCGAGTTTTCGAGCATTCTGTCGCGCGAAATTGACGATACGGCGATTAAAGCCGACATGGCCGGAGAATAACGATGGGATATATTGTTCAACAGCAGGGCGGCCGCCGCGCATCGCGTTATGCGAGCCGCCGCAATGCCGATATTAATATGACCAATCTGATGGACGTGATGATGGTGCTGCTGGTGGTGTTTATGGTGGCGGCGCCGCTGATGACCTCCGGTATTGCGCTTGATTTGCCGAAAGTCGGCGGAAAGGCGCTTTCGGGAGACGATACGTCGGTCAACATCAGCGTTGACAAAGACGGTTATTATTACATCGGCAAAACGGAGGTTCCGGCGGAAGAAATCGTCGGTAAGCTGCAGGCCATTCGCGGGCAGAATGCCGAACTGACGGTTACGATTTCGGGTGATACCGGCGCCGAATACGGCCGGGTTATCGGTTTGATGGCTCTGCTGAAAGAAGCCGGTTTTGACAAGGTCGGCTTAAAGACCGAACCCCAACCCTACAGCGGTAAGAAGAAAAAATAGCCGATGAAACAGTCTTTATACAAATCGCTGGCTCTGCATTTTGTGGTTTTTCTGCTGATAATGGTGGATATTCCGCTGTTTTGGCACAATAAAACCACGCTTAACCAGGTGCCGATTATTGTCGATTTGAATAACGTTAAAATTTCGGAGATGACCAATCTGCCGCCGAAAGCAAAAATGGGCAAGGAAGACAAAGCGGCCAGCAAAGTCAAACGCAAAATAGAAAACAACTATACCAAAGAAGAGCCGAAAAAGGACGACAAACGCCCGACAGCCAAAGAGCCGGAGGAAGAAACGGCTCCGGAAGAGGCTGCGCCGACAGAGCCGAAGAAAGATTATCTGGTTGCGCCGCAGCCCAAGAAACCGAAAGCGCCGAAGAAAAAGCCGACGCCGCCGGTTCCCGCGGCCAAGCCGAAACCCAAGCCCAAACCTAAACCGGAAGTTAAAAAGGAGCAGAAACAGCCCGAAAAAGGCAAACCTCAGCTGGCGAATCCGCTGAAGAGTCTGCTGGCCTCGGTTGACGCGTTGGAAAAAGAGGTCGGCAACACCAATCAGGAAGCGACCATTAAAGAGGGAACCGAAGTCAACAATATGGGGATTGAAGGCGGTACCGGCGGCTCTTATTTCAGCGAGCTGTCAATTTCTGAAATCGACGCGATTGCCGGACGTCTGCGCGCCTGTTGGAACCTTGATCCCGGGGCGATGGGAATTAAGGACATGATTATTGAAATCCGCGCTTTCCTCAACAAAGACGGCAGCGTGCGTAAAGTGGACATTATCAACACTTCCCGCTATAACAGCGATGCGCATTTCCGTTCGGTTGCCGACAGTGCCCGCCGTGCCGTTTATATTTGTGCGCCTTATTCCATTTTTGCCGATAAATATGCCGACAAATATGACAAGTGGAATACGATGCTGTTGCGCTTTAATCCGCTTGACGGACAAATTCGCTGACGGGTGATTGGCAGAAGTTTGAATACGATTTTTCAGTTCTGAAAAATCGTATTTTTTTTGTGGCATATTCTGCGTTGTTTATAAGTATGTGCTATGGTTTTTTACAGTCATTGCCCTATTGGCTTTCTTTAGCGTTATTGTCCGGCTTGATTCCTTTAGTGTCATTGCCCGACTTGATCGGGCAATCTGAATTGGAGATGTTCCGGCCAGCCGCACCCGGCGGGAGAGGTCATATCCGGCGGAGAGATGACAGAAGACAGGGAGAATGATGCTTTGCGGTGTGGATTATCCGGTCAAGCCGGATAATGACAGAGAAAGAGAATGCCAGATAATGACAGGAGAAAGATAATGCTGGATAATGACAATAATAAAATCAGCCGGGTAATGGCAGGAGGAGGGGATTGCCCGATCAAGTCGGACAATGACAGGAAAAGTCGGATAATGAATAGAGGCAGAGCGAAAATGACAGTAAGGAAAGAACAGCGCCCGACGGTTATTTTTCGGCGGCTTTGAGAAGAATATCAATCGCTTTGTCAACCAGTTCAAGGAACTCTTTGTCATGAGGTTTGAGTTTATTGGCGATTTCTTCGATTTTTTTGCGGGTGATTTTGTCCTGCGGCAGAATTTTGGAGAACTCAAACAGTTCCGACATGCTGACGTTCAGTTTTTCGGCGATTTTTCTTAAGGTTTCGATTTTGGGAGAGATTTTGCCGAGTTCGATGCCGGAGATGGTGTTCATTGACATATCCATATCATAGGCGAGCTCAAGCTGGCTTACACCTTTAATTTTTCGGAGTTCACGGATGCGGTTTCCGAGTTTTATGGCAAAATCGTCGTCGGTCATAGCGTTCATATTCCTATTTTATTGTGAACTTCGATATACTATAAACTTGTAATTTTGCATCTTGACTCTCTAAAATTACTAATGTATTATGAATTTAGTAGCTTAGATAAGTAAAATTAACAGTTAACCATTAATTCTTAATCGAATTATCTAGCTGCGCTGAGGAAGGGGTCGGAAACGTTATACTGAATCAAAGCCAAACCTAAATAGTACACCTTGTTTTCCGACCTTTTTTTTCAAATTTTTATGTGGGAGGTAAGAGATGATTAAGAAGTGGCAAATCGTTACAGCAAGTATGCTTTTATCTCTGTTGTCTTTTAAAGTTCAAGCAAATGTAAAGTTTATTGTTGACAACAAGCCCGGAGAACTCGTCTTCGGGTATGAAGCGTTGTGTGTTGATAAGGGCTATTCGGTCAAAGCGTCCGACTGTGCGGAAGGCATGGTGGGAAACAGCTGCCCCTACAGCGACGAATATGTTGACAAATGTCTGACACCGACGGAATGGTGCACGGCCAATGGCTACGGCAAAGTGGCTTCCGACTGCGTTAAGCCGGAATATCCTTATGAGGCCTGCCCCAAAGACGGAACAAGGTTCAAAAGCTGCCTCAGGGACAACGGGCGGGCTTGTCAGGAAGAAGACTATTATCTGGTTTGCAACGAGACCGGAACCATACCGGACACCTCGGCGGCAGGCTGCCCTTATGATACTTCCTATAAAAAATGCGTGTGCAATCCCTGTGAGGGGTACACTTATACTCTGGCTGAGGCAACGGCGCAGGGTTATGTGGCGGGGCCGTCGTGCAATTCGTGCGGAACGGTTAAATATATGCGTTTGCCGGCAGACTGCGGGTCGTATGTGGAATGCGACTGCGGCGGTATCGGTACGGCCTGCTGGAGCGGTACGAAAAAACTCTATGCCTCCTGCCAGTCATGCTGCGAGAATCGTTGCAGCATTGCCGACAGCGACCGGCAAGACGGCATTTTGTATGAGTATGAGGAGTGCTCGGGCAAATATTGCGACATCGGCTGCGCAATGGGTTATGAAGATTTGGATAATTACTGGTGTGACGGCGCTTTAAGGTGCCTGGTGAAGTGAGGCAACTGCTCCGGCAAGGGCGAAAAGGGTTCTGCGGCGGCAAAAAGCGTCCGAAGGCGCCGAGAAGAAGCTTAAGAGAATAACTGACTAAGGAGAAGGATGATGAACAAGAAGTGTAAACAAATGATGGGAGCGGTGCTGCTCATGGCATCTTTCTCCCAAAGCGGCTCCGCTCTGGCAACATCATGTGCGGTTCCGCCGACCTGTGAACAGCTGGGTTATAAAATGAAGGTTGATGACTGCGGTGAGAATCCGGTTTTGCGTTGTCCTTTTGCTTTGAGTGACGATAATCAGGTTTATTGTACCGAATCGGCGCAAAATCAGGTTGTGAGCGTCGGTGCCATTCTGTATGGCGACGGAACGGTCGCGAGCGGTCTGGTAACGGGCAAAACGCCGATTGGTATCGTGTTTGATACGGCGAATCGTCTGGCCGTTGCGCTGACGGATATTAACAGTAGCGGTTCCGCGGGCAGCTCGACAATGTATTGGTCTGCTAACTATTATGATATTCCTGCGTTAGGTAACTGTACCAGCAGTACGGATTTAACGACTTGCGGGGTAGATGGCCGAGCCAATACGACAGCGATACTGAACTGCGGTAGCAGTTGCGGTACAACGCCGGCTGCGACAGCAACCAACAGTTATGAACCGAGCGGGTGCAGCAAGGATTTCTGTAAGAAAACGAAGTGGTTTTTGCCG
>MNTU01000016.1 GCA_001917125.1 Azospirillum sp. 47_25
CCAAACGCAACAATAAAAGAAACAGAAAAACATTCAGCTATCACAAAGGTAAAGAGATATAAATTGAAAACAAAACCCCGCCGGATGAAAACGGCGGGGTTTCTTAAAGCGGAAGACCAAACCTTCATCTTATTGCTCAAAGATATCATCATTGGTCTAACCGCCGCTGCCGCGAAACAGAATAAGAGGTTTTAGATCTTTCCTGAAGTCGGGACAGCTTTTTCCAACTGGCTTTTCCTTAATTGTCCGGAGAATTTATCGTCAGCCGCACGTCAATCCCGTAATAATTCAGCAGTTTGCCTATATCGTGGTTTGCCAGGGTCGTTTTGCCGGTTTCTATGTTGTTCAGATTTTTGATATGAATGCCGGTCTTTTCATACAAACTCAAAATCCGCATAATGTTCACGGACATGTTATCGTCTCCCTCAAAAGAGATGGTTATTGATTCAAACATTTATAGCTCCTGTTTTGTTATTAGTAAAACAAAACCACCTTTTTAGCAAAAGGTGGAGGAGCTGAAAAACTGCCAAGTAAACAGTCAGTCTTATTCGTCCGCAAGCGGCTTAGTTCGACCACTCCTCCTCAACGGAGGATATTTACACTTGCGATGTTTTTCAGACACCACAACCGGTCTCCCGGCTGCGAGAACTATCTTAAAAGATAATTTTTATTTTGCAAGTTAAATATTCCGAATGCATAAATTACCTCATGCTCCGGCTTTTTTCCGCTATTATTGCCTTTTTGTTTCTGTCATGCTCCTGCACCTTTTTTTTCCCTGTCATACTCCGGCTTGACCGGAGCATCCGGAGGAATGGAAGCTGCGACAAAGGGATTTGCCCGATCAAGTCGGGCAATGACTGAAAGGGGAAAATGTCAGAAAATGATATTCCACCCAGTCATACTCCGGCTTGACCGGAGTATCCTAAAACGAGATAGAAAATAATGGATTATCCGGTCAAGCCGGATAATGACAGAGAGAGGAGAGCGTCGGGCAATGACGTTGAGGGATGCGGGCAATGACATAAATAGTGTAATGACAGAGAGACCTCTGCCATCTATTGCCTCACCTGCCAGGTGCGGCTTAACCGGGGCATCCGGAGGAATGGAAGCAGAACAGCCTTTAATCTTTACCGATTTGAACATTCCGGTTAATATGCACCGACAAAATAATGCCGAACGATGCCATAATCGACAGCATAACCGTTCCGCCGTAAGAAATCAGCGGCAAAGGAATGCCGACCACCGGAATAAGCCCGAGAACCATTGAAATATTGATAAAGACATACATAAAATAGTTGGTTGCCAAACCGATAGCCACCAGTTTACCGAAATAGCTGGTGCTTTTGAGGGCAAAAGAATAACTGTAAGCCAAAATCAAAAAGTTCAGCACCACAATCAGCACCGCCCCCATCATGCCGAATTCTTCGGACAACATGGTAAAAATAAAGTCAGTATGTTTTTCCGGCAGAAAATTCAAATGGCTCTGCGTACCTTTGAGAAAACCTTTGCCAAACACGCCGCCGGAACCCAGCGCAATTTTGGACTGAATAATATGATAACCGGCCCCCAGGGGATCCCGCTCCGGGTCCAGGAAAGTCAACACCCGGTTGCGCTGATAATCATGCAGAAAAGCCCAGGCAATCGGCATGGAAACCAAACCGCCGATGAACACCACCGCAAACTTCCAAACCTGAACCCCCACCGCAAAGAAAATCGCCCCGGTGGTAAACAGCAGCATCAGCGCCGTTCCCAAATCCGGCTGTAAGATAATCAGGGCAGCCGGAAACAAAGCCATCAACAGCGGCGGAATAATCCCTTTGGTGCTCTCAATCGTTTGCAGCGAAGAGGTATGAAAATAACGCGCCAAAACCAGCACCATGGCAATTTTCATCAGCTCGGAAGGCTGCAATTTAAAAAAGCCGAAATTAATCCAGCGCTGCGCCCCCATGCCGATATGCCCGGTAATATCAACAATCACCAGCAGCACCAGCGTCCCGAAATAAAAAAGATAAGCATAGCGCATCAGCCACCGGATGTCTATCAGCGCCAGAAACAGCATCAAACCGAAACCGATGGTAAAACGAACCAGTTGGTTAACCGCCCAAGGCTGCCAGTTGCCGTTGGCCGCCGAATAAAGCATAATGACGCCGATAGCCGCCAGCGTAATAATCAGCAGCAAATAAGTAAAGCTCAGGTTTGCCAGTTTTTCGCGAATGGTCAGCGTCTGATTGCGAAAGGTTGTTTCATAAGGCTTATACATCATTCAACCGTCCTAACTTTCTCATTAACCGGGTCAAGCTTCAGCGTCTCCAGCAGCAGTTTGGAGGCAATCGGCGCCGCCGCCGAAGAACCGCCGCCGCCGTGTTCGACCAAAACAGCTACCGCGTAACGGGGATTGTCATGCGGCGCATAGGCAATAAACAAACCATGATCCCTGTATTTCCAGGGAAGCTCGTTTTGTTTCAGCACCCGTGTCTGCCGCTCTTTCATCGTAATCCGGCGCACCTGGGTCGAACCGGTTTTACCGCTCATCATCTGCCCGTTATAGTCAAAATGCGACCGGTAAGCCGTACTGCCCGGAATATTGACCACGGCAAACATGCCGTCTTTAACCAGCTTGATATTTTCATCGGCAACATCAATTTTTCGGATAGTGCTTTTATCCTTAACTTTGGTAAACGTCGGTTTAACCTCATAACCGCCGTTGGCAATCCGGGCAACCATGGTTGCCAGCTGCAGCGGGGTGGTCAGAATATAGCCCTGCCCGATACCGGAAATCACGCTTTCTCCCTGCTGCCAGGGCTCGCCGAAACGTCTCAGTTTCCATTCTTTGTCCGGAATCAAACCGGCCTTTTCGTTTTCAAGACCAACGTCAATTCTGCTCCCCAGCCCGAAACGGCGCGCCATATCGGCAATTTTTTCGATTCCCAGCCGCAAAGCCACTTCATAAAAGAAAATATCGCAGGAATGCGCCAAAGCCTCCACCACATTCAAACTGCCGTGACCGCCGCGTTTCCAGTCATGGAAAATATGGTTGCCCAAAGTCATCTGCCCCGAGCAGTAAAAATGCGTATCCGGCTTGATGACTCCGGACTCCAGAGCCGCCAATGCTACCAAAACCTTAAACGTCGAACCCGGAGAATATTGTCCGGAAATTGCCTTGTCGGTCAGCGGGCGCTTTTCATTATTCAGCCAGGCTTTCCAGTCCGTATTGCTGACACCTTTGGTCATCAAATTCGGATCAAAGGACGGCGCCGACACAAAAGCCAGAATTTCGCCGGTATTTACATCCAGCAGAACCGCCGCGCCGCTTTCCTCGCCAAACAGCTCAAAAGCCTTCTGCTGCAAACGCGAATCAATCGTTAAGGTCAGCGGCTGGCCGGGAATACCGTCATTTTTTTCGATTTCTTTCATAATGCGCCCATAGGCGTTGACTTCCAGCTTCAGGCTTCCGCCTTTGCCGCGCAGTTCTTTTTCATAGCGCTTTTCAATGCCTGACTTGCCGATTTTGAATCCCGGAACCTGCAGCAGCGGGTCATCGTCCTGTTTGGCTTCCTTCTCATTGACGGCCGCCACATAGCCCAGAATATGCGCCATGCTCGGCCCGAAAGGATAATCCCGGCTTAACCCTTCGTCAATATATATCCCCGGCAAATCGGCCGCATTCAGCTGAATGCGCGACACTTCCTCCCAGGTCAGGTTTTCCTTAATCTTAATCGGCACAAAACTGCGGTTGCGTTTCATGTCTCTTTTGATTTTTTCCTCTTCGTCCGCCGACAAAGGCATAATCTTCTTAAACGCATCCAGCGTTTCCTGCACGTTCGGCGTCTGCTCGGCCACAATCAAAGCCTGAAAATTCTGCGTATTGGTGGCAATCATTACGCCGTTGCGGTCATAAATCACTCCCCGCGGCGGAATCAGCAGACGGGTTGAAATCCGGTTTTCGTCCGCCAGCGTTTTATAGCGGTCGGCCTGATACACCTGCAGGTAATAAAGCCGTCCGACAATCACCAACAGCAAAAAAAACTTTCCCAGCGCCATAATCAGCGAACGCCGGATTAAAACCTTTCCCTTGTCGTTGTCGCGGTTCATCTCAGCCCTCATCTTTCATCAGCTTGTTCTGCACAAAAGCGTTGACTAAGCCGATAACCGGATAAAAAGCGATTGTAAACAAGAGGTTGAACATCAACATCGACAGCGGCAGAAACTGGCTGTAATAAACCGAAACCAACAGCCAGCGGCTGAACATCGTAATCAGGCAGAACACGGCAAAACCGTACCAGGTAACCACAAAAGGTTTGCCGTTCAAATAAACCGCCAGATTGCTCACCAGCAAATACATAATCAGACAGGAAAAAATATTGGCGCCGAAAGGTGCCGAGGTGACAATATCCTCAACCAGTCCCAGAAAATAAACCGAAAACAGATTAAAAACATCCGGACGATGCAGCATCCAGAAAAAAACGCACATCAGTCCCACTGCCGGCCGCAGATTGTTCGCCGCGGCAAAATTCAGCGGCACATAAGACATCAAAACCAAAATGATTGACGTCAGCAGCGGCAGAAGCTTCTGCAAAGATGCGGCAAGATTTTCACGTAATTCCTCACTCATGCCTCATTCTCCGGTCTGCTCCGGCTGGATGATTTCCTCCTGCTGCAACATATCCGCCAAACCATAATCGACGATTTTGACATATTCCAAACGGTCAAGATTGCCGAATGTTTTGATTTTAATATTGTTCTTTTCAACCGAACTTACCTTGCCGATGGGCAGGCCAGGCGGAAAAACGCCCGCAACGCCGGAAGTAACCACCCGGTCGCCGATAGACAGTTCGGCATCCAGCGGAATAAACACCAGTTTGGGAATTGACGTATTGTCGCCGGAAAGAATACCCCGCACCCTCGTCCGTTCGACAATAACCGGAATTTTCGAGTTAATATCGGTAATCAGGATAATTTTGGAATACATCTTGCCGACCTGTTCGATACGCCCGATAACCCCGTTGTCGCTCAGAACCACCTGCCCCTTTTTCACGTTTTTGCTGCCGCCGGTATAGGCAATCAACGAATGCGAAAAGGCGTTCCCCTCCTCGGCAATAACCCGCGCCGTAACATAAGTCGCTTCCGGCGGCGGCGTATAATTCAGCAGATTGGAAAGCAGTTTGTTTTCAATTTCCAGCGCCCGGGCATGGTTGCTCATCATAACCAGCTGGCGGTTTTCTTCCCGCAGGCGGTTGTTGTCTTCATGAATTTGCTTAAGTTCGCGAAAATAATCATAAACTCCGGCCAAAGCCCGCGCCGGAATAACCAAAACATCAATCAGCGGGCTGACCACGTCTGTTGCAACCGATGACGTCTTTTCAATAATCACCGTATCGGTTTTATTCACCAGCATCATCACAAAAGCGGATAAAAAGAGCAGCACAATCGCAAACTTCTTTACCAGAAGCCGGATGTTGCTCAAATGCATAAATAAAACTTTCCGCCTTTTCATTAATCAATCCGCAACAGAAAATTAAGAATTAAAAATAGATAAAAACCTGATAAAGGGGGCTGCCGTTCCTTCATTTTTCACAGTATATAATCAGATACCTAAGAAAAAAATTTAAAAGAACGCCTCCCCCTTTGGCAAGTTTTCATCTAGTACATAGTGGACAAGATACCTCTGAACTTGCGGAACTCGTCTAATGCCCGGCCGGTACCCTTAACCACGCAGGCCAACGGATCTTCGGCAATCGAAACCGGCAGGCCGGTTGCATTGCGCAGAACCTGATCCAGATTGGTCAGCAAAGCGCCGCCGCCGGTCAGAACAATACCTTTGTCAACGATATCGGCAGCCAGTTCCGGCGCAGTATTTTCCAAAGCAACCTTAACCGCTTCAACAATCTGCGAAACCGGCTCAGCCAGACTTTCGGCAACCTGGCGTTCGGAAATAACAATTTCCTTCGGCACGCCGTTCATCAAATCGCGGCCTTTAATTTCAACCGTACAGCCTTCGCCTTTCTCCGGAGGACAGGCGGAACCGACTTCTTTTTTAATCTTTTCGGCAGAGCCTTCGCCGACCAGCAGATTGTGATTGCGACGAATGTAAGAAATAATCGCCGCATCCATCTTATCGCCGCCGACGCGGGCGGAACGGGCATAAACGATACCGCTCAAAGACATAACCGCAACTTCGGTGGTGCCGCCCCCGATATCAACCACCATACTGCCCGTCGGCTCGGTAACCGGCAGATTGGCACCGATTGCCGCGGCCATCGGCTCTTCAATCAGCCAAACCTTACGGGCACCGGCAGCTTCGGCAGATTCCTGAATGGCACGGCGTTCAACTGCGGTCGAACCGGAGGGAACGCAGACAATAACCATCGGCGAAGCAAAAGTGCGGCGGTTGTGAACCTTGCGGATAAAATATTTAATCATTTCTTCGGCGATTTCAAAATCGGCGATAACACCGTCGCGCAGCGGACGAATGGCGCTGATGTTTCCCGGAGTACGCCCCAGCATCAATTTAGCATCGTTACCAACGGCCAGAACTTGTTTTTTGCCGCGGAATTCTTCAATTGCAACCACGGAAGGTTCATTCAGGACAATCCCTTTTCCCTTCACATAAACCAGGGTATTGGCCGTACCCAGGTCAATTGCCATATCTGCTGATAACCAGCCCATTATATTTGCAAGCATTTATTATATCTCCGGATTATTTGAATTTACTATTATTTGAGTTTTATAACCCTTTACGTTATTGTGCAACCCTTATAATCGTTTTTTAACATCAAAAATGACTTTTTCCCGCTCTTCCGGACTCCCCTTATAACAGGAGTCGAGCACAATATCGGCGGCAAGTTTATTCTTAAACCAGGTCATCTGTCTTTTGGCATATTGCCGGGTGTGCAGCTTAGCCTGCGCCGAGGCTTCGTCCAGCGAGCATTTTCCTTCGACAAAAGCCAGCAGTTCCGGCACGCCGAGCGCCTTCATCGCCGGCAGGCGGCTGTCCAGCTTTCTGGCCGCAAGCTCCGCTGCCTCTTTAAGCGCTCCGGCTGCCAGCATTTGTTCCCAGCGCCGGTAACAGCGGCTGTCCAGCTCCTCACGTCCGGGAATGATTTTAATAACCACAAACGAGGCTTCGGGCAGCTTTTTAACCATCGGTTTCCGGTGCCACACACTCAGAGGCACGCCTGTATCCCGCCAGACTTCATAAGCCCGGCGTACCCTGGTAGTATCATTCGGGCTCAGCCTTTTCGCCGTCGCCGGATCGTATTCCCGCAGCTTTTCATGCAGAGCCTGCACGCCGTATTCCCGCAGCAATGCTGCCACTTCCTGTCTAACCGCCGCCGAAGTTTCGGGTATGGGCGTGGTTCCGTTAATCAGATTGTCCAGATACAAACCGGTACCGCCCGCCACCACCGGCAGCTTCTGCGCCAGCCAGGCGCTGCGGATTTCCGCCGCTGCCAAATTCAGCCAATCCACCACCGAACCGTTGACATCCGCCGGAAAAATCTCATACAGCCGATGTGGTACCCGTGCCTTGTCGGCAGCAGAAGGAACCGCTGAAATTATCGGCGTATCCTGATAAATCTGCATGGAATCCGCATTAATCACCACGCCGTTTAAAGCCTCGGCCAAATCCAGCGCCAAACCGGACTTGCCGGAAGCCGTCGGACCGGCAATTACCACCACCGGATGCTTCAAAACCGTCATTGCGCAACAAAATCCTTTATTTAAACTAATTTTATGTTATTGTAGCCCTCAAGTTTTGATATTTTATTAAGAAAGCTCTGCAACACAATGAAAAAAACTCTGTTTACGTTATTCTCCCTGCTGTGCCTGTGCCGGGAAGCCGGCGCTTTCAGCGTCACGCATGACTTCACCGTTTTCATCGGCCCTTTTAATGCCAGTCAAACATCCTTTACCTACGCGCTCAGCCCTGACAGTTATGCCGTTGCCTCCAAAGTCAAAACTTTCGGCTTGTTCGACACCCTTTACCCCTTTGAAGCACGCTATGCTACCACCGGACACATTAAAAACGGCAAACTTGAAACCACCAGCTACAAATATCAATCACAGTCGCGTTTCACCAAACGCAAAAAAGAACTGATTTATAATGAACAGGGCGTACCGGTTTACCGCATCAGCTCCAAAAACGACAAAGAAAAAAAGGTTGAAATCACACCCGATCCTAAAAACAACGAAACGACCGACCTTCAAACTGTTTTTGCCGAACTTGCCCGTCAATACAATCAGGTTAAATTCTGCGATTCCCGCATGGAGGTTTTTGACGGCAAACGCCGCTTTGACGTTATCTTCAAAGACGAGGGTAAAGAAGAACTGGCGCCCAACCAGTTTTCGCCGCTGACCGGAACAGCAAGCAAATGTTCCATGTATATTGACAAGCTCGGCTCCGAAGGCGACGACCTGCTTTGGCAGTTTACCTCCGACCGCCCGATTTATTTTTGGATTCTTGCCGATGAAAAAACCGGCATTCCGTTTATTGCCCGCATAGAGGTCGAAGAAACCCCGCTCGGCAAAATGAATGTTTACACTCACAACATAACCATTGAGGAATAAAAAATGTTAGATAAAGCGGAACTTCTGCTTCCGGCCGGTTCACTGGTCAAACTCAAAACCGCAATTCTTTACGGCGCCGATGCCGTTTACGCCGGAACACCGGACATGTGCCTCCGCGCCCAGTCCAAAATGACGTTGGAAGACTTGGAAGAAGGCATCAGGTTTGTTCACCAAAACGGCAAAAAAATCTACCTGACCTTAAACCTGTTTATGCATAACCGTGACGTCGCCAAGCTGCCGCAATTTGTCGAAACCCTGCGTCATTTGCAGCCGGACGGCGTTCTCATTGCCGACCCCGGCGTTTTCATGTATGTTAAAGAACACGCCCCGGAATTAAACCTTTTCGTTTCCACTCAGGCCAACATCTGCTCCTCTCTGGCCGTCAAGTTCTGGCAACAGCAGGGAGCCAAACTCTGTGTGCTCGGACGGGAAGTCACCTTTGAGGAGATGCAGGAAATCCGCCGGCAATGTCCTGACATTCTGCTCGAATGTTTTATGCATGGCGCCATGTGCATGTCTTACTCCGGCCGCTGTCTGATTTCCAATTATCTTGCCGACCGCAGCGCCAACCAGGGCAAATGCGCCCACTGCTGCCGCTGGCATTATAAGCTTCATCTCCGGCTGAAAGACGGCTCTGTTAAAGAAATCGAAATCAACGACCAGAACAAAGACGCCTTTGAATTTCTGCTGGAAGAAGAATTCCGCCCCGGCGAACTGTACGAAGTCGTCGAAGACGAACACGGCGGCTATATGCTTAACTCCAAAGATATGTGTCTGCTGCCGCGCCTGCCTGATTTGCTGAACCTCGGCATGGATTCGCTCAAAGTCGAAGGCCGCAATAAAACCGAATACTATGCGGCTGTTGTCGCCCGCACTTACCGCCAGGCAATCGACGATTATTACAGCGATCCCCGACATTGGGATTTCCGCCGCTATATGGATGACCTCTACACCTTGCAGAACCGCGGTTATTGCCTCGGTTTTCACGACGGAAAACTGACCAACATCAGCCAAAACTATGAATACACCCGCACATTGGGCGATTGGCTGTTTGCCGGTTCAATTGTTGAATGGCAGGGCAACCAAGCAATTTTTGAAATCCGCAACTACATTGACAAAGGCGAATTCATTGAATTTCTCCTTCCCGGAACACTGGATAATCTGCGAATAACTTTTGACGAATTTGAAGACGCCGACAGCGGCGAAATCACCGCCAAAGTTTCCGCCGGACAAGGCAAAAAAATCCGCATAGATTTTAACAAATGCAAAATCCAATATTGTCGCAACGAAAAAGAAGAACCAAAAACAGCCCCTGAGCTGAACATTGAAAACATAAAAGAACTGTTGCCGCAATATTGCATTGCCCGCAAACCGGCACCGCTCACCGGCGAAAACCGAACCATGCTCGATCACAAAAAGGCCGAATTCACCCAACTCTGCAACAGAGAATAAAAAAGAGGCAGGAAATTTCCTGCCTCTTTCTTCCGTTAAATATCTTAAGCGGATAAAAGTTTCTTTAAATCTTCTTCCTCAGGTTCGCCGTCTCCATATGCAGGGTAACGGATACCTGTATCAATATATTGCGAACTATGGGTAATACCGTCTGCATCTGTATAGGCCTCGCACCAGCAATATACTTTACCATCTGCGTCATATATTAAAGGAACATTATCACCGGTCGTTTGGAAATTTATAGAATTTCCTTTAAATCCCCAAAGAGGACTATAGTATCCTAGACTTCTGGAAAAATCGAACCCACCGACGCAACAAATAATATCTTGAGCCGTGACATGATAAATAATATCTCCTCCATTTGCATCATTATTGATAACAATAATATCACGACAACCATCATTATGGCCACATTCAATCTCACTGACTCCCGGCCCAGAATAGATAATATCACATCCGCCATCACCAAGCAGTTTATCTCCCATATAATAATCATTTGCTCCGTATCCATGAATCACATCATCACCATCACCACCTGATATAATATCATAATGAGTCCCACCAGAAATCCAATCATCTCCGGACCCTCCAAACAGCTCATTTTTACCTTCGCCTGCAGGACTATCTCCTCCGTAAATGATATCATTTCCTTCTTCACCATAAATAATATCTTTACCGTCTCCGCCAAAATAAACATCATTTCCAGCACCCAGATTAACATAATTAACCGCATTTTCATCATCTGCCATCGATTCGGTCGTCACGCCGCTGTCAATAAACTGCGGCAAAGCTTGTAAACGAGTTAAATCTCCTGAACCACCGTCAACAATATCCACCCCCTTGCCACCATAAAAAGTATCACTGCCTGCTCCGAGAAAAACATGATTAACATTATTCTCATTGGCAACCGAGCCACTGTTATCAGTCCCCGCATTAACCTCATCCGCGGCCGCCCCGCCGACATATAGATTGTCACCGCCGCCAAGGTTAACATATTTTGCGACTGCTATTTCACCTTCCCCCGCACCGGCATCAATTATATCATCTCCATCTCCGGCTATAATTGTTTCTGACGCACCTTTTCCGGCAACAATATAGCTTCCGCCCGGCGTATTATCCTCAAAATAGTGGCCGTCTTGAACATAACTATTAACCACGTCACAATCAAATAAATAATTGCGCACTCTATCACTAATCCGCGTGACAAATCCGACCGGCTCCATAGAATTGGAATAATGTTTGACATCCTCAAGCGTAATTGACAGATTATCAAAATTAAAATCTGTACTATACAACTCAAAAAACTTGCGGCTAACATCTTCAATAATTTTGCAATCCCGCAAATCATCGCCACTTGTTGAATTAATGAAAGTTTTATCCTTTCCGGGATACCAACCGCCACCCAACTTATCAAACACACTCTGACTGCCCTTAATGTAAGTCAAATCAATATAATTCGTCCATGTATTGCAATTAGGTGCATTAACATCATAATCGGTTAGACCGTTACTGACCATAGACAAGGCATTTCGGTATTTAGCATCAAAAACAATCCAATCAAAAACATGTTTAGCTACATCCCCGGTTAAAACTGTCGCTGTTTTAAAATCATATTTTTCCGCGCCTTCTTGAGTAACCGTAAAATTTGGCCTCTCATTATCTGCAGTAACCTCTCCGATATGAATCTTTTTCGGCCAGATTTGCTTTTTATTGTTAAGTTCAATTTCTATATAATTATCTAAATCGTTATCTTCTACAAAAACCATATAGATTCTTCCGTTTCTGGTCGTTAAATCCACACTGTTAATGAAACTTGGTTCACCATTATCATTTAATGTAACTAAATCATAGCCGGTATGCCGGGCAATCCCGGTTGAAGGCGGAACCAACGGCAAATCCAGATATCTTGAATGCACTTGTAAAATATAACTTGTCATAAAATTTCTCCCCAAAAAAGTATAAAAGTTTCCTTCTGATACAACACCTGTCGTCATCAGCTTGTTATTGTTAAAAATTAAAAGGATTGTTTTCTTAAATTAAGTTTATAGTATCATGTATAAATATCTGTAGTTTTCAATGCAGTTTCAGCAAAAATTACCCCACCGTAGAACATATATAACTTAACTTTTCTCAGATAAATTCTTTTAAGCTTCTTAAATTTTACCTCAGCCCAGTAAAACATTAAGAATAAATTCACATAACTACTTTTTTCCCTCACCTCCTTTCAAATTAATTTCATAAATATCTTTCCCTAACTTAATATAAGCTTTCGTTGGATTAACCCGCTTATCCAAGCTCAATGCCAAAGTTTTTTCAGCCTCTTTAATATTTCCTACCACCCAAAACACATAACCATAACATACTGGATAGAAATTCTTTGAGCCAGTATACACTCGAGCCTTCTCGCTCACTTGTTTATAATATCTTGTTCCTCTAACGCGCACATACCCTTCTTCTTCAGGATTTTTATTGCAAAAGTCAATGACTTGTATTCCTAATAAGTCTTTGCCGCCATCCAGCCTGACTCCTTCTGCGCTAACCGTAAAAAACTGCAACCGTTTA
Source organism: Azospirillum sp. 47_25 (assembly GCA_001917125.1). Taxonomy (GTDB): domain Bacteria; phylum Pseudomonadota; class Alphaproteobacteria; order RF32; family CAG-239; genus Scatocola; species Scatocola faecipullorum. Next base: position 12,580 of record MNTU01000016.1, read on the forward strand.
TTCGTCTCCGCCAACACAAGGTCTTTTCTCGGTATTTTCCGGCTGCGCAAAAAATAATACGGATTTGTTAATCCTGAAAAATCGCCTAAACGACCATTAACGTTATTAATCATTTCTATGGAATAACCATGCGCAATCCCGACTTCCCGCCCGCCATATATATCCATCGTATAAGGAAAAAGCTTGCCGTTAATATCAACCTGACATTTATTTCCGCAGGTATTCAAACCTTCAAACTCATATATTTTATCATAAGGAAAGGTTCTTCCGTAAATATCACCATGACATTTTTCCCCACACTCATGTAAACTTTTAAATTCGCTTACCTTCCGATAAGGAACATTTTCCTCAAAATGGTTCTGACGATTTCGATCTTCCAGCCCATGCAGCTTAAACATTCTGATACGTCTAGGCTCATACAACTTATCCATAAAAGCAAATTTATCTTCCACGCATCGTAACAATTCATTCATCGGTAAATTGGCATCGCAATTCACCACCGGCCCATATGGATCGTCTGTTACGCCCAGATAAGAACATCCCATCTGGCTCATAACCATCAATGATAATATAATTGCAAAAACAGATTGATAAAAAATTCCCATACTCCCCCCCCAACACGATAGATTATATTCCTAGGAAAATAATCTTTCAATAAAAATTTTATAGATATTAATATAATTAAATTTTAAATTGCAAATGTTTCTCTGCCCAAAACCATAATAAAATTATATTATCCAATAAACTATTTAATACGATATTGTTTATAGCTCCTTCAAGCGAACATCCGGTTTTAATAATTTGTTCAACTCTATTTGCGGAGCTTCAGACTTATAGATAAAAGTTCCGGGATAAACGATATACCAAGGGAAAACAAAAGGCATTTGATAAATTTCTCTAATTCTCCATGCTATAATATAAGAGGAAAGATCATTAACATTGCCCAAAACAAATTGCCTAACAGGAATACGATACACACAATCTGCTTTATACTCCGTCCGATTATCTTTAAAAGGGAATTGGCACAAAGTCGAATTAACCCGATAAAAAAGAATATAATAATTATTATATAAATCATCCGGATTATCTTTATACTTCCGGTAAAATAAACCTATTTTCTCTACCAGATAAACAAAATGTTCATCCTCTATCTTCCCATCATAAAATTTAATTCGGGGAACAAGTTCACCCGTCGGCGTCTTTTGAGAAAAATTTAAAATATCCTTTGTATCAAAACTATTTTGCCGGAGTTTATCTTCCGTAAGCTTATAAAAAAATTCAGAAGATAAAATTTGCGGCTTATAATACAGTTTTTCCAATTGTTCACTGCGAGCATTAAACATCTTATACTGAAGTTCGATTTGAGCGATAAAAAACAATGGAAACGTCCAAATAACTGCCAAATAGAGGGATTTATTTTTTAGTTTATGAAAAGCGATGCGAGCTATAATATAAAAAGGAATAAAATAAAAAGGATTGTAAAATCCCCAAAGACAAAAGCTCATTTCAGCAAAGCTCAGATAAAAAGACAAAAACAGAAAAAAAACCGCAACCTTCAAAATTAGAAATGATTTTTCCTGCAAGACGATACCTTTAAGTTTTTGCTTTTTATAGTGCAGAAAAACAACTAAAAGATAAACAAAAAACAAACAATAATAAATCAAAATTTTCCAAACGAAAAGAGGAGTTCCCGCTCTCTGACTAATAGAAAAAATTTTTGTAAATAAATCTTCAGGCATAACACCCAAAAAAATAATAAGACCTACCAGCTTAACAATTTGAGCAGCTGAAATCTGCTTAACCTTTATTACCTGTTCCATAATAAAATTACGATTCATATCTGCCTATCCGGTTAAAATTCACAACTAATGCTGACAATCAAGTTCTATACTATCTATTAGTTGTTAAAATAAAATAAAAAAAAGAACCCCGAAGGGCTCTTCTGTAATCTCAGCCGATACGTTCTTTCAGAACGGCGACAATTCCGTCACGTATATTCGGTGCTGCCGCCATAAACGAAGCATATTTTAATGCCAGCCGATAATAACTGCGCTGCGCTTCGCCATCTGCCGTTTCCCGCGCAATATCCATATAAATCCGGGTCTTATCCTTATCCGAAAGCAATTCCGCCTGTTGCAGCCGTACCCGACACCAATTCTGCATTTGGTCCAAATTCCAAAACATCGAAGCCGCACCATCCAGCGAACTGAGTTTGGTTCCGCTGTCCGGAGCTTTGTCAAACGCTTTCAAATAATAATCTGCCGCCATTTCATAGTTTTTGGCATCATAAGGATAACCTGACCCCAACAGATTTTTATTCTTATAGCAGCGTGCAATCGAACGATAGGCCTCATAAATGATGTTGCGGTCATTGGCATTATTGGCTCGGTCTCCCGTTTTGCTGATAAGCAGTTTGTTCAAAGCAATCAAACCGTCAATATCCTTGGGGTTTTCTTTGCCGTAAATATAAACCAGCCGATAAGCTTCATTAATATCACCGGCTTTTTCCACTCGTTCTGCAGTTTCATTCATCGGGTTGTCTCCCTTTCTCCTTTCTGTTAAGGGTACAACCATTCACTATCGCTGTCCAGATGCTTTATCTTAAAAATTTATATTTTCCGCAACATTTTATCAATAATTTTACGACTGTATTTTGTTCCGTCCAAATGCCAGACTTCTCCTTCCGCCAATTCACTTTTCAGCAGCTGTAAAATCTGAACCTTCCACAACCTGTCATCTTCCAAATAATGATTTCCCAACCTCATAAGCTCATCATAAAGGACATATTTCCGCCTGCTGTCCGTCTCACGGATTATTTTATTTTCAAGCGCCGACATCAACAGTCGGACGGTCTTTCGTTTAAGTTCCAGCAGACGCGTCCGGTTGCGCCCGTCCTTTAAACGACGATACAGTTTTTCCAGCCTGGAGCAAATATCCAGCAAGTTCCGGAATTTCTGCCGCAGCGACACCGTTTCCGCCAAAACATAGTCAAGCGCCTTTTCCGTCAACGCTGCCGCCAGAGACAAGTCATCCGCCTGTTCCGCCAGTTTCAAATAAGCCGGGCGCTTAAATGAATCTGCCAGATTTTCAATCACTTTCTCTTCCGTCTTAATCCAGTTTTCTTTGTCCCCCATCAATCGATAAGTCTGCGCCATTTTATTCAGCGTAGAAATCTTCTCCGCCGCATCACGAGCCGAATGCAGCGCTTGATCATAACTGTGCAAAACTTCGGCATAATTTTTAGACGCAGCCTTAAAACCCAACAGGCTGCGCCCTTTTTTCAACAACGCATCGCCGATGTTGTTGTAAGACCAAAACATGACCGAATTGCGTTTAATGCTGTCATCCAGCCGGCAAACCCGGCTGTCCTCGCAAAAATCGACCACCTGACGATAGGCCGCAACCTCTTCTTCCGGAGTCTGTGCCAAAGCGGCCTGCTGGCTTGCCAGACGATAATAATGCAGAATATCGTTAGGATGCTGCGGCATTTCGCTCTCGACCTAATGTCTCAGCCGTTCTTGTTCAATATGATTTTGATAAGCCTCTGCCGCCTCGGGTTCGGTCAATCCGCCGGTTTTCAGACAATAGTCCTCACGGTTCAAATGATACTGGGCGTGAACCGGACATTGCTCACACAAACAGCCGCGGTCTTCCTCGATACACCGGCTTTTCTCAAAAGCGCAATACAAAGCTTCAAAATGTTCGACGTCATTCAAATCGCCCATCAGCTTATAGACATTTCCCGGCATATTTTTAACTTTGCAGCCCAGCGTATATGACGGGCAGTCCATACAGCGGCAATGCTCAAGATTTTCTTTGGTTCTGGCTACTTCGCTCATAATCTTCTCTCCTTAAAGCTTATAAATTTACCTTCAAGAAGTATGAAGCAATCCCTTAAATGCAACCCTAAACCTTGGTATTAATCAGCGCAACTTTCCGTTCGAAAAAAACGCCTTAGTCGGCCATATCAACAACGCTAAAAGTTTGGAGAATGTGTCGAATAACAGTCATCAAAAGTACCGCAGCGTACACAGAAGTAGGTAAGGACACTTTTAACCCACAGAGAAAGCCCTGGATTTCAAACTCTTTTGAATACACCTGCCACAATCGGCGGCAAAAATCCCGACCGCCGCCCGACAATAAAATTCACGCTGTCCACACGAGCCAGCGGCGGTCCTGCATGGCAGGCCAAAATCATCCGGTCAATATTATCTTCTTCGCCGCTCATCAGAATTTCAACCGACCCGTCTGCCGCATTATGAACCCAGCCGGAAATGCCGCCGATTTCCTCTGCCGTTTTAACTGCCCACCAGCGAAAACCGATTCCTTGCACCCGACCTTTGATTTTCAGATAGACTTCCTTTTCCATCACTCGGCCAAAAACTTCTCGACGTCAATCAGTTCCTGCCGGATGACTTCCCGTCTCTGATCTGCTTCGGCATCATGTCCCCATTTGTCGGCCTGCCAGATTTCTTCCAGAAAAGCAGCGCGAAAAGCCTCATCGGCCGTAATCTGCTTTTTGACCAGCGCCGCGGCCAGCAAAACCGACTTTGTAATTTTTCCGGTCTGATAAAAAGCCGCCAGTTCTTTATCGGAAAGCTTTTCTAAAAAAACCTGCAAACGAGGCAGCGATGCATTATTTTCCATCGGAACTTCCAAACTCTCGCTGGTCTTAAAATCGGCGTCCATGTTTTTTTTCGCCCACTCGACAATCGGATCCCAAACCTGACGTTCTTCGGCGATCAGGTCTTCTGCATCAGGATTGCGGAACAACAAAGTATCCGTCAGGGAAAAATTAACCATCCGCTCAATAATTTCGTCGCGATGCTGAGCCACATCCTTTGCCATCGCTTTCAAGTCTGCTGTCATTGTGTCCTTATCCTAAAATGATTTAAACAAGTCTTTAACTCCGTCGCGAATTCCCCGGACGCTCTTTTCAATCGCCTTTCCGGTATCCTTAACGGCATTTTTGGTACCGCTGACCACATCATTGGTCACGGTTGAGGTTTTGCTCGGCGCCTTAAACCGGGTCGAATAAGGCGTCCCCTGCAAAGCCGTCCAGCAAGGCGCCGAATTCGATTCCGAAACCAGCTGCGCTCCCAGAAAAGCCGGCCCCGTCGTCGCAACACCGACAATCGTTTGCAGCGCCTGCTTTTCATCAAGGGCAATTTTCGGATTTTCCAATGTTCCGCCCACCTTGATAAATGAAGATAATGCCTGAGCAACATTGGCATCTTTAATGCTCAGGGTCGGCGTTACCGTAAAATCGATTTTGTCGCTGACCAAATTAAGCGCACCATTGCTCACCAACGTAATCTGATTGGACTGAACGGCAATACTCTGCGGAAAATTAGCCTTGCCGTTGGCAAAATCGGCTCGAACTACTGCACAGGCAAGATTGATTTCCGGATTTTTGACGACATTAAGATTGATCATGTTCAAAATCTGGGTCAGAACATTGCCGGTCATAAATTTCAGCGCACCGGTTTTAATAACCGATTTGTCAACAATTGCCACCAGCTGGCCGTTCAAATGCTGAACCAGCTGCCGATAGGTTGCACCTCCGGTTGTCAAATCTGCCGAAACCAAAGTCTGTCCGCCGGATTCGATACCAAAGTCCCCTTTTCCTTCAATCTGAAATTCCTTGTGCATGTTTTGCAGCAGAATATTCTTACTGTTCAGCTTCAAAGCCACTGTCTGAGCCGGAGCATTAACCGTCAGCGACGCATCGATATCTCCTCCGCCGAAATCCAGCTTCAGAGGATTAACCGTCAAAACACCGTTGTTCAGTTTGGCTGTCAGCACCACATTTTCAGCCGTCATCGCCGGATTGATAATCAACTGTTTAACCCGAACCGCGGCATTGGCATTCACACTGTTTAAAGCACTGTAAGGAACCGGCGTGTTCGGCACCAGCTGCGAAGCCTGCGCTTCGCCGATAATGCCGGGAAAATTCCATGCCAGCGGCTGAGCCCGGTTCAAACTGGTTAAGTCAAAGCGGTCACTGCTCAAATTGGCATTAATCAACGGTTTTTTGCCGTTTAAATCGGCAGTTACCGTTCCGGTTATCAGATTGTTGGCAACATTCAGGGTCGAAATATCCGCTTTCACCTTTTTAATGTCACCGCTTATTTTGGCTGCCAGCGTTGTCTCCGGAGCGTCGAAATTTCCGGCCGGATTATAAATATTGGCATTAAAATCGAAAACAGGATTCTTCATCATATCGGCAACGGTTCCGTCCGCATTGACGTTTACCCCGTAGGCACCGGCCGTCAGCTTAACCGGAAAAGGCTCGGCGGCTGCCAAAAACTGATTAATGGATCCCAAAACGGTATTCCCTTTTATCGGCTGATTGTCATACAGCAAATCAAAATCTGCCGTTATCGGAGCATCCATCCCATCGGCGGAAAAATTAAAGCTGTTAATCTGCAAATTAACCGTCTGCTTGGCCTTCTGGTCGGAAAAACGGACCAAACCATTTTCAATCGAAACGTTTTTTGCGGCAAAACCGGCCAACACCGCCGCTGCGGGACCGGCTTTTTCCGCCGTTTTAACCCGTTCTGCCGCCTGAGGAAGCTCCGCTTCGGCAGCCTTTACCGCAGCTGTCTCGCCGTCTGCCGGTTTGCTGAACTCCCAGTTTGCCTGCCCGGCGGCATTCTGTTCCAGATAAATTTCCGGCGCCACCAGGTTGATGTTGTTAATCATAATTTCTTTGTGCAGCAGCGGCAAAACAGCAAAGCTGATTTCCAGTTGTTTGACTTTCAGCATTTGCGGCTGAGACGCCCAAGAAGCATTAGACAGCGAAACATCATTCAAAACCAAAGTCGGCACCAGCGAAATTCCCAAATCGGCCTCGCCATTCAGAGCCAGTTTCCGTCCGGTTTCTTTATAAACCAAATCTTCGGCATAGCTTTTATATTTATTAAGGTCAAAATTCTTGATAAAATAATAGCCGCCGCCGACAAGTGCGACAATTAAAACCAAAAACAAAATACCGATAAACTTAAAAAACTTTTTCATTCTGTCTTACCCCTTAAATTCAATTCCGAGCGCAGCCAAAGCTTTTTTAAAATGCTCCGGCAAAGCCGCTTTGATAACTGTTTTCTTATTATATAAGGCAGATAAATCGATTTTGTATGCATGCAAATAGAGTTTATCCGGAATTGAGGCGTATTTTTGCCGTTTTTCGCCGCCGAAATATTTATCGTCTCCCACAATCGGACAACCGATATATTCCATATGCGCGCGAATTTGATGCGTCCGTCCGGTCAAAGGCGAAGCCTCGACCAAAGCAAACTTGCTGCCCACCTCATCCAGCGTTTTATAGACCGTTGCTGCCGGCTTGCCGTCCGGGCTGACCAAACTCTTTTCGCCACATTTTTCCAACGGAGCCTTAATCTCCCCGGCCGGATTTTTCGGACAGGAATTAACCAGTGCCAGATAAGTCTTCGGCAGCGTATGCTCCCGAAAAGCCTTAGTCAGCCTGTCCGCCCATGTCCGGTTGCGCGCCAGCACCAAAACCCCGCTGGTATCTTTATCAATCCGGTGCACCAGTTTGGGCTTTTCATTCAATTCAAACCGCAATGCCTCCAACATACCGTCAACATGGCGGCTGGTGTTGGTACCGCCCTGCACCGCCAAACCGGAGGGTTTGTTCAAAACAATGATATTGTCGTCTTTATAAATAACCAGAGAGAGAATAAACTCCGCATCACGGCGGGAAATTTCCGAACGATTCGCTCCGGTTTCCGGCTGTTCATCCATCGGCGGTACTCTCACTTCACTGCCTGCCGCCAGTTTCAGCGATGTTTCGGCCCGTTTGCCGTCAACTTTGATTTGCTTCGTCCGCAACAGTTTTTGCAGCCGCCCCAGCGTCAGATTGGGATAATATTTCATAAACCAGCGGTTCAGACGCATTCCGTCATCTTCCGCTTTCACCTTTTTTATTTCCACTCCCGGCATTTTATTCCTCTCTTAAACTTCCGCCAGTTTAAATTAATCTTTGCTGATTTACAAATTTAAAAAACAAACAGCCATAACTTTTTTGTTACGGCCATTGGTTTAAAATCATCTTTTCTTCGGGCGGCTGTTGACCTTTCCCAGCTTTTTCGGAACATAATGGTTCTGCTTTCGGCGGAGCACCGGCACGGTTTGCTGCCGTTTCCCGTCCGCCGGATGCGGAGACTCTTCGATAATCAGGGGTTCCGCAGGCACAATACCGTACTCTTCTTTCAAAATCTCGGCCAAAGCACGAACTTCCTTTGTCGTCAGATTAACCAGCTCCTGTGCAAAAGCTTTCAGACTGCCTCTGCTTCCGCCGGAAAAGTCCGGCCTCTCGGCTGCTGAAACATCCGTCAGGTTATCCTCTCTTTGCCGCACCGGAACAACAGCCCCGGCCGCAATCAGCAAAACTTTCCGGCCGCCGTGAACAACCGCTGCTTTGGCAGTTTCCCTCACGATTTCACCGTCTTTTTTGACTTTTTCCATATAATTATAATTTTAGTAAAACAAAATAACTTATAACATGGCCGAAATATAAGTTACTTTTAACCCGGCGTCAAGCTACAGAAACAGTTTCATCAGTCTGGATCCGGCAAGCAAAAAAGCAAAACCGACCACAATCGATCCCGCCAGATAAATGCCGGCTTCCGACCATTTTTCATGACTGAGCAAATGATTAAAATCAAGCAAATAAGTCGAAAAAGTCGTAAAACCGCCTAAAAAACCGGTAACAATAAAACTGCGCACCTCCGGCCGCAAATCCGCCCGGCTTAAAAAATATTCCGATGCCATGCCGATAAGCATCGCCCCGAAAACATTGGTCAGCATAACGCCCCAATGCGAAGCTATTCTCGAGGTTACCAGCCAGCGTAAAACCGAGCCGATTCCTCCGCCTAAAAAAACACTGAAAACAGTCATTTGTGCTTGTCCTTAAAATCCCTCATGTCGATAGGCGAGGAAAATAATAAGATTTCAGAGAGACAACACCGCAGCGTACACAGAAGTACGTGAGGCTGTTGGCTGCTCGCAAAATCTGTATTAGTTTTCCGCCTTGCGACTTTGCTTTTCCTTCCGGAGTTTATCAAAATACTCCACCCTCTTCTTAATCTCCCGTTCAAAGCCGCGGTCAACCGGAAAATAAATCTTAACCCGACTCATGCCGTCGGGAAAGTAATTGGCACCGGAAAAGCCGTCTTCGCAATCGGGATCATATTCATATCCTTCGCTGTAACCCAATTGCTTCATCAGTTTGGTCGGCGCGTTCAGAATATTTTTCGGCGGCATCAGCGAACCGGTCTTGCGGGCAAGTTCCCGGGCTTTATACATCGCTTTGTAAACGCCCACGGATTTCGGCGCCGTCGCCAGATAAGCCACCAACTGCATAATCGCCAAATCGCCTTCCGGCGAACCAAGCCGCTCGTATGTCTCCCAGCAGGCAATGGCCTGAGTTACGGCATTAGGCTCTGCCAACGAAACGTCTTCAACGGCAAAACGGGTCAGCCGCCGCAGCAGATATTTCGGATCCTCTCCCGCCTCCAGCATACGCGCTGCCCAATATAACGCCGCATCGACATCGGAACCTCGCAGCGATTTATGCACTGCCGAAATCAGGTTATAGTGACCGTCACGCCCCTTGTCATAAATCGGTGCCCGTGAACGGATGACTTTCAGAATGCTGTCTTTGTCAAAAACCTCTCCTTCTTTGGCATAAGCCCAGACACTTTCCGCCAAATTAAGGATATACCGACCGTCCCCGTCGGCGGTCGATTTCATAATCTGCCGCGCTTCTTCGTCAACCGGAAGCTTCCGTCCGGTCTCCCGTTCTGCCCGCGCCAGCAGTTCTTCAAAATTATCTTCGTTCAGACGGTTCAAAACAAAAACCTGACACCGCGACAGCAACGCCGCGTTAAGTTCAAAAGAAGGATTCTCCGTCGTTGCTCCGACCAGAATAATCGTGCCGTCTTCCACATAGGGCAGAAAGCCGTCCTGCTGCGATTTGTTAAACCTGTGAATTTCATCGACAAACAGCAAAGTGCCTTTTCCCTGCGTGGCCCGACGTTCCTGCGCATACTGAAACACCCGTTTCAAATCGGCTACGCCGGAAAAAACAGCGGAAATCTGCTCAAAATATAAATTTGTATTCTCGGCAATCAAACGGGCGATTGTTGTTTTTCCGCAGCCGGGAGGCCCCCAGAGAATAAAGGAGGTAATCTTGCCGCTTTTAATCATTCGTCCCAACGGCGCATCATCGCCGACAATATGTTCCTGTCCCACAACCTCTTTAAGGCTTTGCGGACGCAGGCGGTCAGCCAAAGGACGTTTGACGTTATTTGAAAAAAGGGTCTCTTCCATCATCTTTCGATTCGTATTTTTTTAACGCTTTATCTTAACAGATTATTTGCAAAATAACAGCTTTTAATTCTTTTCGTTCAAGCTTTCAAAAGGATTCGCATTATCGCTGTCCGCCGTTTTAAAAGCCTCCTCGTCCAGCCACCAGTCATCATTCTTCACCCTCAGATCCTGCGGATTTTCTGCTGCCGAGGGCGCCGAATTCCACCGGTTTGAAATTTCCTCCGCCCACACCGTCTGCACGTCGGAATCTTCCTCCAGCGTTTCGACCACCTCGTCATACTTGTCTTCCAGATAAATATCGACGTCTTCCTCTTTTTCAATATTGATGCCGCCCTCCTGCAAAACCGCAATCAAATCCGGCGCATCCACATCCTGCACATTGCGCTGCGCCGCCAGCGTTTCATCAAGAATATAACAGGCACCGCAGGCAGCCTTGCTTTTCAGCTTGCCGTCGCGAAGAAAATTATTGGAAGAAATATTTACCGGCAGATGATAAAAACCTTCCACCAAAAGCAGATAATGCGATTTGTCAAAGGATACCGTCTTCGGATGATTCATCAAATCTCTGGCAATTCGGTGATAATAATTGGCATCGGCCAACCCTTTCTTAACCTTGTAAAAGGCTCCCGCATCCACCGCCGGAATCTGAACCGAACGGGTTCCGTAAACCGCCAGTTTATTAAAATGCTCGCTCATCCGACGCTTGTCTTCGGCCATCATCAGCTTGACCGAACTGTTGCCGATAATATCTTCCAGCTCTTCCATGCCGTATTTGTTCTGAATCAGGTGCAGCCCGTCCGTCAGCATCAGGAAAGACATTCTGAGTTCGGGCCCTTGTGTCAGTCCTGCCGCCAGCTTTGAAAGTTTCGGCAAACGTTCGAAATCATCCAGAACAAAAGCCAGCGCAAAAGGCCCTTCCTCCGAACGCGGGCGCAGATTATGCGCAATAAGCATATCAATCAGAAAGCGGCTCATAAACCCGGAAGATTTCACCGCATCCGCCACGGTGTAGAGCGTGGTAACCCGCCAACTGCCGTCTTCACAAATACCGCGCAGCTGGTTCAGGGAAAAATCGCTCAAACTGGTGCGCGACCGGATGGTGCTCTTGCGGAAAACCGTCAGCGGAGCCATCAGCATGGTAAAGATAATCCGCCGCTGTTTGCGGGTCATATAGTACAACTGCTGCATAACCTGAATGGCGCGGCGGTCATAACCGAAAACCTGCGCTTCTTTGATAAACTCGCCCAGCATAACCTTAAATCCGCCGACCGCGGCTTTTTCTTCGTCTTCCTGTGTAATTGCAAAATAACGCTGCATCAGGCAGTCGGCAAACATCGGCAGACAAAACTCCTTTCCCCGCCAGGATTCGGAAACATTTTCCCAACTGCCCACCGGCAGATAATTGTCCAGCGTCAGTTTCCCGCTCTCCAAAGCTTTCAGCGCCGGCGCCGCCAATTCCGGATTCATTGCCCGGTAATAGCTCTGCAAAAGTTCTCTGTCTTCTTTGGCTATCCGGCCTTTTTCAAGCAAACCGCTGAGAAAATAGTCATTGGCCATGGCCTGTTCGATTTTGGAAACATAAAACAGCAGCAATCCTTCCAAAGCAGTCTGACTGATTTTTTCCCAAAAATTATGCTTTTCGGAAGGGAAAAGGCAGGAAACCAACATTTTGATATAAGCCAGACGCCCCTCGCCGCGAACCGGCAGATCCTTAGGCGACACCGGATTCCAACGCGGCCAGAATTCGCCCTTTTCCGGCACATCGGTCAAACCCCAGTTAAAATAAAAAACCTTACCCAACCGCGACCGGTAACCGCTTGAATATTTTGCCAGAATTCCCGTGCTGTCGGCCACCGCCAGACAGGTATCATCAGATTCGAGAACCGACGGAAGGGAAACGCAGCTGCTTTTGCCTAACCCCTCACCGCCCCAGACAAAAACCGACAGCGGACGACACAACCGCAGCACCTGATTCTGAAAACGCCCCAAGGCAAACAGAGTTCCGTTCAAAATGCCCATTTTCTGAACATCTTCAAATTTGGCATAATGATTTTTCAGTCGATACCACAGCTTAAACGAACTCGGACTCTTGACATAAGCCCACACCGTTGCGCCGATAAACAGCAGCGGCCCCAGCAAAGGCATAAAGCTGGCCGGCACAAGCTTGTGATAAGCCGCCGCCAGCCGGAAAACGTAAAACCACTCGGCATAAGCCTCCCACAGCCTTTGCGGACGGGTCAGACAACTCAGCCAGAAATACCCCAAATCTGCCAGCGACTGTTCATTGAAACCATAAAACATCACATGGGAAAGGCTCAGAAAAACCACCGCCGACAGGACAAAACCGACCACCATCAGCAAAACGATAATCGGCAGCAGCACAAAACGTCTGAAAAAAGAACTCTCGGATTCCAGATAAAGTTTTTCTCTCATTGCCGGCTAATCTCTTGAACGGTCGCGGAACGACGCAATCCGCTCCGCCGTCAACGGCCTGATTTTCGGCTGTTCGGTTTTTTCGGGCGCTTTTTCCTGTTCGTTTTCCCGGGCCAGCGCCTGTTCCAGCTCCATTTTTTTGTTCCGGCGGGCTTCCAGTTCCTCCCGCTTATGTTTCTCAATCAGCGCCCTTTTGTTTTCTTCCAAAACTTTCTTGAGTTCTTCATTGGAGTTGGATGCCTGAGCTTCTTTGCGTTCGGCGCTTTCTTTGGCCGCCGCTTCAAACCTGTTCCCTTCCGGACGCTTAACCACCCGGCGATAAACCTTGTGCCCTGCCTTGATCATGTCCACAATCTTCGCGGTGGAAATACCTTTGTCTTTCGCAGTTTCCCAAACACCGGCTTCTTTGCCGTTGTCAAAAAACAAATCGGTCAGGTCAATACCCTGCGACTTCGGCCCTTTCGGCTTAACCTTCGGCGCCATAATCCGCCGCAGTTCCTCGGCATTCGGCACCCGCCCCAAAGCCTGAGCTATCTGCTGCGGCGTAATAATACACTCGCTTAAATCAAGCTCCATGATATTAACGCCGGTAAAATCGCAGCCGGTAAAATCAACCCCGCGCAAATTAAGATTCTTCAGATCGATTTTGGCCAAATTGAGCATCGTCAGATTCATTTTGGCCAGATTAAGCTTATGCGGCGCATATTTAGCCAGATATTCAACCAGTTCCTGCAAATCTTCCAATGCAATGGCGTCAATCGTAATATCCAGCAAAATGGCATTATCCAGATCGGCATCGGTCAGAACCACTCCGTTCAGAACCGCCCCGCTGAAATTCGTATGCTTCAGAACCGCATTGGAAAGCACGGCACCGCTCAAATCGGCACCGGAAAGATTGGCATCGCTCAAATCGGCACCGGAAAAATCGACGCCTTTCAGGTTTGCACCGGAAAAATCGACACCTTTCAGGTTTGCCACCGAAAAATTGGCATTTTCAAAATTTTCATTGGCAAATTTGCCGTTTTCAAGATTCTTACCGCCGAATTCTATCCGGTTAGACATAAAATTATCCGGTCCCAGCGCCGCGGCATTCGCCGCACTGTCCCGATGAGCCACCGCACTCCAGGAAAACCCTGTATCAACGCCGTCATTCTCGTCCCATTCCGGCATTTTGCTGCGGACGGCATAATCGGAACGCTTCTTTTCTGCCGTTTTTTCTCTGTGAGACGGACTTCCGTCAAAATTATTCTTCTCGTCCTCAGCCATCTTACCGCGCCAGCTCCCTAATTTACAGACTAACCGCCATTTTAACTTATCTGCCGCCTTTTGACAAATATTTTTTAACGCAGCAGACAGTCCGTTTTATCTGCCCGCAGCTTATTGCACAAATCCATCAGACCTCCGTTTTCCTGTCTGATAATCAGGCGATACATCGGCGCGCCCTTGACTTGTGCCTTTTCCACCACCGGACTGTATGCCCGCAGTTCGGGATAAAGCTCTTTCAGCATCTTCCAGTCCATATCCGCATTTTCCTTTTGCCGGTAAGAGCCCAGCTGCATAATCTTGCGCTTGTTATAGACCGCCCCTTCATAAAGATCGAAATTACCGACATAACGCCGTATATTGACCGATTCGCTCTGCGGTTTGTCTTTTCCTTCCAGCAGTTTTTCCAGCCAGTTGTCCTGCTTGGCCCAGTCGTTTTTCTCCGTTTTCAGCGGAGTCTCCGGCTGCGGAACCTTTTTCGCCAGCATTTCGACCACGTCTTTGTTAAAACCGACCTTCAAATTGCCGCTGATATCCTTGACCGGCGCTTCCGTCAGCTTGGGTGTAAACGGATTAAATCCGGCATAAAAATACAGGGCGCGGATAGCCATTGCCTTTTCGGCCAAAATCTGGCTGGCCTGCCGTTCCAAATTAATCAGAGCCGTTTTCTGCTCCAGCAGGTCTATTTTCTGATTAACGCCCGGACGATAGCGTTTTTCGCCTTCCGCTATCGTTTTTTTCAGCTCGGCAATTCTTTTGTTGACCGCCTCATCATCCAAATCTGCCCGCATAACCACATTATAGGCCACTTCATTCTGCGTCATGATCGCCGTCGCCATCTCTTCAAAGGCCTCCTGCCGCAGTGCCCGTCTGGCACCGCCGTTGCCGGCTTCCATATACTGTCTGACCTTGTCTGCCAGATAATTGGACTGAAAATCGGCCCGTTGCTGCAATTCTTTCAAATAAACCGGATCCTCAATGTCAAAGCCGTTGATTTCCAGACGTTCCACCTGCGGATACTCATGCCGCAGCATGGTGCGTACCTGCTCATAACTGTATTGCCTGTTCAGCTCGTCCGCCAATTTGAATTCCTGTCGGTTTGCAAATGCCGAAGCCTGAAAATCACCGGCCTTAAGCCCGGCGTCCAAATCGTCCATTTCATAAAAGCGGCGTCCTTCCAGCGTCAGCTTATCACTGTCAATCCTTGTAACCTGGCGGTAAAGGACAACTTCTTCCTCCAGCTTTTTCTTAATTTCCGACAATTTATAGATAACAACCTCCAACCCTTTTTTATAGGCCTCGTCATCACTGTTCAGCACACCCAGGCGGTCTTGCTTGGCTTTCAGCGTATCGACCTCGCGCTGCTCCCGCTTAACCATGCGCTCGATTTCCTTAATCTTTCGCTGTGCAAACAAAGCGTCCTTGTGCGCCTTAATCGCAGCCAGAGCCGCAGTCTGCGAAGCCTTGGCATTCAAATAGGCGCTGGTAAAATGCTCGTCGTCGCTCAAATTAACCGCAGCATAAATAATCGCAAAGTCAAGCGCGCGCAAACTGTCATACAGCGGATTCTGATTAAGGTTCTTCATTTTAAGGATATTGTTGACAATGCTGCGCGGATTGGTGTTTTTGTCATAGACCACCTTCTTCCGCAGCTCGCGCAGGGTGGCGCCGGTATTGTACTTGACGCTGCGCGCCATTGATTCGTAAACATCCACCCGCCCCTTGACCGGCTCGGGATTGATAACGGCCGTTTCCTGCTCAATGACCGCTTCGCCGGTTTGCGCTACGGGAGCAGAACGGCACGAAGCCAAAATTACCAAAAATGAAACACTTAGAACTTTTTTAATCATATCCGCCATCAGCGTAAACCTTATCAAAAGCTAACAGAACCAGGGGTTACGGGTAAATGCTGCATTTTGTAACAATATGTAACATCTTTTTAAGAGCTTTTTAGCAAGAAATTTGCTATTAGTAAACCAAATAATTTCAGCATAAACTTAACTTTAGAGGTAAAATTCATGTCAAACAACATTAAAGTTGCTGTTATCGGCGCCGGTATGATGGGTAAAAACCACCTGAAAACATACAAATCTCTGCCGGGAGTCGATTTGGTCGGCGTTTATGACATTTTCTCCGACGCCGCCAAAGCAGCTGCCGAAACCTTCGGCATCAAAGCTTTTTCTTCTATGGAAGAAGTTGCCGCCAGCGTTGACGCCGTCAGCGTGGTTACCACATCGGTCACCCACTGCAACGTCGGCAGCTTTTTCCTCAACAAAGGCATTCACTGCCTGATGGAAAAACCGTTGGCCTGCTCTGAAGAAGAATGCCGCATTCTGATTGATGCCGCCCGGAAGAACAATGTTGTTTTGCTTGTCGGCCACATCGAACAGTTTAACCCCGCGGTTGAACAGATGCACAAAATCCTCTCCGACAGCACCCGCATCCGCTCGCTGACGGCACAGAGAATGTCTGCCGCTTCCGGCCGTATTACCGACGTTGACGTTTCAATGGATTTGATGATTCACGATATTGAAGTTATTCAGTCGCTGGTTAAATCTCCGGTTGCCAACGTTCAGGCTTCTGCGGTTAAAACGCCTGACCAGCCGGACGGCAAAAACTACATCACCGCACTGGTTGAATTTGAAAACGGCGTAACCGCCAACCTCACGGCCAGCCGCATTACTCAGGCACGTGTCCGCACCCTGACGGTCACCACCGACACCAACTATATCGACATGGATTTCATCAACCAGAGCATCAACGTTCACTCACAGGGACGCATGCCCTATGTCAATCAGGAAGAAATCCCCGAATGGATGCATTACGGTCTGAAAGGCAGCGTTGAACAGCTGTTTATTCCGACCAACCAGCCGTTGTCTGCCGAACTCGGCCACTTCCTGGCCTGCATCCGCGGTGAAGCCACCCCGCGCATTACCGGCGAAATGGCTTTGAACGCCCTGAAAGTTATCTGGGAGGTTCAGGAAAAACTCGGGTTTCTGAACAACAGCAGCAATTCTGCAATTGCCGCCGCCGAGTAAGTATTGATTAATCTCTGAAATTAAGTTATCAATAGGGGCAGTAAAGCCCCTATTGATTTATACGGAACAAAATGCGCTACAAAATAACAATCGAATATGACGGAACCAGCCTCCTCGGCTGGCAGGAACAACTGGACGGCCCCTCGGTGCAGGACTATCTGCAAAGAGCCTTGAGCTGCTTTACGCCGCTGGAAGAAACAAATGATGCTCCCCTCTCAGATGAAGAATATGAGGACGCGGGCACCGGAAGACGCCTGCAGAAGACCGATAAAATCATTGTTTCCGGAGCAGGAAGAACAGACGCCGGCGTCCATGCCACAGCTCAGGTTGCACATTTCGACTTAAAAGAAGATTTGATCGATTGGAAGTTACGGGAAGCGATAAACGCCCGTTTGCGCGAAATGGAAGCTCCGGTCAGCGTTATTGCGGTTGAAAAAGTCGGAAATGATTTCCATGCCCGTTTCAGCGCCAGAGGACGCGGTTACCTCTACCGGATTCTTAACCGCCGGGCTCCGGCCGTATTGGAAAAAAACCGGGTTTGGTGGGTTCCGGTGCCTTTGGATGTTGAAAAAATGCGTGAGGGAGCCGGTTATCTTATCGGACACCATGATTTCAGTTCTTTCCGCGCCGCGGCATGCCAGGCCAAATCCCCGGTTAAAACGCTGGACAGACTGGATATTGAGGTCAGAGGAGAAGAAATTCATTTCATTGTCGAAGCCCGCTCTTTCCTGCACCACCAAGTGCGTAATATGGTTGGCACGCTGAAGATGGTCGGCGACGGACATTTGCACCCCGAAGATGTCAAACGGATATTAGAGGCGAAAAACCGTGCCGCCGCCGGGGTCAACGCCCCTGCCTGCGGATTATACTTAACCAAAGTCGTTTATTAACATTTTAATTGCTTTTTAACCTGAAACCGCTATCATAACCCTGCAGCTGCCAGAACGGCTGTGGTGTCTCAAAAACATCTCGAATTTAAAGCAATCCTCTTCGGAGGAGTGGTTGAACTAAGCCCTCGCGGACGAATAAGACCGACTGTAATTCGACAGTTTTTGAGCTCCTCCGCCTTATTTCTTTAAGGCGGTTTTGTTTTAACAAACGAACAGGAGCTTAATTATGATAGAAAAAAACCAACGTTTAAGAAATCTCAAACAACTCCGCCGAGAATTTGGCGATGCCTGCCGACAGCAGCGACAGAAACAAGGTTTGGAATTGCACCTTTGGGAAAGCATGACCGATATTCCCTCGTCTTTCATCAATGCCATCGAAGAAGGACGAGCCAATCCCGACCTTGCCCAGTGCAATTATATCGCTTCCTGTCTGGATAAAAAATTAAAAATCGAATGGATTGACTAACCGCTAACGGAGACTGGTTAACAATCAGTCTCCATAATATTCTTCTTCCGAATAATCGCTTCCCAGAACTTTTTGCGCCACCGCATAATCAAAACCCGCACGCACCAAAACGGCCAAATCCTTACGGCGATTCTCACGCCGGGTTTCTTCATCTGCCCGAAAAGGACCGATTTTTTTCTTCTTTGCCAGCCTCAGCGCCAGTTCTTCCGGGTTATAATCCTGCTCGGCAAGCAAACGTTCCGCCTCGTCTTCCCCAATGCCTTTCTGCAACAGTTTCCCTTTAATATAGCGGGCAGACTTTCCGGCTGCCAGATAATCGCGAATTTTCAGTTCGGCATAGCGGCTGTCATTCAGATATCCGTAACGTTCAAAATCAGCCAGCAGTTCTTCAATCCACTCCAAGGCTTCGCTCTTGTCATAACCGGGATTCTGAAAAGCATAGTCATTCACCCGCTTGGTCAGCACCTGCCGCAGATTGTCAACCGATGATTCAAAGCGCTCCAAGTAATAAAGGCCTATGTTTTTTAACCTTGTCTTGGTCACTTTTTTAGCCGGACGGCGCTGAATTTTTTTGGCTTCGTCTTCTACCACTTGCAAAATCTCCCGAAAGAAACTACATATTGCTTAGTTTAATTCAGTATATAAAGGAACAATCCGGTGGTTAACAATAATTTTGACAATTGCACATCTTTTCATATTGACAACGGCGCTTTCATGGGACGTCTGGTCCGTTTGGACAAGGTCGTCAACACCATTCTCGACCGCCACCAATATCCCCGTCAGGTTTCGGCCGTCGTTGCCGAAAGCACCGCCCTCGGCGCCCTGCTTTCCAGCACCATTAAATATAACGGCCTGTTCACGCTGCAAACCCAAAGCAGCGGACCGGTAACCATGGTGGTGGTTGACGTCACTTCCGAGGGCAGAATACGCGCTTGCGCCAACGTTAACCAAGAAATGCTTTATAAAGCGCTGGAATTAAGGAAAAGCGACACCGACGAACTGCTTGCTGCGCCGCACTACATGGGTAACGGACATCTGGCTTTCACCGTTGACCAAGGGCCGGAAACCGATCTTTATCAGGGCATTGTCGATTTGCAGGGCAAAAACTTAAGCGAATGCGCTTTGCGCTATTTCAAACAATCGGAACAAATTGAAACCTATCTGCAGCTTTTTCTTCAGGCGCCCGACAAAGACGGCGAAAGCTGGAAAGCGGCCGGCATTCTGTTGCAAAAACTGCCTGACAACGGCGGCAAAATCTCTGACGACACCGAAGCTTTAAACGAAGCCTGGAACGAAGCCGTCATTTTCGCCCAAAGCCTGAAAGCTGAAGAAGTTTTTGACGAGAAGCTCTCCGCCGAAGAAATTCTTACCCGCCTGTTTCATGCCAACAAGCTGGAAATTACCAAAACCAAAGAATATCATTTCGGCTGCCGCTGCAGCCGCGACAAGCTGTTTAACACACTGCACGCCATGGCCGACAAAGACATTGAAGACATGTGCGAAAATAACAAGATTACCGCCACCTGCCATTTCTGCGGCGAAGTTTACAGCTTCGACAAAGGAGAGCTTCTCTCCCATTAAAAGCCCGCGGCTATAACAAAAGTTTAAGCAGACTTGATATTAAGGCGGCAGCGATTACATCATTCCCGTAATCAAAAAAATTAAGGAGAATCGGAATGAACAAAACCTTTGCCGCCTTAGCCGTTTCGGCTTTTGCCCTCATGGGCTGCGATTCGGGAACCGCCAATGCGCAGAACCCGTCAGCCATGCCGGCCATGTCTGCCGAAATGCAGCAACAGCATGACAATATGCAAAAAGAAATCAAACAAATCAGGGATCAGCATGCCCAAATCATGGACGAACACAAAACCATGAAAAGTGACATCCGAAACCTGCAGGACAACCAGAAAAAAATTATGGATGAACACCGCCGGATTATGGACGACCATCAAAAAATGATGAATAACTGAAAAACTTTTTCTTTCTCCGGGCAGGACAGAATTTCCTGCCTTTTTCTTTTCTTCGCGGCGGCGAGTCCATTAAGCAAATCTTAAACTTCCGGCGATATATTAGGGCAAAAGAATAACTGCAGAGAGATGAAAGCTATGTTCTCAATCCGAAAAATTTTATTTACAGTCCTGTTAATCGGCCTGACCGGCGGCTGCTCCGCGATTTTCGGCAGCTATGAAGGCGACGAGCCGGCCCGCTACACCGAACTGCGTTTTGAAGACCAGAAACCGATTAAGCTCAAAGTCAGCAAAGTTGACGTTATCTCCGAATTTACGCCGTCTTTCCGCCGGCCGAACGTTGAACACCTGTTCCCCATTTCAATCGAAAAGACTGCTAAGACCTGGGCTCGCGACAGACTGGAAGCGGTTGACTTCTCTTCCGACAAAGTTGCCCAGTTCATCATCAAAGATGCCAGCGTAACCGAAGAGCTGGAAACCACCGATAAGGTTTTTGAAAGAGACCGCATGAAATACCGTGCAACGCTGAATGTTGTCATCCGCATCAGCGATCCGCAGAAACTATCCAACGCCGAAACCGAAATCCAGGCCTGGCGCGAACTGATTATTCCCGCCGACACCGATATTGCCGAAAAGGAAAAATATTGGAACGGCATGGTGACCAAACTGTTTGATGAATTCAACCTTCGCATGGAACGCAACATTCATCAATATCTGAACATGTACGTTCAAGACAGTAACTATATTCAGGAATATTAAAAAACAAAGGCTCCGAAAACGGAGCCTTTTTCTAATTCAAACAAGCCGACTGCTGTAGAGGTACCGACATCGTAAACGTCGGAATCTTAATGTCTTTGGATTCGGTACGGCCTTCTTTGCGGATTCGGCAGCTGCCGTAAAAAACCGCATGCGGCGATGTCAGCGGCGCCAGACTGGTGAACTCAAAACTTTCGCCGGGCTCCAGCTCGGGAATCTCGCCTTTGAAACCGGCCGAATCATCACAAAAACGGTTGCCTTTGTCATCGGTAATGTTCCAGCTTTTGCCCACCAGCTGAATACGCTCGGAAGAATTGTTTTCAATACAGAAATAATAACCCCACAAAAACTCCTGCGTCACTCTGTTTTCCTCGACCAAAGTCGGACAGGCCGTAATTACGATATCATCGCTGGAAGCAACAACCGGCTCATTCTCTTCAAACATCATCTTCATCCCGTTTGCAATTAATTAATAATTTATTAATAAATAAGCCGACACTGATTCGCAAACTGAGTCTTTACTTGTTCACAGCATTATCCCCACCTATTTTGAGGAGCAAAATTTTTCTTGCAATTTGAGTCTTTTCTTAATCGGAGTCGCAAAAAAAAGAGTCCCGATTTAGGGACTCTTTTTTATATATTTCTTCTAAAAATAATTTGGAGAATGAGGCAAATAATAAGAAATAAAAGTGGAAGTACCGGAGCATACACTTTAGTACGTGAGGACACTTCCGCCCTGATATTTCTGTATTAGTTACCCTTTATACAAATTATTTTGCGAGGATGGAAAGCAGCTTTTTAGTAGCCTCTTCCGAAGTAATATTGTCGCAAACGGCAACTTCGTTGGCCAAGCGGTCAAGCGCCTGCTCATAGATTTGACGTTCGCTGTAAGATTGTTCGGCCAGATTTTCATTGCGGTACAAATCGCGGACAACCTCCGCAATGGCAACCGGATTGCCGGAATTGATTTTGTTCTCGTATTCCTGGGCGCGGCGTGACCACATAATCTTTTTAACTTTGGCCTTGCCTTTCAAAACGTTTAAGGCGTCATTCATGGTCGAAGCTTCAGAGATTTTGCGTAATCCGACATTCTCGGCTTTGGCCATCGGAATACGCAAAGTCATTTTGTCTTTGGCAAAATTAACAACGATCAATTCCAACTCCGAACCGGCAATTTTCTGTTTGGAAATATCGGCAACTTTACCGACGCCGTGTGCCGGATAAACAACATAATCACCGGAGTTGAATGCAATAGCAGATGAAGTTTTTTTATTCATTTATCTGTCCTGTTCTGTTTATTTGAAGCTGATTGATTGTGAACATATCGTTCTGACTACGGGAGGGACTATACCACATTTTTGAGGTCATTGCTAGTCTAAAAATCAAAAATTTTTGTCAAATAAAGAAAAGCCTCCCGAAACAAATTCAGAGAGGCTTTTATCCTTCGGCTCAAAAGAGCCGCTATACAAACGCTAAACCGCAACCGGCGCCTTTATCGTCGGCCAGGGATCGTATCCTTCCAAATGAAAATCTTCATACACAAAATCTTCCAGATTTCTGACTTCAGAATTAAGGGTCATCGTCGGAAGCGGGCACGGAGTCCGGCTTAACTGCTCCTTAACCTGCTCAAAGTGATTGGAATAAATATGCGTATCGCCGAAAGTATGAATAAACTCATAAGCTTCCAACCCGCACACCTGTGCCAGCATCATTGTCAACAAAGCATAAGATGCAATATTAAAGGGCACCCCGAGAAAACTGTCACAGCTACGTTGATATAACATCAGCGACAACCGGCCCTCGGCAACATAACACTGATACATCATATGACAGGGCGGCAGCTGCATCTGCCCGAGCTGAGACGGATTCCACGCCGTCACAATCATACGGCGGCTGTCAGGATTATGCTTCAGCTGATTAACCAGGTCTTTCAGCTGATCGATTCCCTCACCGTTCCAATTCCGCCATTGTGCACCGTAAACCGGACCGAGATCTCCGTTTTCATCTGCCCATTCATCCCAGATGGTCACGTTATTGTCATGCAGATACTTAATATTCGTATCCCCTTTGATAAACCATAACAACTCATGAATAATCGCCCGGGTATAAAGCTTTTTGGTCGTCAGCAAAGGAAAACCTTTGGTTAAGTCAAATCGCAGCTGGCGGCCGAAAACCGAACGGGTTCCTGTACCGGTACGGTCACTTTTATCGATACCATGCTCCATGATATCCGACAGCAAATCTAAATACTGTTTCATAAAAATTAGTTTTTTAGTTGATAATAAAAACAAAATAACTTGATTTTGTTTTGTCATATCATACCGGTACAAAGAATCAATCAAAAAAAAGCAGTATCAGCTACCCGCAGAGACCAAGACATACGGATTTTCATATACGAGGTAAATAATAAGATTGAAGGGAAAAAGAACTTTTGGGATTTTCTTATATGAGAGGAGTAATAAGATTTTAGAGAGGAGAAAGCGGAGTGTACACCTTAGTACACGAGCATTTCCCCACTCGCAAAATCTGTATTAATCCTCCATAGCAGGAAAACCGTTTACTTGGCGAAGACACTCCCCCACCACCATCACCGCCGACACGGCCACATTGATTGACCGTGCATTGTGATTCATCGGAATCAGCAGGCGGGCATCGGCGGTTTGATGTACTTCCTCCGTCACGCCGGCCGATTCGCGTCCCATCAGGATAATATCGTTCGGCCGAAATTCAAAATTATAATAAGGCTCGCTGGCATGTGTTGTCAAAAGCACGATTCGTCCGTATTCTTCCGGATGCTCGGCCCGATATTGCAAAAAATGCTCCCAGGAATGGTGACGACGGTATCTCACCATGTCCAGATAATCCATTCCCGCCCGTTTTAAGGTCCTCTCGGAGAAAATAAACCCGCACGGCTCTATGATATCAAGCTCAATGTCCAAACATGCTCCAAGACGCAATAATGTGCCGGTATTTTGCGGAATGTCAGGTTGAAACAACGCCAGACGCATTTTAAATCTCCTCTCCAGAATGGTTTTCTTTCTCCATAGCTCCAAATCATCTTCAGCGCAAGCTTTTAAAACAGCAAAAGGAGCACCGTTAAAGATGCTCCCTCAATAAGCCCGGCCGTATCAGAACTTGCCGCGGCGATAATATAAATCAATCATATCCCGCAGCTTCCGACACTTTTCCAATGCAGAAACCGGCGGATAATAAGCCCAGTGCCTGCCCTTCAAACCGTTAGCCCATGCCGTGTAAACCTTATTGGCCTGCACAAAATAACGGCATTGCTCGGAAAGATAGGCATTGGTTCCGTGATGTTCCTCCCGAGGACGCAACTCGGCATATAAGTCGTCCTCAAGGGTCAAAGCATTGTTTCCGGTCATCTGTCGGGCAATTTCCAAGCCTTTCTGAAAGAAAGCCGTACGCTTGTCTTCCTCTTTCTCCACATAACCGGCAAAATCAGCGACGGTAACCAAACCGTAAGATGATCTCAGCCGCAAATCGGGAAGCACATTGCGTAGCAACTGCTTAAACGGTTCGCGCTTTTGCGGAAAAACCTCCAGATTCAACAGTTGATTTTCATCTTTAACAACAACACCAGTAAAGTTTCTGAACTGATTCGCAACCAGTTCCTCTATTCTCTTGCACATAATCTTAGGTATTTGGGTTTATAATAATTTAATCTTGACCGCTAAAATAACACAACTTACGACAAGAGTCAAATTTTTGTCCAAAAAAATTTTTTCCGGCATTTCGTAAAATTGTTCCAATCACCGACAGAACAAACTTTTAAACGTTGATTTCAATAAAGGCTTATGCTGCGAAGTAACTTCTGAACAACGTGTACATCCAGCTACACGAATAAAAATTACAAGTATGGCAAGCTTTTAAACGTTGATTTTGATAAAGGCTTGTGCTGCGAAGTAACTTTTGAACGACGTGTACATCCAGCTACACGAGTGAAAAAATTACAAGCATGACAAGCCTTTAGCAAAATCAAACATTGAAGAGGAAATTCATCATATCCCCGTCTTTTACAACATAATCTTTGCCTTCCGAACGCATTTTACCGGCATCTTTACAGGCCTGTTCGGAACCGTATTTGACAAAGTCTTCGTATGAAATCGTTTCCGCACGAATAAAACCGCGTTCAAAATCGGAGTGAATGATACCGGCACAAACCGGCGCTTTTGAACCTTTCAGAAATGTCCAGGCACGCACTTCTTTCGGCCCGGCGGTAAAATAGGTTTCCAGCCCCAAAAGCTTGTAACCTGCCCGGATGATTTTTGCCAGACCGGTTTCTTCCAGCCCCAGAGAGGCAAGAAATTCCTTCTTCTCTTCTTCCGATTCCAGCTGCGCCACTTCCGATTCGATTTCGGCGGAAATGATAACCGCACCCGCCCCTTCGGCAGCAGCTTTGGTCATAACCATATCTGAAAATTTATTGCCCGTAGCGGCGGAATCTTCATCAACGTTGCAAACATACAAAACCGGCTTGGCCGTCAGCAACTGCAGCATTTTATATTCTTTGCAGGCATCTTTTTCCGTTGGCGCCGGCGCAGCGGTACGAGCCGGTTTTCCGGCTTTCAGCGCCTCAATGACCGGACGCATGACCGCCTCACGCACCACATATTCCTTTTCTCCGGTTTTGGCTTTTTTCTGTACTTGGTCATAGCGTTTTTCCAACGATTCCAAATCGGCAATCATCAATTCGGTTTCAACGATTTCCGCATCACGGATAGGATCAACCGACCCCTCGACATGGGTAATATTATCATTCTCAAAACAGCGCAAAACGTGAATAATCGCATCAACCTCGCGGATATTGGCCAAGAATTGGTTGCCCAGTCCCTCACCTTTGGAAGCTCCCTTCACCAAACCGGCAATATCGACAAATTCCAGCTGTGTCGGAGTCACCATCCGCGGTTTGACAATCTCAGCCAGTTTATCCAGCCGGGCATCGGGAACGGCCACCCGTCCGGTGTTCGGCTCAATCGTACAAAAGGGAAAATTGGCCGCCTGCGCTGCAATGGTCTGCGTCAGGGCATTAAACAAAGTTGATTTTCCCACATTCGGCAAACCGACGATTCCGCAATTAAAACCCATAATAAAAACTCCTTAATTTTCAATCTCAAATTAAGGAGTCTTATACCTGATAGAGTCAGAGATTTCAAGCCTATTCTGGCACTCTACAGCTTAAACCCGAACAAAACCGTTCTTTCACCTTTAGCTTTGTGAAACAGCGTCAGCCCCAACAGCGCAATATGTGTTTTGCGCCCGATTTTCAAACGCAACAGAGACTTGCGCAGCCCTTTGACCGCTTTTTTAACCTTGCAACAGGTTTCGCAGCGGCAATAGCTCTTATAATCGGCGCTTTCCATCAACCCTTTCAACAGTTCGTTCCTGGCCATATCGTCATAAGAAACGCCGAGCTTATGCAGCAAAGCTTTAACCTGCTCATAATAAGCTGCCGGATTTTCATTATTGGTAAATCCCGTCACCAAAATACGCCCTGGCAAATCAAATTTACCCAGCCAGTGCTGCTCTTTATAATAGTCAAAAATGCGCTGGAAAATAACCAGATTATCTTTGCCGCTGCGCAGTTTTCGGCTGCTCATAATCGAATTGTCCCGCTGGCGGTAATAATAGGCACCGCCGTCACTGATGACGATTTTTTTCAAGTGCGGCAGCAACACATGGTGAAAATACTCATCTTCATAAATATATCCCTCGGGAAACTTCATCCCCAGATCAAGCAGCGTCTGGCGGCGGTAAAGCTTTCCCCAGGCCACCACCCACAATTGTTTAAGTATTTCGTTGGTAATTTCAAAAGTGCCGGACTCATGCCCGGAAAGCATCCGCTGCCGATCGATTCGCTTCGGCTGATAATAAGACCAAATATCATGAACACAAGCAATGTCGGCCTTGCTCCGCAACATATCCTTAACCAAATTTTCAATACAATCCAAACTCAGCCAATCGTCGGAATCAAGAAAAAAGACATATTCCCCCTGAGCAACCGGCAAAGCGGCATTCCGCGCCGAAGACAAACCGCCGTTGACTTTGTTAATCACTTTAATCCGGCGGTCAAGCATGGCATAATCTTTAAGAATGTCTTCGCAACGGTCCGGCGAACCGTCATTGACACAGATAATTTCCAAATCGCTGTATGTCTGATGAATGACCGATTCCAAACAATCCGGCAGAAACACTTCAACTTTGTAAATGGGAATGATAACTGAAACTAAGGGCTGGGACATAATCATCTCCTCGGAACAAGACTCTGTAGAGGAGATAATAACTAAATTATTTTAAATTAAAACCTTTTATTGTTGTTTCGGTTTATTTTGTCCGAAACCGCATAAATCGCCTGCCGCGCCAAACGCCGCAAAACTGCCGGAGCTATCTTTTTATTTTAAACGTCAGCCCCAGAAAACGAATAATTTTAAACTTCTTGCAGTGAGAATTTTTGACGCTGAAAATTTTCTCTGCCAGTTTCAGCTTCTTAAAATGCGTCATTTTCTCTATAACCGAAGAACCATAAGCTTTTTTCAGATAAGCAACAAAATCATCTCTGATTTTCATATATTCTTCGTTGCCCCATAGAGCAAAACGATTAAGATGCCCTTCCAAACCGCTCAGAAACTTATGAACAATTTTCAACTTAACCGTCTGAGGCTGACACTGATAAATCGGCATTTTCTCCAAATATTTAAAAGCAACAACTTCTCCTTGAACACAGCCCAAATCAGCTGTTGCAGAATCTTTCCGATTCATCCGGTAATTATAGAAATGCTCGGGAATATACCGACAGACAGGGTTGCTAAAATAACAAACCATACTGAAAATCGTATCTTCGGCAATTTTAATCCCGACGGGAAAAACAATGTCATTAGCCAGAATAAAATCCCTGCGATACAGTTTATTCCAGATAACCGCAGAAAAAGCATAAATGGCAGCTTCGTCATTTAAATCCATTTCCCCGCAAATACCTTCAAGCAAGGGATTATCCCAGATAATCTTTTGATCATTTTCCCATAGATTATGCGCAAAAATCACGATATCGGAATGATTATGCTCGGCTTCCTGATAAATCTTTGCCAGACAATCCGCCTCCCAAAAGTCATCCCCGTCCAAAAACGCGAGATATTCACCTTTTGCGGCGGCAATTCCGTCATTCCGGGCGGCCGAAACTCCTGCATTTTTCTTGTCTATAATAACAATCCGGCTGTCTTTGCCGGCATATTCTTCCAGAATTCGCAGAGAAGCATCTTTCGAACCGTCATTGATACAAATAATTTCCATATCGTTAAAATTCTGGCTGATAACGCTGTCCAAACATCGGGAAAGATATTGTTCAACATTATAAACCGGAATAATAACCGATACTTTCGGCTGTTTTTCCATGATTATTCTCCCTGTTTAATTGCAAAATTGCCTGTTCAGGCTATTAGCTGGCAGGAGAAAAGTCAACTATTTCAGGGTAGATTTATTCAGATTTCCGATTCGATTTGAAAAGGCGGCGACACCGTCCTTCAAAAGCAGGCCGATATTCTCGGTTACCAATAAAATATTATGCTCCAAAACCGCCTGATCGGCTTTTGAAAAACCCGCCAAAACATGATTAACCACCGCAGACGGCGGCAAACCGTTATCCGGATGACCGATGCCCAGACGAACACGGTTATAATTCGGACCAATCGCCGCATCAATGCTTTTCAAACCGTTATGCCCGCCGGCACCGCCGCCGAGCTTGGCCTTTATCTGAGTAATTTTCAAATCCATGTCATCATGGATAACGACAATATTCTGCGGCAGAATTTTATAAAAGGCAGCCGCTTTGACCACCGAATTGCCGGAAAGGTTCATATAAGTCTGCGGTTTAAGCAAATAAACTTTCTCACCGTCAATTTTTCCCTCGCTGATCAAACCGTCAAACTTTACCTTATAAGGCGCAAAACCATACTTGTCATGAATGGCGTCCGCCACCATAAAACCGACATTATGACGGGTCTTGGCATATTCTGCCCCGGGATTACCCAAACCGACAATTAAAAACATTTTCTCTCCCTATTTGAAAAAACGGTTTTAGAGACATAAATAAGGCGATTTCTAACGGCAAGAAAAATTTCAGCGCACAAGAAGTACGTAAATTTTGAGTCCGCGTAAAATCGCCTTAGATAGTCTATAAAACTATTTTCTGAGGAAATCGACGTGCAACGGCATATCGCTTACCGGATGAAACTGAACATCCTGGCAAACAACCTTATGTTTTTTGCCGTCAACATTGATTTCGATATCGGCGTCATAGAAACCGACCATGTCCAAAGCTTTTTCCAGCTGAACCGGATCCAAGCTGATCATCAGGGCTTCTTTGTTACCGCCATAAATAACCGCGGGAACGCGGCCTTCACGACGACATGCACGAGCTGCCCCCTTACCTGCTTTTTCACGCAGTTTTGCGTCAAAAGTAATATCTGCCATCTTTGTATTCCTTAAATAAATTAAACAAATCCCCGTGCACCTCCAGGGGTGTTGCACAGGTAAGAATGCTTTTACAACTTTATTTCAGATATTTCAAGCGCTTTTTTAAAAACCGAAGAGGGGAGAAAACCTCCCCTCTTTTCAGGCGCGCAAAGAATAAAACTCCCGATCTCCTTCCGGCTTCCCCACGACGACCGCAGGAAGCGACACGCCGGAGCGGCCTTGTCCTTCACTCAAATTAACAAAAACGCCGTGGCACAAAACGCTGCCGTTATAAAACGTGGCATGCCAGCCGGTCGCTTCGGAAAAATAATCCAGTTTGGCCGTAACTTCCTGCTCTTCGGGCCTTTGCCCGGCAGAAACGGAAACGTCGTTTTTAACATTTTTCCAATACACCAAAGCAATCAATGCGGCAATAACCGCAAGCATAATAATCATTTCCATAACTATGTTTTTTGAAGATTAACAAACTAAGCCAGCCCCAGATTTCTCAGCTTTCGGCTGACCAGAAACTTTTCCTTTTCTCCCCAGTCCATTTTTTCCAAAAGCTCTACTTCCACCCGGGCGGACCAAAACGAATACCGAACAACCCGGCACCAGTAATATTCGCCTTCCTGCGGATAATGGCTCAGCATCTGCACCGCAATAACCGGAATGTTGCTGACATGTGTCACCATCATCCCTCTGACAATACCGTCGCCTTTCTGCAGCAAAAGACAAGGATAACGGAGCCCGCTTTTTGCCCGCCGCCACAAACGGATATCTATCCAGAATTTATAGACTGCCGCCGCGGCAAAACAGAACAACCCCGGCCAAGCCGACAACTGCTGCGAATAGAGCATAACAACAACCCACAATCCGAATAGCATAATCTGCATCTGAATATCCTGCAGGCGGGACATTGCTTTAAAGGCCCAAAGCTTGTTCGCATATCTCACCATAAAAAAAGCCAGCAAGACATACATTAAAACAACAAGTTTCATAGTTTATAGTTTTTAAGATTAATAATTCAGAAAATAAATGATTTTGCCGTTATTATAAACATTAGAAACGCATTGTCAATTAAACAAGCAAAAACCTCCGCCGCAGACGGGGAGGTTCTTGCAAAATGTCAGCCGTAAGGAACGACAATTATCGTACTTTCCGTCAGGCCGAAAAAATCGAACGGATCATAAGAACAATAACTGACCGCCACCGACAACGTATCTCCGATTTTGTAACGGTCTTTGTTTTTCACATCCAACTCCGCCGACAGCGGTCTGCGGCTGACCGCCGTGTCAAATTCGCCAAACAGCCGGGTCGGACGATAGCTCTTGTCCGTAATTTTAAATGTATAAACGCCGCCTTCCAGGGCCCTGACAAACTGCTGACGCAAAACGATTATCGAAAAGCACGAAAAAACAACGCTTGCCCCGCCTGTAATCAGCCAGAGATATTTATCGGGCCGTTCCGACAATAATTCAAAAACCGACAGCACTCCGATAAAGGCTTCAAACATCAGCGTCAGCATCACATAAAATGCCCAAAGACGCTGTTTGGCAATACTCATCACCGAAATTCGGAATTCGGCATACAAAAAGTTCGCAAAATTGAGGAAAATCATTGTTCCTCCAATCCATAACCAATAATCTTTCATAAAAATAAATTTAAACAGTAATTAAAATTTACTCTTTTTATAATCCCGGACCTTTCTGACGTCAAATAAAAAAAGGTTTGGAAATCCAAACCTTTTTTATTTTCGTTAGCAGCCGGTTATTTCTCCAGGTCTTCGCCGGTTTCCTGATTAACTCTCTTGGCCGAGAGTTTAATCTTGCCCCGGTTATCCTGGCCGATGCATTTAACCCACATGGTATCGCCTTCTTTATAGAAGTCGGAAACCGAAGCGATTCGTTCATTTTTGACTTCGGAAATGTGGACCAGACCCTCAGTCGTTCCCAAGAAACGAACAAATGCGCCGAAATCCATAATTTTGGTAATGACACCTTTATAGATTTTGCCTTCTTCCGGTTCGGCCACAATGCCCATAATCCATTCCAAAGCGGCATCGCCGTCTTCTTTTTTCAAAGTGGCAATGCGGATAATGCCGTCATCGGAAATATCGATTTTGGAATTGGTTTTCTCGGTAATTTCACGAATAACCTTACCGCCGGAACCGATAACTTCACGGATTTTATCAACCGGAATTTTAATCGCGATAATTCGCGGAGCCTTGTCGGAAACATGCGGACGCGGCGCCTCAATTGCTTTAGCCATTTCACCCAGAATATGGATACGGCCTTCATGAGCCTGAGCCAAAGCCTTTTCCATAATTTCTTTGGTAATGGAAGTGATTTTAATATCCATCTGCAAAGCGGTAACGCCGTCTCTAGTACCGGCAACCTTAAAGTCCATGTCGCCCAGATGGTCTTCATCACCGAGAATATCGGTCAGAATGGCAACCCGGCCGTCATCTTCCTTGATCAGCCCCATGGCAATACCGGCAACCGGTTTGGCCATCGGTACGCCGGCGGCCATTAACGACATGGTCGTTCCGCAAACGGTAGCCATTGAAGACGAACCGTTCGATTCCATAATTTCCGAAACTACGCGAATAGTATAAGGGAAACTGTCCTTGTCTTTCGGCAGCATCGGATGAACCGCACGCCAGGCCAATTTTCCGTGACCGATTTCACGACGTCCCGGGCTGCCGATACGGCCGCACTCGCCGACGGAAAACGGCGGGAAGTTATAGTTCAGCATAAAGTCTTCTTTATACTCGTCCATCAAACCGTCAACAATCTGCGCATCTTCGCCGGTTCCCAATGTGGTAACCACCAGAGCCTGGGTTTCGCCGCGGGTGAAAATAGCCGAACCGTGTGCCATCGGCAAAACGTCAACTTCGCACTGAATCGGGCGTACGGTTTTGGTATCGCGGCCGTCAATACGGTGTCCGGTCGTCAAAACGCTTTCGCGCATAACATGATGCATCAGCTTTTCAATCGCATCTTGAGCATAACGCTGTTCAAACTCGTTTTCCGGATCCAAAGTCGCTTTGAATTTTTCCGAAGCGGCAGCAATCAAATCACCGCGTTTCAGCTTGTCGGTCTCTTTGAAAGCGGCTTCAAACTCTGCGGTATAACCGTCGGCCAGCTTTTTGTAAAGCTCGTCAAATTCCGGCGGAAAGACCGGAGCTTCCCAAGCTTCTTTACCGGCTTCGGCTTTCAACTCTTCAATCAGTTTAATAACCGGCTGAAAGTTTTCAAAACCGAACATAACGGCACCGAGCATCGTCTCTTCGGAAAGTTCCTGCGCCTCGGACTCAACCATCAGCACGCCTTCCTTGGTACCGGCCACAACCAGTTCCAAATCAGACTCTTTAATCTGGGAAACCGTCGGGTTCAAAATATAATTTCCGTCTTTGTAACCGACTTTGGCAGAAGCAATCGGCCCCAAAAACGGAATGCCGGAAATGCTCAAAGCGGCAGAAGCGGCAATCATCGCCGGAATGTCTGAATCGGTGTTTTGGTCATGCGACAAAACCGTGCAGATAACCTGAACTTCATTTTTGAAAGCATCGGGAAACAGCGGACGGATCGGACGGTCAATCAAACGGGAAAGCAAAACTTCGCGCTCGCTGGGTTTGCCTTCGCGTTTCATAAAACCGCCGGGAACTTTACCCGTTGCATAGTATTTTTCCTGATAATTGACAGTCAAAGGAAAGAAATCCTGATCAGCCTTTGCCTCTTTTGCTGCACATACCGTTGCAATTACTTCTGTTTCGCCATAGGTAACCACAACCGCGCCCTGCGCCTGGCGTGCTAACTTACCCGTTTCCAATACCAACTTGCGTCCGCCCCATTCCATTTCCTTGCGGACAACTTTAAAATCGATCATAAAATCTTTCCTTTCATATTCTCTTACAATCATCAACCGGCGCAGGCCCTCCCGCTCCGGCCACCTGCCCGAAAGCAGGATTTTTTTACAAAGAATGCGGAACGCACCCGCCCCGCATTCAAAAATTTTCTCAAACCATAAAACGAATTACTTTAAGGTTTGATTTAGGCTGAACACCTAAACCCCCGAAGATTGATTTTAGGGGAGTAGATAAAGTGAAAAACAGAGACGAAAAAATTTTAATGTACATAAAAGTACATGAATTTTTTCGTACTCGCATTTTTTGCTTTAGATACCGCATAAAATCAATCTTATTTACGGAGGTCGAGCTTCTTAATCAGATCCTGATACCGACTTTCGCTTTTTGATTTCAGGTGATCCAACAGGTGACGACGACGGCTGACCATCTTCATCAAGCCCAAACGGGAGTGCAGATCTTTCTGATGCGTATTGAAGTGCTCAATCAGAGAGTTGATTCTGTAGGTCCAGATGGCAATCTGAACTTCCGGAGAACCGGTGTCACCCGGGGTCTGGCCGAATTCTTTAATTAATTCCTGTTTTTTTTCATTTGTAATCGACATCTATTTTTCCTTTTCGTTTATTCACAAATTAAAAACCCGAAGCGGGGAAATTCTTTTTTCCTCGATTCGCACGATTGCAATCAAACTGCCGTTGCAAAACGCCGCCGCCTCCCGGCCGATGAGCTTATCAATGTCATAAGCCCGGGGCGAAACGCCTTGTCCTTTTTTCAGCTTGTCTGCATCAACTTCCGAAACAGCAATCTCCGCGATGTCGCGCAGGGATGTTTCTAACGGAAGCAAAATTTCTTTTAGGGCATCACTATGCACTATATTTTTTATATTTTCCAGTAAAATTTTTGACTCAAGGCCAAATTGACCGCATTTTGTCCGCCGCAGCTCCTGCAAAAAGCCGCAGGTTCCCAGTTTTTCAGCCAAATCGCGACCCAGACTGCGCACATAAGTTCCTTTCGAACATTCCACCCGGAATCTGGCCTGTCCTTCCGGCAGTTCCTCCAGCAGCTCCAGGGCATAAACTTCCACCGTCCGCTCGGGAATGCTGACTTCTTCGCCGCTGCGCGCCAAAGCATAAGCCCGCCGGCCGTTGATTTTAATGGCCGAATAAGCCGGCGGCACCTGATTGATCTGCCCCACAAACTGCGGGATAACCGCCAAAATTTCTTCCCGGTCGGGAATTTTATCCGATTCGCTGACAATTTTTCCTTCGGAATCTCCCGTATCGGTCGCTTTTCCCCACTGCACGACAAATTCATATTCTTTGCGGCCGTCCGTCACATAAGGCAGCAGCTTGGTTGCCTCACCGAAAGCAATCGGCAGAATTCCGGTGGCAAACGGATCCAATGTGCCCGCATGTCCGTTCTTTTTGGCATTAAACAGCCGCCGGGTCAGGTTCACCACTTGGGTTGACCCGATGTCCCGCGGTTTATCGACTATCAGCCAGCCGTTAATGTCTTCGCCTTTTTTTCGTCTCATCTTCTTTTCCTTTTATTACTTTCTTAACGGATATCTCTGCCTCTGGCAACAAAAAAAGCGCTTCCTGAGAAGCGCTTTTATCATTCGATTAACTGCAATTTAGCTCCTATCACCATCGGTTGACAAACAACTTTATGCACTTTGTTGCCATAGTGGACATAAAGACAGTCTTTCCCATCAAACTGCCCCATTTCAACCTCATCGGCATCCTGCTTATAAAACACGTCCTTAGCCAGCACCTGATA
Organism: Azospirillum sp. 47_25; assembly: GCA_001917125.1. GTDB lineage: Bacteria > Pseudomonadota > Alphaproteobacteria > RF32 > CAG-239 > Scatocola > Scatocola faecipullorum. Next base: position 47,859 of record MNTU01000016.1, read on the forward strand.
AATGCCCTGTGTTTCTCCTTCAAAAATCCTGCGCGTCCGGGCAATAACCTTAACGCCGAAACTTTCACCGCAACTGCCGAATAACGGCAGTAAGACCACATCAAAGAAAGGATCCTTGCCCTCCCACAGAGCATCAGCAAATTTTTCTTCAAAATCCGCAATCCAGCCAAAACCGGACTTGCTGCTTTGAAATGTCTCCACAAAATGATGATAGTCCGCCCAAGAAGCCATCGGCTTCTCACTCATAACGACCTTTTGCTCAACGCCGTATTCCGGAGCTTTCATCCCCGGACAATGGCACCATTTTCTTCGCGAAAAGATATTGAGAAAACGCCAAACACCTTCAATTTTAAATTTGGCAATATCAGCTTGCAGACAGGGAATGCTTTTCCCTTCAGTCTTCTGATAATCGCTGCACCTGACTTGACACAGCCGGTTTTCCTCAAAATAGCTGAGCAAATAAAGCCCGTTCCATGTTTTGCCTTCGAAAAGTTTACGGACAAATACCGTTTTTTTCTGATCAACGGATTCGCCCAGAAAATGGAGCTGAAAATCTTCATCCCACAGCTGCCACATCATATTCTGCAAAAACAGAATTTTCTTACCGAGCCGGACATAATCGTCACAGCCTATTTTTGAACAAAGGCATCTGTTTTGCTTATCATAGCGGCATAAACAGAAAAATTTCTCATTGTAGCCGAGCACGAAAAAATCTTCCTTTTGCTCCACAATCTTATCGGCAGCAATAACCGTTCTCATCTCAAAATCAGGCGGGCATATCTGTCTCAAAACCAGTCTGCTTCCGACCTGACGCAGTTCAAAATCTTTCAATACATCCATAATTATCAAATATTTATAATAAAAACTATCGTCCCGATTATATACAAACTTATGTTTTTGGCAAGCCCTGTTCGACAAACATTTTGACAAAACACGCAATTAGTGCTATTTTGAATGAAATTGCTATTTTTATGAACCTAAAAAACAAACAAATGCAAACAAAACAAACTGTCTCGCTGCAATTCCTTCCGGAATACAATGCCTACGGCATCAGCGACAAAGAAGTAAAAAAATTGACAGACCGGAATATAATTCCGATTCTGGAGTTGAGTAACGAAGCACTGCAGGAACTGGCACCCGATACGGAAGTCCGCAAAGGAGAACCCGTGGTTGCATTCCTGATGGGACGGGAAAAAGGGCACTATACGGTTGATATGCCTTATCTGAAAGCAATGGCTCAGTCCGGAGCAAGCTTAAGATTTCTCACTTATAATGAGAATCTTGACCAGATGGACGGCATCAACGGTTTAATTCTGCCCGGCGGAGCTTTCGATTCGCCGAACGAATTTTACACCGATCCGCTGAAACCGAACGGCAGCCGCCCGGGTACGCGCTCGCACGCTTACATCTCCTCAATCATGAAAGCCGAAAAAAACGGTCTGCCGATTTTGGGAATCTGCGCCGGCGCCCAGCTTTTGGGAAGCATGCACGGCATGCGTATGTATCGCAGCGTTAAGGAATACACCCAAACGCCGCTGGAACATAAAACCAAAGAACTGGCCGCGCACGATGTATTTGTTGCACCGTTTACGCCTCTGGCCGACATTATCGGCGAAGGACATATTCTGACCAATTCCCGCCACCGGGAAGCAATGATGCCGAATGATACGATTTCCGATATGAAAATCTATGCAACGGCCTCGGACGGAACTCCCGAAGCTTGGGGAAACGCAGAAAAACACCTGCTCTGCATTCAATGGCACCCCGAAGATTTTGCCGCCATCGGTGATAAACGGATGCAAAAAATCTATGACTGGATAGCCGAAGAAGCTTCCCGTCATCAGCAAAAATTATTTGAACAAATCTGTCTGCAACATAAGCAAAAAAGCTTGTAAAAGCAAACAGACGTATAAAAGAGCCTCCTTTCGGAGGCTTTTTTTATTCTTCATCGGGCTGCTGCAAATCATGAGCCACTTTAGGATCCCGCAGCAGCTTTTCGATCTTATCAACTTCCTCAAAAGTCTTATCAACTTTAAAGACCAGCTCCGGAGCGTAACGCAGCTGCATCTTTTCGGCAATTTGCTTGCGCAGATAGTTGGCCGCCAGCTGCAAACCGCCGACAACTTCCTGTAAATGAGCATTGTTCAGCGTCATCAGATAAACCGACGCATATTTCAAATCAGGAGACACCGTCACTTCGGTAATCGTCACAATCGTGTCAATTCCCTCCAGATTACGAATTTCCCCTTTTTGAATAAATCCGGCCAAAATCCGTTTGATTTCCTGCCCGACCCGCAGCTGTCTCTGCGATTGTTCTTTTACTGCCATTTTCTTATTCCTTATCCTAACTTGATATTCCTGACCTCAACCTGAAAATATGCCCGGCCGGGAAAACTAATTCTTAATTTTTGCCCCTGCTCTCACCGACGGTTCTGAGAAAGGAACATGCGGCACCGTTGCTTTTGAACGACATGCATATTCAACAAAATAACCGGCATAATGCCCCTCACTTAAAATGTTGCAGGCTGGGAAAATAAAGGCGGAAGTACCGAAACATACACAAACGTACGGAAGGACACTTCCGTCCTGCAATTTCCCTGCCAGTTCCCGGTCAGAAACATTTACAGTTTGGCGGCAATAGCCTCTATCTCATAACATTCAATAAAGTCACCGACCTGAATGTCATTATAGTTTTCAAAGCTCATACCGCATTCATAGCCTTCTTTAACTTCCTTGACGTCTTCTTTGAAACGTTTGAGTTGGCCGAGATTGCCGTCATGGATAACGACGTTGTCACGCAGCAGGCGGACTTTTGCACCGCGTTTGACCAGCCCTTCGGTAACCATACAGCCGGCAACTTTGCCCACCCCGGTAATATTAAAGACATTGCGGATTTCGGCATAACCGAGAATCTTCTCTTTGAGTTCGGGCGACAGCATGCCTTCCAAACCTTTCTTCACGTCATCGGCCACATCGTAGATAATTGAATAATAACGAATATCAACACCGTCGCGACGGGCCATATCCCGCGCCTGCGGAATGGCACGAACGTTAAACCCGATAACAAAAGCGTTTGAAGCTTTCGCCAGTGTAATGTCGGATTCGGAAATCGGACCGACCGCCGAGTGCAGAATTTGAACACTGACTTCATCATTCGACAACTTGTTCAACGTTCCTTCAATTGCCTCAATCGACCCTTGAACGTCAGCTTTGATAATAACCGGCAAGTGTTTGATTTCGCCGGATTTAATTTTATCCAGCATCTGTTCCATCGCTGACTTGGCGCTTTTTACCAGTTTGGCGTCACGTTCTTTGCGGATACGATAATTGGTTACTTCACGAGCCTGATTTTCATCAGCAACAACCGTAAAATCGTCACCGGCCGCAGGTGTTCCCTGCAAACCGAGAACTTCTACCGGAGTTGCCGGACCGGCTTCCTGAACTTTGTGCCCCATTTCATTAAACATGGCACGAACACGTCCCCATTCTTTGCCGGCAATACAAATGTCGCCGACCTTGAGCGTTCCGCGCTGAACCAAAACCGTTGCCACCGAACCGCGACCTTTTTCCATTTTGGCTTCAATGACCGTACCGTCAGCCGTCCGGTTCGGATTCGCTTTCAAATCCAGAATCTCAGCCTGCAGCAAAATAGCTTCCAACAACTTATCGATATTGATGCGCTTCTTTGCCGAAACTTCCGCACAAAGCGATTCGCCGCCCAGTTCTTCCACCGCAATGCCGTGCTGCAGCAAAGCAGTCTTAACTTTCATCGGGTCGGCGCCCGGCAGGTCAATTTTGTTAATCGCCACGACAATCGGCACTTCCGCCGCCTGAGCATGGCGGATAGCTTCAATTGTCTGCGGCATAATGCCATCATTGGCAGCCACGACCAAAACCACAATATCGGTCACTTTGGCACCGCGCGCGCGCATTTCCGAAAAGGCCTCGTGACCCGGCGTATCAATAAAGGTAATCTTGTCACCTTTCGGCGTCACAATCTGATATGCACCGATATGCTGGGTAATACCGCCGGCTTCGCGTGCGGCAACGTTTGTCTCGCGCAAGGCATCCAGCAAAGAAGTCTTACCATGGTCAACGTGCCCCATAACCGTAACCACCGGTGCCCGCGGCAGCATCTGATCCGGCGTATCTTCCGCACCCTTGATAGCTTCTTCAACATCGCTGTCGGCCACGCGCTTAAACTTGTGTCCCAGTTCTTCGACCACGATTTGCGCCGTATCGGCATCAATCGGCTGGTTAATGGTTGCCATAACCCCCAGAGACATTAGCTTTTTGATAACATCGGCACTCTTCTCGGCCATACGGTTAGCCAACTCCTGAACCGTAATAATTTCAGGAATAATAACTTCTTTAATAACCTTTTCCTGCGGCTGAACCGGTTGAACCGGTTTAGGCTGTTTTTTCTTAAAGCGGCGCCGCGGCCCGCCGAAACCATAATCGTCATCGTCGTCATCACCGCTGCCGATGCTGTGCAGATTAACTTTTCCGCCCCGGCGCTGCGGTTCAAAACTCCGCTTCATAACTTTTTTGCGTTCCTGCTCAAATACGTCTTCGCGGCTTTTTTCAAGGTCGGAAGCTTTGCGGAATTTTTTCGAAGAATTTTCCTCTTCATCTTCGTCATCATCATAATCTTTTGATTTTTTATCTTTGGTCTTAAAAGATTTTTCCTCGGCTTCGACTACCGGAGCTGTAATCTGGGCCGATTTGATTTCTTTCACCATTTCCGCCTTTTTGGCTTCTTCCGCAGCCTGACGCGCCAAACGCTCTTTTTCTTCCTGTTCGCGTTCCTGACGGCGCAGACGTTCTTTCTCCTCTTCTTCCTGACGGCGGCGAGCCTCATGCTCTTTGGCTTCGGCAATCAGCTTCAGTTTCATAGCCGTTGCTTCGTCAATCTTAACATTGTTTTCGGCCGGCTGCGCATTCGGATTAATCACTCTTTTTTTGCGTACTTCCACCTGCACAACTTTTTTGCCTTCGTGCGTATGAGCCTTATCACCCAGATTTTTGAGAGTAAGCGTCGATTTTCCCGATAATGTTAATTTGCTCTTTGCATTATCTTCTGTCATATATTTCCATCTCCGTAATTCAATATTCTTCTTCGTCTTAAGAATTTAAAAACTTGTCCAGTCTTTTAAACTCCGTATAAACCATGTCAGACATCCTGTTTTTCAAAAATGCCGCATGGACCGTATTAACCCGATCTAATGCCTTGTCCAACTCCTCAACATCATACAACGCGAAAACCTCAACCCCTTTGGCCAACGAAAGCATTTTGGCATGCCCGTCAGCCCCGGCGTCTTTAGCCTCGAGAATAAAAGCCGCTTTGTCCTTACGCAGCGCTTCGCTGACTTTTTCAAAACCGGTTACCAAATCCCCGGCTTTTTTGGCCAGACAAACAGCCTCCAAACCTTTTTTCCTTAAAATGGCCTCCACCATCGGAATAAGGCCGTCACTTACTTTTACATTCTTTTTAAGCGCTTTGGCAAATAGATTTTTCGCCGCAGCAACCTTTAATGCCGACAAAGAACAGGCCACATAAATCCCTTTGCCGGGCAGCCGTTTCCTGAAATCAGGAATAACCTGATTGTCCGGCGTCACGGTAAAACGCAGCAAATCCTTGCTTTCCATTACCTTTCCGCTGACAATGTCTTTCCGTTCCTTATCTTCTTTAATCATAAACAAACCTGTTAATTAAAAAACAAAATGGGTTATATGAGCCGGATAGTAAGATTTCAGGGTGGGAAAAGCGGAGTGTACACAGAAGTACATGAGCATTTTCCCGACCCGCAAAATCTGTACTAGCCGGCCATAGAACGCGTTTTATTCAAACCAGTGGGCGCGAGCCGCCATAATAATCCGATTAGCTTCTACTTCGGAAAGAACATTCTCCCCGAGCATTTCCATCAGTTCGTCTGCGGCTAAATCGCCCAAGTCATCAATGGTTTTAACACCTTTATCGGCCAGTGTCAAAATCATATCCTGATCCAGCCCTTCAATGCCTTTGAGTTTCTCGTCAATACCGAGAGTTTCGCTCTTCTTGGCAAATTCGGCATTGCGTTTTTCGATAAAGGCCTTGGCTCTGGACTGCAATTCGGAAGCAACATCTTCATCAAAACCTTCAATTTCGGACAGTTCGCTCAGCGGAACCAATGCAACTTCGTCCACGGTAGAGAAACCTTCGGCAATCAACAGATGCGCAATCATCTCGTCAACGTCCAAGGCTTCCATAAAGCGTTGTGAACGAACTTTATTTTCATTTGAGCGGCGTTCCTGTTCCTGTTCTTCGGTCAAAACGTCAATATCGCAGCCCAGCAGCTGGGAAGCCAGTTTAACATTTTGTCCGCGGCGGCCGATGGCAATGGAGAACTGCTCCTGCGGAACAACCGCTTCAATACGGTTGTTTTCTTCATCCAAAACGACTTTGGTCACTTCGGCCGGAGCCAAAGCGCTGACAATGTACTGAGCCTTGTCTTCGGAATAAGGAACAATATCGATTTTTTCGCCCTGCAGTTCGGTAACCACCGCCTGAACGCGAATACCGCGCAAACCGACGCAGGCACCAACGGCGTCAACCGTCATATCATCGGCTTTAACGGCAATTTTCGCTTTTGAACCCGGATCACGGGCAACGCCCATAATTTTAACCACGCCGTCATAAATTTCCGGAACCTCCTGCGTAAACAGCTTGGCCAAGAATTCCGGACAAGTACGGGAAAGGAAAATCTGCGGCCCTTTATTCTCGCGGCGAACATCAAGGACATAAGCGCGAACCCGGTCGCCGTTTTTGAATTTTTCCCGCGGAATAATTTCATCGCGGCGCAGAATGGCTTCCGCTTTGCCGATATCGAGAATAACATTGCCGAACTCGATTCGTTTGATGGTTCCGTTAATAATCGTACCGACTTTTTCTTTGTATTCTTCAAATTGTTTGTTACGTTCGGCATCGCGAACTTTCTGAACAATAACCTGCTTTGCGGTCTGGGCGGCAATGCGGCCGAAATCGATCGGCGGCAGCTCATCAATGATAAAATCGCCGACTTTGGCATTTTCATCGTAAGCCAAAGCATCCTCCAGCAAAATTTTGGTTGCATTCTGACTGTCGTCTTCTTCGCCTTCCGCCGGAACAATCTCATCAACCACTTCACGGTAACGGGCCAGACTGATGGCGCCGGTTTTGCGGTCAATCGTCGCACGAATGTCGTGTTCGAAACCGTATTTGGAACGGGCAGCCTTCTGAATGGCAATTTCCATTGCTTCAAAAACATCTTCTTTATCAATGTTTTTCTCACGGGCTACCGTATCGGCAACCAAAATAATTTCAGGTCTGGGCATATTTTCGATTCTTTGCATTTTATCCTCGTTAGTCCTAATTATTACAAAACGTTGTTGGTTATTCTTCAATCACATGTTCGCCGCACTCGAGATGCTCATCGACATACTTCTGCAGCAACTCGTCGGTAATCACGATTTTGGCTTTGCTGACCGCATCAAAGGGAATAACATATTCCCGGCCGTCCATTTCCAGATGAACTTTGTTTTCCTCGTCCAAACCGGTAATTTTGCCTTTAAACCTCTTGCGGTTTTCAATGGCTTCATCCGTCTCAACCTTGGCTTCATAACCGGCAAAACGGGCAAAATGCGCCGGCTTGGTCAACGGCCGGTCAAGCCCCGGAGAACTGACCTCCAGATTATATTTGTCTTTAATCGGATCATTGGCATCCAGCACTTCGGAAATTTTGCGACTGACCGTAGCACAGTCCTCCACCACAATATCGCTGCCGTCAAGCTTGTCGATCATAATCTGCAGGGTCGGATTCGCCTGACCGATCGTCAGAATACGGACAGTTTCGTATCCCAGCCCGCTGATGACCGGCTCCAGCATATCCTGTAAAACATGTTTTTTTTGCATATCGGTTTTTCCTAACAAAAAAGCGGGGCTTTCGACCCCACTTCCAATAATTCATTTAATATGTCAATATACCTAACACACTTCTTTTAAAAAATCCAGTCTTTTTTTTAGTGTGTCTGTTTCCGTTGCTGATACATTGCGACAAAATCAATCGGATTAATCATAAACGGCGGCAAACCGCCCTCAACCAGGCAATTGGTGATCACATTGCGGGCAAACGGAAAAATCAGCCGCGGAATTTCAATCAGCAAAACCGGCTCCAGATGTTCTTCCGGCACATTCAGCGCCACTACAGCAGAATAAACCAGTTCAAGGATAAACAGTTTTTTGTCCTTAATATCGCCGTCCATTTTAAAACTCAGACTGACATTATAAAAATTGTCATGCAGTTTCTGAGCATCGACATCAACGTGAATATCGACTTTCGGGGCTTCGGTCAGTTCGCGGAAAATCTCCGGCGCATGCGGAATTTCCAGGGACAGGTCCTTAATATACTGGGTATTAACCATAATCGCCGGCTGCGGATTATTTTCGTTTCCGGCTTGTTTCTGCTGTTCTTCACTCATTTTAAACATCCTTTGTGCTATAATAACGGTTAGGCTCAGGCTACAACAAATAAATTCCGAGGTCAAACATTTATGGTTGATAAATGCCTCATAAAAAGCTATATATGATAACAGATGACAAAATGAAAGGTATTGGAAATGGGTTCTCTTGATATTATCATTCTCTTGGTTGCGGTTATTCTGATTTTTCAGAAACTCAGGAGTCTGCTCGGAACCCGTCCCGATACGGAAATTACCCGCACCAAAATTTCCGAAGAAAGCGCGGCCAAAATTTTTGACATGATTGTCAAAGAAGCCGAGAAACAGCAACAGACGGCCGTTGAAAAAGATTCCGTCCCGGAAGAAAACATGAGCGATTTGGATAAAACGCTGGTCAAAATTCCCGGTTTCAACAAAGAACGCTTTATTACCGGAGCCAAACGCGCCTTTGAAATCATTGTAACCGCTTTCAGCAAAGGCGACACCGAAACGCTGGAAAATCTGGTCAGCAAATCCCTGATAAAGAAATTTCAGGAAATTATCGAAAAGCGCCGGGCCGAAGGCATCAGCGCCGAAACCGACCTTATCGGCTTTGATCAGGCCGAAATCACTGCGGCTAAAATATCCAAAAACGATATTGCCAAAATCACCGTCAAATTCGTTTCCGAACAGGTTAACCTGTTAAAAAACAAAGATGACGAAATCATTGAAGGCGACGAAAATTTCATTCAGAATATTACCGATGTCTGGACGTTTGAACGCTGCCTGACTTCCACTAACCCCAACTGGCTACTGGTATCGACTAAAAAATAATGAAAAAACTGTTTTCGCTGATAGTCCTCTCTCTGTTGCTGGCTTCCTGCGGCAAAGAGGAATCTTCCCCCAAACCGCAGCAGGTTGAAGAACTGCCACAGATTTCCATTGATAAAACACCGGTACCCGTCACACCGCCGCAGCCAAAAATAAAACTGGAAGCCCGGCAATTTAAAGACCTTCCCAACTGGAAAAACGATAATCTGGTCGAAGCTTTGAGCGGCTTTAAACACAGCTGTCTTAAAATCTTGAAGGAAAAAGGCCCTTTCCTGTCGGATTCCGAATTAAGAATTCCGACTGCCGCTTACCAGCTGGCTTGTCAACGCCTGATAAATTCGGACATCTCCACCGCCGTGGAATTCAAATATTTTCTTGAAAGCAACTTTCTGCCGTTTTTGGTAATTGCCGACGGTTCCGATCAGGGAAAATTTACTTCTTATTACGAAGCGGCCATTAACGCCTCGCCGATTCAAACCGGTATTTACAAATTTCCCATCTACGGCAAACCGCTGGATTTGATAGAATTTAACCCGCGCGATTTTGATCCTTCGCTGCCTTCCAAGCGTCTTATAGGCCGCGTAAAAGATCAGAAACTGATTCCTTATTATACCCGCGAAGAAATTGAAAAAAACAACATCTCCGCACCGGTTATCCTTTGGGGTGACAGCAATATCGACATCAACATCATGCAGATTCAGGGTTCTGCCGTTGCTACTCTGCCCGACGGAAGAACGGTTCGCATCAGCTATGCCGACAATAACGGCCACCCGTTTAAAGGCATCGGCAGCATTTTGCTTGAAAAAGGCTACATCAAACCCGGCGAAGCCACCATGGGCAACATAAAAAAATGGCTGAAAGCCAATCCGGAAATTGCCGCCCGCGAAATGCGCGAAAACAAACGCTTTATCTTTCACCGCATCTCCCGGGCCGACGGCCCCATCGGTGCGCACGGCGTACCGCTCCATGCCGGCCGCAGCCTCGCCGTTGACCGCAGATACATTCCTCTCGGCAGTCTGATTTGGCTGGAAACGACCGGTCCCGACCGTGAAAAAATTGAAAAGCTGGTCGTCGCCCAGGATATCGGCAGCGCCATCAAAGGACCGATTCGCGGCGATTATTTCTGGGGTTCCGGCAAAGACGACGTTCTTGAAAAAGCCGGAAAGATGAACTCCGCCGGCCGTTATTTTATTCTAATTCCGCAAAACAAGGCCAACTGACATGAGTAAACCCAGCAAAGCCGACCTCTTAATCTATAAAGCGCTTAACAAGGCAATCGAAAAAGACCAGCTGCGCATTTATCTGGACTACGGCAAAATCAACCGCCCCGGCTCTCCCGTCTATGACGCCTGGGAAAATCTGCTCCCGGTTCTCACCCCGGTTTTAACCGGGCTGATTTTAATTTTAAGCGTCAGCGTCATTTTCGGGCTGTCGTTTATGATTGCCATGATTATGATTTATACTGCATATTTCAAAAAGAAAGTCGACCGCTGCCTTATTCAGCGAACCAAAGACTATTTTACCAGCAGCTATGACAACTGCGTCAAGCTTTGGGAATTCGGCGGTATCGTTCTGGTCAATGCGCAGGATAAAAAATCAGGCTGTGTTTCGCCCGAAGGCGACTGGAAAGAATTTGTCGTCCGCAATTTTGCCGACTATATGGTTGAAACGGAAAACACTCCTGCTGACAAGGCTGCCGACAATGAACAAGCCGCAGCCGAATGATTCCGAAGACAACGCCTTATGGGAGGAAATTACCCGGGATATCCGCAAACTTCCCGCCCGGGAAATACCGCCGTCCAAACCGGTGATACTGCCCGAAATCAAACCAAGCGTCAACTTGGCGGCAGCCTACCGGGGTGAAATTCTTCCCGAACTTGCCGTCGGCGATACCGAAGGCATGGATGGCAGCATGGCCAAACGTTTTAAGCGCTGCGAATTTCCCGTCGAAGAGGTGCTTGATTTGCACGGTTACCGTGAAGACGACGCCTTTGAGGCCGTTTTCGGCTTTGTACAGAAAGCTTACCTGCAAAACAAACGTTGCATTATCATCATTACCGGCAAAGGCCTCACCCGTTCCGAAGAGACAGACGTTTTTACGCCTAAAGGCAAGCTGAAAGAAAGTGTACCCCGTTGGCTCAACAGTCGCGAACTCCGCCCGTTGATTCTCGCTTTCAATCATCCTCCGGCCAAACTCGGAGGCTCCGGGGCCTTGTATATTTTACTGCGGCGGCACCGTTGAATTTTCATTTCGGCAGTGACATCTCAATCATCAAATCTAACAGTTTACGACACAATTTCTCATTATTGATACGGGAATAGGCCTTAATAAGCCGGATAGATTCCTGCCGCAGCATCGGATCATCGAAAGATTCCCCGATTTCCTGCCGGCTGCGGATTGTATTTTTTCTCAAACTGCGCGGGCTTTGTGCCTGAATGCTTTCGTTCATGCCGTCAAAAAAATATTCGACCTGAACTTTCAAAAGCTTGCTGATATCCCAGAGACGGCTGGCGCTGATGCGGTTAATGCCGTTTTCATATTTCTGCACCTGTTGAAAGGTAATCCCCAGTTTTTCAGCCATTTTTTTCTGCGAAATTCCTAAAATCAATCTCCTGAGTTTCAGTCTGCTGCCAACATAAATATCAACGGGATTAGGCTGACCGACGATATCTTCGTCTTTAGTATCCATAGCATAATTGTCCTTAACCATTGCATTTCCCCAAACTATTAATGGAAAATTGTACCCCTCTGTTTATTTAATAGAACATAAAAGAAAATTATGCAACTATAATCTAACTATTTATTGTTTTATAAATAAATAAAATACCAAAAATTGAGAAAAAGAATTTAAAATTCAACTTTAGTTCTATATTTATATACTTTTGATTTATAAACAAAAGCCCTGCTTTACGGAAACGAAAGCAAGGCTTTGCAAACAGAACACGTTTTTTTCGTACAGTCAGATTTCCTCCCAACCCTCAATCGCCGTACTCTGGTTATAGGAAGAAACATTGGCCTCAAAGAAATTGCCTTTCACGCTGCCGGCTCCGTTCGTGTCGGCAATATTTTCCAGCTGCTTGTACGGATTGCTGTCAAATCCCTCAAATAACGGTTGCATTCCGATTTCTTTCAGACGTTTGTTAGCCATAAATTTGGTATATTGCTCAATCGTTTCCGGCGTAATGCCCATCACCCGATTGCCGATAATATGATTGCTCCAGTTGATTTCCTGCTCGGTTGCTTTGGCAAACATTTCATAAATCTCGTCATCATTGAAAAAATCATGCCTTTCCTGGCGGATTTCTTTGATAATATTGGCAAAAATCACGCAGTGGGTCAGCTCGTCGCGGTTAATATATTTAATTTCGTCGGCCGTTCCGATCATCAGCGAACGGGCAGCCAGATTATAAAAGAAATTAAATCCGTTATAAAAATACAGACCCTCCAACAGAAAATTGGCCACCAGCACCCGGGCAAAATTTTTGTCATTACGGTTATCGATAAAATCCTGATAAATCTCGGCGATATATTTGTTGCGTTCCAGCAGAACCTTGTCTTCGCGCCATTTGTTATAGATTTCTTCCCGTTTTGCCGCCGGAATAATGCTTTCGATGATATAAGCATAACTCTGCGAGTGTACTGCTTCCTGATAAGTCTGGATGGCCAGAATCAGATTAACCTCCGGAGCGGTAATATAATCGCTGATATTCGGCAGATTATTGGTCTGAATACTGTCAAGAAAAACCAAAAAAGACAATATGCCGTCATAAGCTTTTTGTTCGGCCGGCGTCAATTCGTCATAAGCCCGCTTGTCGTCAAACAGCGAAACCTTCTCCGGAATCCAAAAGTTTTCCATCATCAGGCGATACAGCTTGTTGGCCCACTGATATTTGACGTTGTTCAGATTAAACAGATTGGTTACATTGCCGCCGACCATCCGCCGGTTGGTAATATCATCGTTTCCGCTGACGTTAAAAAGTTTCTTTCTTTGCATATCGCTATCCTTTCTTTGCTGTTAACCGGCACAGCTGACACATTCGCTTTTTTCGGAAGCCGAACCGTCTTTCTGAATCGTCCGCGTATAATAAAGGGTTTTAATATCTTTTTTCCAGGCATCCATAATCGTTTCATAAATATCCCGCGCCCGGATATTGCGGTTAAGATTATACATCAGCTCAATTGAAATGCCGGTGTCAATCCACTTGTTAATCCGCGACATCACCTCAATCACCACCTTCTGGTTAATATTGCGGTTTTCCTGATAAAACCAGAATTTGTCCTTGATAAAAGGCGGACAGTTGGGAATGCTTCCTTTGCCGTGCGTCTCCACAAAAAACTTGCTGTAAACCGGCAGCACCGAGGCGCTGCACCCTTGAATCAGCGACGAACTTGTATTCGGAGCAATCGCACTGATTTGCGAATTGCGAATGCCGTATTTCTGCAAGTCTCTGAAAATGTCGTTCCAGGCCTCTTTATGTTTGGAATTGGCATTAAACCATAATTGGCGTTTGCCCATAATAATCCCTTTTTGCCAGTCAGAGCCCTCATAAGCCTCAAACGTTCCTTTTTCTCGTGCGGCCGCAATACTGGCACGAATATTGTAAATTGCCATTTTTTCAAACAGCTCATCAACATAATCGGCCGAATTGATATAAGGAATATTGTTCTTGGCCAAATGGTCGGCCAGCCCCATCGCCCCGACCCCGATGGTGCGATAGCGCAGATTATGCTGCCGCCCTTCCAAAATCGGCACTTCGGTAAAATCAATCGCATTATCCAAAATCCGCACCGAAGTCCGGCAAATGCTTTCCAGTTCTTCATCGCTGTCAACATTGGCCAGATTGATAGACACCAGATTGCAGACATGAACCAAACCGCCGCTCATTTCGCGGATAATCTTGCCGTTTTCGATTCGCTCCGCATCAAACCGTGTCGGCTTGACGTTGCTGTGCGATTCCGTACACAGGTTTGTACCGACAATCACGCCGTCATGCTTGTTCGGATTATACTTGTTCAGCGTATCCTTGAAAGCGATATAAGGCATACCTGTTTCAATCTGCGAGCGCATCACTTTTTTCAGCAGCTCCTTCGCCGAAATAAACTTAAACATCTCCAGCTTGCCGAACTGCGCATCCAAATAAAGCTGCTCATAGACCCGGTTAAATTCTTCCCCCCACAAATCGCCCAACTCAACCTGATATTTTGTCCGCACTTCCGAGGGGTCAACCACCAGCCAGTCTTCATCGGCTTCCACTTTCTTCATAAACAAATCCGGCACCACCACCTGCGGAAAGATATCATAGGCTTTCATTCGCTGGTCGCCGTTTTCCGTCCGCAGCTGAAGAAAATCTTCAATATCCATATGCCACATATCAAGTGAAACGGTAACAGCCCCTTTGCGTTTTCCCTGCTGATTGACCGCTACCGCCGTGTCGTTGATAATTCTGATCCAGGGAATCACGCCGCCGGAGGAATTTTTAATCCCCTTAATACGCGCCCCTTTGCAGCGCACCCGGGAAATGTTGACACCGACACCGCCGCCAAACTTTGAAATGGCGGAAATTTGATCAATCACATAAAAAATCGATTCCCGGTTGTCATCCATAACCGTAATGAAACAGGAACTCAAATTGCCGTGCGGCCGCCGCAGATTCATCAGCAGCGGCGTTGCCAGCGAAATTTTTCGGTTAGCCAGTTTTTCATAGGTATCTTTTACCTGCGCCATGCGTTTTTCCGGCTTTTCATTTTGCTCAATCAGCAGGGCAATCGTCAGAAACATTTCCTGCGGCAGCTCGGCGATCCGGTCGTTGTATTCGCACAAATAACGCTTAATCAGCAAATTGATGCCGGCATAATCATACACCAAATCATACGCCGGTTTAATAAAGGTTCCGGCTTCGGCCAGTTCTTCCGCCGAATATTTCGCCTGCCATTCCCGGTCATAACAACCGTCCGCCCACATCTGCTGCAAAAAGACCGGATAATCGTACAGACGGTCATAACAATGATTGCAGTTCCTTGCCAAAGCCGTCTTCTTATACAGATCAAACAGTTTCAATCGCCCCGCAACGTTTTTCCAATCCGGATTTTCCACACTGGTCAAATTCAACGCCGTCAAAATCAGAAAATTCATCACTTCCTGGCTGCCGATACCCTCCTTGACATAATTGTTCACCGCGTCCAGTAGAGGAGAAACATCCAGCTCAAACCCGGCCGCAGCTCGGGCAACCACGGCCGCCACTTTTTTATTATCATACGACTGCCGCCGACCATCTCTTTTAACTATTTGAATATCCGCCATAATCTAAGTCCTTTTATCTTCCCGTGAAGTTAGTTTTTCTTGACAATAGCCGCTTCGAAACGCGGCGTAAACAGCAAATTTAAACTTTTCGCCAAACCTTTGTTTTTACGGGAACGACCTGTGCAAAACTGATAATAAGAATTACTTTTAAAATTTTATAAACTTATCCGCCGCTTATTAGATAAAATTTAACCTCTCTGCCCTAAAGTAAAAACACAGGGAGAATTAAATGCTTATGAAATGGATAAAAGCGCTGCGGGTTTACTTCAATCCCCGCATGCTCATCATGGTCGGACTGGGCTTTTCCAGCGGCTTTCCGCTTTTATTGGTTTTCAGCACGCTTAATCTCTGGCTGAAAGATGAAGGCATTTCCTATATTGCCATCGGGCTTTTTTCTCTCGTCAAACTTCCTTACAGTTTCAAATGGCTGTGGGCGCCGCTGCTCGACCGGCTGAAACTCCCCGGATTCGGCCTGCTCGGACGCCGCCGGGGCTGGGCTCTTTTTTTCCAACTGCTTTTGATGGCGGGCATCGCTCTCATTTCCACCGTTGACCCCGCAGCCAATCTTCGCCTGCTGGCTGTGCTCTGCGTCATTGTCGTTATTGCCTCCGCTTCACAGGACGTTGTTCTCGACGCCTACCGTATCGAAAGTTTTTCCCTCAAAGAACAAGGGGCCGGCGTCGCTGTCTATATCATCGGCTACCGCATCGGCACCATTGCTTCCGGTGCCGGTGCCATCTGGATGGCCTCTTTCATGAGCTGGAACCAAGTTTACCTGCTGATGGCGCTCGGCACGCTTGTCGGCATTCTCACCATTCTGCTCTCCCGCGAGCCCTCCAAAGCCGAAAAATTCAGCGAACAGTCTTACAAAAATTTCAACGACTTTATGAATAAAGCCGTTTACGATCCTTTCGTTGACTTTATGAAAAGAAACGACTGGGCATTAATACTGGCATTTATTTTTTTCTATCGCATGAGCGATTCCTATATGGCCCCGATGGCTTTTCCCTTCTATCACGATATGGGATTCAGCAAAGGCGAAATTGCTTTTGTTTCCAAAATCTTCGGCATGGGAGCCACCATTTTCGGCGGGCTGGTCGGCGGACTGGTCATGAGCCGGATGAATATGCTTAAGGGGCTGATGCTTTGCGGCATTTTGCAGGGAATATCCAATTTGATGTATGTCGTTCAGGCTTATGTCGGCCACAGCGTTCCCATGCTGATGCTGACTCTCTCATTTGACAACATCGCCGGCGGCATGGCCTCCACCGCACTGGTTGCCTATCTGTCTTCGCTCTGCAATGTCGCTTATACCGCTACCCAGTATGCGCTGCTTTCGTCATTAATGAGCCTGGCCCGCGACGTTTTTGCCGCCAGCAGCGGCTACATGAAAGAAATTATCTCCTGGCCGGCCTTCTTCCTGATAACGACCCTGATGATGATACCCGGTCTTGCCCTGCTCTGGATTCTCATGCGTCTGGAACGCCGCAAATATCCCCGGGGCAAAACTATGCCTTCGGCGGCAGACGGCCGTATATCAAATCGCTCAGACAGTTCGGCACAATCGATGCCAGCCACACCGCCAGCCGCAACGGCCACGGAAAAGCAATAATCCCCTTATCGGCTTCAATACCTTTGGCAATAATCTCCGCCGCCTGCGGTGCCTCCATAAAAAAAGGCATCGGACAGGTGTTCTGATCCGTAATTCGTGACCGCACAAACCCCGGACAAACAACGCTCATCCGGATTCCCTCACGTTTTAAAACCGGACGCAGCGCTTCGCCCCAGGCTTTCACACAGGCTTTGCTGGCACTGTATGCCGGACAGGTCGGCAAACCGTGATAACCGGCCATTGAGCTGATAACCGCCACCGCCTTGTCTCCGTGATAACGGGACGGACGGCTCCGGTATGCCGCCAGCGCCGGAAGCACCGTATTAATCACGCCGTTGACATTGGTATTAAAAGTGTTCAGCACCGCCTCTTCGGTTTCATTGATTGTCCCGGTCCCGGCATTAGCAATCACAATGTTCAAATTCGCCGATACATTGCAACGCTCCACCCAGTTTTTAACCTCCTCGCGCTGCGTCACATCCAGCACTTCGGCAGAAACCTTTGCCCCATACCGTTCGCATGCCTCGCGCACTTTGGCCAGACGTTCCGCATTGCGCCCGCAGATAAACAAATTGGCCGCGCCGTTTTGGGCATAATACACGGCCAAAGCTTCGCCGATGCCTGAACTGGCTCCGGTAATTAAAACGTTTTTGTTCCTGATCATGGCTATTTTCCTAAAGACTTTTTAACAATTAACGGATATATTATAGGCATTAAAAATAAAAGTCATCAGCTAAATGGAGCACATTATGGAAGAAATCATCGACCGTCTGAAAAAAGTCCGCCGCGGCGCCATGTTTATCATCGAGGCCCCTTCCGGCACCGGAAAAAGCGCTGTTGTCAAAGAAATTCTGCGCCGCGACCCCAACATCAAGTTCTCGGTTTCGGTAACCACCCGCCAACCCCGCGAAGGCGAAGTTGACGGCGTTGACTACTATTTCATCACCGACAAACAATATGACGAATTTCTGGCTCAGGACGCTTTTTACGAATATGTCGATTCCCAATACGGTTCCCGTTACGGAACGCTGCGCTCTGAAGTTGACAGTTTCATCAACGTCGGTGAAGACGTGCTGTTCGACATGGACTGGGCCGGCGCGCGCCAAATGAAAGAAAAAGCCAAAGATGATGTCGTCACCATTTACCTGCTGCCGCCCTCCATCAAAGAACTCCGCCGCCGGCTTGAAAACCGCGGCACCGACAGTAAAGAAATCATCGATAAACGAATGAACATGATTCTCGATAAAATCACCCATTGGGACGAATTTGACTATGTCATCGTCAACGTAAATCTTGAAGAAACCATTATCAAAGTGCAGAAAATCATTTCCGGCGAACGGATGAAACGCGTCCGCCAAACCGGACTGAAGAAGTTTGTCAACGAATTGATTAAGGAAGCCGAAGCGAATGAGTGACATCTTTTATGACCGTCGCGGTCATGAAAAATATGCCGATGAAATTATCCCCCTGCACCAGAAAGGCTATTTTGCCATTCTGGTAAAAGACGAAAAAGTTCTGGTTACTTATCCGCCGCAGGTATCCGTTCCCGAGTTTCCGGGCGGTACGGTTTCACGCCGGGAAGACTTCCGCGGCTGCCTTTACCGCAAGCTGTATGAAGAAACCGGCATTGAGTTTGAACTTGACTGGGGCGAAAAATCTTATCAGCAGATTGTCAATTATTTTGCCGAGGATGCCCGCCCTTTCGGAGAATACTGCGTTTATGATCAGACTTTTATTGTCTATGATGCTTCTTCCTATGGTTTTGACACTTCCGTCTCGCCCTGGCGCACGCCGGAAAACGGCAATGCCGCCTGGCTGAACATACAGGACATTTTTTCTGCCAAAACAAAAATCAACTACACACATTGGCTGGCTTTTCAGCACCTGTTCAATATCAAAAAATAAAACAAAAAGCCGCCTCACCCGAGACGGCTTTTCTTTGTCAGTAATACCACTTGCCGCAATAGGTATTATAAGCGCCCGTCGTATCCGGACGGCTCCATTGTACAGACATCGCCCACTTGTCATGATGCCCCGCACCAGACAATTCAACATCCGATGACTTAAACTTACTGATAATCTCCTGAACATTATTACAGCCGGAAGCATAACAATTACCGGATGTTGCCCCCGATGATGCGCGGAAATAGCCGGAACCGTCTCTGGTCAAAAGTTTGGCATACCGCCCGAATTTAATCTTGGTATAGCCACGGTCATTTTTATTTTGCAGCCAATAGTTACGCGCACAGACAATGGCATAATAACCGATAAAATGCTCTGCATTATAACTCTTTATATAATCGGCATAAAGCTGCGACTTATCACGCATATACAAAGCCGGACCGCCGCTGCCCGACAAAGGCGCATCGCCCCATCGGGTTTCGATTTCAACAGTTCCGGTTACTTTAAATTTGGAATTGGCCGCCAGTTCAAACAGCGCCCGGCCGTGATCTTCGCGATTGCCGTTGCTGTTGTTATACCGCCAGCCGATATAAACATTTCTGGCCGAAGACGAACCGCTGGTGTCGCTCACATAAAGGCGGGAACGCCCGAACAGATAAACATTGCCCAAAGAAGCCGCCCCTCTCACATAAATATACGAATTCGCCGACGTTCCGTCATTTTGTTCGCCTTCAACATCCAACTGGTTAATTCCCGTAAGATTCGTTCCCCCTTCAACATACAGCGTTGTTTTGTAAACCGTCATCTTGGCGGTTTGGCTGGTTGAAACCGTCGCATTGTTAAATGTTGTCGGGCGGTCCAATTTAACGTTATATCTCGAACCGTTGCTCAAATTCAGTTTTACGTTTACATCGCTCAAATTAATACCGGAGAGAATAGTTACCGTACTGCCGGAGGTATTAACCGTTACCGTCGGCTTGCCGGCATTGGCACATTCCGAATAATTGTTTCGGAATGAATAGGCCGATTTGAAATAACTGTTGCTGGAAGCGCTCAGATTATTATCAACCACATTTTTGGTATAGACCATCGTTCCGCCGTTAGACGAACGCACTCCGTCAAAATTGTAATTGGGATAAGCCGCCGCTAAACGGCTCTTGCAGGTATGGCTGCATTTGCGATACTGTCCCTGTACCCCAAACCCCGGCACATTGCATTTCTCGGAACTGACTGTTTGAAATTCACCGCAGGCAGATGTTGTAAAACCACGGTTTTTGCAATATTTGTCCGGATCGATTTTGCATGAGAAATATGTGTTGCCGCTTCCCCGCGGACAATAACTTGCAATCACCGAGTCCGCATCACACGGACTGTCTTTGGAATATTTGTATCCCAGACTGTCGCAAACGTCTTTTTCCGTCTTGCAGGTTTTGTAATATTTCGTTCCTTTCAGGAAACAATAATCCATCGGCGACTTCGGCCCGAACTCCTCACAAAGCAGACTGTAACCGGACTCACAGCTGCATGAAGCATAAGTGGTAACGCCGTTATATTCACATTTCTGCCCGTTTCCTTTCTGATGGATTGAACTGTCGCAGGTAATCCAGGAAGACGGACAAAGACAATCGGAATAATAAATATTGGTCGCGGCTTTACCTGCCGAATAAGTTACCTCGGCACATTTGTCTTCATTATGAATTTTCGGCGAAGGGCAAGAAGTGGCGGTATAAGGATACAGGCTTCTGTCGCAATAGCATTTGAATTTCCCGCCGCAGGAGTTTCCGCTGATGGTGTTGGGATAAGAGCATTCGCCTTTGGAATAGGCAAAGTTCATGTCGCAGCACTGGTCATAATATGAATTGTCATAAGGGCAGTAGCGCGACACCTTTTGATTTGAGCCGCAGGCGCCGGTCTTGTTAAAGCCCAGGGCCTTACAGCGGTTAATATTGTCATGGTCAAAACTCTGTTCAATATTGTCAAAACCGAGCTTGTCGTTGCTGTCAACAATAAAATGAACTTTCGCCAGCTTGGGCAGTCGGGAAATGTCGCCCAAGGGCTTTGGTTCAAGAATTTGGTTTTGACTTTTGCCTATGAGACCGGTGTACCATGAAGGAGAATCAGAATACGTCAAAGCCTCTGCTTCAGCCGCAAAAAAGCCAGCCAGAAACAGGGCGCACAAGTATGAACTAATGTTTTTCATAATACACCTCATAGATATAACTGAACCAAAGCCATTGTCAGAATATCATATCAGTGCTTATTTGTCAAATAATCATAAATAAGCCTCATTTCTCAGGCTAACGACAACTAATCAATCGGTTAAAAACTACTGATAGGAAATTAACTGCTCACGCAGACGGCGCGGCATAATTTTATAAACTTTCGCTGCATTGAGCGATGCGTCGGGAACCCCGATATCCGCTGCCTTCTGATAAAATTTGAACGATTTGATTAAATCCGGCTTTACCCCTACCCCGCGGGCATAAATCCAGCCCAGAATTTCAACCGCCTGCGGATCGCTCTGCTCCGCTTTGAGCTCCAAAGCCCGCAGCTCCACCGGCGTCACTTTCCCGGCACGGACATTGTCCAGCACCGCCTGCCATTCTGCCAGCTCCGCACGAAGTTTGGCCTCGTGGATTTTCCTCTGGTTTTCCAGTTTTACAATTTCCAAATCCGGATTAACCGGACTGGTATCTTCCGGCTTAGGTTCCGGAACGTCTTTCAGCACAACCTCCTCGTCCAAAAAATCCGGCGCAGTTCTGTTTTTAACAAACATCGGCAGATAACCGCGGTTGTCCGAACGCACAACGTCACGGTAAATTTCATCCAAACTCATGGCCTGAACCAGATTGGCTGAAAAAAACAGCAATAAGAATGTAAAAACCAGGGTTTTTATTTTTTTCATTTCTTTATTTTTAATTTTTTAATATTATAGTTATACTACTCAATGCGTTAGACTTATTAAAGCACAAATTCCGCTTTATAAACACCAATCGAGGAAAAAATGAAGAAAATATATAACTCTGTCACCGAAATGGTCGGACACACGCCGCTGCTTCGCCTGCACAAACTGGAAAAGAATTACCGTCTCAAAGCGCGCCTGCTTGCCAAGTGTGAATTTTACAATCCCCTGTTTTCGGTCAAAGACCGCATTGCCCTCAGCATGCTGGATAAAGCGGAAAAATCAGGCAAAATCAACGCAAATACCGTTTTCGTCGAAGCCACATCCGGCAACACCGGCATTGCGCTGGCCGCCTTGTGCGCCGCCAAAGGCTACAAACTGGTGATTGTCATGCCGGAAAATATGTCGCAGGAGCGCATTAAACTGATACGTCACTTTGGAGCGGAAGTCATTCTGACCCCGGCGGAAGACGGCATGAAAGGTTCCATTGCCAAAGCGGACATTCTCGCTGAAAAGAGCCCGGACGTCATCCTGCTGCGACAGTTTGAAAACGAAGCCAATCCCGATGCCCACCGCCTCGGCACCAGCATGGAAATCATGGAAGACACCGGCGGCGAGGTCGATTGCCTCGTCAGCGCCGTCGGCACTTCCGGTACTCTGACCGGCATTGCTTCCGCGCTTAAAACCTGCAACCCCGATTTATATGTTGTCGCGGTTGAACCGGCGGAAAGCCCGGTTTTAAACGGCGGAAAACCCGGCCCTCATAAAATTCTCGGCATCGGTGCCGGTTTTGTCCCCAAATTTTACGGTCCCGCATTGGTTGATGAAGTGGTTGACGTCACGTCCGAAGAAGCCATCGATATGGCCAAGACCGTTGCCCGCACCGAAGGTCTGCCGGTCGGCCTGTCTTCCGGCGCCGCATTGGCCGCCGCAATCAAAGTCGGGCAGAAACCGGAAATGGCCGGAAAAAATATGGTCGTCATTCTGGCTTCTGCCGTCGAAAGATATCTGTCACTCGGTTACTTTGATTAGGAAAATCCATGTCTTTATTTGGTAAAGTAACTGTTATCGGCATCGGTTTAATCGGTTCCTCTCTGGCAAGAGTCATCAAAAGGGACGGCCTTGCCCGGCGCATTTCCTGTTATGACGTCAAACCGCAGTATATGCAGAAAGCGCTCGAACTGGGCATCGTGGATGAAATTCACAAAAATATAGCCGACAGCGTCAAAAACGCCGACCTGATTGTTCTCTCCGCCCCGGTTGGTGCTTACGGCAAAATCATCAGAGAAATTGCCCCGTTTCTCAAAAATGACGCTGTCATTACCGACGTCGGATCAATCAAAAAATATGTCATTCGGGAAATTGAAGCCAATCTGCCGCCCGATTCAAAAGTTTCGGTCGTTCCCGGGCACCCGGTGGCAGGAACCGAAAAATCAGGCCCCGAAGCCGGCTTTGACACACTGTTTGAAGGGCGCTGGTTCATTATGACCCCGTACGAACGCTCCTCCGATGCTGCCGTCGAAAAGATTTCCAAACTCTGGGCTCACGCCAAAATGCGGGTTGATTCCATGACTCCCGAACATCACGACAAAGTGATGGCGGCCGTTTCTCATTTGCCGCACCTGATCGCCTTTTCCATTGTCGGCACCGTTGCCGATCTGGAAGGATACGAACAAAAGGAAATCATCAAATACTCGGCCTCCGGTTTCCGCGATTTCACCCGCATTGCCGGCTCCGACCCCACCATGTGGCGCGACATTCTGCTCAACAACAAAACCACAATTCTTGAGTTGATACAACGCTTTGTCGAAGACCTGATTGCACTGGAACGCAACATCCGCTGGGATGAAGGCGACAAACTGTTCGAGCTTTTTTCCCGCACCCGCAAAATCCGCCGGGAAGTCGTTGAAGCCAAGCAGGATCAGCCGGAAACCGAAAAGAAAATTCTTTCTGAAATCAACCGCCGAGATTAAGCTTGTCAAATAAAGGTTTTTTTTATATCTTAAGCCCAATATAGCAACCAAAGTGTAAAAAACATGAATCCAAATTCTATTCTCGGCCGTTATCTCAGCAAACAGATTATCCTCAACTTCCTGGGGGTGCTGCTGATGGTGCTCGGCGTTGTTTTCATCTTTGAACTGATTGAAATGCTCCGCCGTGCCGCCGGAGAAGACGTCGGCTTCCTCTTTGTCATCCAAATGGCCGTCACCAAACTTCCGCAGACGATAGACATGGTCTTTCCTTTTGTGATGATGATTGCCGCCATGATAACTTTCTGGCGTTTGAGCAAAAGCAACGAATTTGTCATTATCCGCGCGGCCGGAGTGTCTATCTGGGGTTTTCTGTTCCCGGTACTGGTCACCACTTTTTTAATCGGCATCGTCAACATCACTGTCATCAACCCGGTTTCATCTAAAATGTATGAACTTTATGAAACCATGGACTACCGTTTCAAAACCCGCAACCCCAATGCCGTTTTATTTACCGATAAAGGCCTCTGGACCAGAGAAGCAGTCAACAAAGACACGGTTCTGGTCATCCAGGCGCGCAACCTTCATCAGGAAAACAACAGCCTGCTCCTGCGGGAAGTCACGATTATGGAAATGGACCGTAATGCTCAGCTTATCCGCCGGGTTGAAGCTTTTGCCGCCACGCTGGACGACAGCAACGGCTTTGAACTGAAAGACGTTAAAGTTTATGAGGCCGGCAAAGCCACCATTGCCCTGCCCAGCGTCAAATATACCACCAGCCTGACCCTTGACCGCATCAAGGAAAACTTTGTTGATCCGGAATCCATTTCTTTCTGGGATTTGCCAGACACTATCCGCTTTTATGAAAAATCCGGTTTCTCGGCTTTAAAACACTACCTGCACTATCTGTCTTTACTGGCCTCGCCGTTCCTGCTCTGTGCCATGATTTTAATTGCCGCGGTTTTCGCCCTCCGCCCCAACAACCGGCGCGGCGGCGTTATGTTCCTGATCGTCGGCGGCGTATCCACCGGCTTTATCTTTTACTTTCTGTCTCAGGTTATTTATGCTTTCGGGCTCAACGGCTATATTCCGCCTTTCATGGCCGTATGGACGCCGACCCTGATTGCCGCACTCATAAGCATCACTGTTTTGCTGCACCTTGAGGACGGCTGATATGAACAAACCGGTCTGCACGCCGCCGCAGCTCAATTTCTGGATTATCTGCGCTTTATTTATGATTGTGGCCGTTTCCCCGCAGTTAGATTTGGCGGTCAGCGCTTTTTTCTTCCGAGATAACCGTTTTTACCTCGGCGATTGGGGCTTTTTTCCCTTTTTGCGCCGGGGCTTACCGGAAATATTCATCGGAATTGCCGCTGCTTTCGGCTTAATCTGGGGGTGGGGACTGCTGCGCCGCCGCTGGCTTTGGGGCATAAACACCAAAGTAATGCTCCTTACCACCGGCTCCATGCTGCTCGGCCCGATTTTAATCGTTAACGGAATTTTCAAAACTTTCTGGGGACGCGCCCGTCCTTATCAGATTATCGAATTCGGCGGAAACAAAAATTTTACCTCGCCGATGGTCATTTCCAACCAATGCGATTGGGACTGCTCTTTCATGTCCGGACACACGGCCGTCATCTTCTGGAGCCTGGCTCTGGCACTGCTGCTTCCGCACCGGTACCGCAAATGGGGAATAAGCGCGGTTATTATCCTCGGAATAGCCACCGGAATTGCCCGCATAGCCCAAGGCTCACATTTTGTCTCTGACGTCTTTTTCAGCGCCACCATAACCTATGCTTTAATTTTGTGGCTGCATTTCAAACTTTTTCCCGAACAATACTGCCGCTGAAACCTTTCCGTTTCTGTCACCGTCCGTTCATACCATTTGAAATCTTGTTCTGCGGTTATCTTTCGGCACATTTTTTCCGCCCTCCTCCGGCCTGACCTGCCCGTCGTGCTCTCTCCGCATCGCGGCAAAACAAATTGCCATAAAAACACCCCCTGTTTTTTCACAGAGGGTGTTTTTCAGAATTAAAGATAAACTTTGAACAGCCTGCGTAAATAGAACGATTTCCGAGGAGCTAAAAAATTCTAACGTACACCTGTGTACATGAAATTTTAACGCTTCGCAAAATTGCTCTAACCCCAGCCGGACAAAGTTCTATTCTGCGGGAGAATAAGCCTTTGCCTGCTTCTTCGCATCATCTTCAGTTCTGGCAACGTTAACCAGAATGGTCTGAGTAACTTCCGGATGCAGGTTCAGCTTAACTTCGTAGATACCCAGATCTTTAATCGGGCTTTCCATATAAACGCAACGGCGTTCAACATCAAAACCGGCAGCTTTGATAGCGGAAGCAATGTCGCGAATGGTAACGGAACCATACAGCTGACCGGTTTCGGCAGCCTGACGGATCAACATGGCGCTGAAGCCTTTCAGAGCTTCGGCTTTAGCCGTGGCAGCTTCCAGCAATTTCTTGTTGTGGGCTTCCAGTTCGGCTTTCTGTTTTTCAAAATAAGCAACATTAGCTTCGGTAGCACGCAAAGCTTTCTTCTGCGGCAACAGGTAGTTACGGGCATAACCGTTTTTAACGTTTACTTTGTCGCCCATTTTACCTAATTTATCAACATGTTCCAAAAGGATAATTTCCATAGTTTTCTCTCCTTCAACTTATTGTGCCACAAACGGAAGCAGACCGATATAACGAGCACGTTTGATTGCTCTGGCCAGTTCTCTTTGTTTTTTAGCAGAAACGGAAGTGATACGGCTCGGAATGATTTTTCCTTTTTCAGAGATGTATCTGGACAGCAGTTTTACATCTTTGTAGTCGATTTTAAGACCGTCTTCACCGGAAAACGGACAAGCTTTTTTTCTTCTAAAGAATACTTGTTTAGCCATAACGTTGTCTCCTATTCTTCAACTGAATCTTTGTCGTTGGAAGCTGAAGAATCTTCGCTGAATTCATCAACTTTAACGGTCATGTAACGAATAATGTCTTCGTTGAAACGCATAATTCTTTCGAATTCGGCGATAGCATTGGCCGGAGCGGCAATGTTCATAACAACGTAGTGACCTTTGCGGTTTTTCTTGATGCGGTAAGCCAGGTTTTTCAATCCCCAGTTATCAACGCGAACAACCTCGCCGCCTTCTTTCTTGATAATATCGCTCAAGTCAGAAACGATATTGCTTACTTGAGAGGCACCGAGATCCTGACGTGCAATCAGCACGCTTTCATAATTAGCCATAAATTATCTCCTTATGGATTCTCAACAAATGGCCGAAATTTTCGGCCGGGTTATGTATAGCCGATACCGCGGTACCGGCAAGGGACGAGCGGTACTATATAACAAATCCTTTAAATTTCAAGCATTATTTAAATATAAATTAATCTTTTCGGGCTAAATTACGTCTATAAAATCAACGGAAACCGGAAAAATGAAAATTTTCAAAACCTCAATTGCCCTGCTCTGTGCTGCCGCTGTCAGCGCCTGCACTTTCCCCGAAAAGGCCGAGAACCCTCTCATGCCCAAGCGGTTCAGCTACGCCAACGAGGAAACCCAGATTAACCTGCAGCAGCCTTTCACCCGGGTTATCGTCAAATGCTATTCCACCAAATACGAACCCGCCGAAACCTGCGCCAAACTGTTTGAAAGCAAAGGATATGTCCGTTTTGAAGATATTCCTTACAAAACGGCAAATTACGATTTTCTCAAAACCGGAACCTATCCCACCCGCCGTTGGCGCCCCGGGGAAATAACCCCCCGCTGGTAAACGGCCGCGACTGAAGAGGATTTGATGCAGTCAAGAATAAACACGGTCGCCTTTAACGGTCTGGAAATTCTGGACGTTGATCTTCAGGTTCAGATAGCTTCAGGCCTGCCGGCATTTACCATTGTCGGCCTGCCCGACAAAGCAGTGGCCGAAAGCCGCGAACGCGTCCGCGCTGCTTTGCAGGCATTGGGACTCAGCCTTCCTGCCAAACGCATCACCATTAATCTTGCCCCTGCCGATTTGCTTAAAGAGGGTTCCCATTTCGACCTGCCGGTCGCCTTGGGCCTGTTGGCCGGCATGGGTATCATTCCCCAGGAAGAGCTTGCCGGTTATGTTGCCCTCGGTGAACTCGGGCTGGACGGCTCGATTATTCCCGTTAACGGCATTCTGCCGGTGGCCATTCACGCCAATGCCGCCGAAAAAGGACTGATTTGCCCGGCTGCCTGCGGACCGGAAGCCGTCTGGTCCGGCTTGAAAGATATTCTTGCGGCCGACAGTCTGTTGAGCCTGATTAACCACTTCAAGGGGCAGCAAACCCTGCCTTTTCCGCAAGCCGAAAAGCAAATGCCCGTCGAAACGCCTCTCGACATGAGTGACGTCAAAGGACAGGAAAGCGCCAAGCGGGCTTTGGAAATCGCAGCCGCGGGCGGACATAACCTGCTGATGATAGGCCCGCCCGGCGCCGGAAAATCCATGCTGGCCGCCCGTCTGCCTTCCATTCTGCCGCCGCTGACTGCCGAAGAAGCGCTTGAAACCAGTATGATTCATTCCGTTGCCGGCGAATTGAAAGACGGCAAACTTTGTTTCAGCCGCCCGTATCGCGACCCGCATCATTCCGCCTCCACTCCGGCTTTGGTCGGCGGCGGTCGCAAAGCAGCCCCCGGAGAAATTTCTCTCGCACACAACGGCGTCTTGTTTCTGGATGAACTGCCAGAATTCAGCCGCACCGCGTTGGAAGCCCTGCGCCAGCCGCTGGAAAACGGCTATATAACTATTTCGCGCGTCAATGCCCACACAGTTTATCCCGCCAAATTTCAGCTGATTGCCGCCATGAACCCCTGCCGCTGCGGCAACCTCGGCAATCCGGCCCTCGAATGCAGCCGGGCGCCCAAATGCGCCGAAGAATATCAGTCCCGGCTTTCCGGTCCTTTGCTTGATCGTATAGACATCCATATTGAAGTTCCGGCCGTCAGCCCTTGGGAAATGGCCGCCGTCAAAACCGGCGAAAGTTCGGCGGCAATCAGAGAGAGAGTCATTCGAGCCCGCGAAATTCAAAAACAACGTTTCATCGAACTTGACGAGCCGCAGCTCAGCACCAATGCACAGCTCCGCGGCCGGCTGCTTGAAGAAGTTACCCGCCTTGACAAAGATGCGGAAGAACTTTTAATCAACTTCGCCCACAAAAATCAGCTCTCGGCCCGAGCCTATCACCGCACTTTACGGTTAGCAAGAACGATTGCGGACTTGCAAAGTAGCGTAAATGTTCTTAAAATACACATCGCCGAGGCTTTGTCTTACCGTCGTAAGCTGCCTGCCAAAACAATTTAGGAGCCCTTACAGATGAAAATTTTAAAATCTGCGCCGTTTTTACTTTTCTCAGCCGTTTTTGCTGCCGGTTTAAGCCTGCCCGCCGCGGCGGACGACACCGGAGAAGTCAAAATCATCAGCCGCCAGATTGAACGCAACCTGGAACGCGTCACCCCGCGCTCACAGGGAACTCGCGCCGTTTTTAACAACAATTTTCAGCCCAGGACAAAAGCCAAAAGCAACCGCAAATTTAACGAAGGCCCCATATTCGGCGACAACGACTGCACCCGGCGCACTTGCGGCGGCGCCATGTTCGGACCGCAAACCTGCAAGAGAATCAAACTTCCCTGCGAAGACTGCGGCGATCAGCCCAAACCGGTTAAACCCCGTCCGCATATCAAAAACTACGTTACCTTGGAAGAAGACATTTTCCAAACCATACACCACCGCTGCGGCGATTTTGCCCCTCTCCAGCTGGAATGGGTGGATTTCCGTATCAAAAAAGGCCGTGACCGCACTTATTCGCGCCGGCTCGGCAATTATCGTTTCCGCATCTTCGGCTGCCGGCGCGACCAGCGTCATGCCGTTTTAAATGAGGGACGCATTATTCAAAAAGATATGGAATTTATCCGTATTTTTGAAGACAAGGTCAGCGACTGCTACAATATTGTCAAAATTCCCAACGACGTTTGCCTTTCAGGCGTCAACAAACCGCTGCCGGAATATGTACTGACGGCCGAAATCACCGACTACTTTATGAACCTCTGCGACGAATATGACTGGAAAGACGCCGAAAAAGCCAATCTGCGCACCGGCTCCGCACAGATGACCGTCACTTGGCGTTTAATGGACCTCAGTAAATCTAACGTTCTCTGGAAAGGGGAATCCAACGGCTATTCCGAGGTTCCCGACGGCGAATACAATGCCGAAATGATTTTAATCGAACGGGCTTTTGCCGATGCCGTTGACAATCTGCGCCAGCTTCCCGGCTTTGAAGATCAGTTGGCCGTTCGTCAAACCCCGGAAGATTTAGAGGCTCAAAAACAGGCGCTTATCGCCATGGAACGCATGAACGACCCGGTCAAATGCCAATATCAGCCTGAAATCAAACAGGCCCAAACGCTTTGCCCGCTGCAGGAAAACGGCGGCACGGCAGCTGACGGGCAAATGTGCACGGCGCAAACCGAACCCGAACTGCTGTCAATCTGCCCGGCAGACAATCCTGACTGCAGCGGCTCCATTGAAGAACTGGGCGGTTCGGCCGGCAACGGACAATATGCCCAGGACAATCAGACGTTAATCCTCGACCAGCCGGCACAGGATTATTCCGATACCGAAGTCGCCGTCGCCGAAGTGACCCCTGTCGAAGAAAGCGGCGATACGATTGATATGGGCGGCAGCCTGAATGCCCGGGAAGCCGAAATTGCCGATGCGGCGGCCAAAGCCGAAAACCGTACGGTTCAGTTTGACGAATTCGGCAACGCGATTGAACTCAGCGGCGGAGCGGAAGACAGCGGAACACCCCCCGATTTCTGCCCGCTTGACGCCGACGGCAACCCGCAGTGCGGCGAACAGATTACCGTCGAAGAAGGAAATTACGAAGAAGAATATGCCTGTGAAGACGGAAACTTCTGCGAACCCTCCATGTTTGAATTTCTGCATGAGGAAGACCGCAGCTGCTCCCCGTCGCCGGTACCGTTCCTTCACAAAGAAAACCGCGGCTGTGAACCGTCAATCTTTGATGACCTGTTCGGAACCAAA
Source organism: Azospirillum sp. 47_25 (assembly GCA_001917125.1). GTDB lineage: Bacteria > Pseudomonadota > Alphaproteobacteria > RF32 > CAG-239 > Scatocola > Scatocola faecipullorum. The sequence continues at coordinate 78,889 of MNTU01000016.1, forward strand.
CCTTCCTGCGCTCTTGAAGAAGAACAGGAGATTATGGTTGAAGACTTTATCGAACAGCCTTACTGCCAGCCGGAATCCGACCTTTATATTGAAGAAAGCGGCGGTTTCGAGGAAAGCGGCAATTTCGTTGAAGAAGACGGCGGCGTCATTGACTTCGGCGGTGCAGTCGAAACCGACGGACAATCTTGGACTGCGCTTGATATTCCGCCGGAAGAAACCCAGGATATGATTGAACGCAACCAGCTTTGCGTCGTTAACCGCGGACCTTACGACAAACTGACACCGGAAAACATTTACAAAGTCCGCGCTTCCGTTGTCGGCGTCACCAACGCTAACGGCATGAAAGGCGCCGGATTGTTAATTTCCGATCAGTTTGTTCTCACTTCGGCCGATTTGATTGTCAAAGACAACAACCGTTACCGCCTTAAGACCATTAACGGCGTCGAACTCTCCGGCCGGGCCGTCCGTATCAACATCAAAAAGAATACGGCTCTGATTCTGCTGGATGAAAAGACTCAATTCACGCCGCTGTCACTGAACCTTGAGTTGCCGGAAATCGGTACCGGCGGCTATATGGCTCTCGGCCTGCTGGAAGACAGCGAAGGCGGCGAAGGCTACCTTGACAACAACGGCAAAGTCAGCGGCTACCGCTATTCCGACGAAAAAGGCGCCGAGATTATCGTTGACACTTTCGTCCAGACGGTAACCGTCGGCGGCGCGCTGATTGACGAACATGGCACCATCAACGGCATGTCCCACGCCGGCAAAAAGTTTGAAGACGGTCCTGATCTCTTTATTCCGATCACTACCGCCATCAATTCCGTCGGTCTTGAAATCTGCGGACAGGAAAACAAGGCGCCGAAAGTACCGATGGCCGTCATTAAACCGGTGTCCACTGCCATTGACGGTTTTACCGGTTCAAAAGAACCCAAACCGATGGATAAGAAAGGACGTAAGTAAAAAAAAGCCCCGCCCAAAACAGGCGGGGCCTTTTTTAGCCTTGCAATCGGCAAATCTTTTACCTAAATTATAAGCAATATGATTCACTGTTAAGGAAAACTCATGACCACCATTTTATGCGTCCGCAAGGGAAATGAAGTTGTCATGGCCGGCGACGGTCAGGCCACTTTGGGAGAATCAATCGTTTTTAAATCAAAATCGGTTAAAGTCCGCCGTATCGGCAACGGCAAAATCATTGCCGGTTTCGCCGGCGCCGCCGCCGACGGCATCACACTCATCGAACGCCTTGAAGGCAAATTGGAAAAACACGCCAACCAGCTGAAACGTGCCGCCGTCGAGTTGGCCAAAGACTGGCGTATGGACAAATACCTCCGCCAGCTGCAGGCTTATATGATAGTGGCCGACAAAGACGTTTCGCTGGTCATTTCCGGCACCGGTGAAGTTATGGAACCCGATGACGGCATCATCGGCATCGGCAGCGGCGGAAATTTTGCCATGGCCGCAGCCAAAGCGCTCTACGACATCGACGGACTGAGTCTTGAGGAAATTGCCCGCAAAGCGCTTAAAATAGCCGGTGACATTGATGTCTATACCAACCATAACGTCATTATAGAAAAGGTAGATTAAAATGGCCGTATTCAGCCCCCGCGAAATCGTATCCGAACTTGACCGCTTTATTGTCGGCCAATGTGAAGCCAAAAAAGCCGTTGCCGTTGCCCTGCGCAACCGTTGGCGCCGCATGCAGCTTCCCGACAGGTTAAAGGAAGAAATCGTTCCCAAAAACATTTTAATGGTCGGCCCCACCGGGGTCGGCAAAACCGAAATTTCCCGCCGCCTGGCCAAACTGGCCAAAGCGCCTTTTATCAAAGTGGAAGCTACCAAATTTACTGAAATCGGCTATGTTGGCCGTGACGTTGAATCCATCATCCGCGATCTGTTGGAAAATGCGCTGCACACCACCAAGGAAGAAATGCGCAAAAGCGTTGCCGCCAAAGCTGAAATTGCCGCCGAAGAACGCGTGCTGGAAGCATTGGTCGGCGTCAATGCCGGAGAGGAAACCAGACAAAAGTTCCGCAAACTGCTGCGGGAAAACCAGCTTAACGACAAAGAAATTGAAATCAGCGTTCTCGACAACGGCAACACCTCCATGCCGACCATTGACATTCCCGGCATGCCCGGTGCCCAAATGGGAATGATAAGCCTGGGCGACTTAATCGGCAAACCTTTCGGCGACAAATACAAAACCAAGAAAATGACCGTTGGCGACGCGTATAAAGTGCTGATGGAAGAAGAAAGCGACAAGCTGCTCGACAATGACCTCATCACCCGCGAAGCCATTAAAGCGGTTGAAAACGACGGTATCGTCTTCATTGACGAAATCGACAAGATATCCGGCAAAGACGACCGCCGCGGCAGCGACATCTCCCGCGAAGGCGTTCAGCGCGACCTGTTGCCGTTAATTGAGGGCACCACTGTCGCCACCAAATACGGCATGGTCAGAACCGACCACATCCTGTTTATTTGTTCCGGCGCCTTTCACTTGTCAAAACCTTCCGACCTGCTGCCGGAATTGCAGGGACGGCTGCCCATTCGGGTTGAACTGAAAGCCCTCACTCACGAAGACTTCGTCAAAATTCTCACCGAACCGGAAGCCAATCTGATTGAGCAATATGTTGCCCTGATGAAGACCGAGAATTTTGACTTGGAATTTGAACCCGAAGCCATTGAAAAAATTGCCGATATGGCCGTCATCATCAACGAAAACGTCGAAAACATCGGCGCCCGCCGGCTGCACACGGTTCTGGAAATACTGCTGGAAGACATCAGCTTCAGCGCTTCCGACCGCAGCGGCGAAAAAGCCGTCATCACCGCCGCCATGGTTGAGGAAAAGCTTGCCAAATACACGGAAGCCAGCGACTTGTCCAAATTTATTCTGTGATGGAAAAGCAACTGATAACTTACTCCCGTCAATTGCGCAGCAACCAAACAAATGCTGGTGGCTCCACGGAGCGCAGAACCGCAGCGTACACAGACGTACGTGAGGACGCGAGCACCGGAAGACGCCTGCAGAAGACCAATAAAATCATTGTCCCCCTGTCTGTTTACATTCACTGGCCCTACTGCTTAAGCAAATGCCCCTATTGCGATTTTTTCAGCAAAGTTGACAAGCATGTTGATCAAAAACAAATTATTGACGGTTATCTGGACGACTTAAACTGGTATCACGACCTGACGGCCAAACAAACCGTCCAGAGTATTTTTTTTGGCGGCGGCACGCCCTCATTGATTGAACCGCAGTACATTGAAAAAGTAATTAATCATATTTTCAAACTCTGGCCGACAACAAAACAGGTGGAAATTTCACTTGAAGCGAACCCCAACACCAATCGCCCCAACCTCTTTGCCGACCTCCGACTGGCCGGCATCAACCGTCTGTCTTTAGGCATTCAGGCTTTGAACGACAAAGACCTTAAATTCCTCGGACGAACCCATAATTTAAGCCGGGCACTCCACGCCGTTGACGAAGTAACACGGCTGTTTGACAACCACTCTGCCGACCTGATTTACGCCCGGCCCGGACAAACCGCGGAAGCCTGGAAACAAGAACTGAACCAGATAAGCGAACTCGGCCTGAAACATCTCTCGCTCTACCAACTGACCATCGAAGAAGGCACCTTTTTTGCCCGCAAAGGCATCAAACCGATGGATGATGAACCGGCAGCCGAACTCTATGCGCTGACACAGGAATTTTTGGCAACAAAAGGCTATCCGCAATATGAAGTTTCCAACTTTGCCCACCCCGGTTATGAATCAATCCATAATCTGGCCTATTGGCGCGGACAAAACTATCTCGGGATTGGCCCCGCCGCCCACGGACGCATCAAAACAACCGATAAAATTTATGCCTCGACCCACCATCGGCAACTAGAAGAACTGACCCCGCAGGAACGGGCGGAAGAATTGATTATTATGGGATTGCGCATCCGTGAAGGAATCAACAAAGAAAACTTCCGCCGCCAATGCGGATTGGAACTGACCGGCTTTGTCAATGACAAAGCCAGACAAAGCTTAATCCGGCAAAAACTTCTGTTTGAAGACAAGCACAGCCTGCGCGCCGCCAACCGGGGTTTTTTGCTTCTCAACAAAATCATCGAAGAACTCTGCCGTTAGTCAATCACTCCGTAATTACCGTTCACCAGCAGCAAAAGCAGAAAAAGAAAAAAAATCATCGAAAAACCGGCCTTAACCGAAATATTGTCCGGAACTTTACGATACCTGTTCAGCACAAAAACAAAAATCGGCGACGTCAGCAGCAAAGCAATCACATATCCCGGATTGGGAGCAATCCGCAAAGCCAGTGTTTTGGCCGTAATCAGAGCCCAACTGAAACTGACGACATACAAACCGGCCTTAACCAGTTTCCATTCAAAAACGTTTTTGAAAAAGCCCTTTAAACCGGGTTTAACCGTTTTGGCATACCAATAACTGTTATAACAGCCGCTGACAAACGTTGCCACGGTCAGATAATAGGCCACACCCTGCCAGGCGTTTGAACCGTGCAGGGCAATTTCTTTGGTAATAATGCTCATTCCCGCAAAAGCAAAAACAACCGGAAACATATACCAAACCAACGCTTTGGAAACCGGCGACTGCACCATTTGCCAATAGCTCACCGTAAACCCGAACAAAACTAAGATTAGGCTCATAAACACCGTTGCGTTCTGCAATAAACCCCAAAACAAATGCGGGGTCAAAAACCACCAGAAAATCGTTGTAATCAGCGCCGACAAAGCCATAACCCGGGAAGTCGGCCCCGCTCCGTAATCTGCCGAAGCAAAAAACAGATGTGAATCATATACGCCGATTAAAAAACCTTGAAAAATCAGCAGAAAATAATAATAAGCATCATCGGGAACCGGCAGAAAAAACAAAAACGGCAGAAAGAAAAAAGATATTCCGAACCCGCGCCAGATTCCCAGCAAATAACCGTTAAACTTATAATGCTGGTTCACCAGCGTATATAACGCCGTAAAAAAACCGTAAATCAGGCCGTCGATAATCCAAAGCATTGAATATTCTCCTACCCGGCCTATATATGCTCCGACAGAAACAATTAAAGGGAACAGGCATAAAAAAAGCGCCCTGTTCTGATACGGGCGCTTTGAAAGCCGTTCGGCTTACAGATGGGAATTCAGCCAGCTGACCAAAGAAGCCTGAGAATTCAAACCGACTTTGGTGTCAATCTGCTTGCCGTCTTTAAACAGGAACATAGTCGGAATACTGCGAATACCATATTGGGCAGCCGTGTTCGGAGATTCATCGACATTCATTTTGCAGATTTCGACTTTGTCTCCCATCTCTTTGGAAACTTCTTCCAAAATCGGGCCGAGCTGACGGCAGGGGCCGCACCATTCCGCCCAAAAATCCACCAGAACCAAACCGTTGGCTTTTAGTACTTCAGTTTCAAACTGGCTGTCCGAAATTTGTTTCATAGCTTTTCCTTTCCTAATTATAAATAAGTGTCATCAGATGTATCTAATATAATTGAAATTTTTATTTATTAAAGACTTATTATCTAAAAAACTCACTCAATCTGCATAATCTGCGCCGTATCCGTCCACAAGATATAGCTTTGCACTTGTTTTGCCGGATAAATGCGAGCCAGCAAGTCCCGGTAGGCCCGCAGCTGTTTGACATAAACCGGAGGCACGTCAGCCGGCGTTTTGGCGGCCGGTCGATTCGTTTTAAAATCAACAATCATAACCTTGTTTTCCGTCACCACCAAACGGTCAACCTGCGCGGAAATAATTTTGCCGTCCGCCTCGCCGATAACCGGAACTTCAGCCTTCGATCCCGGACCGAACAACGAACCGAATTGCGGATTATTCAGCAGCGTCAAAACCTCTTCGCGGATTCGCCCGGCCTGCGCCGACGTCAGTTCCGGCGCATTTTTCCGTAAAAACTCATCAATAATCTGCGCCTTATCGGCAGAATGAACATCCGGCATAAACTGAAGCAGCTTATGAATAATCCGTCCGCGGCGGTAACGGTTTGAACCGTCTTCGCCGATGGGAGACACCAGAGCCACATCGTTGTCATCTTCATCCGGCCGCGACGGCGTATAAGGTTTTGCCAGAGGATTTTCTTCTGCGGCCGGCTGCGTCAGCCACGGAAAATCCGGCCGTGTCAGTTCTTTGGTAACACCTGTCTGTACCGCGGCAACATCCAGTTCCTGCGGCGTTTCGTACACAACTTTTTCAGTTTCGTCCGTCTGCCCGATAGCCGACAGACTGCGTTTGCAAATACCGTACCATGATTCGTCTTTAACTGCTGTTCCTTTACGGTAACCGCAAATACAAAGCCGATCTTCCGCACGGGTCAAAGCCACATACAACAGCCGCTTATATTCCTCATTGGCACGGATAATTTCTTCGTCTTTAATCCGGTTGCAGTTCTTGTCATAATCCCCCGAAGAAAGCGGATAATAAAACAAATCATCCCACAACAGGCCGCTTTCTTTCCGCACATTTACCATTCGCACCGTATCCGGCAGAATAACTATCGGTGCCTGCAAACCTTTGGAACCGTGAACCGTCATAATCCGCACCGCATCGGCCTCGCTTTGCTCCAGCTCGCGCTTTATTTCGACCTCGTCGCCGGCAATCCACTGCACAAACCCCTGCAAACTCGGTATATGTTCCTGCTCATAAGCCAGCGTCAAATTAACAAACTCGTCCAGCCCGTCTTCAACCTCCAGCCCCATACGCTCGACAAATTTCTTACGGCCGCCCTGCTTGTTGAGCACATAGCCGTATAGCTCAAACGGACGTACATAATCCGCCATATCCAACAGTTCCCGCAGTTGCAGATACGTCCGGCGGTAATCCGGGTTATCGCACAGTCTGGTCCAAACCGAAACCCCGCCGCGATTATAACATAGCACAAACAAATCATCGTCATTCAAACCGAACAACGGCGATTTCAAAACCGTCGCCAAGGTCAAATCATCGGTCGGCAACAGCAGAAACTGGCCCAGTGCCACCAAATCCTGCACCGCAATTTGTTCCAGCAGCCTGATTTTATCCACCCCCGAAACGTTAACTCCGACGTTTTTGCATTCACGCACCATCTCCTCAACAAAGCTGTTGCGCCGCTGCACCAAAATCATATAGTCGCGGTAGCGCACCGACCGGTTCTGCGAAACCAGAATATCCCCGCGCGAGACCTGCTCTTTAATTTTGGCGGCAATCATCTTGGCCAGTCGCGATGAGGTCGATTCCCCCGGCACGCGCTCCACCGGCGGCCGCCACATATCGGGATTTTCGCCTTCCTGCGGCTCGACCAGCGGCCAGAGTTCCACCCGTCCGCCGTCTCCCAGACGAAACGGAATATGCGTTATGTCTTCACCTTCCAGAACCACGCCCTGCTTGGCATACTCATCGCCAAAAACCGTATTCACGCTGTCCAGCACCGTTGCCGTTGAACGGAAAGAAACTTCAAGTTTCACTTCATCAAAATTAGAAGCCTTTGCCGCAAAATACCGCCGCATATTTTCAAATTCCTGCGGATCGGCCCCCTGAAAACTGTAAATCGACTGTTTGCGGTCACCCACGGCAAAAACCGTCCGTACTTTGTCCGCGGCCCCCAATCCGTTAAAAAACTCCTCCGTCACCGCTTTGACAATTGCCCATTGGTTGGGCGAAGTGTCTTGTGCTTCGTCAATCAACACATGATCAATACCGCCGTCCAGCTTATAAAGCACCCAATCGGCCACGCTTTTGTTTTCCAACAAATCTCTGGTTAAAACAATCAAATCTTCATAATCCATTTTGGAATGGATTTTTTTATAACGGTTATAACCGCCGATAAGTTCCTCCGCCAAACTCAGAACCGCCGCCGTCGAAGCAAAAACCCGCAGACCGGCAGCTTTGCTTTCCAACTCCGACAAATTTTCCGCTTCGCGGTAAAAAATCTCCTCCAGCCGCGGACAGGCGGCCAGGGCTCCTTTGCTGCCGGCCTTGGCTTTGGGTTTTCCTTCCTTGGTTAAAAACAGCTTTTGAAAAGTTTCAAACTCCTCCGCCGGAAACTCTCTCTCCGCCAGTCCGGCCAAAACCTCTGCATTTTTAACATCGGTTGCAGTCCCTTTAAACCAGGCCTCACGCAGCTCTTTCAAATCAGTCCGGTTAAGACCGGCCATATATCGTTGCCGCAAAGACGATTCGCTGTCATCCGGATTAACTTCCAGCCGTGCTGCCAAGGCAGCCCGCAGAGCCAACTCGTCGGGATACGCCGATAAAAGTTTGCTGATTTTGTTCCGGTTAGCGGCAATTGTCTCCATAATCTGGGGAAATTTGAATTCGCTCACCTGCCGGGTCAGAAAAGCCAAAGCCTGCCCGACTGCACTCTCCGGTTCATCTTCAATTTTTTGCAACAGTTTTTTCTGAATATCTGCCAAAGCCTCGGAAGCCGTGCGGTCGTCCATCACCTCAAAATACGGCGAAATTCTTGCCTCTAAAGGAAATCTTTTTAAAATTTCCTGACAAAAACTGTGTATGGTCTGAATTTTCATTCCTCCCGGCGTATCCAGCAAAACTGCAAACAACTGCCTTGCCGTCGCTTCCAGTTTTATATATGCTTCCCGGCTGTCCGGCAGATTTCCCAACAATGCTGAAAGCTCTTTATGAAGTGTTTCGTCATCAGCAACTGCCCAGCGGCTGAGCCGCCCGGCAATGCGTGAGCTCATTTCCACCGCCGCCGCTTTGGTATAGGTCAAACAAAGAATTTTTGACGGCGCTACGCCGCTCAGCAGCAACCGCAGAACCCTGTCAGACAACACCTTGGTTTTGCCGGTTCCCGCCGATGCTTCCACCCAGACGGATTTAAGCGGATTCGCCGCCCGCCGCTGCTGCGCGGTCGCTAATTTTCCCCGCTCTTTTCGTGCCGCGGAAATATCTTCGCCGTTCATCATAACAACTCCTGAAATTGAAGTGAAACCACACGGAGCACAGAAGCGGAGCGGACATAGCAGTATGTGAGCATTTGAGCACCGGATAATGTCTCCGGGTCTTCAATAAAACTATTCTTCCTCAACAACGGACCACTCCTTTACCCTCGCCAACTGTTCATAATCCGAATATTTCGGCGCATAACGCGGATTGGGCTTACTGATATAGGCGGTATCGGGAAAATCAAATAATGTCGCCAGCTCCCGCAGATTTTTCAAATTGGTGTTCAAAATATCGTCCACCTCTTCGTCCAACCGCGTTTCTTTGCGCCCGAGCTGCCAATAAATCAGGGCGGCAACCTCTTTCGCCGGAATACCGTCAAAACCGCCTTCCCGGGCAATCAAAGCTTCTATCGGCAACTGCGGCGCATAACCGGCGCGCACTTCTTTCGGACTGCGAGCTTCTCCGGTTTTATAATCAATGATATTAATCCGCCCGTCGGCAGTTTCATCTACTCGGTCGGCTTTGGCCGTAATGGTAAAAGGACCGGCCGGCGCTTCAAAACGGAAACGCCCCTGAACCTCGTTATGCACTTCACGGACCGACGGACGATAATCGTTTTCCGCCGTAACCAGCCAGTCAACCGTCTTTTCAAAATGAGGCCACCAGAAAGCTCTGGTTTCGGCGGCAATTTCATTTTCCGCAAAATAAGCCCGTCCCAAAGCCAGCAGTTCTTCCTTGGCATTTGGCGGAAACTGACGGTTATATTTGCGGTTAAACTGCTCTAAAACCGCATGGATAATCGTACCGTAATCGGCAAAGGTAACTTCTTGTTCCAAATCGTCCAGCTTTTTCAGCCGCAAAATGTATTTGGCAAAAATAATATACGGGTCACGCATCCAGTATTCCACCGCACTGGCCGACAACTCCCGCGGCCGGGCACTCACCGGAGGTTTTGGCGCCGGCGGCAGCAAACGGGTAAACGTCTCGCTGCGGTCAAGAAATCTCGCCCAGCTGCGAAAAACAACATCTTCCAAATTTTCAATCGGAATATTCAGCGCCTTCAGAACCGTTTCCAAACGCATCCACCAGCGGGACTTGACCATCGGCGTCCCCGCCACTCTTTCCGCCCGGGTCAGATAAACCTCTTCATTCGCCAGCAGCTGACTGAAATCATAAGCCCCGACCCCGACCGTCCGCTCCGGCAGAGGAAAACCGAACTCCCGCTTCATCGGCCGCGACATCCAGGGATCGGCCGTTACGGCCTGCGGCCAGATATTTTCATTCACTTCGCCGATAATAACCCGGTCAAAATGCACCAGACGGGCTTCTATCGGCCCCAAAATGCTCAGGCGCGGATGGGTGCCGTATTTCGGACGAACCGTTACCCCGGCCATCAATGCCTCCAGCAAACCGCGATATTCACCGCCGCTGATCTCTCCCAAAACGCCGGCTTCGGCATACAAATCGGCAATAAAAGCGGCAGCTGCTTCTCCGGCATCGCCTTTCCACAAAACCTGAGCTCCGTCTTTCCCCGGAACCGCAGCCAAAACTTCCGCCGTTTTAATATGCAGCGCCAATAAATTCTTAAAATCAACCGCCGGCTGCCGCAAAGCTTCCGCCAAATCACGCATGGCCTCTTTAAACCGCAGGACAAAAGCGGTCAGGGTTTCATCCTCTTTGCCGCTGCGCAAAACTTTCTTTTCATACTCGCGGGCCGCTTTGCGCACCAGAAACCCGTCTTCTCCCAAACAGGTCAGCGGATGTTTGAGCAAACTCAGAAAAGCAACCGGACGAAACTCTTCTTCACAAGCCTGAACCGTCAGCCGCAGAAAAATGCCCAGCGGTGTCAAGGCCAGCGGCTTACCGGCGGAATCATCCACTTTCAGGTTCCAGCGTTCCAATTCGGCAGCTACCCGCCGCGCCAGATTTCTGTCCCCGGTAACCAATGCCGCCGTTTTTTCCGGCGTTTCAACCGCCTCTCGCAGCAACAGAGCAATGGTCAGAGCTTCCTCCCGCATATCGGCACAGTTAACCAGCGTTATACCGTCTGCCGCCTCATGCCTGATTTTCTTCCCTGCAATATCCCGCCATTTTTCGGTAGTGGCCGCCGGACGCATAACCTCGCTGATTAAAACTTCCCGGCCGAAATTTTCCGGTGCCTGCAAATCGGGAATATCTTCCCGTCGAACTGTCAGATAATCCAACAGTTCTTTCAATTCGTGCTGCGGATGCGTCTCATCAATTTTTTCCCAGGCCTCATCTTCCAGAAACTTGTCGATTCCTGCCAGATAAAGCTCTCCTTTTTCCAGACTAAGCACCGTTTTAACCAGTTCTTTCATCAGCGGAAAGGCAGCCGTCGTTCCGGCTGCGACAATTCGTTTGACCGGCGGATTCTGCCGCCACAAATCAATTTGCGCCCGCAGCAGACGGTTACGCCGGTCACTGGCGTCAATCAATTGCCGTTCGGCCAAAATCTGCGGCCAATATTCGGTAATAATCTGCAAAAATTTGAGCGTTTCCTGCCAATGAACGGCATATTCTTCCGGCACCAAATCTGTCAGCCGGTCAAACGAAAGGCCCTGATTGTGAACCGTATCAATCAGATTAGCCAGTTCCTGCGCCAGATAGCAGGCCTGATTCGCCGCCAGTTTTTCAATACCGTACTCTATCGGTTTGGCCATAATGATTTTGGTGAACAGCAACAGCCTCTCCGCCCGGCTGATAGCCGGTGCCAGCGTTGCCAAAGCGGAAGACTGGTCAAATCCGGTCAGAAACAGCTCGTCTTCTTCCACGTCGCCGATAGGCAGCATCTGCGGCAGCAGTGTCGGCGCCAGCCCTTGCAAACGCACAAAAGCGTCTTTCAGCGCCTTAACCGCCCGGCGGTTCGGCAGCAGAAAAAGAACATCCGTCAGCTCCAGTTCCCGGCCGTGGTACTCTCTCAGAAAATGCCCGGCCAGAACTTCGGCAAAGGCACAACCCGCCGGAATATTGTAAATTTTATCAGTCATGGCTGAGAGTTTAAAACAGCCAGTTTAATAGTCAACAAAAACCTCACCCTTTTATTTGTTAGCAGAAACGTTTTTAGGGGTTGTCTTCTCGGCCGAAAAATGTTATGAAAGACAAAAATCATCAAAATACGGAAAGACATGTCAGCAGTAAACAACTATGAAAAGGCTTACCTGCCTTCGCGCATTACCGCGGTCAGGATTGCCAACGGCTATTTGCAGGAACGGATTTACCACGGTTCCAACCAGCGGATTATCTTTGAACACGGAATCCATGTGTTTAACGTTGCCAAAATTGCCGAGAACATCGCCCGCCAAACCGGAAAGCTCAACCCCGACATTGCTTATGTTCTCGGGCTTCTGCACGACATTGGACGAATTAAAGACGAAACCGTCACCAAAGTTCCGCACAGTATTGAAGGCTACAATTACCTGCGTAAAATCGGTTTTCCCGATGCCGCGCCGATTTGCATTACCCATAATTTTATCGACCCGGACATTAAAGCCGAAGACTTCCCCACTTATGATGAAAAATCTTTTGCCTTTGCCCGCGGTTTTCTCAAAAAAGTCCGCTACAACGATTATGACCGCCTGATTCAGCTGGCCGACCTGTTCTCCCGCGGCAAAGAAATTCTCAGCATCCGCCAGCGACTGGACAAGAACAAACAGTTCTATCACATCAAAAACCTGTCTTACGAAGACAAGGCGTTTAACCTGCGCGATTATTTTAACCGCAAATATAATCTTGACGTGGAGCAGATTGTTGCCGACACGTTTAATATGCACAAACACGCGCACAAATCCGATGACCGTGCCGTCTTTCTTATTCTGCCGCCGGCACCGAACCTCATCAACGCCCGCAAACGCTCAATTATTTAAACAGCGGATTCTGACTGAAATAATCTTCGGCAACCTTGGTCGATTCCGGCGTTCCGACATGAAACCATTTGCCCTTATGCAGATAATATCCCAAACGGTGAGCTTTTTCTAACCGGTCAAAAATATCTATCAGCCAGTAACGGCCTTCCGGTTCATTGTCAAACACCCGCGGATGCACAATCAAAACCCCGCCGTATAAATAAGCCGCATGAACCTCTTTGCTGCGCCGCCGAACCGGATAGCCCTCGGCATCAATGTCATAATCGCCGTTTGTCATCGTATGATAAGAATTTTCCAAGGGCAGCAGCATCAGCATAATGTCGTATTTGTCATCATCCCAGGCATCCGTCATTTCTTTTATCAAATTTCCGCCCTCGGCTTCGGTCCACAACGCATCACTGTTCACAACCACAAACGGCTCACGCTTCATTTTCGGCAAAGCATGTTTAATTCCGCCGCCGGTTTCCAAGGCTTCTTCCTCTTCCGAAAAAATAAAATTCAGTTCCCTGTTGCCGGCCAGATGAGCTTTAATCATATCGCCCTTGTAACACAAATTAACCACACAGTCTTTTATCCCGGCATCGGCCAAACGGCGAATATTGTAATCTATCAGACTTTTTCCGGCAACTTCGACCAACGGTTTGGGTCTGTCGTCCGTCAGCTGCAACATTCTTTTTCCTCGTCCGGCAGCCAAAATAAAAGCTTGCGTAATTTTGGTCATCTCACTTCTTCCTTTAAAATAAAAACGGAGAGCGTTCCCGCTCTCCTTGCTTTTTACGCCTAATTGGCAAAAATTTCTTTAACAAATTTTTCCAAAGCCCGGCCGCGGTGCGATATTTTATCTTTTTCCGCCGCCTCCATCTGGGCAAAAGTTCGGCCGTCTCCCTCATCGGGAACAAAAACCGCATCAAAACCAAAACCGTTGCTGCCGGCTTTGGCTTCGGCAATTTTCCCGTCAACAAAACCTTTGAAAACAGCTGCTCCTTCCGGATTCTCGGGCAAAGCCAGCGCCAGACAACAAGAAAAATGAGCCTTGCGCCCGCAGGAAGAATTTTTTGCCAAAACATCTTTCAGTTCCGCCAAAAGTTTATCCATGCCCTTGTCAAAATCGCGGTTCGGCGCATAACGTGCGGTAAAAACTCCCGGCCGCCCGTCCAGCGCATCGACACACAAACCGGAATCGTCCGCCAGACAAGGCAGTCCCGAAAGTTTGGCCAAAGCACAGGCTTTCAGCCTGGCATTTCCTTCAAAAGTCGTCGCCGTTTCTTCAACATCGGGCAAACCAAGTTCCCCCGCCGAAACCACTTCCACCCCGTAAGGCATCAGCATTTCACGGATTTCACCGACTTTTCCCTGATTGTGCGAAGCAATCACTAATTTTTTGATTTCCATAACTTCTGCTCTTTTTAATTTGACATCTAATATTTTAATAATGGTTTTCTCACCCTCAAAATATCAGAAACTTTTCGTTTGTAAAGAACTGTTATTTTCCTAAAGCTTCATGCTGCTTGGCAATCAGCTCCCGAATTCCTTTCCGGGCCAAAGAAAGAAGCTCGTTAAAATCGGCTTCTTCAAACGGGTTTCCTTCGGCCGTTCCCTGAATTTCAACAATTTTGCCGCTTTCGGTCAGCACAAAATTCATATCCGCCTGCGCATTGGAATCTTCGATATAATCAACATCGGCCACTTTGCAGCCTTCGTGAATGGCGCAGGAAACCGCTGCAACATGCTCTTTTATCGGATTTTCCTTAATTTTTTTCATCGCCAAAAGCTTATCCATTGCCAGCGACAAAGCAACGAACCCCCCGGTAATCGATGCTGTCCGGGTTCCTCCGTCGGCCTGAATTACATCACAGTCCACACACAAGGAAATGTCTTTCATTTTGGTCAAATCAACCACCGCACGCAAAGAACGCCCGATAAGACGCTGAATTTCCTGTGTCCTGCCGGAAGGCTTTTTCAGTTCACGGGGAACTCTGACTTGCGTTGCCCGCGGCAGCATACCATACTCGGCAGTAATCCAGCCCCGGTTTTGCCCCCTCAGCCAGGCCGGAACTTTTTCTTCCATGCTCACGGTGCAAACCACATGCGTGTTGCCGCACTTAATCAAACAGGAACCCTCGGCATAAGGATTAAAATTCGGAATAATCTCAATCTGACGGATTTCATCATTTTCACGTCCGGAATGTCTCATCATTATCTCTCTTTTCAGTTATAAATTTATATTGCTCCGGTTGCCGGCCAGACAAATTTTTACAGATGACCGAAACGCAGCAGATTGTAATACTTATACAGCGACCCGTCTTCCACGTCCCAGCCAAAGTTCTTAATCATGGCATTTTTTTTCATTTCGGTAATTGTTTGCGGATTATTATAAAACGTATCCAAAACTTTTTGCAGAGTTTCGGCATAAGCGTTGACATTGTTCTTCAGGCGTTTGGCTGTCAGATTATTGCCGTAAACCCGCCGTCCTTCGGTAAAGAAAACCTCGGTACGGAAACCGTTGACGCCGTCGTCAACCGTATCGACCAGCCCGCCCGTTGACATTGCCACCGGCAGAGCGCCTTTTGCCATGGCTTCCATTTGGGTCAGACCGCAGGGCTCAAAGCGGCAGGGCATCAGATAAAAATCCGAAGCCAATTGAACCGCATAGGCAAACTGGTCCCGATAACCGCGAAAGACAAATATACGTTCTCCCGCTTTGGGATTAATTTGGGATATCTTGTCTTTCAGATGCGTCAAAATAGCAAAATTCGTATCATCGCCGGCGCCGCCCATCACAAAAATCGGCAGTTCCTTTTTGAAATCGTCAAATTCGTGAATCAACTTCAAAATTGCCTGCGCCGCAATATCATAGCCTTTTTGTTCGACCAGACGGCTGGTTGCGCAAAAAATCGGCGTCTCCGCCGGATTTTTGACTGACTGGGAAATATCCTCAAATTTATAAATGTCTATCAGGGGAATGACTGATTTCTTATAATCGGGATCCGCAGCAATTTTGGAAATCAACTTGATGAATTCGGCTTTATTATGGTTTTTGGCCTCAAGACTGTTTTCATCAAAAACCCGAAAATCAAATCCCTGAAAATAAGTGTTCAGCCCCTCAATTTTTTCTTTGTTCGGCGAAATGAGCTTTTTTTCATAACCGTTGACAATCCCGAAGAAATTGCGGTGATCTTTGCGTATTTTCAAAATATCGCGAAAATCAAAACCAAACCCCAATTCCTTGGAAACTTCTTCCATATAGTTTTTGGAAACGGTTACCACCCTGTCTGCCAGATGAAAATTGCAGGAAGCCTGATTATAGCAGTCGCTCACAATCAGAGTATTTGTTGCCCGGGGATTGCTGTTCTTAATCGCTTTGGCATTTTTGAACACCAACGTTGCCGTGTTTTCATAAAGCGAATTCAAAATACGGGAAGTATTGTCATAATCCCACCCCTGATAACCCAAATGATGCGCGACATGCACAATCGGCAATGCCTTCATTTTCTCCGCCAGCTCCGGACTCATCCGCTGCGCTTCAATCTGCGCTTTGGTAAAATACTTGGTCAGGCCGGACAGCGCACCGCTGTGCCAGTCATTGGCAATCAAAACATTGGGCCGGGAAATGTCCTTAATTTTTCCTTCAAAAATTTCTTTCAGCAGCTCATAAACCGCTTTGGAAAAGAAAGCAAAACGTTCAACTTCGTTAATTCCGAACTCGTTCATCACATAACAGCCGTCCTGGGCCGACGGATTGTCCGGATGCGGATTGATTGAAAAAAAGCGGTCATTGGCCAGAAAAATATAATTCGTATTATTGAAAACGCCGGTATAAACCGTTACTTTAAACTTATGCAGTGCCGGCCGGTCGGCGGCAAACGGAACCGTGATAACCCTGATTTTCTTCAGCTGGATTTTCTTGTTTTCGGTACCGGTATAAACATCGCCTTCAAAAGCCGCTTTTTTCTTTTTGGTGTCTCCCAGATACATCGGGGTAACCACTGAAAGCTGCTCGCCGTTTTTGCCGAAAACATGATTAAAAACTTCCGGCAGCTCGGATGCGATCATTCCTAAACCGCCCCACTTCATAAAAGTGGCGGTTTCGGCCGAAATCATCCATGAATTGATTTTTTGAATTTCCGGCCAGGGATTTTTTCCCAGACATTGTTTTTTGGAAAGGTTCTGAATTTCGGAGAGAATGGGATTGTTGACAACATTATAAGAGAGAACAAATTTCTTTTTATTAAAGGCTTTTGGTAGTGGTCTTAGCTGATTTTGCACATCAAAATTCACGGCATTGGCATTCATATCTGTTAACTCTCTTCATCAAGAAAAATAATTAATCTAATTGTAACGCAGTCAGCCAAAAAATCCAGATTTAAAATTAAACTGTTATTACTCTTGACTTGTTATACTTTAGTTACTAAATTTCCTCTATATATACATGCTTTCTAAAAAAATTTAAAGAGGAAAAATAATGAAAAAGTTCAAAAAAGAACCCGCCCCCGATAAAGAAAATTTGAACGAAGATATTACCGAGGCAGAAGAAGAAATCGCCGCTGAGGAAGAGGAAGCAAAAACCGCTGCAGCTGATGACGAAATCGAAAAACTCCAAGCCGAAAACCGCCAGCTGAAAGAAGAATTTCTGCGCGCTTACGCTGATGCCGAAAACACCAAAAAACGCTGCGCTCAGGAAATTGAAAAAAACAACAAATATGCCATTTCGTCTTTTGCCAAAGATCTGTTGACCGTTGCCGACAATCTGCACCGCGCCATCGACGCCATCGGCAAAGACAATTCCGAAAACTGCGAAGCGCTGCGTAAAGGTGTTGAACTGACCGAAAACGAACTCACCAAAGTCTTTAACAAATTCGGCATCAAAAAAATGGAAATTATGGACACCGTTTTTGATCCGAACTTTCATCAGGTCATTCAGGAAGTCGAAGACAAAGAAAAACCCAACGGCACAATCATTGCCGAATTGCAAACCGGCTATATGCTGAACGACCGTATTCTGCGGGAAGCCATGGTCGTTGTTACCAAGGGCGGAAAATAATCCTGCAAAGCCCGTTCACAGCCCCGTTCAAACGGGGCTTTTTTATACCCGCGTGCTTGAAATTCGCCATAGTTCTTATTGTCACTTGCAAGAACTGGAAACTCTTCTGCAAGAATTAACAAATCCCGCTTATGCGGAAGTCCGACTGCTTTTAATTAAAGAACTTCACGGCGTCCCACATGATCAGCCGCCGATATCAGCCCTTCCTGCTCCATACGGTCAATTAATGAAGCCGCCCGGTTATAACCGATACGCAGCTTACGCTGAATATAGCTGGTTGACGCTTTCTTGTCCTGCTGAACAATCGCCACCGCCTGAGCGTAAAGGTCTTCTTCGCCTCCGCCGCCGAAATCGCCTTTGTCAAAGACTGCACCGCTGTCCTTTTCATTCAGTTCACCTGCGGTAACCCCTTCAACATATTCCGGCGCCTTCTGCGACTTGATAAACTCAACCACGCCCTCTATCTCGGCATCGCTGGCAAAAGCTCCGTGAATACGGATCGGGCGCAAACCGGCCGGCATATAAAGCATATCGCCTTTGCCCAGCAGCTGCTCGGCCCCCTGCTCACCGAGAATGGTGCGGCTGTCGATTTTGGAAGTAACCTGAAAAGAAATGCGGGTCGGGAAATTGGCCTTAATCGTACCGGTAATAACGTCAACCGACGGACGCTGGGTTGACATAATCAGATGCAGCCCGGCCGCACGTGCCATTTGGGCCAAACGCTGAATAGCCGCCTCAACTTCTTTGCCGGCCACCAGCATCAGGTCGGCCATTTCATCCACCACAATCACAATATAAGGCAACGGGGTCAAATCCAGCTCCTGCTCTTCATAGATAGGTTTGCCGGTTTCGCTGTCAAATCCGGTTTGAACCGTTCGCTTAACCGATTTTCCGCTGGCCCGCAGCTCGGCCAGTTTTTGGTTATAGCCGGCAATATTGCGCACATTCAGCTGCGCCATTGCCCGATAGCGGTCTTCCATCTCCTTAACCGCCCATTTCAAACCGATAACCGCCTTGGCCGGGTCGGTAATAACCGGAGTCAACAGATGCGGAATCCCGTTATACATTGAAAATTCAAGCATTTTCGGGTCAATCATAATCAATTTGCATTCTTCCGGACGCATACGGAACAACAATGATAAAATCATTGAATTGACCCCCACGGATTTACCGGAACCGGTCGTACCGGCAACCAGCAAGTGCGGCATTTTGCTCAAATCGGCATACACATCTTTGCCGCCGATGTCTTTGCCCAAAACAACGTTCAGCTCATTTTTGGAATTCATAAAATCCGGATCTTCAAACAAATCGCGCAGCCAAACCGTTTCACGGTTTTTGTTCGGCAATTCAATACCGATGGTATTGCAGCCCGGAACCACCGCAATACGAACCGAAATCACCGACATCGAACGGGCAATATCATCGGCCAAACCGATAACCCGGGCCGACTTGGTTCCCGGCGCCGGTTCAAGCTCATATAACGTAACCACCGGTCCCGGACGAACCTTCACAATTTTGCCGTTGACGCCGAACTCCTGCAACACGCTTTCCAATTCCCGGGCAATATTGTCCAGCTCTTCTTTGCTGACATTGTTACCGCCCTTGTCTTTCGGACGTTTCAGCAAATCAACGCTCGGACGTTGATAACCGTCATCCGAAACATCTCCTTTCGGCATATTCTTCTCCTTGCGAAGCGGCGCTTTGTCCGCCGGTTTTTCCTCCCGCGCCGCAATCTGACGTTCGCCAAATCCCGGTTCAATCCGTTCTTCTTCAGCTTTCGCTTTGGCTTTACCCGCTTTGCGGCTTTTCTTGGCCGGTTTGTCCGCCTCTTCCGGCAAATACGGACGCTTGCGGAAACTGAACATCAGCGCAAAAGCTGATTTGAAAGCCTTCAGAACCTTCCAAACCGCCAATGCCGCGGTACGAATACCTTTCCACCAGGTTTTATAAGTAATTCCCATAACATAATCAAAAGCGAGCCAGGCCAGCAACAGCAAAATGGCCCCAACCCATACCTGCGCATAACCGTATTTATAAATAATGCTGATAAAACTCATCAAATGGCGGCTTAAAAATTTTCCCATAAATCCGCCCATTTCGAAAGCGCCCATCCACGAAGGAAGCAAGGCCAGAAATGCGGCAAAAAAATTAACTCCCAAAATCCAGGCCGCCGTCCGGCTGTACGGATGCAAAAATTCTTTTTGCCGCAGCAGCGTATAGCCCCAAACCGGAAAAGCCAGTAGAAATACCGGCAAGGCCAAACCAAAACTCTTTAAAACACAATCGGCAAGATAAGCTCCCGGATAACCAAGATAGTTACGCACCGGCAGCACCCCTGCGGCATTGGCACCGGGATCCTGAGGATGATAACCCGCCACGGCGGCAAAAACCGCAATAAAAATTAAAATAAGAATCAGCCCGCCCAAGCGTTCAATCAGCCGCCGCATTAAAGATTTTTGTTTTTTGGTTTTCTTTTTAGCCATTTTTCTCACCTGTTTATCCGAAATTAAGCCCATTATAGTCAGAAATCATCAACAGATTATTAATTTTGCAAAAATCCCCGCTGCCGCAAACCTCTGACTAACCGCGGATTAAAACTTGACTTTTTGCACAAAAACGCTAAACCTGAACAGTACATATGAATAACAAATAGAGGTTTTTTAGATGAAATATACCTTTGTATTCCCCGGCCAGGGTTCACAATTTGTCGGCATGGGGAAAGAACTTGCCGATAATTTTCAGTCGGCACGGGACGTATTTCAAGAAGTCAACGACGCTGTTTCTCAGGATTTGTTCAAATTGATGGTTGAAGGGCCGGAACACGAGCTGACGCTCACCGCCAATGCCCAGCCTGCCCTTATGGCCAATTCCATGGCCGTCGTTCGCGTATTGGAAAAAGATTTCGGAATTAAACTGAAAGACAAAGCCAGCTTTGTCGCCGGACATTCTTTGGGTGAATATTCGGCTGCTTGCGCTGCCGGCGTCTTCTCTCTGCGCGATACCGCAAAACTGTTGCGGACCCGCGGTGAAGCTATGCAACAGGCCGTCCCGGTCGGGGTCGGCGGCATGGCTGCTGTGATTGGCGTTTCTTATCAGGATGTCCAGGCTTTGGCTGAAGCCTGCGCTGACGATAACAACCTTTGTGTTGCCGCCAATGACAATGCTGACGGCCAGGTCGTCCTTTCCGGACATATGGCCGCCATCGACAAAGCCGTTGAAATTGCCTCTGAATTCGGAGCCAAGCGCTGTATCAAACTTCCGGTCAGCGCACCTTTCCACAGTCCTCTGATGCAGCCTGCGGCTGAAGTTATGGCTAAAGCTCTGGCAGAAGTCGAAGCTCATAAAGCTGAAATTCCGCTCATTGCCAATGTTTTGGCAACGGCTATCAGCGATGAAAAAGAAATTGTCAAACATCTGATTGAACAGGTAACCGGGTCGGTCCGCTGGCGTGAAAGCGTCAATTATATGGCTGATCAGGGCGTCACCGACGTTGTTGAACTCGGCGCCGGCAAAGTTCTCTCGGGAATTATTAAGCGCAGCCATAAAGAAATAAACGCCGTCTCGGTCAGCTCCGTCGCCGAAATCGAGGCTCTGGCAAAAGATTTATAACTCGAACAACAAAAGGAACTTATTTATGTTTGAATTACATGACAAAGTAGCTCTCATCACCGGTGCCGCCGGCGGTTTGGGTGATAAAATTGCCCGCACTCTGCACAAACAGGGTGCCACACTGGCTCTGACCGACATGCGTGCTGAACCGATGGAAAAACTGAAAGCCGAACTGGGCGACCGCGTTGAAGTCTTCACCGCTAACCTGACTAACCCGGAAGATGTTAAAAATCTGGTTGCTCAGGTTGAAGAAAAACTCGGCCGTATCGATATTCTGGTAAACAATGCCGGCTTAACCCGCGACAATCTGTTTATCCGTATGAGCGATGAAGATTGGCAGCTGGTTTTGGACGTTAACCTGTCCGCCGGTTTCAAATTGGCTAAAGCTGCCGTCCGCGGCATGATGAAACGCCGTTTCGGCCGCATCATCGGCATTGCTTCCGTCGTCGGTGTTACCGGCAACGCCGGACAGGCTAACTATTCTGCCTCCAAAGCCGGTATGATTGCCATGAACAAATGTCTGGCTCAGGAAGTCGGTTCCCGCGGTATTACCGTCAACTCCATCGCACCGGGCTTTATTCGTACCCCGATGACCGATGTTCTGCCTGAAGATGTAAAAGCTGCTTTGCTGGCAAAAATCCCCGAAGGCAAACTCGGCGAAGCTCAGGACATCGCTAACGTTGTTGCTTTCTTGGCTTCTGATGAAGCTCAATACATTACCGGCCAAACCATTAATATCAACGGCGGTATGGCTATGATCTAATTGCTCCGGCAATTTAACACAATACCCCTCTGAATTTACTTCAGAGGGGTATTGTGTTACTAATCAGTTATCTTCCGATACAGTCGTAATCTTTACTCCTTTTTACACAATCATCAACGTTTCGGAATGTCAAAAAACTTTTCATTAATCCTCCGTCAAACAACTGGCCGGATACTCCCAACTTCCGCTTAACTTTCCGCAATTCGCTGCCACAAAATAAAAATCACAACAGCTGACTTAATAGATTTTTTACTGATAACATATTTCAGGATATTCCCATTCACCTTCTAATTTGAAGCAATCTTTTACTTCAAAACCAAAATCACAGTAACCGTATTTCAAATTTAAGGGCGCATTATATTTTTTGCAAAGCTCTTTATCTAACAAATCTAATTTTTCCCGGTCACAATCCGCCGTTTTATCTGCACAAGCCCTAAATAATCTTCTGTATTCCTCATCCATATAAATACAACCATTAACTTCATTCCATGTCAAACAGTCATCTCGGCAGCGTTTTTCATTATAATCCCAAACTTTCCCGTTTTCGGCACAATCCCCGACCTCATCAAAGACATAACCAATCACCATCGCCCAAAACAACATCGGCGGAATAATAACCAACAACCAAAAAACGTAACGCAAAATATTTAAAAATCTTTTCATTCTAATCACCAATATTTTTGGGGGAAACTTTTATTATACTCACGGAAATCAGCACAAGCTTCTTGTGGAGAGGCATAATTATAATTTTTAGCGCGGTCACGGCCGATTCTATTAATATCTAAATCATGCTTCATGTCTGCTTCTGCTGCATCTTTGCTTAACCCTTTATATCCCCTATTAAAATAATAATCAAACAACTCCTTTTCATTACCCAAAACTTCTGCCGTACGCTCTCCCCATTTTCCTCTTTGCGTTGCTTTGTAATTAGCTTTACAATGATGATAATCATCAAGATTTACATAACCATGCTTTTTCATCTGCCAATATTCTTCAGACATATCCCCCACGGCACCGGTTATCTGATTCCAAGCGTCTTTTGTTTCCTCCAATAAGTTCTGACGTGTAAAATCTCCAGTTACAGAAGTCTTTTCTGCAGATCGATTTAATCCCCCCATAATACTGTCCTTTCTAAATTTGTAATTGAATAAATCAGACATTGCCACAATCTTTAAATCACAAAAAAACCATTTACAACTTTTAAAATATACATTACAGAATAAACACCTATAAGAATATATAAATCTTATATAAGTAATATACGATTTTCGCATAAATATAAGATTGACTTAATTTAGATCCTGATAATTTTTTTAGGATTTTCCATCATGACTAAATCGGTTTTTACCACAGAGTACCGGATTTTTTTAAAACTGCTGATTGAAGAACGTAAAAGAGCCGGATTGACTCAAACTCTGCTGGCCCAAAAACTGGAACAGTCTCAGCCCTACGTTGCCAAATATGAAAAAGGCGTCCGGCGCCTTGATTTGATTGAGTTTCTGGAAATTGCCGATGCTATCGGCTTCAACCCTTTTGACTTTCTGAGCAAGTTATTTAAACGTTTCCAATAATCAAAACCATCTTCCGCTTACCAAATCTTCATATATTTTGCAATATATGCAAAATAATGATTCCATTTCTAATAAAATTGGATATAATCGCCTCGATAAAGCTAGCTAGAAAATTTAATGAAAAAACTAAACAAATATATAGTAACCCAAATTATGATTGGCTTTCTGTTGGTGACGTTCTCGCTGATGTCCATCATCTGGCTGACCCAATCGCTGCGTTTTGTGGAACTGGTTACCAATAAGGGGCTTCCGGTTATTTTGTTCGTCAAAATGACCTCTTTGCTGATGCCCCGCATATTTGTCATTCTTTCGCCGATAGCCCTGTTTGTGGCAATATTGTTCGTGTACAACCGTATGCTTTCCGACCGGGAACTGGTTGTCATGAAAGCCGCCGGCATCAGCCCCTGGGCCGGAGCCAAACCGGCAATTTATGTCGGCATTTTCATGTCTTTTTTTAACATCTATACCAACAATATCATCATTCCCGCCGCCGAAAAAGCTTTTAACGAACTGGAATGGGAAGTCAAAAATGACGTCTCCCACCTGATGTTCCGGGAAGGCGAATTCACCACGCTCCAATATAATCTGACCGTATTCATCACCACCCATGAAAAAGACGGATCGGTCTCCGGCATTCTTGTCAACGACGAACGTGACCCGGACAGCAAAATGAGCATCTCCGCCGAAAAGGGACGCATTGTTTACACCGACAAGGGCCCCCGCCTGATTATGGTTAACGGCGTCCGTCAGGAAATCAACAAGAAAAGCGGACAGTTCTCTTCTCTCTCTTTTGACCGTTATTCGGTAGATTTCGGCAGTCAAAACAAAACCAAGGAAAAAGAAACCGGCGCCCGGGAAAAAACACTTTGGGAATTGCTGAACGCCCGCAGCGATCCCAGCCTGACTCCGGCGGAAGTCAACCGCTATATTGTTGAAGGAAACAAACGCATCCTGACCCCTCTTTACAATCTGGTCTTTGCCCTGATGGCCTGCACCGGGCTGCTGGTCGGCAACTTTAACCGCCGCGGACAAAACAAAATCATTTCAATGTCTATCATTTCCATGGTTACGGTTCAGGCCTGCGACCTCATATTCGGCAATCTGGCGGCTAAACATCTTTATTGGCTTCCCTTGCTTTACCTGAACTTTATATTGCCTCTGACGGCTTGCATTTATCTCCTTTTGTTCTATAATCCGGCATTCTTTGTCCATCGTAAAAAACCCGGAGAACTTATGGATGACTAAACCAGGTCTCTTACATATCCTGCTGCTGGCCGGAAGCATACTCAGCTCCGGAGCGGTTTGGGCTGCCGATCTGAAAGAAACCGTCCCCGGAACAAAATACAGCAAAGTCTCCCCCAAACCCTACGGCGAACTGGAACAAAATCCCAACATCACCAATTTCATGACGCCGATGCCGGTACAAAAACAAACCAAGGAAATCTACTTCAGCGCCAATGAAATGGAAAACAACCGAAATCTGGATACGATTACGGCTATCGGCGATGTTAACATTATCCGCGAAGGATTGACGCTGAATGCGGACAAAGTGGTTTACAACCAACGTGACGATGTTGTTACCGCCATCGGCAACGTCCGCATGATAGACGCCGAAAACAACGTTGTTTTTTCTGATTATGTGGTTTTAACCAACCAAATGTCTCAGGGCGAAATGGAAAATATCAAAATCATCATGAAAGATGAAAGCCGCATCGCCGCCCGCCGCGTCAGAACCATGAGCAACAAAAACAAAATTATGAACAACGCGGTTTATTCCCCCTGTGACGTCTGCACCGCCAAACCCAATCCGCTCTGGCAGCTCAAAGCCCGCAAAATCAAACATGATGCCGAAAGCCAAAACGTCTATTACAAAGATGCCGTACTTGAAATCAAAGGTTTTCCGGTTTTCTATACTCCGTTTTTATCACATCCGGATCCGAACGTCTCGCGGCGATCGGGATTTTTGATTCCCGGGTTCGGTTCCAGCAGCTATCTTGACGCTTATTTGCAGCCCAAATATTTTTGGGACATTTCACCGCATGAAGATTTGACCCTCGCTCCCTATATCAGCACCAATCACGGACTGATTATGAACGGCACCTATCGCCGCTATTTTGAACGCGGCTATTTAACAACGCAGGGGTCGATTATGCGGGATCAGGACGACGACGAAACCCGCGGCAACTTATATGTCAAATCCCGTTACGAACTCAATGATTATTGGGTTTCCGATTTGGATTTAAACTATGTTTCGGATTCTTTATATCTGAAAGACCTCTCCCTGCCCAAAAAAGAAGATGCCTGGTTAACCTCAAGCGCCAAACTGCAGGGATTTGACAACCGCAATTATGCCGCCATCGAAGCTTATTACTACAAACTCATCAGTTATGACCTCCGTGTGCTTGACAGCCAGGAGTTTCAGCGCCGCAAATACGACAAACCGTATGCCATTCCGTTAATCACTTATGAAAACATCAGCGAACCCGGAAGCCACGGTGCTTACTTCAAAAACACTTTCGATTTTGCCTCCGTAATGCGGGATCAGGATGTCAGTTCGCAAAGACTGTCCATGATAAATTCATGGAATTTGCCTTACACCAGCCCTTACGGCGAAAAATACCGTTTGGTTGCTTCGGTAAAATCAGATTTGTATTATGTTGACAATTATACCAACCCCGACAAAGAAAAATTCACCGGCGAAGTCGGACGTGTCTTCCCGCAATTGGGTTTGGAATGGAAAATGCCGTTTGTTCGTGCCACCGAAACCTCCCGCCATATTGTCGAGCCGGTAATCGTTGCCGTTGCGGCTCCTAACGGCGGCAATAAAATAGACAAGATTCCCAATGAAGACAGCCAAAACTCCGAACTCGACGACACCAACGTCCTTGATATCGACCGCTATGCCGGCTACGACCGCAACGATACCGGCAGCCGCATCAGTTACGGTATCAACTGGAGTCCTTACGGAACTGTTATGGGACGTACCCAGGCATTCATCGCTCAAAGCTACAAATTCAGCAATAAAGAAGGTTTTGCTCCCAGTGATGATGAAAACTGGCGTTTCAGTGACTATGTCGGTCATATCTATGCCAACCCGAACCAATATCTGGACATGAACTACCGTTTCCGTTTTGACAAAGACGATTTGGAAATGAAATACAGCGAACTGGCCGCCCGCATCGGCCCCGACATTCTCCACACTTATGTTTCCTACATTTATCTGCAGGGAAATGAAGCAACTCTGGCAGAAAACATCAGCGAACGCAAAGAATTATACCTGGCTGTCGGCTCCCGCCTGACCCGTGACTGGACAATCAGCATTTACAACCGCCAGGATTTGACCAAAGGCGGCGGCTCGCTAGAACACGGAGGTTCGCTAGCCTATGAAGACGAATGCATCAAAGTTGTCGGCAATCTGCACCGCTACGATTCAACCGACCCCGAAGACGAAAACGACTATGAATTCACCGTTTCGCTCTATCTGAAAACATTAGGCGGCGTGGGTTCAAAATAACCGCTACAGGAGAACACAAATGACAAGACTGCTGTTTGCAATATTAAGTCTGACTATCATCGCTCAATCCGCTTTAGCCCAATTTGCCGCCGACAGCGGCAAAGAAACCCGCAATTCCGTCGTTTTCCAAAACCCGGCCGAAACCGAAACACAGCCGGAATCAGACCTTTTTCAGGAGCCGCAGCCTCTGCCAAAACCGCAAACGCCGCCAAGTGAACCGATTCGCCTGTTCGGTCCCGGAGATGTTAAAATCATAGCCGTTGTCAACGGTGAAATGATTTCTTCGACGGATATTGAAGAAAGGGCTAAAGCCTTTGTGATGAACACAAGGATACCCTTTAACGCCGAAACCAAAAAAATGATTATCGCCAAGGTTATTCAATCGGCAATCGATGAAAAACTGAAACTTCAGGAAGCCGAACGTCAGGGAATCGAAATCAGTGACAAAGAAATCGATGCTTCCATACAAAATTTTGAACAAAACAACAAAATTCCCGCCGGACAGCTCAAATCGCTGCTGGACAAAGAAGGCGTCAGCATGAAAGTCTTCCGTGAGCAGATGAAATCCGACCTGGCATGGATTCGCGTTATCCGCCGCCAGCTCATGGCTGCCGGAAACATAACCGATAAGGAAATTGAAGAAAGCATTAACCAGTCTGCCAAGGATATGATGACCCCGAAATATATGGTTTCCGAAATCGTCATCAAAAAAGAAAACGCCAAGAATCTCGACGATTTGGTTGCCAATTTGCGCAGAGATCCGCGTTTTGAATTATACGCCGCCCAGTTTTCCGAAAGCCCCAGCGCATCCAACGGCGGCAATCTCGGCTGGCTGAACAAGGGCCAGCTGGCTGAACCGCTGGATAACAAAGTCCTCGCCATGAAAGAAGGCGAGGTCTCCGACCCGATACAAATCGGCAACGAATTTTATATTCTTAAACTGGTGCAGGTCTATAACCCCAAAAGGGACAAACCCAAACTCCCTTCCAAAGAAGAAATGAAAAAGTTCATGGAAAACAAAAAAATGGAAGAAATCTCCGCCAAACACCTCCATAATGTCCGCCAGCGCGCGGTTATCGAATTGAGAAACTGATGATGACCGAACAAATGTCTGTCAAAATAGCCGCACTCCCGTCGCTGCGCCTAACCGTCGAAGCACATGGCCTGATGGCCAAAAAAGCTTTGGGACAGAACTTTCTTCTTGATCAGAACATTACCGACAAAATTATTAATCTCTCACTGCAAAAACAAAACAAAAAGGATTTTTCCGGCGCTAATGTTTTTGAAGTCGGTCCCGGTCCCGGCGGGCTGACCCGGGCTGTTTTGGCTGCCGAACCGAAAAGCTTAACCGTCGTTGAAATGGACGAGCGCTGCATTGCCATTATGAATGAAATCAAAGAAAAAACCGGCGACATTCTTCATATTATCAACGGTGACGCCATGCAGACCGATTTTTCCGTTCTTGCTCCCGCTCCGCGCCATATCATCAGCAATCTGCCTTATAACATTTCCGTACCGCTGCTGGTCGGCTGGCTTAAAAACATCAATGCCTATGACAGCTTGACACTGATGTTCCAAAAAGAGGTTGCCGAAAGAATCACGGCACCGATAAAAACCAAAGACTATGGCAGAATATCGGTTTTAAGCCAGCTTCAATGCCGAATAGATCATTTGCTGGACCTTAACCCCTGCTGTTTCACCCCGGCTCCGAAAATCTGGTCATCCGTGTTGCTTTTTCGGCCGCTGGAAAACACGCTGACCGTCGAACAAATCGCCAAAGTCGAAAAACTGACAACACTGGCCTTTGGACAACGCCGCAAAATGATTCGCCAAAGCCTGAAAAGCATTGCCGGCTTGGAAGAAAAATGCGCCCGTTTGAACATTCCCCTCACTGCCCGTGCCGAAGAACTAACTCCTCAACAATTTCTCGCACTTGCTGACGAAAAATAGTTTTGTCAAAATTTTGTTGAAAAAGAATAAAAAATAGATTATAAGATTACCTATAAATCTATTATTTTAAATCCCGAAATTATGAACTACAAGCAGATCATTGGCGTCTTCAGCAGAAAGACCCAATTAAAAAACATTGAAAACGTCCGTTTAAATGACGGAAAAATCGAAATTAATTTTTTAAAATCGATTGTCAGAAGCATTTCTGAAAGATGTTTCCGCACTGAATTCAGTCCCCGCAGCAGATATGCCTGGAACTGGAACAATGTCAGCATCGGAACCATCGCCCGCCTGCTCAGCGGCAAACCGGAAGAAACGGCATTGCTCCGGGCCGAAATACTGGCCCCGCGCCCCAGTGCCCAAACCGTAAGACATTACCTGGCTGATCTTCTCGAATGTCCTCCGGAACTGATCAGCGACAATATGAGCCTGCGGGAATTGACCCTTCCCGTCTGCGGAAAACAGAAAAACTCATATCTGACAACTCTCTGCTGGCTTGAAAAAACATTTGATTTTAAGACCCCGCCGAATTTGATCGCAAACGGCAGTGTCGGAAATCTGATTGCTTTGATTGCCGGTTCTTGAAACCTGATTCTTCTTTAACGGCGGCACTTCATCGTGCTGCCATTTTTTTGTCAAAAATTTTCTTATTTATCCTTGCCAATTAAAAAAACTCATGCTACAAAAATAAAAGATTTATCCTTTTTATGTTAAATTTTTAAAAAAATTATTAGTCATGGAAAAGAAAAATTCCCTGCCAGTAGTAATGCAGTTCATCAGCGATTTTGTAACTGCAGACAAGAGTGACTTACAGCAAATGAATGTTGAAGAAAGAACCGCAGCCCTTGCCGACATTTTGAGCAAACCGGTATCTTCTCTTCCCGGAACAAAGATTGAAAAACTTTGCCGAACCGTAAAGGAATTTTGTTCCAGCAACAAAAGCTTCCGCGTTTTTCTGAAGTTTCCGGACTTGCTGACGTTTGACGACTTGGCAAATTATTACGCCGACACCAAGGCCGTTAAGGTTGAAGTCAGCCGCAAACGTCTGATACAGCTTTGGGAAAAGGAAACCGGTGCCAGCATGCAGAAACTGCTTCCGAGTTCAATCGAAAGCAAAGAAATCACCCGCTGTCTGGCGATTCGCATCTGTGAAATGTGCGAAGAAATCACCGGCCGCCAAATTCTTGCTGACTGCCGCACGCCGATGCAGTATCTCGGAGAAGGAACCACCTACAACGACATCATCGACTACTTCACCGTCGGCTCGCAGAAAATTCACGACATCCGCTGCAAAATCTTCAAGGCCGCGCCTGAATATATCCAGGCCTATCTGGACATTTTCCGCATTGAAGTTCTGAAGGCTTATGCCCTGAACTGCGGCTGGGAAAATCTTTCGGATGCCGAACTTGAAGCTTTCGGAAAAAAACTGGTTTACGAATGCAAAAACCCCGGCTTCCAGGGCGAAAACGACTGGGATTTGCCCATTTGGTGGACTGAAGACCAGTTGGACGTTCATCTTCCGGCAAGGTTTGACTGGGTCAAACCCAAAACAACCGTCAGCAATATCGTTGACGCTTTTGTTTCCGCCAAAAAGACTAAACTGCAGAAAAAATAAATACTGCAGTCTGCAAAAAAAAGGACGGCATTTCGCCGCCCTTTTTTATTATACTGATTAATCTTGCTTCTCGACCGTTCTTTCATTGGGCCGGCTGAGCGCCTTCATCAGCTCAAACAGAGTCTTCGCAATACTCCGGTCGGCAATTTTATAATAAGCGGCTGCCAAAACGCGGCTTTCTTCACGGCAAAGAGGATCATCAAAATCATCTTCTTCCCCTTGCCCCGGCTGACGGCAGAACAAACTATGACTGTTTTGCTCCGTCATATTATCCAAATCTGAGAAAAAATAATTAATCGGCACACCTAAAACTTTGCTGAAGTCAAACAAACGGCTGGCGCTGACCCGGTTCATCCCTCTCTCGTATTTCTGAACCTGCTGAAAGGTCAATCCGACGGAAGACGCCAGTTTCTCCATTGATAAACCCAGCTCAATCCGTCTTGTAAAAATTTTCTTTCCGACATGCACATCCACCGGATTAGGTGTCCCGTCGGGCATTCGTCCTCTTTTATTTACTTTTCCGGCCATCATACACTCCTTCTCACCAAACTTTGCCAGATAGGCGGCATTTTCTTTTAAGTTTACCTATAGTTGCACTATAAACCCTTTCAGAAAGGAAATCAACTTAAGAATGTTTGCCGGCCAAAGGGTGCAATTTTTGAACGGTTTCCAAAAGCTTATCCGATAAAATATGGGTATAAATCTCTGTCGTGTTGATGCTTTCATGCCCGAGCATTTTCTGCACCGAACGCAAATCGGCGTTGTGGTTAAGCAAATGCGTCGCAAAAGAATGTCTTAAAACGTGAGGCGTCACCCGGGAAGGATAAATACCGGCTTTGACAGCCAGTTCTTTAAGGCGCTTAAAAAAAGTATCTCTGCTGATATGTCCGCTGCGGGAACTTTTGGAGGGAAACAGCCAGATGGAACGCCGCCCTTCACGAATAAAACAATCCCGCTGTTCAAGATAGTCAAAAACGGCCTGAATGGCCGCCGGAGCCACCGGAACAACCCTTTCCTTACTGCCTTTGCCGCGTACGAAAACCTGTCTCCGGTCAAAATTAATGCAGTTTTCCGGTAAAGAAACCAGCTCTGAAACCCGCAGGCCGCTGGCATACATCAGCTCCAGCATGGCTGTCATCTGCCTGCCCTTCGGCCCGGAACATTCTTTTGCCGCGGCAATCAGCCGTTTGATTTCATCTTCCGACAGAAATTTGGGCAGAGGTTTTTCCTGCTTTGGTGTCAGAACATCCGCCGCCGGATTGTCTTTAATGTCTTTTTCGGTATATAGAAATTTGAAAAATTCCCGCACCGCCGAGAGCTTCCGCGCCACCGTCTTCGGCGACCGCCCCTCCCGGCCGAGGTATTGAACAAAATCGCCAACGTCATCGCGGCTGATTTCCTTCAACGCCATGCCTCCACAATATGTCAGAAATTCTTCAACATCACGCCCATAAGCTTCCAGCGTATTGGCTGAGGCGCCCCTTTCTGCGGACATCATCTCCAAAAATCGATTAACGGCCTCATTGCCCATCGTACAGCCTATTTGTTCAGAAAACTGTTTTCCAGCGGCTGTTCCACCTGCTCGACCTTAACCGGAACTTCCTGTGAGGCAACAAACAAGACACCTGCCAAAACAACGATTCCGATAACATAATAGATTAAATTTGATTTTTTCTGTCTCATAAGCTATAACCTTAAAAAAAATGTTGATAAAATTTCAAGTCTTTATATTATCTAGCATAATAAACTTGAAAGAAGAATTAAAAAATAGGTTATGATAAAAAAAATCGATAAAATAATATTGCTGGTCGGCCTGATGGGCAGCGGTAAAACCAGCGTCGGAAAAAGATTGGCCAAAAAGCTCAATCTGCCTTTTGTCGACGGCGACCAGGAAATTGAGAAAGCGGCCGGTTTATCATTGGTCGATGTGCTGAAATGTTTCGGTGAAGAAGAATATCGTGCCGGCGAAAAACGGGTTATGAAACGTCTGCTGCAGGGAGCACCCTGTGTTCTGGCTTCCGGCGGCGGTTCTTTTGTTGCCGAACAAACCCGCGAACTGGCAAAAATTCATGCAATAACCGTCTGGCTGAAAGCCGATGTTGACGTTTTGTATAACCGCACCGCCGGACGCAAACACCGCCCTTTTCTCGAAGGTGACGATTCCCACCTCAAAAACAAACTCGAAAAATATATCAGTGAAGAATATCCCTATTATTCCGAAGCAGATATTGTGGTCGAAACCAGAGAAGAACAGGTTGATAACACGGTTCTCCGCGTTATTGACGCCATTGACAATTTTCTTTCATCCAAAAAAACCGCTTAAACAGCGGTTTTTTTGTGTCTGGAGAAACATTCTCTGCTGATTCGGTTTCCCGATAGGTTTATATAAAATCTCTCCTGAAACCTCAAAAAAGACGATGATTACCTTGAACCTATCAGTGAAAGCGATGAAATCGTATCACCCATGCCTACCAGCGTCAGCGGTTTTTCTACCAAAATAGTCGGCAGGGCTATCAAATCAAAACCGTCAACCTCGGTAATGCCGGTTTCCGTTAACTCCGGTTTGTGCAAATGGTTAGCCAAATCAGACAATTCTTTTAATCCCACGTCGGAAACCTGCTCGCCGTGAGCCCACAGCAGATTTTCTTTTTTGTTAATGTTTCCGGTGCCGGCTTTGCTGGCGGCAACGGTCGCAGCCAGCATCATTCCGCGCAAATTGGCTTCCGGTGTAATTTTAAAGCCTTTATCCTGCAGCGTCATATACAAACCGAACATATGCAGTTGAATGCGCGGCGCTTTGATAATTTTCTTTATCAACATCAATGCTTCAAACATATTAACACTGTTTGTCCGTGCATTGCAGGCTTCCGCCTGTTTTTCACATCCGGAAACCTCCAAAATGTCAATAGCTTCACGCTCGTTAATGCCGATTGAATCCACAATCGGGGCAATCGATTTGATAATCGACTTGCGCACCGCAATATCCTGCGTGGAGGCAATCTCCAAATGAACGATATCTCCCTGCTTTTTCCAGTTTTCAATAATCGGTAAAGCGCCTTCCTGCAGGCGTACGCCGTCGTTGTGTTCCGTCAGAGCGTGAAAACCGGATAAAACCACATAATCCATTTTGCGGCGGCCGGTTGCATCAATAAAATGACGATCCATAACCAAATGCAGATTTAACGGATCATACGTGGCAATAAAACGGTTCGATTTCGGACATTTGAAATCTTTGCCGCCGATATGCACCGTATCATTCCGGTCAAATTCGATAATCCAGTGTATCAAAGGAATGTCAACTTCCCGGTTAATCAGATAAGCCGGTTTTTCGGCCCCTTTTTCATCAAAAGAAACCAAATTGTCCAATTCTAAAAACTGCTGGGCCTGTAACTTCGGCAGAGAATTGGCATGAGCATAGACTTTGTTGACGCCGGTAACCGCCAGAACATTGGCCACAATTCCGCCCTGACCGCCCATTTGCAGACGGTCATACCCCAGATTGTTTACCATCCAGTCATAAACTTGTTTGTCTTCGGTCAGCCATTCTTCGGCAATCCCTTTGGTAAAACATTTGAAAATGCCTTTAACCACGTCTTTGCCTGAATCCAGCTTAGTCTGCCGCACATCTTCCAGCTCGGCCAAATCCATTCCCAAACCGGCAGCCAGCTCGGCAATTTTCGCTCCGCTGATTTTAACCACTGCGTCTACATTGGTGTTAAATGCCGTTGCCGCCGCCTGAACCTGCTTCATATTTTCCAAAACCTGCGGAACAACCGCAAATTTTTCTGACCAGATTTTCTTTAATTCTTCGTTAGTCATGCCTGCCTCGCAAGTTAATTGCTTTTAATGCTGTTCACTTTCATCAAAGCCAGTGAATGTGCCGAAATATTGGCTATCGCCTGATTGAAATTAATGCGTGCCTGAACCTCTGTCATCCACTTTTGCATAGCCGGATCGTTGACGATAAATGAACTGTCAAGCTGGTGCAGCCCGTCCAAAGCCTGCTGCAGGTTTCCGTTTTTAACTTCTTCGTTTATTTTTTTGAAATTGTTTTCGTTTTCGGCTTCGTTCTGCGGAGAAAGAACGTCATTGACTCTTTTGACTTTGACCACTTCGTTAAATTTAATATTCAAAACCTCTTTCCAGTTCTTGCCTTCCAAATCCTGCTTGGTTTGAACTTTTGCCAAACGACGGTAAATTTTCTTAAACTCGTTAATCAGACTGTTCTGCGACTTGACGCCCTCCCGCGCATAACGCGAAATCGTTTCCACATCGCCTTGAATGGCCGTATCGTTTTTGGCCAGTTGCTGCAAAATTTCCGCCTCATAAGCAAAATTGGTGCCGTTTTCCGAACTTTCCTTAACCATCATCGTCGCCGTCAGAACCAAAGCACCGTCATCGCTGATTTTGGCCAAAGTATCCAACCGCTCTTCAATCTTGTCCAACCGGGTAATAATCCCCAAAACCGTTGCCACGTCCGCCTTGGAATCAATCACGTTGAGATTTTGCTTTTCTATCGCCTCCAATTTGCTGTCAAAACGGCTTAAATCAACCGTAGCACTGCTTCCCTCCGGCAAAGAGCTGATTTGATTTTGCAGCTGGTTAATCTGGTTTTGCAGCACATTCATCCGCCGATAAAATTCATCTTCCTGGACCGTATTTTCTTCTTGGGATTCCTCTGTGGCCGTCTGCATTGAAATAAACTTGACCATATTGGTAATAATCTGCGGATTCAGCCATAATCCGTATAAAATCCCCAGGAAAAGCACCCAGAAAACAATTCTGAGCATCGCTTTTTTGGCTGTGGCGGCAATCTGGCTTTTTGAAACCTCAACCGGCTTGTTTTCAACACTTTTGACCATTTTATAATCCTCTTGTGATAATTCTTGGCAATAAACTTTTTATAGTGTATATAATTTAAAAAAAACTGCAATAAATAAAAACGGATAATAAAAATGTTGGTATTGGGAATTGAAAGCAGCTGCGATGAAACGGCAGCCGCTGTCGTCAACGAAAAAAGGGAAATTCTCGGACAAAATCTGCTTTCTCAGGAAGAACACAAAGTTTTCGGCGGTGTCGTGCCTGAAATAGCAGCC
The DNA here is from genome assembly GCA_001917125.1 of Azospirillum sp. 47_25. Lineage (GTDB taxonomy): Bacteria > Pseudomonadota > Alphaproteobacteria > RF32 > CAG-239 > Scatocola > Scatocola faecipullorum. The sequence goes on from MNTU01000016.1 coordinate 114,841, forward strand.
CGTTCACATCTTGACCATATTGACGAAATCATTGAAAGCTGCGTCAGCAAAGCCGGTATCCGATTGGAAGATTTGGATGCGATTGCCGCTTCGTCGGGTCCCGGACTCATCGGCGGCGTGGTTGTCGGCGTTATGGCAGCCAAAGCTCTGGCACTTGCCCTCAACAAACCTTTCATTGCCGTCAATCATCTGGAAGGCCATGCACTCTGCGCCCGCCTCACCGAAGACGTTGTTTACCCTTATCTGCTGCTTTTGGTTTCCGGCGGACACTGTCAAATTCTGATAGTTAAAGACGTCGGCGATTTTGAACGTCTCGGCACCACAATTGACGACGCGGCGGGCGAAGCTTTTGATAAAGTCGCCAAAATGCTGAATCTCGGTTATCCCGGCGGCCCGATGATTGAAAAAATGGCTTCGGTCGGCAACCCCGAACGTTTCATTCTTCCACGTCCGCTGCAAAATTCGGGCGACTGCAATTTGTCTTTCTCCGGTTTAAAAACCGCCGTCCGCAAAATTATTGAATCTTATTCCCCGGACGGAAAAATTGAACATGCAATTATGCGCAAAAGAGAAGCAGCCGATATCTGTGCCGCATTCCAGACTGCCGCTGCCGACTGCCTGGTTCGCAAATTGGAAAGGGCAATTAAATATTTTAAAACAAATTTTCCGCAAGGCAAAGATCTGGTCGTTTCCGGCGGAGTTGCCGCCAACACTTATTTGCGCGAACAGCTTCGTCTGCTGGCTGACAGGCACGGCCTTACCTTTGCAGCGCCGCCGATAAAATTCTGTACCGACAACGGCGTTATGATAGCCTGGGCCGGATTGGAAAGATTCCGCCGGGGTTTCACCAATGATTTGGATTTCAAACCGCGCCCGCGTTGGCCGTTAGATGCTAACGCTCCGAAAGCTGCCGGTGCCGGAGGAGTAAAAGCATGATTCGTCCCCAAGCCGAAATTCTCGAAATAATGGATATTTTTAATCAAAAAGATCCCAATCCCCGCTGCGAATTAAATTACAGCAATGCTTACACCTTGCTGGTCGCTGTTGTTTTGTCGGCGCAAAGTACGGACAAAGGCGTTAATCGGGCAACCGAAGAATTGTTCAAAATCGCCGACACGCCGCAAAAAATGGCAGCCCTGGGCCTGGATAAACTGAAACACTACATTAAAACCATCGGTTTATATAACAACAAAGCCAAAAACATCATCGCCCTCAGCAAAGAACTGACGGAAAAATATCAGGGCGAAGTGCCGCATAACCGCGAAGCATTGGAAAACCTGGCCGGCGTTGGCCGTAAAACCGCCAATGTTGTTTTAAACGTCTGGTTCAATGAACCGACTTTGGCCGTTGACACTCATGTTATGCGCATATCCCACCGCCTGAACATGAGCGATGGCAAAAATCCGCTGGAAGTTGAAAAGGATCTGCTGAAAGTGCTTCCCGATAATTACAAAAAGAACGCCAACCACTGGCTGGTGCTTTTCGGACGCTACATCTGCAAAGCACAAAAACCGGATTGTCCGAATTGTCCCGTTTCCTCCTTCTGCCACTCCGCCGACAAAAGAATTTAGCCCAACAGACGATAGATGTCCTCAATCGCTGCGCACCGGTTAAAATAACAGCTTTTATCCAATAACAAACCGGCCTTGTCCCAATCAAGGCTGGTTTGTTTATATTGTTCAAAATACTGCCTGATAACCTCAAGGTCGGAATTTTCTTTCCATAAATCCAGCAATAAAGAAAATCCGGGATAATAATCCGGCCAGGGAATAAAATTCACCTTCCGTCCGCGCAAATCTTCCCAGCTTTCGATTTCCCCGGTAAAACCGCCGTCGGGCGGCACAAAACACATCGCCGGACTCAAAAGGGAAAAAATCTTTTCAATAACCGGTGCATGCGTCACCAGATGAACATGCCGGAAACCGTTCAGTGACGCTTCTGCCGCCAAAATATCCAAAAACAGCGACACACTGCCGAGAGAGCTGTCCTCAGTCAATTCGGGACTGTAAACAATTTTATCCCGGGCATAATCTCCGCCGACAGCCCGCAAGTTTGCCGTTGCTTTCGCCCGCGGAATATCCGAACTGTAAACGGCATCAAAAGATCCGTACGCCGCAGTCAGTTCCTGTCCGCGGTAAACGCCTTCCAAAATACTGGATTCCGATAGAGGCAGGCGTGCACCGTAACTGTAACGTCCGTGCCGTCCGACGGTCAAAAACACTTTTTCCGGCATTTTTTCAGCCTTCGGCTTTTTCCGGTTCTGCACTTGCCGTCCAAATGGCCTCTTTGATATTATTTGCCAGAAAATCCAAATGCAGCTGCTTTTCCTCTTCGCTTAACGGAAAGGAACGAGCTTCGCGAAAAACCCTCTTTTGCGCGGAACTGTCGGCAAAAACCGTTCCCCGGGAAACCTTTTTCTCCTCCTTGAGCATACTGGGTTCCTGCCCGCCGAGCAGTTCCAGATAAACCTTGGCCAGCAAATCAGCGTCAAGCAGCGCCCCGTGCAGCGTGCGCTCACTGTTGTCAATACCGTAACGGCGGCACAAAGCGTCCAAATTAACGCGCGCTCCGGGAAACAGGTTGCGGGCGATTTCCAGGGTATCCACAACCCTGTCCCAGGTGAACAAAGGCTTGTCCAGTTCTTTCAGCTGACCGTTCAAAAAGCCGATATCGAATGAAGCGTTATGCGCTACCAGAACGGCATCACCGACAAACTCAAGCCACTCATCCGCAACCTGGCGAAAAGTCGGATAATCTTTCAAAAAATCATAACTCAAACCGTGAACTTTGAAAGCATCTTCCGGAACTTCCCTCTCAGGGTTTATATATTGGTGGTAAGTAACCCCGGTCGGAATATGGTTAATCAGTTCCACCGCGCCGATTTCTACCAGACGGTCTCCTTCATTGACATTAAAACCCGTTGTTTCCGTATCGAATACAATCTCTCTGACCATCTCAGCATCCCTCTATTTCTTCAATCATCGCCAGCAGCTCAACCTTCAGCAGATTAATCGGCTTATCCGTATTAATAATCACATCGGCCAAAACTTTTTTGGCCGCATTGTCCATCTGAATCCGGTTAATCTTGTCAAAATCCGCTGCTGAAATGTTATCCCGCCGCATAACCCTCATTTTTTGCGTCTCATAATCAACATCAGCCACCACGATATAATCGCAGTATTTATCCCAGCCCATTTCGAACAACAGAGCAACATCCATAAAAAACAAATCAGCCCGGCAGGCATTTCGACGGCGGACATTCATCAGAGTCTGCTTCAAAAAAGGATGAATCAGGCTTTCCAAAACTTTCAACCGGGCATTATCCCCGAAAACCAGATTTCTCAATTTCCGTTTGTTGACCTTTTCCCCTTCCATAACTTCCGGAAAATGTGCCGCAATAACCTTGATAAAATCCTTTTGATAATACAAACGGCGAACCCAACCGTCGATATCATAAACAACATATCCCAGACGGCGGACAATTTTGGAAAGGGTTGTTTTTCCGCACCCGATTGAACCGGTAATGGCTGCAAGCTTCATAAAAAATCCTCAAATCAAAGGTTTGACTCACTTATCAACAAATCAGGCTTTTCCTGTGTATAACTGAGCCCTTTTTCCAATTTATACAAAGTAATCACCATAAAGTAAAATCTAATATACTGACTTACGCACAAGCAGCTTTTTCATCCCCGGCCGGTGGATAAAAAAGTTATTAACAAAAACTTAATTTTGCAGTTTACATTTTGAGTCCGGAAAAGTTTTAACGATTCGTTAACGATTGTTTATTTTCGGTTAACAGCTTTATTAACAAACTGTTAACTTCTGGATAACTCTGTGGCTCAAAATTTATCCACAAGAGTCACAGGCATATACAATCTACTACATAATTTTTTAAATTTTAAATTGGCAGGTCGGAATGTGCATAAATCTGCCCTGAAAAAATATCCAATCTTTATTTGACAGTTTTCGATTTAAAGCATATATAAACTTATACTATATCATATAGTTCTTATTTCTGTTTTGACAATATCCTACATATTTAAGGTTCCCATGAATTTAAAAGAGCTCAAACAAAAGTCTCCTACCGAGTTGTTAACTCAGGCTGAAGATTTAGGGATTGAAGATGCTTCATCCATGCGCAAACAGGATTTGATGTTTGCTATTCTAAAAAAACTCGCCGATGACGATAAAATTATCTACGGCGAAGGCACAATTGAAGTCATGCCGGACGGTTTCGGTTTTCTCCGTTCCGCCGAATCAAACTATCTTGCCGGCCCTGATGACATATATGTTTCGCCTTCCCAGGTTAAAAAATTTGGTCTGCGCACCGGCGATACTGTTGAAGGCGAAATTCGCGGTCCGAAAGACAATGAACGTTATTTTGCCTTAACCAAGATTAACGCCATTAATTTTGACGATCCCGAAAAATCAAAACTTAGGGTTAATTTTGACAACCTGACGCCGCTTTACCCGACGGAAAAGCTTAATTTTGATATCATCTGCGGCGACAAAGACTATACCTGCCGCGTGATTGATTTGATTTCACCGCAGGGCAAAGGCCAGCGCGGGCTGATTGTTGCCCCACCGCGCACAGGTAAAACCGTAATGCTGCAGAATATTGCCCATGCGATTGCCGCCAATCATCCTGAAGCCTATCTGATGGTGCTTTTGATTGACGAACGTCCCGAGGAAGTAACCGATATGACCCGTTCGGTGAAAGGTGAAGTAATTTCTTCTACCTTTGATGAACCGGCTTCGCGCCATGTTCAGGTAGCAGAAATGGTGATTGAAAAAGCCAAACGCCTGGTTGAAAATAAAAAAGACGTTGTCATTCTGCTCGATTCGATTACCCGTTTGGGTCGCGCTTACAATACGGTAATCCCTTCTTCCGGCAAGGTTTTGACCGGCGGTGTCGATGCAAATGCTCTCCAGCGGCCGAAACGCATTCTCGGTGCAGCCCGCAATGTTGAAGAAGGCGGATCGCTGACCATTATCGCCACGGCTCTGATTGATACCGGTTCCCGCATGGACGAAGTTATCTTTGAAGAATTCAAAGGAACCGGCAACTCAGAAATCATTCTTGATCGAAAACTGACCGATAAACGCCTCTTCCCGACGATTGATATTACCCGCTCCGGCACCCGTAAGGAAGAACTGCTGGTTGACAAGGCCACCTTGTCCAAAATGTGGGTTCTGCGCCGTGTGCTGATGCAGATGGGAATGACGGACGGTATGGAGTTTTTGCTTGAAAAGCTCAAACAAAGCAAAGACAATCAGGATTTCTTCAATACCATGAACAGCTAAAACAAAACCCCGGATTTTATCCGGGGTTTACGTTTAATTATTGTATCTACGGCTTGTCTAAAGCGGCAAATAAAAAAGTGCTTAACACAAACAGAATGACCGTTCTGTCGGGAATAACCGGTTTGGAACTGCACCGAAAACCGCATTGATAAGCCAAAACGGGCAAACAAGCGTCAATCAGGCAATACACCGCAGCCAACACAAACAGCAACAGCAGATTTCCGTGCGCAATTCCGGTCATAATCCTTGCATTGGCAAAAGCCAAAGCCAGTGCCGCATACCTGACGGCAAAGGAAAAAACGCCGGGATGATTGTCGTCTTTACGATAAAGAAACATAAAGAAAACTGCGGTTAAAAGATTTGCACCCAGGAGCTTCCAGCCGGCATTGCCGCAGATACCCCAAACCAACATGCCGGTCACAACCAAGAAGACCAGCAGATTAATAAATTTTTCAGGTTTCATAACATAAAAATTTAAAAATGATAAAATTTTGAATAAGTATGCCTTTTTCGCTATATTTTGTCAAACCTATATTTGCATATTCCTAAAAAATCTTTAATTTCGGCCATGGTGCTGAAAATGTGTTTAACTCCCAAAGCGCGGATATTTTTAATATTTTCCGGATTGTTATTCATCTCACAACCGATATAGGCAATGACCGTCATTCCTGCACGCAGTCCGGCAGTCATTCCGGCCAGAGAATCTTCTATCACCACGCAGGTTTCGGGAAGCTCTCCCATTTTCGCCGCTGCCAGCAGAAACAGCTCCGGTTCCGGTTTTCCGTGTTCTACCATATCGGCAGTGAACAGATTTGTATCATTAATGTATTTTCCCCAAAAACCGATTGTTTTCAGCTTTTCGACGCTTTTGGAATAAATTCCGCCGGTTGCTACACATTGTTTGATTTCTCGACAGTTGAGAATATCTTCTGTTCCGGGAGTTGCTTCAAAACCCTTTGCCATTACGGCCATATCGCGCGCCATGCTCTCTTTCCAGAATTCGTCATCGGTTGTCAATCCCAGCTTATCCATATTCAGACGTTTGGTTTTATCGCTCATTCCGCCCAAATGTTTGTTGGTTGTATCAAAATCCCAGTTAAGTCCGAATTTTTCGTTAATCATTTGCCGGCGGTTTTCCAGCCAGAGTTTTTCCGTGTCGGCCATCACGCCGTCAAAGTCCCAGATAATCAGTTTTTTAGAACATTCATCCATAATTAACACCTTCGGTAGAAAAATAACGAGTCCGCAGGAAGCTCGCACAAACGAATTTTACCTACTTTATAGGGAAACACTTAAGCAAAAGTAAAAAACCTCTCTGAAAGCCGAATTTAGGCCTTTATTTAAATTAGTGTTTTTTTATCGTATTTTTACCTTTTCCGATTATACTTAAACCGGTTTTAAGTTACAGACAGGAATATAAAATGGATAATCAGACCATTTATGCACTCTCAACCGTTTTCGGCAAATCGGGCGTCGCCGTCATCCGCATATCAGGCGATCGGGCTTTTCAGATTATTGGGCAAATGACCCGCCTTTCGCCTTCGGGCATCAAACCCCGCTATGCCTATTTTACCGATTTGTTGTCTGTTCCCGAGAAACAGGTACTGGATAAGTGTCTTTTGCTGTATTTTAAGGCGCCTCATTCGTTCACCGGGGAAGATATCGTTGAATTGCAGATTCACGGCTCCAAAGCCGTAATTTCCGGAGTCCTTTCATCTTTGTCACGATTGGAAGGTTTCCGCATGGCTGAACCCGGAGAATATTCCAAACGGGCTTTTTACAACGGCAAAATGGATTTGACTCAGGCCGAGGGATTAGCCGATCTGATAGATGCCGAAACCGCTGAACAGCAGAAATATGCCATGCGGCAGATGGAAGGCGGCTTAAAAAACCTTTATGAAAGCTGGCGGGAAGAACTTTTAACCGTGATGGCTCATCTGGAAGCTTATATTGATTTTCCCGACGAAGAAATTCCGGAAGACACCGTATTTAAACTTGAAGACACTGTATTTAAACTCAAGGAAGCAATTAAAGCACATCTGTCCGGCGACACTATCGGCGAAAGGCTGCGCGAAGGTTTTCGCGTTGTTATTGTCGGCCCGCCGAATGCCGGTAAATCAAGTTTGCTGAATGCTGTTGTTAATCGTGAAGCGGCCATCGTTTCCGATATTGCCGGAACCACCCGCGATGCGGTTGATGTTCACCTGGATTTGAAAGGTTATCCGGTTATGTTTACCGACACTGCCGGTCTGCGTGAAGTAGAAGATGCCATTGAAAAGAAAGGCATAGAAATTGCTTACCATAAAATTAACGAAGCCGACCTTGTGATATGTTTGTTCGATGCATCACAAGACACTGTTCATATCTTTGATAATCTGAAAAAAACAATTTCCGGTAAAATGCTTTTGGTTGCCAATAAAACCGACCGCTTGTCGGCAGAAAGGATTTCTTCGCTGCGACAGGAAGGCTGTCTGACCATAGCCGCTAAACCTCGTCAGGGATTGGAGCAGCTGCTTCAGGCCATTACCGAACGGATTGAAAACCGCTTTACCTCTAATTCAAATTTGCTGATAACCCGTGCCCGTTACCGTGAAGCTTTGAAAGAAACTGTAGAAGCGTTGGAAACTTTTACACTGCGAAAAGAAATTGAATTGGCTGCCGAAGATGTTCGCCTGGCTGCCCGCGCTTTGGGGAAAATCACCGGACGGATTGAGGTAGATGACATTCTCGATAAAATTTTCGGGTCATTTTGTATCGGTAAATAATTAGCCGGATTTTTTGACAAATTATGCTTGCTTTCTAAAGCCCGATTGAGTAATATCGGCTTAATCATTTATTATTAACGCTAAAAACTTGTCATTATGAAAAAGAATTATTCTGACGGACTTGAATTTTTGATTAAGAAGCATGTCTGTGTTTTAACCGAGATGGCCCTTCAACAGCCGATGGAAGGGCATTATCAGGCAATCCACGAAAAATTTGCCAAGTTAGTAAGAAAATCGGAGGAATTGGGAATCTCTTATTACTACGAAGATGAAAAGCTTCGCAGTGAGCAGGAAGCGTTGGGCCACGCCGTTAGTGGTCTGATTTCTTACCTTCGTCAGCATGCCGGCGAACAGAAACCCTATAAAAATTATCTTTGGAGCCTGGATATTTTTTCTGCCTGTGTTTACTGCCCTTATATTATAGAACGAAGTGAAATTTATACTTTCTGGCAGTTCTGCATCAGAAACAATGTAATCTGAAGTTTCTTCCGTTTTATAAAACCTGCCCTTCAGCGGCAGGTTTTACGCTTTTAAATGGGAGAAGCTATTAACGGCTTGCTAACGTTTTTTATGCTAGTATCCGATAAGTAGAAGTTTGTCCCGTCTTCGGAACAAATAATGTTAAGGCTGAATAAATGAAAACGGATCAGGAGTTTGATGTAATTGTTGTCGGCGGCGGCCATGCCGGTTGTGAAGCTTGTGCCGCAGCAGCCCGTATCGGAGCCAAAACGGCTTTGATCACCCATAAAATTGCCACAATAGGCGAAATGTCATGTAATCCGGCCATCGGCGGTCTGGGTAAAGGGCATCTTGTACGTGAAATTGATGCGCTGGACGGTTTGATGGGACGGGTTATTGATAAGGCAGGCATACAGTTTCGTATGTTAAACCAGTCTAAAGGTCCGGCTGTTCGCGGCCCGCGCGCTCAGGCTGACCGCGAACTTTATAAAAAATATATGCTTGCCGCGCTGCGGGAACAATCCAGCCTGACGCTGATAGAAGCTCCGGTCGAAGGCTTGCTTTTTGATGATGTGAGAATATCCGGTGTTATTTTGGCCGACGGAACACAAATAACCGCAAAAGCGGTTGTTCTTACTTCCGGAACTTTTTTGAACGGCGTGATGTTTGTCGGTCATAAAACTTCCGTCGGCGGACGTATCGGTGATGTCACTTGTACGGGTATAACGCCGTATTTAAAACAGAAAGGGCTGAATGTCGGGCGTTTAAAAACCGGTACCCCTGCCCGTCTGAACGGCAAAACAATTCATTGGGAAAAATTGTCTTCTCAGGATGGTGATAACCCGCCGCAGCCTTTTTCTTATCTGACGGAAAAAATTACCAATCCGCAGATACAGTGTTTTATTACTCATACCAATGAAAACACGCATCGGATTATTCGCGATAATTTTTCCAAATGTGCTTTGTTTTCCGGTTTAATTACCGGCATCGGCCCGCGCTATTGTCCCAGTATTGAAGACAAACTGGTAAAATTTGCCGACCGCACCAGTCATCAGATTTTTTTGGAACCCGAAGGTCTGAATACTGATGTTGTTTATCCGAACGGCATTTCAACGTCTCTTCCCGCAGATGTTCAAGAACAGTTTATTCATACAATTGAAGGGCTGGAAGATGTTGAAATTCTCCGTTACGCTTATGCAATTGAATATGACTTTGTTGATCCGCAGGAACTCAACCGAACACTTGCAGTTAAAAAGATTCCCGGTCTTTACCTGGCAGGACAGATAAACGGAACGACCGGTTATGAAGAAGCTGCCGCGCAAGGACTGTTGGCCGGTGTTAATGCAGCGCTGTATGCCGAAGGAAAAGGGCGTGAATTTGTGATTGATCGCAGTCAGGCCTATATCGGCGTAATGATTGACGATTTAATTACCAAGGGCGTTGACGAACCTTATCGTATGTTTACTTCCCGCTCCGAATATCGCCTGTTGTTGCGTGCGGATAATGCCGATGCGCGTTTAACTGAACTGGGCTATCAAATCGGTTGCGTCGGGAAAAATAGATACACTGTATTTAAAGCCAAATATGAGCAGATAAATCATTATCGTCAGCTTTGTGAAAAATTGATTGTCAACCCGAACGAGTTGGATAAATTCGGCGTAAAGACGAAACGTGACGGAACGAAAAGAAGCGCTTTTAACGTCATGTCTTATGACGGTGTTTCACGTGAAACAATAACGCAAATATGGCCGGAATTGCAGACAATGCCCGATGACGTTTACGAAGCAATCGAAATTGAAGCCAAATATGCCGGTTATCTGAAACGCCAACAGGCAGATATTGATGTATTTCAAAAAGACGAAAAACTTAAAATCAAAGAAGACATTGATTATGCTCTCATCGGCGGTTTATCGCGGGAGATGGTACAAAAGCTGTCTAAAGTCCGCCCGGCGACAATCGGAGAAGCATCACGAATACCCGGAGTGACGCCTGCCGCCGTTACCGCCGTGCTCAGTTATGTAAAAAGGTAAAACCCATGACGATGCCGACCATGCAGCAAGCTTTAAAACTTTATGAAGAAACCATGCGTAAACGCTGTGCGGAATCATCGCGTTTCGAACTGGGACGTTCTAAAGGAGAACGCATTCACGCCGCCATGGTCGCGGTAGCCGCTCAGATGATTGCTTCCCGATTGCCTGAGATAGACGGTGAAAAAGCCTATATTATGGGGTTATTTCATGATTTCGGCAAACTGGTTTATAACGATGAAATGTCCGATAAATTCCATGGACTGGAGGGGTATAAATATTTACGCAAACTGGGATATGATGAATTGGCCAGAATATCCCTGACCCACACTTTTTATGAACAGGAACTTAACTTAAAGGAATATGCCGGCTATAATCCGTCTGAAATGCGTAAATGTAAAAAACTGTTGCAGGAAGTTCCTTTTGATGATTATGACCGTTTGATACAATTATGTGACCGTTTATCCGTCGGCGTAACGCTGAATATTAAGCAAAGAATTTTTAACATCCGCAACAATTACAAAATTCCTCCTTTGCTGGTAAAAAAGAAATATCGCGAAGCATTAAAACTAAAAAAGTACTTTGATAAAAGATGCGGCTGCGATATTTATAAGCTTTTGGGAGTGGATTAAGCATGTCTTTGCCGTCAAAACAAGAAGCCTTAGCCTTCTTTGAATATGTAATTGCCGAACGCAACCGCAGTCCCTTCCCTTTTCGTCCGGAATGGGAAAAAGAGTTTCGGGCTCATTGTTTTTCAGTAGCCGACATTGCGGCTAAAATAGCTTCTCAAACACCGTATTTAAACTCGGAAAGGGCTTATCTGTCAGGATTGCTGCACGATTGCGGTCGCATTAAAGATGAAAAAAGTGAAAATGTTTTTCATGGCTGGACCGGCTATCAGTTAATGAAAAAGCAAGGTTGGGACGAAATCGGCCGCATCTCGGTTACACATTGTTTTCTGAATAAAGATTTTAATCCTGAGTTATATCCTCAGGCACGACAGGATATCTTACATTGCAAAAATTATATTTCAGACATTGAATATGATGATTACGATAAACTTCTGCAATTGGCAGATATGATGAATGATCGGGGTAAAAACTGTTCTTTACAGTATCGTTGCCGATCTTTGGCCGAAAGGTATCCGGTACAGGAAGAATTTTTAACAACCCATTTTAGCTGTGCTGAAAATCTGCGCCTTTATTTTGAGGTCAAATGTGACTGTGATATTTATCAACTTCTGAACATCAGAAATGAATAACATTGTCGTTTAATCTGTTTTAATCATATTCCGCTCCTCAGGCAGATAGATTTATCAGCCTTTTTGTTTTTTTTATAACCAAACAGTGTATTTAAAAGAAATAAAAATCTTGATATATTGAGTCAGGCTGTCGTTCTAATTTGTTGAATTTAAAATATATTTTAAAATATTTAAATAAGGTGTTTATAACTGCCTTTTTATTGTTTTAAATTTTTTGTAAAAATTATATAAATTTCTTATGGAAAAAAATACGACCACATATGATGTTTCACGTGAAACAATTGACAAATTAAAAACTTATGAAGCCTCTTTAAATGAATGGCAGAATAAGTTTAATTTGGTCAGTTCATCATCTTTAGCCGACGGCTGGAATCGTCATTTTCTCGATTCAATGCAGCTTTTTCAGTACATTCCCTCTAATGCGAGAATCTTATACGATCTGGGCTCTGGAGCCGGATTTCCCGGAATGGTTCTGGCTATAATGGCGATGGAAAAAACACCGTATTTAAAAGTTAGTCTGATAGAAAGCATTGGAAAAAAGACACTGTATTTAAAGCACGTGGCTGAGTTAACCGGAACCAAGGTTAATATTTATAATAAGAGAATCGAAGAACTGCCGGCCGAAAAAGTTGATGTTATTACATCACGCGCCCTGACGGCTCTTGATAACCTGTTAAATTATGCCAGTCGTTTTTGCGGGTCTCATACAGTATGTATTTTTCCCAAAGGAAAAAAACATGCCGAAGAAATCGCTGAAGCAAAAAAACACTGGGATTTTGACTGCCGGATTATTCCCAGCAGCCAAAGCGACGAAGGCGTCATCTTAATCATTTCACATTTAAATAAACGCAAGGGAGTTAAATAATGCCAAGAATTATTGCCATTGCCAACCGCAAAGGCGGTGTTGGAAAAACGACAACAACGGTCAATGTTGCAACAGCCATGGCTGCTGCCGGAAAGAAAGTTCTGGTCGTTGACCTGGATCCGCAGGGAAATGCGACAACTTCCATGGGTATTAATAAAAGCGGAAGAATGGCCTCTTCCTATGAAGTGCTGCTCGGAGAAAAAAGAATCTCTGAAGCCGTTGTTTGGACGGAGATTCCGAATTTTTCTCTGGTTCCGTCGTCACCTGATTTGGCCGGAGCCGAAGTTGAGCTGGTTGAAATTGAAAACCGTGAATTTGCATTGAAAAAAGCTTTATTTAAAGATGCCGTCAATTACGATTATATTTTGATTGACTGTCCGCCTTCTTTGAGCCTGGTAACAATCAATGCGTTAGTTGCTGCCGACGCCGTAATCGTTCCGCTGCAATGTGAATTTCTGGCGCTTGAAGGTATCACCGATTTAATTCGCAACATCAACCAGATTAAAAAGAAATTTAATCCGAAGCTTGAATTGCAGGGTGTTGTCCTCACAATGTATGACAAACGCAACAATCTGACCCAGATGGTTGAAGATGACGTGCGCAGCTTTTTCGGCAAAAAGGTATATCAAACCGTCATTCCGCGGAATGTCCGCATTTCCGAAGCGCCGTCACACGGCAAGCCTGTTTTGATTTATGATTTTAAATGTCCGGGCTCTCAGGCCTATATCAGCCTGACCGGTGAAGTTCTGAAAAGAGAGAAGGAATTGTTGGCATGTTAGAAAATGAAATCGATAAAATGTTGAATAACAGCGATTCCGCCGACAGCCACAATCACAAACGTAAAAGTCTCGGTCGCGGATTGGGCGCTCTTCTCGGTGAAGATGATTTGGATTTGGACAATGTTGAAGATTTAAGTTCCCTCGCCCCTGCTCCGGCAACCGCCAATTTGGTTGATATTGATTTGATTAAACCGGGCAAATTTCAGCCCCGGACGGAATTTGATCAGGAAGCTTTGCAGTCTCTGGCTGAATCAATCAAAGAAAAAGGTGTATTGCAGCCGCTGTTGGTTCGCCGAGACGGAATAGGTTTTGAAATTATTGCGGGTGAACGCCGTTGGCGGGCATCCAAACTGGCCGGGCTTGATAAAGTTCCCGTCATTGAAAAGGATCTTTCCGATAAGGAAGTCCTTGAAGTGGCCTTGGTGGAAAACTTATTGAGAGAAAATCTCTCGGCCATTGAAGAGGCTGAAGGTTTGCAGCGTCTGATTGACGAATTTTCCCACACACAGGAAGCTTTGTCGCAGATCATCGGCAAATCGCGCAGCCATATTGCAAATACCCTGCGTTTGCTTAATCTTCCGGAAAGCGTTCAGCAACTGGTAAAAGAAGGCAAATTGAGTGCAGGGCATGCCCGGGCTTTGGTTGGCTTGGAAAATGCCGAAACTTTGGCACTGCAAATTGTTGCCAAAGACCTGAGCGTGCGGCAAGTTGAAGAATTGGTCGCCAAACAAAAAAGCGGCCCCAAAGAAGCAGCGCCGAAAAAAGAAAAAGATTCTGATTTGGCCGATATTGAAAAAGACCTGAATAAGAATCTCGGACTGCGCATCAAAATCTCTCCCAGCAAACAAGGCGGCGGAAAAGTTGTTTTGCAATACGCCTCTCCTGCCGAGCTGGATATGATTATTGATATCCTCGAGCAGAAACGTCAGGGTGAAAAACCTAACCTCGGCACCAATCAGATGCCGGCATCGGAGGATTCATCCGCGACTTCCGGGGGAAAATTTACGATTAAAGTAATTGATTAATTGATAAATTATTGATTTTTCAATAAAAATATTTATAAAGGGCAGTTTTCTGCCCTTTTTTTACAAGACAAAAAAACACTGTTCAAAATTTGCCCGTACAGATACTGATTTCATTTTTTTTGATAAAACATCCGTCACAGAGGCAAAAGACGCTTCAGAGTCAAAAAACAGGCCTTAAAATCAACGAAGGATAAAAAGCAGGTTTGCCGGTAAATTTTTTTAACGGGTAACTATATCTTTACCAAAAAACGTTATAAAAAATTAAATGGATTTTGTGCAGAAGATGTGTTCTAATAAACATCAGGTTTAACCAGAGGAAATGTAGAGATGCTCTTTCTTAAAAAATTTTTACTGGGTCTTGGCGCTTTGGTTTTAATTCTTGTCGGCGGCAGCGGCACCCAAAGCAGCAGCTTAATTCTGCAGGGTGGCGGTTTTGTCGGACTGATTATCGGTTTGGTCGCACTCTACATTTTTACCAAAATGGCATGGCGTGCCATGGGCTGCCTGCCTTCATTTTTGGTAGTCATCGGAATTATCGTCTTCATTTTATATGCCATCGGCGCTTTTAACAACGGCATTGGCGGCGTTGGCCAAAGTTTGCAGACTTTTCTCGGCCGCCAGCAGCAGGCAATGATGTCGGCCCAGCAGCAAAACGGCGGTCAGCCGATGCTTGACGACGGCGAGTATGCTCCGGCGCTTGATGAAAATTTTGATACCGGCATCGGAGAAAATGCTTATCAGCGGCAGCAGCCTTCTCAGCCGGCACAGGGAAACGCTTTCCAGCAGTTTATGAGTTCTCTCGGCGGTGCGGGGCAAGCCCGGAATGACCAGGGATTCAATCCTCAGGCTTTGCCGTCTTTCACCAGCCCTGCCCGGGTTATAAACGGCGATACGCTGCAAATTCAGGGACGTTATTTTAAGCTTTACGGAATTGACGCGCCGGAAGCCAATCAGACTTGTGCCGACAAAACCGGACGTTCTTACAACTGCGGCCGCCAGGCTGCGCTCTGGCTTAAAGGCTGGATAGGCGATAATCCGCTTGACTGTCGGATTATGCAGCAGGATAAAAAAGGCAATATGGTCGGTACCTGCGCACTTGGCGAATATGACCTCGGTGCCGCATTGGTTAACGCCGGTTGGGCTGTAGCATACACAAAATATACCGATATCTATGTTCCTTATGAGCAACAGGCGCAGCTGAACGGCAACGGCCTTTGGCAGGGAAAATTCTATAAACCTTGGGATTGGCGGGCATTGCAGGCTCAAAAACCGAAAATTAAGGTAATCAAACCCAAAAAACGCCGTGAAAACTTTTTAGGGCTGTGAAATAATGCTTGAATTTTTTTCTTCCGACGAAGAGACAACGGCTCGTTTGGCGGCTCAGATCGCCTCAAGAGCGCAAAGCGGCGATGTGTTTGCCTTATACGGAACCCTGGGAATGGGAAAATCAGTTTTTGCCCGGGCTTTTATTCAGGCTTTAACCGGAGCCGAAGAAGTTCCCAGCCCCACCTTTACCCTGCTGCAAACTTATGACGCACCCGAATTTGAAATTTACCATTATGATCTTTACCGTCTGAAATCGCCGGAAGAAGTGTTTGAACTGAATATTGAAGAAGCGATCTACGGCGGTGTTTGCCTGATTGAATGGCCTGAAAAGATGGGCGGCTATCTGCCCCGCCAGGCGCTGAAAATAAATATTGCGCCGGAAAACAATGGCCGCCGGCTGACTTTGGATTGTGCCGACAACCGCCGCCTCTCCCGTTTTAATGATGTGAAAGCAGGGAATGATTAATATTCACGCCACATGCATAGCTCTCGGGTCAAAAGGAATATTGTTGACCGGTTCTTCCGGAAGCGGAAAATCTGATTTGGCTTTGCGGATGATAAAAGGGCAGGGGGCGGTTTTGGTCGCCGACGATCGAACGGACATTATCTTTGAAAAGAATAAACTGATTGCCTGTTGTCCGGCGGAAATTAAAGGTTTGCTTGAGGTCCGCGGCATCGGGATAATAAAGCTTCCGCCGCAGGAGAAAACCGAAGTTTCCCTGCTGGTCGAACTGGTTGAAAACCCGGCCGCGACTGAACGCCTGCCGCAGTCGGAAACCGCCGAACTCTGCGGCGTAAAAATCAAAAAAATCAAACTGTATCCGTTTGAAATGTCTGCCGTTTATAAATTAAAGCTGGCTTGTGATGAAAACTCATAAGCTTGTTGCTTTTTAAGGGCAGACGTTTTAAGATAAGCCCAAATTTAGATTAATCCATGAAAGAAAAGCCAATGTTGGGAAATATCATTGAAAATTTTTTACGCAAACTCGGTAAACCGCTGGTGACTTTTGTCTCCCGGCTCGGTCAGCTGTCGCTGTTTATCGCCCAGTCATTATATAACACGGTCACGCCGCCGTTTTATCTGCGTCTGGTCGGCCGGCAGTTTTTGGATATCGGTTTCTATTCATTGCCGGTTGTCGCTTTAACCACCATTTTTGCCGGTATGGTCATTGCCCTCCAGACTTATTCGGGCTTTTCCAGCTTCGGTGCCGAAAGTGCGGTTGCTCAGGTTGTTTTGATTTCCGTCACCCGTGAATTGGCGCCGGTTTTCTGCGGTTTAATGGTTGCCGGGCGTATCGGTGCGGCCATGGCTGCCGAAATCGGAACCATGCGCGTTACCGAACAGATTGACGCTTTGGTTACTCTGTCAACCAATCCTTTCAAATATCTGGTTGCTCCGCGTTTGCTGGCCGGTTTGATTGTTTTGCCGCTGCTGGTTTTAATCGGTGACGTCATCGGCATTTTCGGCGGTTACGTCGTTTCAATTTATCAGCTTGGTTTTAATCCTGCCAACTACATCAATTCGACCATCAATGAACTGCAGTCGATTGATATTATTACCGGTGTCACCAAAGGGGCCGTATTCGGTTTTATCATTGCTTTGATGGGCTGCTACAACGGTTATAAGTCAAAAGGCGGCGCTCAGGGTGTCGGCGAGGCGACAACCAATGCCGTGGTTGCTTCGTCAATTCTGATTTTGATTTTCAACTATATCATTACCGGTATGTTCTTTACCAAATAATTCGGAGGAAAAATAACAATGAACGAGAATAAGATTGAAATTCGCAATCTCTCCAAGGCTTTTGGTAAAAAGGTCGTCCTTGACGGCATTGATTTGGATGTCAAACGCGGGGAATCTCTGGTGGTTATCGGCGGATCCGGTACCGGAAAATCAGTGTTGATTAAATGTATTCAGGGACTGCTCAACGCTGACAGCGGCTCAATCAAGGTTGATGAGGAAGAAGTTGTCGGAGCTCCGCGCAAACAGGTTGAAGCCATGCATACCAAAATGGGAATGCTGTTTCAGGGCGGTGCTTTGTTTGACAGTTTGAGCGTTTGGCAAAATGTTGCTTTCGGCCTGATTGAAAATCAAAATATGCCGAAAAAACAAGCTAAAAACGAAGCGATAAGAGTTTTGCGTCAGGTCGGACTGGCACCGGACGTGGCTGATTTGTCGCCGTCGGAACTTTCCGGCGGTATGCAGAAGCGCGTCGGTTTGGCCCGTGCCATTGCCACCAAACCGGAAATCATCTTTTTCGATGAACCGACCACCGGGCTTGACCCGATTATGTCTGACGTCATCAACGATCTGATTATTGAATCGGTCAAAGGTTTGGGCGCCACCGCGCTGACAATTACCCACGATATGGCTTCGGCGCGTAAAATTGCCGATAAAATCGCCATGCTCTACAAGGGAAAAATCATCTGGCAGGGAACGGTCAAGGAAATGGATAAAACCGACAATCCTTATGTCCGCCAGTTTATTAACGGATGTTCACAGGGGCCGATTAAAGTCGAGGTTTAGTTATGGCTAAAAAAGGCGCAAGCGAGTTTGTTTGTCAAAGCTGCGGAGCGGTTTATCCCAAATGGCAGGGAAAATGCGATGCCTGCGGCGAATGGAATACCATCGTTGAGGAAAAATCGGGCGGAGAAGGGTTCTCCAATATTGCGCCTAAAAGAAAAGGGCGTCTGCTTGAATTTGTTCCGCTCAGCGGCTCGCAGGAAGCTTTAACCCGCCTGGTTACCAATATTAAAGAATTAGACCGTGTTTGCGGCGGCGGGCTGGTTCCCGGTTCGGCCATTTTGGTCGGCGGCGACCCCGGCATCGGCAAATCGACTTTGTTGCTTCAGGCCTGTGCCAGCATTGCCAATCTGCCGTCCCATCCCGAATGCTACTATATTTCGGGAGAGGAAGCGATTGATCAGGTGCGTATCCGCGCCAAACGCCTGCAGCTGGAACAGTCTCCGGTCAAACTGACCAGTGCCACCGATGTGAAAGATATCATCGCCACGCTTGAAAAATCAAATGCCGCGGTGGTTATTATTGACTCCATTCAAACGATGTACCTGGAAGAAGTTGAATCCACGCCGGGCAGTGTCTCTCAGGTTCGGGCCTGCGCTTATGAATTGATTAAATTGGCCAAAAAGAAAGGATTTGCTCTCTTTCTGGTTGGCCATGTCACCAAACAGGGAGCAATCGCCGGTCCGCGCGTCCTTGAACACATGGTGGATACCGTACTTTATTTTGAAGGAGAACGCGGCCACCATTTTCGCATTTTGCGGGCGGTTAAAAACCGTTACGGCGCGACTGATGAAATCGGTGTTTTTGAAATGCAGGATCAGGGATTGGTTGAAGTTGAAAACCCTTCCGCCTTGTTTTTGGCCGAGCGGCAGGGAAACATTTCCGGTTCCTGCGTATTTGCCGGTATTGAGGGTTCCCGCCCGGTATTGGTGGAAATTCAGGCGCTGGTCAGTCCTACCAGCTATGCCAGCCCCAAACGCGCGGTCGTCGGCTGGGATTCCAACCGTCTGGCCATGGTTCTGGCTGTTTTGGAAGCTCGCTGCGGCATGAATTTAAGCTCGCAGGACATTTATTTGAATATTGCCGGCGGTTTGAAAATATCCGAACCGGCGGCGGATCTGGCGGTAGCTATGGCCGTTATTTCTTCGCTGACCAACAAGCCTTTGCCGGCGGATACCGTTATTTTCGGCGAAATCGGACTGTCCGGTGAAATCCGGGCGGTTTCGCAGCCGAATGCGCGCCTTAAAGAAGCATTTAAATTGGGTTTCGGCAGTGCAATTACCCCGCCGACCCACAGCAAAGAAAAAAAACACAGTCTGGATATGACCTGCTATGAAATCGGCAATGTCCAGCGTTTAATCAATTGGTTTAATTAGGATAAAACAATGTCTCAGCCCTTAAATAATCTTGATATCATCATTTTGATTATCCTCGGCCTGTCGGCTCTGATTGCGCTCAGCCGCGGTTTGATAAAGGAAGTCCTGTCGATTATCGGCTGGGTGCTGGGTTCTGCCGCCGTTATCTATCTGCTGCCGGTTTTCACCCCGATAACCAAGGAGTATATCGCCAACGGAATGATTGCCGGAGTTGTAACCTCTATTTTTATTCTGATTTTGTTTATGGTTATCTGGATTCTGCTGACCGGAAACATCGTCGGCAAGGTGCGCTCCAGCAAATTAAGCTCGGTTGACCGGGTTTTGGGATTGTTTTTTGGTATTATGCGCGCTTTTTTGCTGGTTATTCTGCTCAATATTCTCATCAGTTGGATTATGCCCAAAGACCGTCAGCCGGAAACTTTCAAAAACTCGCGCTATTTTCAGTTAGCCGGCGAATTTGCCCAGCCGATAGAAAACCTTATCCCGCGGGAGACGTTGGATACGATTCGCAATAAAGCCAAAGAAGTCGGCGGCAAGAGTGATGAAAAAGATGACGACACCGCCGAAAAAGACAAAGCCTTCGATGCGGAAGAAGAAAAGGAAACCCCGTCAAAAGGTAATGAAGACTTGTTTGAAAAACTGGCTCAGCCGCAAGTTAAGTCGAAAGCGGCGAACAAGAAAAAAGCCGCCAAAATCGAAGAGAATTTTGACGGTTATAACGTCCATGAACGGGATAATCTTGACCGTCTGATTGAAAACAGTCTCGATTAAGCCTTTCAGCAGGTATATTTTCCGCTCAGAGTAAAGCTGTCAAGAATATGTTCGCCCATTGCCCGGTACAGGTCTTCGATTGAAAATCCCTGTTGCAGTTCCAATGTCGTATCCAGCGCATAAACGTGCAAATCATAGCGGTGTGTCGTGTTCGGCGGTGTCATTCCGCCGTAACCGATAAGTCCCCAGCTGTTTTCGCCCTGAATAACATTTTTGTTTTGGCGGCTGAAGTCTTCGGGTATAAATTTTTTGCGAACATTGGCCGCCATCCAGTGTATCCAGGAAAATCCCGCCACCGGTACGGCATCTTCGTCTTCCAGAATCCAGGCATAAGAAACCGTTCCCTCCGGTTCTTCAGCTATTTCAAAAGGAAAAGAAAGCAGCGGAACCTTTTTTTCCGTATCGTTTCCTCTTTTGCCGTATTTGTCATCAAAATAACCGTTTTTAATCGCCGAACTTGTCACAATCATCATAACATCCTTCTTAATGGTAAGATATGTAGAATAATATAATTACATATTTTAATTTAATAAGGAAACAACTTGAAGTTAAAAAAGAAAAGAATGGTGCAAAGGTAACAAAATAGAGCGTTAAACCGCTCCTGTGCTTGTTTATACTTTTTTGGAATATTTTTATTTATATCTTTCAGGTTGTAATTTTTCACCCGAAAAACCGATTTCGGATTTACCAGACGTTTTCCAAATGCCTGACGGAAAAAGGGAAACGGATTAAAACGGCGTCAAATCGAAATTGAAAACCGGCATATTGCGGGTGCCGTGCGATAAAAGTCTCGGCGCCGCGTCTGATTCTCTCTTTCTGTCGCGCAGAAATGGCATATGCAGCCTTTTCAATTGTCCGGCGTTTTTTTACTTCTGCAAAAATAATGAGTTTTCTCCGTCGGGCAATAATATCAATCTCGCCGGCATTGGTTCCTTTTCCGGTAATGACATTTGCGGCAATAATATGGTAGCCTTTGCATCTGAGATAAAGGCGGGCCAAAAATTCCGCCGCTTTTCCGCCGTTATTTGCTTTCATTCTTTATCTTCAGCGCCAGCGCATAAACATCGTTTTTGTTCAGATTATATTCTTCAACCAGCTCTTTAACCGCGGTTTTCAGCGGCTTTTCTGCCAGGTGATGCCGTAACAGTTCTTCCAGATTAACCGGTTGATTGTCATTTTCCGGAGGCGGAGAAACCATCAAAACAATTTCTCCTTTGGGCGGATTCGCTTCAAAATGAGCTGCCAGTTCGGCCGCTGTTCCGTTAACGCACTCTTCGTAGAGCTTGGTGATTTCCCGTGCAACGGCTATTTCCCGCTGTCCGAAAAACTCTTGAGCAACCGTCAGGCTTTTGATGAGCCGGGGTGCCGTTTCATAAAATACCAGGGTTGAATTAATACTTTTTAACTCATTGAAAAGATCGCTGCGGGCTTTATCTTTATTGGGAATGAAACCGGCAAACATAAAACGGTTGGTCGGCAGTCCCGAAAGCTGCAATGCGGAAATAACCGCACAGCAGCCCGGCACGGTCCGGACGGTTATCTGCTGCTCGCGGCATTTGCGGATGAGCTTATAACCGGGGTCGGAAATCAGGGGAGAACCTGCATCGCTGACCAGAGCCAGCGATTTTCCTTCCTGAATCAGGTTAATCAGGTTTTGTGCCTGCTGTTCTTCATTATGGTCCTGATAGGTAATAAAAGGTTTGGCCGCACTGAGATTCAACAGGCCGAACAATTTGCGGGTCACCCGGGTATCTTCGCAGGCAATAACGTCAGCTTGTGCCAAAACTTCAAGCGCCCGGCCGGAAATATCGGCCAGATTGCCGATAGGGGTTGCAACGACATATAATCCGTTTTTCATTATCTTTGCTTTACATTCAATAAATTTTAAGCTAGTTTCAGGTTATATGATTTTCTATTTTGGGATAAAAAGCAAGTGTTAAAAAAAATAAGTTTTCTGTTTGGTTTTCTGGCTCTGGCCGGCTGCCAAAGTACGGTTGTCACCCAGGGCGGGGCCGAAGGATCCAGCACCGAAATCAGTGAGGTCACCCTCGGCAATGACGGAACTTTTCGGGTCGGTGTACTGCTGCCGCTGAGCGGAAATGCCGCCAAACAGGGAAACGGACTGAAAAACGCCACCATGCTGGCGCTCGAAGATGTCAACGAGCCTAACCTTATCCTGCAATATTACGATACCAAAGGAACGCCCGAGGGAGCTCAGGTTGCCGCCGTTAATGCGCTGAACCAAAACAGCCGCCTGCTGATCGGCCCGCTGAAAAGCAGTTCGGTTCAGGCCATTTCCGAAGAAGCCCGCTCACGCAATGTTCCGGTTATTGCCTTCAACACCGGTTCAAATGTTCTGCAGCCCGGAATTTATACGCTCGGACTGATGGTTGACGAACAAGTTGACCGCATAATGACCTACGCGGCCAATCACGGACGTTCGCGTTTTGCTCTGCTGATTCCCGATAA
The DNA here is from genome assembly GCA_001917125.1 of Azospirillum sp. 47_25. Taxonomy (GTDB): domain Bacteria; phylum Pseudomonadota; class Alphaproteobacteria; order RF32; family CAG-239; genus Scatocola; species Scatocola faecipullorum. The sequence continues at coordinate 137,789 of MNTU01000016.1, forward strand.
TAAAACCGGTGTTGCCGTTGCCCGTGCCGCGGTTAAATCAGCCCAGAAAAACGGTGTAAAAATTACCCGCATCGGCTTTTATACCCCCGGAACCACGGATTTTTCCGATATCACCAAACAAATGTCAGACTATAATGCCCGCACCGGCCGCCTGCAAAACCTGAAAAACAGTCTTAAAGCCAAGGTTAATGCCGGTGATGCCAACGCCGCCAAAGTTCTGGCCCGCTTGAATAAAACCGATACGCTCGGTGACGTCGATTTTGACACGGTGCTGATTCCCGAAAGCGGTGCCGGTTTAAAAGCGGCGGTGGCAATGTTCGGCTATTATGACGTTTATGCCCCGCAGGTTAAGTTCATCGGTACGTCTGTTTGGGAAAATACGCCGCTCAACCGGGAATCCGCACTTCGCGGAAGCTGGTATCCGGCACTTTCCCGTTCTCACGGCAGCTATTTTGCCAACAAATATGCCAATCTCTTCGGTGAGCGTCCCAGCAGCCTTTATTCAATGGGATATGATGCGGTGGCTTTGTCGGCTGCATTGTCTAAAAAATCCGGTGCCGATTTGAATGAAACAATAACCAATCCCGACGGCTATCTCGGGATTAACGGCGCTTTCCGGCTGCTTGATAACGGACAGAACCAGCATAGCCTGGATATTGTCGAAGTTCGTCCCGGCGGTGATGTGATCATCGACGAAGCGCCCAAAAAGTTTGACCTGATGGAACCTTTTGACGGCAACAGCGCCATTGTTTTGGAACCGGGTTACCAGGCGCCGCGGATTTTCGGCAAAGATACATCTACCGCGCAGTCTCTGATTTACGGACGTTCGCTGGGGCTGGAGAATCAGCCGCTTGACTATATTCCGACCGCGCAGGAAAAGGAAATTGTCCGTGAAGGTCTGCAAAAGCTGAATATTGTCGTTCCGGAATAAGCCGGCGTGTTAATTATTGATTTTTCCCTTGAAAAATCGCTTAATATCGACGATATTAAACTAGTTTTTGATTTCCGGCCCAAGGCAGGGAAATCACTCTTACGGAGGACGATGGGTTAACCCTTCGCCAACCCGGTCAGGTCCGGAAGAAAGCAGCCGTAACGAAACCGGTTAAGGTCATTCGCCCTCCACCACTTTGAATGAAGATGTTTTAATGGCTGAAGAAGAAAATAAAGATAATCAATATGTCGTACTTGCCCGCAAGTACCGCCCGCAGAATTTTGAAGATCTGCTCGGACAGGATGCCCTGGTGCAAACCCTGACCAATGCCATTAAAAACAACCGATTGCATCATGCTTACATTTTAACCGGAATCCGCGGCGTCGGCAAAACAACGACCGCCCGTCTGATTGCCAAAGCCCTGAACTGCACCGGGCTGGACGGCAAAGGCGGTCCGACCATTCATCCCTGCGGCGTTTGTGAAAACTGCAAAGCCATTGCAGCCGGGCGGCATATTGACGTTATGGAACTTGATGCGGCCTCCCGCACCGGTGTTGACGATATCCGCGAGATTTTGGACGGCGTTCGTTACAAGCCGACCAATGCGCGTTATAAAATTTATATTATCGACGAAGTGCACATGCTCTCTAAAAACGCCTTCAACGCATTGTTGAAAACGCTGGAAGAGCCGCCGGCTCATGTTAAATTTATTTTCGCCACCACGGAAATCCGCAAAGTTCCGGTAACCGTGCTTTCCCGTTGTCAGCGTTTTGATTTGCAGCGCCTGACGATTGAAGATTTGACCAAATTGTTTAACAAAATCGTTGCCGCCGAAAATCTTAAAGCCGAGGACGAAGCCCTGCATATGATTGCCAAAGCCGCCGACGGTTCGGCTCGCGATGGACTGTCTTTGCTTGATCAGGCCATTTCGCTCGGTGCCGGCGTCGTTAAAACCGATATTGTTAAGGAAATGATCGGCCTGGCCGACCGCAGCCAAACTTTTGAACTGTTTGAAAAGCTGGTGCTCGGCGATACCAAGGAAACGATTATCAAACTGCAGGAGCAGTATAAAAACGGCGCTAATCCGACAACGCTGCTGCAAGATTTGATTAATATCACTCATCTTCTGGCCAAAACCAAGCTGGTGCCCAGCTTTGTGAATGATCCTTCTCTGAGCGAAGCCGAAAAAGAACTTTGCCAAAGACTGGGAGCAAAAGTTTCGATTGCGGTTCTTTCCAAAATGTGGCAGATGATGATTAAGGGTCTGGGCGAATTGCAGGTAGCTCCGGTTCAAATTGACGCACTGGAAATGATACTGATTCGCATAGCTTATTCCGCCAGTCTGCCGACCCCTTATGAACTTTTAAACGACGTAAAAAAAAACTCTAATTTAAGTCTGTCCCGTCCGGCGGCAGCGGCAACTTCGGCGCCTGCCCCGGTTTTTAGGGCGGCTCCGGCTGCGGAGCCTGACTCCGAACTTTCCGACACGCCCAAATTTCAGGCTTTTGACCGGCTGACTGATTTGGTCAATTATCTTGAACAAAAGAAAATGCCTCTCGCCGAATATGCTCTGAAAAACGATGTTTCGGTTTCCGAGTTCAGCAACGGTTTTATTAAAATGACGGTGTCGGAAAAAATTCACCCCGATTTTATTTTAAATCTGCACAAAATTTTAACCGAAGCAACCGGCCTGACCTGGAAAATTGAATTGAGCCGCGGCGCTCTGGGCGTTACGCTGGCTGACCTTGAACGGGCTGCCGAAGAGGAAGAAAAACGTAATATTATGGAATATCCGCTGGTCAAAGCGATTATGGCTGAGTTCAAAGGAGCCAAAATTGAAACCGCTACCCGCAGAATAACCGAAACCGATGATGACGAAGAAATCGATTTCGGCAGTGACAACAATGAACTTATTTATGATGAGGAAAACTAAATATGATGAACATTCAGGGAATTATGAAACAAGCCCAAATGATGCAGAAAAAAATGGAAGAAGCTCAGGAAAAGCTGGCACAGCAGGAAATTACCGGCACCAGCGGCGGAGGTTTGGTCAAAATAACCCTGAACGGTAAATTTGAAGCCAAAAAAATCGAGATTGACAAATCGCTACTGGTTCCGGAAGAAGTCGATATTTTGGAAGACCTCATTTTAGCCGCCTACAACGAGGCTCATGCCAAAGTGGATACGGTTATGGCCGACGGAATGAAAGACGTCACCGGCGGCTTAAATTTGGGCGGTTTAAAGCTTCCTTTTTAAGGTGGATTCGCCGTGGCTGGAAAAGAAATTGAAAAACTGGTAAAACAGATTGCCAAACTGCCCTCGCTGGGAACCCGCTCTTCCCGTCGGATTGTCCTTCAGTTGTTAAAAAAGCGCGAAAATCTGCTTTTGCCGCTGATTGAATCGTTAAACGAAGTGGCCGCCAAAGTCCAAACCTGCGAAATCTGCGGCAATTTTGATACCGAAAGCCCCTGTTCAATTTGCGCATCCGAAAAAAGAGACGGACAACAGCTGTGCGTGGTGCAGGATGTTGCCGATTTGTGGGCTATGGAACGGGTTTCTTTCTTTAAAGGGAAGTATCACGTTCTGGGCGGCGTTTTGTCGGCATTGGACGGCATTGCGCCCGAAGATTTGAATATCGACAGTCTGCTTGCCCGTATCAGCCGGGAAAATGTCAGTGAAATTATTTTGGCGCTGCCCGCTACCGTTGACGGACAGATAACCTCGCATTATCTTGTTTCCCGCCTTAAGGACAGTAATGTCAAAGTAACAACACTGGCTCAGGGAATTCCGATGGGGGCCGAATTGGATTATATGGATGAAGGAACCATTCAGCTGGCGCTGAACTCGCGTAAACAGCTCTGAGAAAATATTGCCGCATATAAGCGGGCAGGGCTTTAATTTTTATGATAAAGGGATATATCAGTTAATGCCGGGGGAAGACAGCGCGTGAGAGAGCTTCCTCCGGCACTTTTTTATATTGAAAAACCGTCCGAAGCGACGTTTTGCTTTTCGGCAGGATAGTTTTTGATAAGCGGAACAAATGCGGCTGCCATTTGCCGGTAAACTTCTCTTTTTATCTCCCAAACCAAATCGGGCGCTTCTTCCAAATCAAACCAGCCGAATTCGTCAAATTCGGGCTCCTCCGTTTTCAAGTTGATCTCGTCTTCCTGTCCGGTAAAATAAAACAGGCTCCAGTATTGTTCCTGGCCGTCGTTGAAAATGCCTCTGGTTCTGAACTTGGCCTTAACTTCTTCCGGAAACTCGTATCTCAGCGGATAATCCAGCGTTTTAACCGCTGTTACGGAATGTACCGAAGTCTCTTCCTTAAGCTCGCGCAAAGCAGCTTCCTGAGCCGTTTCTCCGGCTTCTATCCCGCCTTGGGGAAACTGCCAGCCGTCAGTCTTGGGAAAAATCCGCCGGCACATTAAAACCTTTTTGTCTTGGCGGAAAACAACTGCTGCGGCGTTGGGACGAAACACTTTTTTCATTATTCTTCCACCACCAGATTGGAAAGCGGAACCAAAGCAAAAGGTTTTGCGATCTCCGTTATATTGCGTTCTTTCATTTCTTCATAACTGAGCTGCGGTGAAAAGCTTTCTATCCATTTGTTCAGGGCCAGAACGGCTATCGGCTTCGGATCGCTGACAATCACGGCATATCCTTTGTCTCGTGCAATCTGTTCGGCCTGTTCCAAAAGTTTTTCAATATTTTGAGCGGAAAAATCGCGGTCAATGACAATATCCGCTCTGGCTCTGGCCAGTTGTCTCACTTTAATTGCCTCAATGCCGTCTTCGCCTGTTGCATTAAGCACAAGTAATCCGCGGTCATGCAGTTCTTGCAGAATGGCGGTTAAATGTTCGGCGTTGCTTTCATCGGCCACGCCTGGCGTAACAATTACGCCGCCGACCGGAGCTCCGATTCCGATGGTTTTTTCCAGTCTTTCGGTATTTTCAGCCAGACTGGCCGTCAGACTGATAGACATCGGCCCGCTGTCCGACTGTAAATAATCTTTGGAAGGAAGCAGCAAATCCATATAAGTTTCATGACCTTCGCTGCGGGCGGCAATAATCTGTTCGGCCTGATCCGGAGCATAAGGCGAAAAGGAAAAACTGACGCCGGACGGCAATCCCTTGTTAATCAAATCAGCATTGCCGCGGTTAAGTCCCATATTCTTGATAACCACCGCAATCCGGTTAAAACGGGGCATAACCGAAACTTTGCTGCCGTAAACTTCCCAGGGCTTTTTTTTGCCGTCGGTTTTCGGAAGTTTCAGATTTCCTTTTTCTTCGGTCAAATCGCTGTCTGATCTGACCGCCGGCAAAGGCTGACCGCCGGCACTGCCCAATGAAGCCAGATAAGGCGTCCGGGCAATAACGGCTTCCAAGCTGTGCGGATCTTCTTCTTTTTGCGGTTTGGCAGTCGTTTCGGCCTGGGCGGTTTCTTCTCCGACACTTACGACCTCTTCGGGCTTTTTGCTTTTTTTGTTTCTGTCCGGCAGCGTAATAACATACTTTGGAGACTGGTTATACGTATCATACATAATCCGGTCTATCTTAGAGCGGTAAATCGGCTCGCTCTTCTGTTCGGCAGACTGATAACCGATACCGATTATTCCTGCCAGAGTAATCAGCACCACCAGAATTAAGATTTTTTTCTGACGGATAAATTCAATCAAGCCTATTTCCTTTTGTCTTCCAAACCTTCGTTATACAATCCTAACGCCTTAACCAGATCAATAGCGCGGGAGAGCTGATAGTCTTTGGCCAGTTCTTCGGCTTCGGCCTTTTTCTGATCTGCGTTTTTGCTGTTTTTATCGCCGGAGGTTTCATTTTTCAGGGCGTTGCTGAATTCTGCTTCGCTGAAACCGACCCCGGTATCCAGAACTTCGACTTTGGCCGGTTTAACCTCAATGTCCGGTTCAATACCCTTTGCCTGAATGGAACGTCCCGAAGGTGTGTAATAACGGGCGGTGGTCAGGCGCATGGCTCCGTATTTGCCCAAAGGAATCACCGTCTGCACGGAACCTTTGCCGAAAGATTTTTCACCCAGAATAATCGCCCGTTTATGATCCTGCAATGCGCCGGCCACAATTTCCGAGGCTGAAGCCGAACCGTCATTGATAATCACCACAATCGGCAGCCCTTTGGCAATATCGCCTTCTTTGGCGGTGTATTTGACTGTATCTTCTTCATTGCGTGAACGGGTCGAAACGATTTCACCCTTATCCAGGAACAAATCGGAAACGTTGACTGCCTGGTCAAGCAGGCCGCCCGGATTGTTGCGTACGTCGATAACAACGCCTTTCAGTTTGTCGCCCAGTTTCTTTTTGGCATCTTTAATCGCCTTGGCGGTCATCGTGTCGACATCTTCGCTGAAAGAGGAAATGCGGATATAAACCACGTCATCGGCTTTGATGCTGTTTTTAACCGACTGTATTTTAATTTCCTCGCGTTTGAGGGTAACTTCCAGCGGTTTTTCGTTAATCCGGCGAATGGTCAGTTTGACTTTGCTGCCGATTTTGCCGCGCATTTTATCAACCGCATCGTTCAGCGTCATGCCCATCACGGCTTCGCCGTCAATATTGGTAATATAGTCGCCCGGTTTTAATCCCGCTTTGGAAGCCGGCGTATCGTCAATCGGCGAAACAACCTTAACCACGCCGTTTTCCATGGTGACTTCAATGCCCAAACCACCGAATTTCCCTTTGGTTTGTTCGCTCATATATTTAAAACTCTGGTCATCCAGAAAACTGGAATGCGGATCCAGCGAAGACAACATGCCGTTAATGGCGGATTCAATCAGCTTTTTGTCCGAAACATCTTCCACGTATGAAACTTTTGCCCGTTCCATAACTTCGCCGAACAGGTTCAGCAGTTCATAAGTGTCGGCGTCTTCCGTCTGGGCTTTGGACTGCTTCGCCGCTTCGGCCAAAGGCGAAACCAGCATGAGGCATAAAAGAGAAACTGTCAAAATAGATGTTTTTTTCCGCATATTTTCCATTCCTTAAAACTAATTAGCAAACCACGAAATCGGATTAATCGGATGATTGTTCTTCCGCAGTTCCATATATAACTTGGCATCGCCGTCATCCGGCATCAGCCCGATAGGTTCGCCGGCCAGCAGCAGCTGTCCCAGCTCGCAGTCAATTGAATCCAGCCCGGCCAAAAGCGACGTGTAACCCTTGCCGTGCTCAATAATAATCAAATTGCCGTAACCGCGGAACGGCCCTGCAAAAAGGACTGAACCGTCAAACGGCGCAATAACCTGAGCCTGAGCTCTGGTCTTAATGATAATTCCTTTGGAGCTGACGCCTTTGGCCGTTTCCTGTCCGTAAGCCGTAATAATCGACCCTCTTGCCGGCCGTGAAAGCTTACCCTTGGCTTTTACGAAATTATCCCCGATTTCATTTATAACCTCGGGTTTGAATTTAATCAAGTCGGCAGTTTTAACCTGTTCACGCTTTTGATTTTCCTCGGCTTCTTTTCTTTTTTGTTCTTCCAGGGCTGCCAGCCGCCGTCTTTCTTCTTCCTGTTTGCGGCGTTTTTCCTGCTGTTCTTTTTCCAGCTTGCTCAGCAAATCACGCAAATCCTGGGCTTGTCCCGCCAGTTTCTGCACTTTTTTCTTTGCCCTTTCGCTTTTGACTTCCACCGCATTGCGCAGTTTTGATTTGCGCTGAACCAGCGATTTCATCTGTTCGTGCTCGGCTTCCAACACTTTTTTCTGTCTGACAATCCGCGCCATTTGGTTTTCGACCCGCTTTTTCTGCTGTTCTATTTTTTCCAGCTCTTTCCGCAGCCGGGAAGCGTTTTCCTCCAAATACGGCACCGTTTCCCGCAGCAACATCGCGCTGCGGATGATTTCCACCGGATTCAACGGTTGCACAAAAAGGGATTCTGTCGGTTTCAGCGCCAGGTTTTGCAAAGCCGACAGCGTCTTTATCAGATTTTCGTCCTGGGAAGAAAAATTTGTTTGGGCTTGCTGCAAATCATTAGTCAGCTGTTCCAGCTCGGCTTCCATTTTAGAAAGGGATTCCTCGCTGTTTTGAATCATTTTGGCTGATTTAATCATCTGCTGATTGACGTCTTTCAGCTCCCGGCTGATTTTGGAGGCCTGTTCCTGCAAACGCTGGTGTTCCAGATTTTGCGCTTTAACCTGTTGCTCCACCTGTTCCAGCTCTTTGCGGGAAACATTGGCGGCTTCGGCCACGCCGGACAAGAGGCTGAAAAGCCCCAGGCCCGTCAAAATGATTTGCTTTAGCCGCCGTAGTCTCATATCCGTCCGTTATTTAACCAGCAGGGACTGTCCGTTCATTTCCTTCGGCTGCGGAATATTCAGCAACTCCAGCAAAGTCGGGGAGATGTCCGCCAGTTTGCCGTCTTTCATGGCGGTAATCTCTTTCGGTCCGTTGATTAAAATCGCCTGAACTTTACCGACGGTGTGTGCGGTGTAAGGTTCGCCGGTTTTCTCGTCAATCATCTTTTCCGCATTGCCGTGGTCGGCAGTCACCAGCAGAACACCGTCAACGTCTTTAATTGCTTTAACGACTCGCCCCAGACATTCGTCCACGGCAGCCACCGCTTTCAAAACGGCATCCATTTTGCCGGTGTGTCCGACCATGTCGCCGTTGGCAAAATTACAAATAATCACGTCAAATTTTTTGTTTTCAATCGCGTCAACCAGGTTGTCGGTTACTTCATAAACGCTCATTTCCGGTTTCAAGTCATAAGTCGCAACTTTCGGGCTCGGAACCAGAATGCGGCTTTCACCCGGAAATTCTTTTTCCTCGCCGCCGTTAAAGAAGAAGGTAACATGGGCATATTTCTCGGTTTCGGCAATACGCAGCTGCGTCAGTCCATGGTCGGCAACCACCTCGCCGAAAATGTTTTTCAGGGCTTCCGGCCCAAACATGGTTTTCATGAAGCGGTTGTGGTCAACCGAATATTCGGTCAGGCCGACAGCCATTGAAAGCCTGATTTCTTTTTTGCGGGCAAAGCCGGTAAATTCCCTGTCTGCCAAAGCATACAGAATTTCCCGGGCGCGGTCGGCGCGGAAGTTGGCCATTAAAACCGCATCTCCTTCTTCAAAACCTTTATAATCGCCGATAACGCAGGGAACAACGAACTCGTCGGTTACGCCGTCTTTATAAGAAGCGGCAATCGCTTCGTCGGCGCTGGCGGCATGCTTTCCTTCGCCCAGAGCAATCGCATTATAGGCTGCTTCAACGCGATCCCAGCGTTTATCGCGGTCCATGGCATAAAAACGTCCTGAAATCGTTGCGATTTTAACTCCGTTAAAAGCAGCAATGTCTTTTTCAAATTCGGCCAGATATTCCTGCGCGGAAGAAGGCGGCGTATCGCGACCGTCCAAAAAGGCATGAACATCGACTTTAACCTTGTTTTCGGATAAAATACGGCACAAAGCGACGATATGATTCATCGAGGAATGAACGCCGCCGGGCGACATCAGCCCCATCAAATGGCAGGTTTTGCCGTTTTTCTGCAAATCGGCGATCAACTCTTTCAGAACCGGATTTTCTTTAATGCTGCCGTCTTTGATTGCCTGGTCGATTCTGGGCAAGTCCTGCATGACGACGCGTCCGGCACCCAAATTCATGTGACCGACTTCCGAGTTGCCCATCTGTCCTTCCGGCAGACCGACCGCCAGCCCGTAAGTTTCGATCAGGCTGTGCGGATATTCTTTCAGATAGCTGTGCCAGTTTGGCGTATGGCCGTTTTCAATGGCGTTGTCGGGGGTAACCGGCTGACGATAGCCCCAGCCGTCCAGAATCAGTAACATAACGGGTTTTTGTGTCATTATATTTCTCTCTTTCAACAATATAATCAGCACCGTTTTCCGGGCTGATTGTCACGATGATAAAACTTCTTCGTATTATATATAATAAATGATAATAAAAAAGCACTAATTTTATCGTTTATGCAGAAATTTTTGCCGTTTTTCTCCGCCTGTTTCCGGCAGAATTGCTCTTCCCGCCCAAGGGTTGCGCCGGTTCGGCTTTTATGTAAGGCTAGTCACGGCTTTCATGTGCGGCCAGCATAACTTTGCGCCAGATTTCCGCCGGCACCGAACTGCCGCCGACCCCTTTCATCGGCGAGTTATCGTCATTGCCTACCCAGACGGCGGCGATATATTTGTCGGTAAAACCGACGAACCAGGCGTCGCGATAGTCCTGAGACGTTCCGGTTTTTCCGGCGGCAAAGAACGGCAGTTTGGCTCGCCGACCGGTGCCGAATTTAATTACGTCTTCCAGCATGTCAGCCATATTTTCCACGGCTTTCCCGTCTAAAATCTGATTTTCGCCGTCGCTTTCGCGCATATAAAGCTGATAACCGTCGCGGCTGTAAATTTCTTTAATTGCGTAAGGCCAGGTTGCATAACCGCCGTTGGCAATCGCCGAATAGGCCACCGCCATGTCAATGACTTTCACTTCAAACGTTCCCAAAGCCAGCGACGGACTGTTTTGAATCGGGGTGGTAATGCCCATTTTTTTGGCCGTGCGGATAATTTCCGGTTTAGACAGCTGCTGCGCCAGATTAATGGTAGCCAGATTGTACGATTTGGCCAAAGCCTCGGTTAAAGTAACTTCGCCGTGATATTTTTTGTCGATGTTTTCCGGCTGCCAGTCGCCGATACTGAGCGGAAAGTCGCCAATGGTATCGCCCGGTTTATAGCCGTTTTGCAAAGCGGTCAGATAAACAAAGGTTTTGAATGCCGATCCCGGCTGCCGCAAGGCATTGATTGCCCGGTTGAACTGGCTTTTTTGATAGTCAACGCCGCCGACCATCGCTTTGACGGCGCCGCTCTTGTCCAAAACGACAATCGCTCCCTGGGTTACGTTGCGTTCCTTGTTGGCGCGAATGGTCTCGGTCAGAATTCTGTCGGCCGCCTCCTGAATATGCTGGTCAAGCGTGGTGTAAACGTAAATGTCGTTTTCCCGCTCGCCGATATAGGCATTGACGTCATTATAAACCCAGTCGGCGAAATATTTGCCGCCCTCAACTTTGTCTGAAACCAGAACGCCGGTTTTCATCGTCAAAGCGTGCTGCCGTTCTTCTTCGCTGATGTAACCTTCATCCACCATATTTTGCAAAACGATGCGGGCGCGGCTTTCTGCTCTTTCCGGATTGGCAATCGGATTGTAACGCGTCGGCGCTTTCAGCATTCCGGCAATAATGGCGGATTCTTTCAAATTCAAATCAGCCGATGTTTTCTGAAAATATTTGTTTGCTGCCGCCTCAATGCCGTATGTTCCGGCACCAAGATAAACCCGGTTCAGATACAGAGCCATAATCTGGTCTTTGCTGAATTTATGTTCCAGCCAGAAAGCCAGCAGCAGCTCCTGAATTTTGCGCTTGATGTTTTTGTTTGGGGTCAAAAACAGATTTTTGGCCACCTGCTGGGTAATCGTACTGCCGCCCTGCGCATAGCGCCCTTTAATCAGATTGACCGCCATAGCCCGCGTAAAGGCGATAATGTCAAAACCAAAATGCTGATAAAAACGGCGGTCTTCGGTGGCAATAATTGCTTCGGTGGTATATTTGGGCAGATAATCCGGCATCACCACGGCTGAATATACTTGCCCGTAAGTGGCGACTTCGTTGCCGTTTTCGGCGGTAATCGTGGTTGACGGCTGACGGGTGCGGCTGACGGCCTGCTCAATGTCGGGCAGGGTGAAAAAACAATACAGCAGATACAGCCCTGAAGTTATCACCAGCAGGGCAAATAATTTTAAGAGTCTGCGCCGATTCGCAACTCTTTGTTTTGACTCTCTTTTTTTGCCCTTGCGGGTGCTTTTTTTCTTCTTTGCGGTTTTTGCCATCAGATAAGCCCTTGCGCCGATTCGTAAAATATTTTACAACTGAATGCATAACTTATCACAAAGAAGTTAAAGGAAAATTTATGACCACCGTTTCAGTCGCGCTTTCCGCCGAATTGTTCCAAAAACTGCAAACCCTGTCTGCCAAAAGCGGCCGACCGGTTGAAGACTGCCTTGAACTGGCGGTGGCTGAATACGTCGAAAACTATGAAGACGCCTATAAAACGGATTTGAACAGCGTTAACGCGCTTGAACGTTCTTTCTTCTTTTCCGTAGCGGAATAATTAAATGAAATCAGTAAAAGCCCCTCTTGGTGAGGGGCTTTTTGTGTGTTTTATCGAAAAACGGAATAATCTTTTGTTGTATAATAAGTATATTCTCCGGAATAGTTTGCCGGACTAATACTGCTGGAATAACCGGTAAGTTTAGCGTTTTTACCCATGGCAATACTGTTAACGCCGCTGCGGATATTCATAATAGAATTGTCTCCGACAGCCACACTGACATTTGAACCGCTATCACAGTCCGCTTCTGAGTTGTTTCCGACAATATATATGCCGTCAACACTATAATAGTTCCATATTTTTATATATTTACCTTTATTTAATGTTAACCAGTAATCAAACCTTTTGTTGTTACCCTGTATATAGAGTTCTTGTGCAGAAATACCTCTTTCCGAACTATTGAAAGGATTGTTAATATCTCCCAGAACAATCATCGCTATATAACTTAATGTTTGATATTGCTTGTCTGAAGAGTTATCAACAGCCAGAGAGGCATCTTCGTCTATGACCATATAACCGAACGGCCTTTCTACATAGGCACCTTTGCTTATATGAAAATTATTTTGACCACTTTTGAGGTATAAACTCTCATGAAACGCACTGTTAACATAAATATCCACGTTATTCAGTACGGTAAAACTGTTGTGGCTGTTGAAAAGAGGTGAACCTTTTCCGTTTGATACATCAATTGTAATATCGGACAGAACTAAATTAGTTCCGGTAATATAGCTCTGTGCTGTTTCCGTAAAAGTTAATTTAGCCGAATTTTTGCTGCTTCCGTAAATGTGTTTGTCACTGGCGGTAACGTAAGTAGTCATATAGTCTCCTTGTTTGGTACAAGTCAATTGACCGGAGACTTTAATGTTGAAAATATCTGGATTGTTCAAGGCTTTATAGAAACCTGTGCAATCAGTAACCACCACTTCTTCAGAGTTTTTTTGAGCAGCTGTCGGCTCATAATATTTAAAGGTAATATTGATATTTTTATCAGCGTAAGAAAAATTTGTAGATTTTGATTGACAATTCGTCAAATTGCTTTTGCAAGCTATTTCAGAAAAGATGTAATCCTCGAAAGAATAATCCCACATATGCTCTTTTTTGCCGTCGCATTCTTCTCCGTAAGCTAAATAATTGTCACTTTTCGCATAGTTGAATTCACTGCCGCAAGGAGATGTGCAGCCTTCATATTTTCCGCCGCAGGAATTGCCGGTTAAGACTTTGTCGCCGGTGCAGTTGGAACTGTCATATTGAAACTTGGGATCGCAGACTTCTTTGCATTCGGAGAATTTCTTAAGGCTTCCGGAATAGCAGACCTCGGCGCCGGCGGCTCCCCCGTCGGTGCATTCCTTG
>MNTU01000047.1:0-6541 GCA_001917125.1 Azospirillum sp. 47_25
CTCATAAGTATAAGAGGCCTCGCAGCATTTGTCATAAATCCTGTCATTATAAGGACAGGCACGGTTAAACAAACCGGAGGCGCAGGAAGTAACGGCAAAGCCGAGACGTTTGCAGTTGTCGCCGGTAGGGTCGGTAAAGTCATTGTCCTTAGCCTCGTTGTCAAAAGTCTGTCCGTTGCTGCCGGTAATGAAATAGACGCCGGCGAGCTTATAGGAGGGCAGACGGAGGTTTCCGTCTGCCGTTGATACGGCTTCAAGACTTTGGCTTTGATTCGTATCTATGAGGCGGGTGGATGAGAAAAGGTCGATTTTTGGAGTTCCGGCAAACGTCAAATGAGCGTCGGCGGGAACAGCTGTACAAGCAAATAACAGCGCGAACCAAGGAAGAACCTTATCCTCTCGGGCAGGGGTTATTCTTTATAGGCGGCGCGGCGGATGCGGTCGTTGATGGCCAGTCCCAATCCGGTTTCGGGAATCGGAGACATGCAAATTCCGTTGTAACCGTTCTGGCGGTCGGCAAAGCGCAGAAAAGCAAACAGCCGGCTGGCGGCTTCTTCCAGATTGCCGCTCGGGCTGAGGTTGATGTCAGAATCGGAAACGGAACCGAAGCCGATGTAAAATTCGCCGTCTTTCCTTTCCGCAGCGTTGATACGCAGCGGTTTTCCGGGGGCGTAGTGTTTCAACAACTGGCCGGGGGCGCTGGGTTGGTTGGGGTCGCCATGGGAAAGCAGGACTTTTTCATTGAGAAAATCTTCAAGAGCTTCAAGAGTTGTGCCGCCGGCTCGCAGAATGACCGCCTGTTTTCCGGTCATGTCAACAATGGTTGATTCAACGCCGACACTGCATTGTCCGCCGTCAAGAATCATATCGACTTTGTCGCCCAGACTTTCCTGTACGTGGTAAGCGGTTGTCGGGCTGATGGATTTAAAACGGTTGGCTGAGGGGGCGACGATCGGAACTCCGCTGCGACGGATGAGTTCCAGAGCGACCGGGTGTGCCGGCATGCGCACGGCGATGTTCTGTAAGCCTGAGCAGGCCAGGTCAATTGAGGGATTGTTATCCTGACGGCGCATAATGATTGTCAGCGGGCCGGGCCAGAAATGTCGGGCCAGCTCCATGATGCGCTCATCGGTAACAGCGTATTCCGGCAGAAAGTCAACATCGGCAATGTGGGAAATCAGCGGGTCAAATTTTGGGCGCTGTTTGGCGGCAAAAATTCCGGCAACGGCTTCCGAAAGGTAAACATTGGCTCCGAGCCCGTAAACCGTTTCGGTCGGAAAGGCAACCAATCCGCCGGATTTGATGACTTCGGCCGCGCGGTCGAGGTTTTCTGTGGATACGTCATAAATATTGTTCATGTTAAATCTTCAAAATGTCGTTAAGTGCCGCTGTAAGTTCATGATATTCTTCTAACACTTCAAAATCATCTTTGTCAATGATTTGGTAAACCTGCCATTTGTGGTTATAGCCCAGATAGTCCATTTCATTGACGCCGAGGATTATCAAATCGCGGCAAAGCGGGTGGCGGACCCGGAGGTTAAGCCGCAGCAGATCAGGAAGCTCCGGATTTTCGGGATAAATTCCGGCGAGCAGGCTGCCGTTACCGCGGAGGCCGTTGCTGAAACGGAGCAGTTGCAGATATTCGTCCGGAACCGGCGCGATGTTGTTTTGTTTCAGCTGTTTCTGACAACGGATAATTTGTGCGGGGGTGAGGCTGCTGTCAGTGACGATACCGGAAATCTGATTGATTTTATTGATAAAATTCTGCATCAGCGCCGTCCCTGCCGACTTCCGGTAATAATGTACAAAACGGTTTCCGGAGACAGCTGTTCACTTTTTTGCAATTCGCGGTTGGCCAGGGTGACGGTTTCGGTATGGCTGCGGTAGCGTTTGGTTCTGGGGTCTCGCGAATAGTCATAAGACAGTTGGTCTTCGGGAGCCAGCCCTCCGAAGAAAATCAGGTTCGGATCTGCCGGGTAAAGGCGGCCGATGTAGCGTTCGCAGTTATCAAATTTTTCGGTACGGTCCATTCCGTGGAAAAAGCGGATATGGTAGGGATCGTCGATAATGGCGCAAAGATTGCTGAAATAGTTGGCGGCCGCCAGGTTGGGAAATTCCTGCGCTTCCGGAGCGGTTTCTTTGAGCGGCCGGAACAGGCGGTTAATCTTTTCGGCGTTTTCGTTTTGCGGGTCGAATTGTTCAAAGCTGTCTTGTACGGCCCATTTGTGATGAACCGAAAGGTTGGGAACAGCCAGGCTGGTTCCGTCGTTGAATTGCAGGCTCAGGCCGCCTTTTTCAAAAACCATACCGATGTTTTGAGAAAGCTTGAATTTTTGTATGCCGTCTTTAAAGGTTTGAATATTTTCTTCGCCGATTTTTTCATCACGGAGATAATTTTCAAAATCATTCTGGTTAAGCAGAATATATTGCAGACTCCAATAGGCGGTGTCGTTTTCGGTTTTTTCCTCGTCCAGCTGCCGGAGCGTGTTGTCGATGTAGGTTTCAATGTTTTCCGGATTGCTGATGTGTGCAATGAAAGACGAGCGCCGGTGGCTGATAAAATTTTTGGTCTGATTTTGAATTTCAATGGCTGCCGTTCCGGTGCGAATGCCTTTTATTATGCCGTCGGCATATTCCTTGTCCTGAGTACCGTTATAAAGGTCATTGCTGAAAAGGTGTTTGTTGTTAAGAATAAATTTGTGAGCCAGCGGTATTATTGCGTTGGTAATGCCCTGACGGCTGACTTTCTTTAAAATCAGTTCCGCTTCCTTTTCTTTTTCGCTGATACGCTGTTGAATCAGCGAGCGGCGGTAAATGTAGCCGTTGCGGCGGATGAACTGTTCCGTCAGTTCTTTGATGCGGGAAATTTTATCAAGATCGGGGAACTTTATCAGGTTCTCGCGGAGAAAAAAGTTGCCGGTCTTGAATATTTCCGATATTTCGCGGCTGTCGGTTTCCAGCCCTTTTTCGCGGCAGAAATCGCTGAAAAGATCGGTTCTCTGGCCGATAAAACGGGACACCGAGTCAAAATCGTCGGCGGAGAGACCTCGTTGCAGGATGCGTTTATGCTGGCTTTCGGCTGCATCTTGGTGTTTGTGAATCTGAAAATTAGAGTACCAATAGCGGAAAACATCGCGGTTTTTGCCGATGAATTGGCGGGCGAAATCTTTGGCATAAAGCGGAATGCCCCTGGTTTTTATCATAAAATTGGTGATGTCGGTCAGCTGTTCGTTAAGTTCCTGATAGGTCAGAATATTGTTCTGTTTGTAATAATCGCTGTATTCTTTGCGGTTTTTGAGGACATATTTCCGGACGGCGGGATAATTATCCGGCGTTATGCCGTTTTCCGCAACATCCCGAACCATGGCCGTATCGGGGTTATTGTGAGTGGCGGCGTCTTTTTCGTTGGCGATAATAAAGTTGAGCAGACTTTCCTGAACATATTCCGGGAGCGGGGGCGGGTTGAGAACGTTAAAGGCGAATTTGATATAGTTTTCGTCGCGGTTTTCTTTTTGCAGGCCGGCTTTGAAGAGTTCCGGGTTTTGCCGGGCGAACTCGGACGGCAGTGCCGCATCAAGGTTATCCGCAGGGCGTGTCTTTATTTTATCCAGCAGGCTTTTGACTTCGGAGGAGGAAAGCCCCTTGTTGAGCAGAAAGTCTGTATAAGCTTTTTCATTGCCGGTTATGAGGCTTTTGAGGTTTTCTTTCAGATAAAGCGGAAATTTCGGTTCCTCAAGCAGTTCAAAAACGGCGTTGACATGGCGTCCGGTAATGTGTTTTCTGCTCAGGTGGTCACGGAATGAATTTTCATTGGCAGCAATAAAATTGCGCATCTCATCGGTGAGCGGCTTCCCTTGAGTTTCCAAATGCTCAATGATGTTTTGGATGTGGTTTCCGCTTTGAGCCTGTTCCCTGATGTAAGCGGCAAAATGACGGCGGCGGTTGCGAATGTAGTCATACACGAAATCGCGGGAAGAACTTTTCAGAATCAGGTTACAGGTGACGCCGCGTCCCTGGGCCGATTTAATAAGCGCCTCATAGTAGCGTTCGTCATAGTTGTGGCGTTTGAAAAAGTTTCGCAGCCATTTTTCCTGTTTGAGGAAGACGTCTTTAATGAAAGAGCGGCGCGCCCCGAGGAAAATCGTGACACTTTCTCCTTCTTTGGTGTCTTCGCGTTTGAAGTAGTTGTACAGAATGTCGGAATAGTCATAAATATTAAGATAAGGGATAACCTCGGGATTGAGCTTCTGCCGGAACATCTGGATGCGGATTTTGTTTTCCAGCATGTGAAAACGCGGAAAAGTCCGCATCAGCCGCCAAGCGGGAGACAAATCAAGATTGTAGTCGCCGAGTTCATATTTTTTCGGGGTGTCGGTTTTGGCTTTTTCATCTGCGGCGGGATTTTTGACGTTGCGTTTTTTTTCTTTGCGGCTCTGAGGTTCCGCAAAGTCATTCCTGTTTCGCAGGTAGGATATGCTGTTCTGGTCGGGGCGGGGTTTGTTGACGGTTCCGTAAAAGTCGATGCGAATCAGATGTTTTTCGGGCCGGCTCAGCGAATAGTGCTTCTTTTCAACGTATATCATGCCCCAGCGCCGGAATTTTTGAATCAGCATGTGTTTGTAGGTTTCTTTGTTTTTATAGCGGGAGGCCGGCGGCAGTTCGCGATCGCCGTTGTAGAATTTGTCCAAAAGCTGCAAGATTTCAGCTTCATCTTGTTTGGGGTCGCAGTCAGGGTTAATCTGCTGTGCCTTTTGGGCAAGTTCGGGCAGGTTTTGAAAGTCTTCGTCGCTGAAAAAGACAGGTTCGGAAGGATGGACGAAAGTGTCCATTATCATTTCCGCGGACGTTTTTTCCTCGGCAAAAATATCGGAGGAACTTTTTAACGGGTTATGTCTTTTTTTGTTTGAGGGCATTTTATTCCCTTCAGAGACGGTTATTTTGTCTAAATACTAACTGTTTATGCAAAATTTTACCAGTTTAAATTAGGGGTTTGTTATGAAATTTTGGATATAATCGGTGAAAAATCCGCAGAAAAGGAAAAAACGATGCTTGAATTTATCTTTAAGGACGAAAATAATGACGAAAATTGTCCGTTGGTTGTGCTTACCGGTGCCGATTGGAAACAAGATATTCTGCGACTCGAAATTTTGGGCGAATCTGATCGGCGGAAAATAGTGAGGGCTTTGGAGGCGGATAATTTTCGCGAAGGGAGCGCAGTGTTTTTTGCCGACGGGAGAAAAATTTCCGTTATCGCGGTTAAAAACGGCGGTGACGGCAGACAGCAGGCCTCTCTGATTTACAAGGCCGTTAAAATGCAGAAAAAAGCTGCGGTTGTCGGCGGCGGAGACAATGCTTTGACGGCAGAAAAAGCAGCTCGTCTGGCTTTGGA
The DNA here is from genome assembly GCA_001917125.1 of Azospirillum sp. 47_25. GTDB lineage: Bacteria > Pseudomonadota > Alphaproteobacteria > RF32 > CAG-239 > Scatocola > Scatocola faecipullorum. Next base: position 5,390 of record MNTU01000047.1, read on the forward strand.
GCTGGAGCGTTCGGCATATGGTTTTGACAAGTATTTTACCAAAAAGAAAGACGAGGCGTTTCCTGAATTGGAAACCATATATTTTCCCCAGCTGAAAAAGCCGGAAAACTGGAAAGACACGCTGGCTCTGGCCAACGGCATGCGTTATGCGCGGGATTTGGGCAACGAGCCGCCGAATGTTTTGACACCGGAGGTCATGGCTCTGGATTTGAAACGTCTGGAATATCTGGATATAAAGGTTGAGCTGTTGGACAGGGATTTTATCGTCCGGCATAAACTGGGGCTGATTGAAGCCGTATCAAGAGGATCAGCCAACAAACCATATATTGCGGTGATGGAGTGGCGGGGCCGGCCGGAACGGAAAGAATGGGATTTGGGGCTGGTGGGCAAAGGCGTTACCTATGACAGCGGCGGCATTTCTCTGAAAACTGACAGCCAGCAAATCGGAGAGAAGAAGGATATGTGCGGTGCCGCAGCCGTGGCGGCGGCAATGAAAACGGCCGCATTGCAGAAACTTCCGCTTAATTTGATTGCCGTGCTGCCGTTGGTGGAAAATATGCCGAACGGAAATGCCTATAAACCGGATGACATTTTGACCTCCTTTTCCGGCCAGACGGTGGAAGTTGTTGATACCGACGGGGAAGGGCGCCTGATTCTGGCGGACGCCCTATGGCTGGCACAGGAGAAATATAAAGTTAAAACTCTTGTTGACATGGCAACGCTGACCGGTTCCACCGCCTATATCTTCGGCGGTTTTTATGCCGCCTTGCTGGGCAATGATACCGCTCTGCTGGCACAAGTCAAAGAGGCCGCGGCGCAAAGCGGCGAAAAAGTCTGGGAACTGCCACTGGAAGCAGAAATAGACAAACGTCTGAAATCGGAAACGGCAGATATGAAAAACGTCGGCAAACGCGAAGCCGATTCAACACAGGCAGCCTGTTTTTTGCAGCGCTATATTCAAAAAGGCGTTCGCTGGGCGCATATAGATATTGCCGGGTGTGAGACTGACGACAAAGGAATGGCAACGGGGTATGGGGTTTTGCTGCTTAATCATCTGATGAAAATGGTTTCTATGGATAACTAGTACAGAATTTGCGGGCGGAAAAAATGCTCATGTACTTTCTTGTACACTCCGCTTTTTTCTTCCTTAAT
>MNTU01000047.1:6593-51302 GCA_001917125.1 Azospirillum sp. 47_25
GATAACTAGTACAGAATTTGCGGGCGGAAAAAATGCTCATGTACTTTCTTGTACACTCCGCTTTTTTCTTCCTTAATTCTTACTGTTTATCTCAAAATGCTTAATTGACAGGCTGAAATACTGATTAAACAAAGGAAAGTAAATGCAAAAAGACAACAGATTATATCAACTGGCTGAAAATGTGCTTAAAAATTCGGTCAAACTGAAAAAAGGCGAAAAGATTTATATTGAAGCTTTCGGGCCGGCGGTTTTGGATTTAATGGAAATTTTTATTCGGAAAGCGACCGAGCTGGGCGGTGTGCCTTTTTATTTTTACAATGACGAGCATTTGTTGAAAGCGGTGATTGACAATGCTTCTGAAGAACAGATGAAAGCATTCGGAGAAACATACCGGCAGCAGATGGCTTCAAGCGACGTTTATGTTGCACTGCGCGGTTATGACGATATTTTTGCTTTGTCGGATGTTAATGAAAGGCAGATGGCTTTATATATGCAGCATTATTATAATCCCGTTCATCGTTCGACACGGGTGCCCCGGACCCGCTGGTGCGTGATGCGTTATCCCAATCAGGCCATGGCAGCGTTGGCAAAAATGTCGGTGGAGGCGTTTGAGAATTTTTATTTTGACGCCTGTTTGGTGGATTATGCCAAAATGTGTGAAGCGATGACGCCGCTGAAAGAGCTGATGGAGCGGACGGATAAAGTGAGAATAATTGCGCCGGGGACGGATTTGGCTTTTTCCATTAAGGGGATTCCGGCAATAAAATGCTGCGGTGAGGTTAATATTCCTGACGGCGAGGTTTATACCGCACCGGTTAAAAATTCAATTAACGGGGTGGTGCAGTTTAATACCGATACGGTATATAACGGTATTTTCTTTTCCAATGTACGGCTGGTGTTTAAAGACGGGCGGATTACGGAGGCTTCTTCTCTGGCCAACAATGACAAGCTGCAGGATATTTTAGAGACAGATGCCGGCTCCCGTTATATGGGGGAATTTGCTTTCGGACTTAATCCGGGTATTACGCATCCGATTTTGGATATTTTGTTTGACGAGAAAATCGGCGGGTCGTTTCATATGGCTATCGGCAATTCTTATGACGAAGCGCCGAACGGCAACAGTTCGTCCGTGCACTGGGATTTGATACAGATGCAGGATGCGGCGCACGGCGGCGGTGAAATTTATTTGGACGGGATCTTGGTCCGCAAGGACGGGCGATTTGTTTTGCCTGAACTGGAAGGGCTTAATCCGGAAAAATTAAAAAACGAGGCTTAAAACAAAAGAGGGGATTTCCCCTCTTTTGTTCAGATGTTGCTTTTGACAATCCGCATATAAGGATTGTGAAAGACTTTGTTGAAAAACCAGCCGGTGTTGCGGTCATAGGCAACGCGGAACTTTTCGTCAAAATGCATGAAGGTGTCGCCGGCGGTCATCGTTTCCCAGGTAATGTTTGTCGGGTCGAAGCCCCGATGAATGATGGTGTCTTCGATGAAAGCCGGACGGAATTCTCCGGTATGATCACAGCGGTTAATCAGCCAGCTGACAAACAGGAATTTTCGCTGCGGCAAAATGGAAAAAACCTTTACCAGCGAAATGTCTTCGTAGGCGATGTTATCCATGGCATAAAGAGCGTGAATGTCCTGCTGGTCGGCATAGACGGCAACTTCACGAATGGTCAGGCCGAGAAAATCATCATCACAGAGGATGTAAAAATGATTTTCGCGTCCGATGTAATTGCCGATGTTTTCCTGAAGGAAACGAATGATTTTACCGTTGTAAGGAACTTTGCTGCGAAAAGCCTGGAGCGGATAGTGTTGTCCGTCTCGGGTTTGCATCAGCCAAACCAATTCGCATTCGTTGTTGTCGGTGTAGGCTATGCCGCAGGAGATTTTGCCGAAAAGGTGCAAGCGGGCAAAATGGTGACGGGCATCGGCCTGAGTCGGGAACAGGCATTCATCCCGGGCGGGAAGCGTAGCTTCCAGGATAGGCATTTTGTTCATGACTGTATTTTTTAGGGTTAATAATCGAAAGAAAAATTATTTTGTCTAAAGATAAGATAGACGCGGGTGAGGAAAAAAGCAATATGTTTTTGTAAATGGAAAGAAAAAAGGAACCGTTCGGTTCCTTTTTGAAAAACGTTTTACAGTTCCTGTCCCTGCCGCTGGCGGTAGAAACGGGTGATGTCGTAACCGCGATACTGTCCGGCATCGATTTCCTGTGCCATTTGGCGGATTTTTTCCCGCCGGGCACTGGCGCGGTCTTTTTCCATCGGGTGGAGGTAAAGAAAAGTCTGCTCTTCGGTCAGAATGTCCTGCAGGCCGCGGCGGTATTTCCGGCTCTCGTCGCTGTAGGCATAAAAAGTGCAGTATTTTTGGAAGATGAATTCGGTGCGTTCTTTACGCTTTTCCGGGGTGAGCCCGTTTAATTCGCCCTGTCCGTAGCGGGAGAATTTATAAGCTTCGGTGCGGAGCATGGCCTTTTCGACGACAGCCCGTTGAACGGCGCCGTTCAGACTGCGATATTTTTTGCCGCTCTGATGGGCGGTTCTGATATATTCCTGATGATAAATGTTTTTGAAATAATTCAAGTCATTAAAGTCGGCTTTAAATTCAGCAGCCGGTTGTGATGTATTTTCTGTCATTTTTTTATCCTAAATTTGAATATTTTATGAGTCTATTATTATCAGCAATAGATAGTAATTTTTTGAGAATTTTCAAATAACCCACAGAATTTAAATCTTATTTTCAATATAAAGTTGTGTCGTTTTGTTTTTGCGATTTCAAAGGATAAAAACAGGGCTCCCAAACCGGAAAGAAGGAGGCCTGAGGCAATCTGGAACAGGTGCGAATCGGCAGACGATTCGCCGGAAAAGGTATGCGGAACAAAGCGGAAGTCTTGTTTTGCTGATAAGTTCCAATTTGTCTAAATTTGTCTTGCTATGTTTGACCGATTATGATAACGTGGAAACCTAAATTTAATTATGATGGGTATTATTGGAATTTGACTTAAAAAAGTTGAACTTTTTTATAAGGATTTTCAAGTGCCTGTCGCTTTATGTCTTCACTTTTAATTTTTATTGATATGAAACAACAAAAAGTTCAGGCACTTACCAGTGCCGAAGTGTCAGAAATTCTGGCGCTTCAAAAATGGGCGACTTACAGTCAGGAGTATCCGATCCGCTATGCCTGCACGCTTAACGGCGCGCTTGTGCAAGTTGACAGTTTCGGAATTGACAATCTCCCCAAACTTGATGCTTTGGTGGTGTTCGGCGGTTATCCGCGGATTGTCAAGTATGCCGGGGAAATCATTATGAAACACCGTCGGCAGTATCCGGAACCCGAACACAAAGCGCCGGAAATCATTTTGCTGGGGAGCGCACCGTCAACCGGGCAGAAAATTCCCGGCACATCGGAAGCGCTGCTTTATGCTCAGCTTCTGGTAAGCCTTGGGTTCGATGAGGCCTATATCCGGCGAAATTTGCTGAAAGAGGCTCTGGTTTACGGCGGAAAAATTGCCGAGCTGAAACAGATTATATGCGGCTCGGAACGGCTGTCAAAACTGGATTGTCCGCGTATCGGACTGTTGACGGAAGCCGGGCATTCTCTGTCGGCTGTGCAGAAATTTGCGTTTGCCATGCGAGATGTTCATTTTCTGGCGTTTGAAACACCGGTGGCGCAGCTTTGCGACCGACTTTTTGACGTGGACAGTCTGACTTCGGGCTACGGCGTTGATATTGTCGTCGGCAATGTGTTGAGCTGCTTTACGGATTGGAATAACGGGAGATTTCCGCTGCCGCAGGAAAAGCAGAACAGCTTTCCGTCGCGGGAAGGGGCCTTCAGCGTGGTGCGCAAGTATTTCATGAAGGGATACGCGTTCTGTTTGCAACATCCTGAACAGTGGGAGCTGATCGGCGTTTCCAAGGTTGATGCGCTGCCTTTGGTCAACAGCCGCAAAATTGAAATTACCGGCTGCGATTTGGACGGCAACAAAGCCGGCAACGGCTGGGAGAGCAGTTCGGCGGCTTATCTGCGTTATCAGATGAATACCATGGTCAACGGTATCCTCGACACATGGTTCAAAACCGGAAAATATCCTTATTAATAAACTTCAAAAAAATTAAAGTCATGGAAACAATCGTAAATTTTTTGCATGAGTGGGCAATCCCGGGATTGTTGTTGTGTATTTTGATTCTGGTTATCATCGGTATCAGACAGCACAGAGTGAATAATTCAGCCAATGAGGAAGACAATGAGTCTTCGGGCGAAGGCGAGCTTCCGCTTGCCGAGGAAAGTCCTGCGGATGAGGAAACCGGCAATGCCGAGGCGGAACAAGTTGCCGCAGCAGCGGAGAACGCAGAGGTGCGGCAGGAGCCGGCCGAGTGTCTGCTGCCGCCGCGTCGTTTCGGCCGTTATACTGCCGTTTCGCCGACGGATGTTGTTTTGACCGCTTTTCCGGATTTGCTGCCGGGAGATGCCGACGGTGTGGAAAAACTTCGCAAGGAGTTCAAAACGCTGGGCGGCAAATCAGCTGAAAAAATGACCTCTTCGGAACGGACGCGTTACGCGGCGTTGGCTCATGTTTTGACCTTATATCGCTATTGATATACCGGTAAGAAAAAGAGGGAGCGAGCCGCTCTCTCTTTTTTTGCAATATGGTGATATCAGGAAATGGGCTGAGAGGATATTCAGTCATAAGGAGATAACGAAATACCCCGAATTGTTTCGGGGTATTTTATTGTTCAGCGTTGATAACCGTTGCCGATCATCTGCTGTACGGAAAGCGGCTGATTGCCGTTTGACCGTTGCTGCGGTTTGTTTTGCCGCGGAGTCAGTTTGGGGTTGTTTCCGTTGCGCAATTGTTTGATGAACGATCCAGAAGCTGCTCGGGGGTTTGTTGCTTGTGTTGGTGAAAGCGAGTGTTCATTTTTCATCTCTCCCATATATTGAGGGGGAACTTTCCGGGTAAGGTGCTGCCAATTATCAATGGAGTGTTCGGGGTTGTTCAGATATTTTTTTTCAGATTTTGCCAGAATTTGGGATCTTGAGGAACATCTCCGCCGACGGCAATACCCTCATTAATGAAAGCTTTTGCGAAAGCGGCCATCTTTTGGGGATTTTTATCGGAAGTATGATATTCGACGATGCAGTTTTTTCCTTTGTCGGGGCGTTTTTCATTTTCTTTTTTGTAAGAGCCGGCAATGAGTTTGTTCAGTTCCTCATAGTTTTTAGCTTCAAATGTTTCACCGTTACTGCCGCGGCCGAAAAGTTTTCCGTTTTTTTCTTCCGAAATGAATGAAAGGCCGTCGCCTTTATAGTCCGGCAGGTCAGTGTTTCTTGAGTTTTTGTTTTTATTCTTATCATTATCATTATCATTATCATTATCATCGTCTTTTTTGTAAGCCATCGGGTTAAGTATATCCAAAGGCATACCGATGTTTTGCAGTTTCTGGACGTCAAGGCGGTATTTTGCTTTGTCAAAGTTTTTTTCTCCGAGAATAGAGATAAAATCATTTTCCTGTTGTTCCGGAGTGAGTGGGGTCTCATCGTTTTGGCTGTTATCACTCATGTCAGCTTCCTTTGTTGTTTGTAAATATTAATATCTTATAGGATGGTATGTTTTTTTTGGATAGTCAATATTTGATAACAAAAAAATACCCCGAATTGCTTCGGGGTATTTTTGTTGGCGGAAAGCTGATTATTCAGCGCCTTCCTTAATGGCAAATTCTGCCATGTGTTCATACAAGGAACGTTTTTCTTTAACGTTCTCCTGAGCCTTATTCAACAAGGTTTCATAACGTTCAGGATTCATCTTGTTGACAACCTGGAAACGGGTTTCGTTAGACATATAGTCTGACAGAGGTTTGCTCGGAGCTTTGGAATCCAAAGTCAGCGGAGCTTTGCCTTCTTTAATGTTTTCCGGGTTGTAACGGAACAGCGGCCAAGAACCGGTTTCAACCGCGTTCTTCTGGTGCTGCAAGCCGTCAGCCAGGTTGAAGCCCTGGGCAATGCAGTGCGAGTAAGCAATGATGATGGACGGGCCGTCAAAAGCTTCAGCTTCGTTCATGGCTTTGATGACCTGAGCATCATTGGCACCGAAAGCAACCTGGGCAACATAAACATTACCATAAGACATGGCAATCATACCCAGATCTTTTTTCGGCAGAGATTTACCCGCCGTCGCGAATTTGGCGCTGGCACCCATCGGGGTAGCCTTAGACTGCTGACCGCCGGTATTGGAGTAAACACCGGTATCCATAACCAGGATATTGATGTTTTTGCCGGAAGCAATCGCATGATCCAGTCCGCCGAAGCCGATATCATAAGCCCAGCCGTCGCCGCCCAGAATCCAGACTGATTTCTTAATCAGGTAGTCAGCCAGTTTGTTCAGGTGTTTGGCTTCAGGGGTGTCGATGCCGGCCAGCTTGTCGCGCAGAGCTTTGACATTGGCGCGCTGGTCATCGATTTCAATGTCGGTGGCCTGCGGGTTAGCGAGAATTTTTTCAACCAGTTCGGCACCGATTTTGTCTTTCAGCCCCTCAAGCAGGGTCTTGGCAAAATGGGTCTGCTGGTCGATGGAGAATCTCATGCCGAGACCGAATTCGGCGTTGTCTTCAAACAAAGAGTTTGCCCAAGCCGGACCGTGGCCTTTTTCGTCTTTGGCATACGGTGTGGTCGGCAGGTTGCCGGAGTAGATTGAAGAACATCCGGTCGCATTGGCGACAACCATGCGATCACCGAACAGCTGGGTCAACAGTTTGACATACGGCGTTTCACCGCAGCCGGCGCAGGCACCGGAGAATTCAAACAAAGGCTGAATCAGCTGAGTGGTCTTCGGCAGGTTCTTGACAACTTCGGTACGTTTGACGTAGGGCAGAGTTTCAAAGAAGTTCCAGCAGGCAACCTGTTCTTCCAGATGATTTTCAATGTGGTCCATATTGATGGCCTTGCGTTCCGGATTGGCTTTGTTTTTAGCCGGGCAGGCGCTGACGCAGATGCCGCAGCCGGTGCAGTCTTCCGGAGACATTTGCCAAATGAACTGTTTACCGGCAAATTCCTTGCCTTTATAAGCGGCAGATTTGAAACCTTTCGGCGCGTTTTTCAGTTCTTCTTCCGAAGCGACTTTCATACGGATAACGCCGTGCGGGCAGACCAGAGAGCATTTGCCGCACTGGATGCAGGTTTCCGGATCCCAAACCGGGATTTCGGTAGCGATGCAGCGTTTTTCGTACTGAGTGGTTCCGGTCGGCCAGGTTCCGTCAACGACTTCGCTGAAAGCAGATACCGGCAGTTCGTTACCACGGTCGGCAATGATTTCACCGGTCAGCTTTTTAACGAATTCAGGCGCATTGGCCGGAACCGGCAGAGAGCGGTGGAAAGTTGACGTGACATGGTCAGGATAGTTAACTTCGTGCAGATGAGCCAGAGAGGCGTCAACGGCCTGGAAGTTTTTCTGAACGATGGCGTCGCCTTTTTTGCTGTAGGTTTTCTTAATCGCATTCTTAATCTGTGCGATAGCTTCATCTTTCGGCAGAATGTTGGAAATGGCGAAGAAGCAGGTCTGCATAACGGTGTTAATGCGCTGACCCATACCTGTTTCGCGAGCAACTTCAACCGCATTGATGGTGTAGAATTTCAGCTTTTTGCTGATGATTTCTTCCTGAACTTCAATCGGCAGGTGATTCCATACTTCATCGGCGCCGTAAGGAGCGTTCAACAGGAAAGTTGCGCCCGGTTTGGCGATTTTCAGGATGTCAACCTTGCGCATGAACGGGAACTGGTGGCAAGCTACAAAGTCCGCTTTGTTAATCAGGTAAGCCGACTTAATCGGGTTATCCGAAAAACGCAGGTGGGAAGTGGTCATAGAGCCGGATTTGCGGGAGTCATAAACGAAGTAACCCTGGCCGTATTTACCGGCGTCTTCGGCAATAATCTTAATTGAGTTTTTGTTTGCACCGACAGTACCGTCTGCGCCCAAACCGTAGAATACGGCGCGGACAACGTCTTTGGGTTCGGTGTCAATCGAATCGTCAAACGGCAGGGACGTTTTGTTAACGTCATCGTTAATGCCGACGGTGAAACCGTTAATCGGTTTGGCGGCAGAACCGTTATCATAAACGGCTTTGACCATGCCCGGGGTAAATTCTTTGGAAGACAGACCATAGCGGCCGCCGAGAATTTTCGGCATATTGGCAATTTCGCCGTTGGCAAAGGCCTGCGTCAAAGTGGCGACAACGTCAAGGTACAGCGGTTCGCCGGTGGAGCCGGATTCTTTGGTTCTGTCGAGAACGGAAACGACTTTGACCGATTTCGGCAAAGCTTTCAGGAAAGATTTTTCCGGGAACGGACGATACAGGTGAACTTTCAACAGGCCCAGTTTGGCGCCGTTGGCATTCAGATAGTTAATGGTTTCTTCAACGGTTTCGGCGCCGGAACCCATAATAACGATAACCTGTTCGGCATCAGCCGCGCCGACGTAATCAACAACATGATACTGGCGGCCGCTGATTTTAGCGAACTTGTCCATTTCTTCCTGAACGATGCCTTCAACTTTTTTGTAGAAGGGGTTGGAAGCTTCGCGGCCCTGGAAGAAGACGTCAGGGTTCTGAGCCGTACCGCGGATGACAGGAGATTCCGGACGCAGAGCATGTTCAGCGTTGAAAGAGTAGTCAACGCCTTCGAGCATGGCGCGCAGATCGTCGTCGGAAAGCAGTTTGATTTTTTTGATTTCATGCGAGGTGCGGAAACCGTCAAAGAAATGCATGAACGGAACACGGCTGCGCAGCGTTGAAGTCTGAGCAATGGCGGCCATGTCGTGCGCTTCCTGAACGGAGTTGGAGCAGAGCATGGCAAAGCCGGTCTGGCGGCAGCTCATAACGTCAGTGTGGTCACCGAAAATGGACAGCGCATGATAAGCCAGGGAACGGGCGGCAACATGCATAACGAACGGAGAAAGTTCACCGGCGATTTTATACATGTTCGGGATCATCAGGAGCAAGCCCTGAGAAGCGGTAAAGGTGGTGGTTAAGGCACCGGCCTGAATAGAACCGTGGCAAGCGCCGGCAGCACCTGCTTCAGACTGCATTTCCTGAACTTCGGGAACGACGCCCCACAGGTTTTTCTGTTTGGCGGCAGACCACGCATCAGCCCATTCGCCCATCGGAGAAGACGGGGTAATCGGGTAAATAACGCAGACTTCATTCATGCGGTGGGCAACGGAAGCAGCGGCTTCGTTACCGTCCATCATTTTCATTTTGACTTCTGACATAAGTTATTTTCCTTATATGTTTAGAACACAAAAAGAGCCTCAGATTAAGACGATTTAAGGCCTAATCTTCCGGCTCGGTTAAACTCAATATAGAATCTCTATATGCGCGCTTTATAGCATGTTAAATCTCAAAAATCCATTAAAAAATGCTCCGCAGCGGATAAAAAGTGCGACTCAATCCGAATCGCAGCAAGGCTTTTAAAGATATTGACAAATTTGAGGGAAAGTTTAAGTTGAAAGCAACTTTTTATTATTAATCTTTTAAACTATTATGTATGGAAAATTTAAAGAACGAACAGAGTGATTTGGCGAAAACTGCCGAGTTTTTGCGTCAGACGGAACAGTTTTTGGGAAAACTCCGCGATGAAAATTATGCGACGCTTTCGTTGAACGATTTGCTGGCCTGGCAGATGAGCGGGGAACAACGCCATGAGTTTTCGATTTATCTCAGCGCCAGAGTGCAATTTCGTCTTTTTTCCCAGATGCAGAGATGTTTTCGGGACATGAGCGCTATGCTGCGGAATGATGAAGAACTGAAACACTGTTTTCAGATTGTGACGCATGCGATGCTGATGAGCGGTGCTTATTTTTATGACCGTTACGGAATGCTGCTTGATTTGTATCTGGAAGTTTGGCAGCGTCCGCCGCGTTTTGTGCCGCAGAAAATGTCCGCAAGTCTGGTTTATGCCGACGTTTTGTGCTGGCTGACGGCGAACCTGTGGCGCTATGCCGATAAGGATAAGTCTTTTGATTTCAAGTTGCTGCATGCTTTGCGAGAAAGCACTTATTACCGTCGTGAGAATTCTTCCTGCAGCGAAGACGCCCGTCGGATTTACCGCAATTTGTGCAAATTGTGCCGGAATGATAACGAAAATCGCGTGTTTGCATCGGTGTTTGCGGTTCTTTTCGGCGCTTTTGCGGTTTATCTGATTGAGAAAACCGGCGGCGAATTTTTGAATTATGTTGTGTTTGCTTTGTTGGAAATTGTCTTGCTGACATTTATCTGGCGGAGGGAATGAAAAGAGGGAGCTTCGGCTCCCTTTCGCTGTTTAAACGTAATTTTAATTTTTTTTGGATAAATAATAGCATATCTGAAATAAGGAGAAAAACATGAAATTTGCAGGATTGGCGGTTTTTTTGCTGCTGGGTGCATGTGCCGTTGACAAAACGCCGCTGACCCCGCTGGGTGAGCTGAATGTCTGTCTGCGTGACACTGCGTTGGAGGCGAAAGAGAACGGTGATGCCGAACGTTTCGGAAACACGGCAGCGGCGCAGAAAACAGCCCGTTTTTGTCTGGAAAAAAAGAAAGTTACCGACCCGTTCCTGGTTGAGGTGGCTTACCGCAACGCTGCGGCTTTGTTTTCAGAAAGTACCAAAGGAACAAGTTTGAGATAAAGGACTGAAAATGACTACAAAACTATTTGCCGGTATTGCTTTGGCGGCTGCCGTGTCTGCGTGCAGCAACGTTGACTTTAATACGCTGTTGTTGAATGAGAACAGTTCAAGCACGGCCAAGCTTAATGCCTGTATGCTGAATGAAATAAATTCCCGGGCTGCCAACGGAACGCTGTTTACGTCCGGCCTTGGTGTCAAAGCAACGGCCGAGGACGTGGCCAACGACTGCATTCGCAAATTGACGCTGCAATCTATGGGGCTGAACGAAACGGCTGTCAACAACGCAACCAATTTCATCAATTCCATTAAAAACGCGGCTCAAAATTAACGAAAGGGACAGATGGAGTTTCTTCTTGCCGCTTTCGGAATGCCGATTTTTGCTGCAATGGCAGTGATTATTGAGAGTCATTTGTCGAACCGGACATTCAAGCATCCGACGACGATGGTTTTTTATGTTTCGATATCCAATGCTCTGTTTTTGCCGCTTTTGCTGTTTTTGGGAACGCCGACCATGCCGTCGCCCGAGGTGTGGGGCTGTTATTTGATTTTGGCGGCAATTTATATCGGATATTTATATCCTTACTATCTAGCGATGAAAGTGATTGATCCGTCAATTGTAGCGGCGTTGTTTGCTTTGGGGCAGGTCAGCGTGCCGCTGCTGAGTTATTTTTGGCTGGGCGACAAGCTTGATTTTGCGCAATATGTCGGTTTTGCGGTGATTATTCTGTCTTCCGTAGCTTTGAGCATAAAGGGGCGGAAAATTCCCAAGCTTAACCGCGCTTTCTATTATATGGTTCTGGCTTCGTTGTTGGTGGCTTTTGCCGAAGTTTTGAAAAAATATACGCTGATTGAGGATTTGAGCTGGATAAATCTGGCAATATTTCCCGGGGCGATTTCCGGAATGATTCCATTGGCGTTTCTGCTGGTGAAACCTTGGCGGAAAGATATTGTCAGGAATTTTCCGCCTTATTTGAAAAAGTGCCGTTTGTTTGTCGTCAATGAATTTATTTGTTTTCTCGGTATGGTCTGCGGGGTTTATGCTTTGTCCGGCCTGTCGCCGGTGACGCTGATTTCCGTGAATGCTACCCAGCCGATTTTTATGCTGGCATTCGCTTATCTGCTGCTAAAGAAATTCGGGGTTCCGCTGATGGAAAAGATTTCGCCGCAGGTTATTTTGAAAAAAATGTTTTGCTTTATTTTAATCATTTTGGGCGTGATGCTGGTGATTTTTGAATAAAGTGCTTGCTAAATGAAAAGTTTTGTTTTATCTAAATAAGGCAATGCGGGTATAGTTCAATGGTAGAACGAGAGCTTCCCAAGCTTTTAATGCGGGTTCGATTCCCGTTACCCGCTCCATATAAAAAACCCCTCTGTTAAAGAGGGGTTTTTTATATGGAGAAATTGGAAGGGTGCAACGAAACCAAGTAGAGTTGCTGTGTTATATGATTTTTTTGTGGTGTAGAAGAATGTGGTTGGATTTGACAAAGAATCAAAATCTATATGAAAAGCCTACGGATAAGTTATTATGATTGTCTGTGCCAGAATAGTATTTATAATTTACAAAAATATCTTGATTATTTGTAACTTTATATCCTATGTAAAAATCATATTTTCCGTTATACCCGCGATTATTCCCCTGACTGTTAATATATGTTTCATAAGATGTAATTATTTTTATATCTTTGCCAATTTTGCTAATAAATCCAATTTCTGGGGCTAAATATAAGTTTCCATATTGATTATACCGATAACCTAATTTAGGTAAGAAATATGAGGATAACATTTTATCAGATATTCCCCAACCTAGTCCAAATTCTATTGTCGGTTTTAGATTCGTACTTTCTTCGGATAGGTCATTTTCTAAAGACAGCTTAAAATGTTTGGAATAGTCAGCTTCAAGGGTATAATCTAAAATAGAACGCATTTTTAAGATATTTATGCTTTCTACAAAGGCTTTATTTTTTTTGAAAGAATATCCTAGTCCGATTTCTCCTATCTTACTTTCCAATTCGTCATGATAAGCAGAATTTGTATCTCTGATATCTTGATATACAGGACTTAATTGAAATAAGACATAGTTTGGAGATATTGATTGATATTGAACGGAAATCCGACTTGAATTGTTAGCGGACAAGATGTTTTTAGTTCCGTTTTTGTGTATTTTTTTACGCATATATTCAGTTGGTTCAATAGAAATTTTCTTAATTTTTTGCTTATTATAAAGCTCTTTAAGATATTCCACAGGTGTTATGAATGGTTTGATATTAGAGGTTTTAAACTCTGGATTTGCGGTTGTTAATATGCTTACAACAGCAGTATTACAGTTATGAGAAACCAAGGAATATTTGATATTATGGCCTTTTAACTCCCAAATATGGCTTTTCAAACGCTCAATTTCTTCTGTCGTCAGATTTATATCAAACTCCCACAGAGAGCGTTTTTCTCCGATTAAATATTCGTCTATCTTGTTCTTATAAGGAGATAAAATATAGGCGCCGTCTATTCCTGTTGTTATGATATCTATGTAAAATTGCAAGCTATTTTCAATATTAAATGCTGCAAAATAACTGAAAGAATGTTCCTTTAAACCGTTTTCATTTGTCCCTTGCAACTTTAAAAAAGCATGTCCCATCATTGATGAGGGGCTACGATTGCTTTCTGCCGCAAAGACTACAGAAACAGAATCAATCGGAACTTTTTTTCTGTATTCCTGATAATCCTTACATATCGGTAGATTAAAATCTTGTTTTTTCAAATTTAACGAATGCAGAATGTAGTCAAACCGTGCCGGATATTTACAAATAGCATGATTATCCTGTTGTTTAATATTTTCTGTTATGGCTTTTAATGTCGCCAGATATTCAGCTTGAGGATTCTTAAAGCCATCTGAAGATAAGAAAAAATTACTTTCTTTGTTTATGACACTTTTTTCATTGTCGTAATGGAGTAAGTTTTTCCATTCAACAGAACTGTAAGTTTCCGGCAACGATAATTCTTTTAGCTGTTCGAAAGTATATTCGGCACGAGCTTGACTGCAATACAAACTGCATATCGCTAAAATTAGTAATTTACTTTTTACAGTCATCTTTGCGATATACCGGTACAACTACATTATCATCGTATGTCCACATAGCGCCGTTAGGTATATCTGTGCTAGTTCCTGTAAAATAGTTAAATGCATTTCCTAAAAAGAATATATCTAAATGCTTATTAATGACGTAAGAAGATGGATGGTGACATTTGTCTTCTTTAACATTGACAGATATATCATTTCCTTTTTGCACATTAACAGAGCCGGGCAGAGTTATTGTTTGAATGCCTCCTTTACTTGTAATGTCTGCCTTAACACTGTCACCGTTGGAGGTCATCATATGAATGTTTTTGGTTGTGCCGTTGAACATTGTAGCACATGAAGATAATAAAAATATACTTAGATAGATAGTCAATTTTTTATTCATTGTATTATCCTAGAAAAATCCGGTATTGTATATTTTCATAAAAACACAATACCGGTTATATTATTATTTGCAGGTTGTTTTTTCATCTACGTTGACGACAATTGTATTGTCGTATTGCCACATAGCGCCAGTTAACGAGTCGGTTGTTGAACCGAGGATGCCCCCCGTTATCATGTTTCCCCAAAACCAAGGTTGTATACGTGATTTAGCGGTAGTTACGGATTCTTTATTGCATCGTCCTTCTTTAACTGTAATTGTAATGTCTTGACTATCTTTTTGTACGGCGATTGTTTGTGGAATATTAGTTTCTTGTATTCCTGATTTTGTAAAGATTGTTGCGTTTACGCTTTGTCCGTTATTTGTTGTAATATCAATATTTTGACTTCCTCCTTTTATAATAGAAGCACAGCCGGATAAAGCCGCTGATGTTAAGAGTATTATTGCTATTTTTTTCATACGATTTACATCCTTTATTTATAGTTAAACAAAACCCGCTCTTTAAGAAAAGGCGGGCGGATGTTAGAAAACCGTATAAACGCAAACGGCTCGGCTTATTCAGCGCATAGCCTTATTAGGCCGACATCCGCCCTAAAGGACAGAAATCGGCATATAACGTTTTAAGTCGCTATGCAGGCGACTGCGTTTATAAAAGGGTTTTCTAAGCCCTAGGCCGTATTCTTTTCTAAGGAATACAACCTGATTAAACATTAGCAGAGTTTGATTAGTAATCAAGAAAAATATTTTACAGGTTACGGAAAAAACTTACATTTAACGGAGACTTGATGTGAGGGAAATATGTTAGTCGGAAAAGCATTTGCAGTTTGCTTTGAGAGGGCGAAAGAAAAGTTGACGCCGGAGGCGGAGAATGATATTTAAGCAATGAATATCAGGTTTAACAGATACGGAACAATGGAAATGGTTGATTTTTATATTTTTCGACACGGCGAAACGGATATTAACAAACAAAAGCGCTGGCAGGGTTCCGGAACAGATGTGGATTTAAATGAGACCGGACGGGCGCAGGCGGCTTGTCTGTTTGACAAGCTGAAGGACAAAAAGTTGGAAATTATTTATTCTTCACCACTCATCCGTGCTTATCATACGGCGCAAATTGCCGCAAAGCCTTTGGGAATAGAAGTGGTTAAATTTCCCGATTTGCGGGAGTGTCATTACGGGGTGGCCGAGGGAATGACGTTTGATGATGTTAATCGGCTTTATAAGGAAGTCGGTGAAGCGGTTTTTAATCCGGGACAAGATAAACTTGACGTCCGTTTTCCTCAGGGGGAGAGCATCGGGGAAGTGCGGGAGCGCGTGTTGACTGCGATGCGGACGATTGCCGGAGAAGGTTATCGGCGTGTCGGGCTGGCCATTCACGGCGGCACGATGAGCAACCTGCTCGGTTATTTTGGGGTAGAAAAGCCCAAAGTTCCCAATTGCGGCTGTATTCATGCGGTTTATGATCATGGAGAGTTTCGGCTGGCCGGCAATGTTTTTTAGATTTTAGAGAGAGAAAACACCCCTTGGCTTAAGCTGAGGGGTTTTTTATATCCAATGGCTGGGGCAGAATAGAAAAAAAGAAAAAGGTGTTTTATTATATATTGACTAATTTTGTAAATTATGTTAATTTGGAGGTGAGCTTTGATTTAGTTATAGAGGTGTATGATGAGAAGTATTCTCCTTAGAGCATTTTTAATGTTCATACCGTATTCCGCTTCGGCGTATGGTGTGAGTCTTGATTCTTCCATCTCAGCCACCCGTCTCATAGATATGACTCAAAACCAAGCCTTTAAATCAGAGCTTCAGGTTGCACCGTTGCTGGTGCAGCCTGTTTATTCTTTAAAGGGATTTCAACGTGAGGCAAGAGTCCGCTTTATTACTGACGGAACTGTACGGACGGATTTTGGCAATCAGGATTTCAGTATTGCGGAGAGCTGTGCTTCGCTGGGATATAAGGTAAAAGCTTCCAGCTGTGCCTCGGGAACGTATGCGGGAAAAAGGTGCCCCTACGGAGATGAATATGTCGATAAATGTTATGGGGCGACCGATTGGTGTAAAAATAACGGTTATGCTGTGACTGCCTGTGCACTGCCGGCGTATCCGGCGGAGGCTTGTCCCTATGACGGTAAATATTTTAAAAAATGCCAGAAAGACAACGGGCGAGCCTGTGAAGATAACGAGTATTATGTGAGTTGCCCGACCGGAAAGGTAACCGATGAAACGGTTATTTGCCCTTATGACGGCAGTTATAAGGGATGTGTCTGCAACCCCTGTGAGGGGTATGATTATACGGCAGCCGAGGCGAATGCACAGGGATATCATGCGTCAACCTTGGTTTGCAACAGTTGCGGCACAATAAAATATAAACGGGTTGAAAACAGCTGCAACAGCTATAAAGAATGCACTTACGGCGGTGAAGGAACGGACAGTTGCTGGCGCGGAGAAACGCATTTGTTTAAAACCTGCAAGGCCGAGGGGTGCGAAAACAAGTGCAAATTGACCGTATGTCCGGAAGGGCGTTTTTGTGAATATGAGGCCTGCTCTCAAAAATGGTGTGATTTGGGGTGTAATGTCGGAACAACGGATTTGGAAACTTTGTGTACGCGTCCGGAAACAGACTGCAAAAAGCTGGGGTATTTTCGCACGGCTAAAGAATGCGGCAACAGTTATCGATTGGCGTGTCCGTTTAACAAAGATATTTTCCATTGCTTTTAAGGAGAGAAAAAATGAAAAAGATGCAGATGAGATTAATGTCAGGAGTTGCAACGGTTTTGTTTCCGCTTTTCTCTTCTCATGCGCAGGTTTGTACGCCGACGCCCGATTGTGCGACAATGGGGTATAATAAGACGGAAGAACAGTGCGTCGGTTTGAGCGTGGTGCGGTGTCCGTATGATATAAATAAGTTATTTTGTACCGACGGCCAGACCGGCGGTGATGTTAATGTCGGCGATATTTTGTATTCGGACGGTTCAACCAGCTCTTTGCTGATTTCCAACAAAGTGCCAATCGGGGTTGTTTTTTATGTAACGAATTCCCGCAAGGATATATTAGCCGTGGCTTTGCAGGACGGAGACCGGAGCGTGTTTGAAAGTACCAGTTACGGCGGTACCCAATATTTTGCGATGAATATGGCTATTACGGCTCAGACAAAAATATATGAAGATGAGAATTCGGCGATTGAAGATATGGACGGTAAGACATCCGTTGATGAAATATTGAAAAATGCTTCTCTCGGAAGCAACTATCTTTATGAACGGGTTAAAAATTATAAGACGGTGGGAACAAATCGGGCAAACTGGTTTATTCCTTCGGCCGGACAACTGAAAAAGCTGTTGGATAATATGTTTGCCGTTAATACGACGTTGGGAAAGATTTCAACGGCCAAAATTATGTCGGGAAATTACATTTCTTCCACTTTTGGCGGATGTACTTACGGTGTTAATAAAGGCAGTAATGCCAAGTATTATTACTGCAATTCTGACGGGGGTGATTATCATTCTGAAAATCCCGGGTGCTTCTGGAGCGGCAAAAGCGATGCCATAACGACAGCCCTGTCGAAACTTTGTTCTAAACACGGAAGTTCCAGTTATGACTATGACAGCGGTTCTATTACCGGCGGTTTTTATTTTGTTATCAGGGATACGGTCAATTATCGTCCGATCATCAATGTCGGCAATATCGGAGCGGCCTGTGAAGCCAAGTGTTCCGACAGCAACGCTCAGCGAAATAAATGTTCGGCCGACTATTATCAGGTGGAATCCGGTGATGATGGCTGCGGCGGCGTTTGTTATCGTTGTTATAAAGGAAAGTCTTATTATACGACGAGTGCTTGCACCGGGTGTACGCAAAATGAACGCTGGGGTGACTGGCGGATGCAATATACCACGGAATCCTGTTGTGATTATAAAACCGGCGGAAGCGATTGCTACACCAGCACATCAGAAACCGGCGCCGGAGACGGCAGCTATGATACCTGTCAGGATATGTGCGGACGAAGCAGCGAGAGTTCCGGCAGTAACGGTTATTGTGCCGAGGTTACGGCTAAATAAAAAAAATCCCCTTCGTTCGGAAGGGGATTTTTTTAGCGGTAGGATGGTTCAACATGAATGACAACGCGGCGGTTTTTTATCCGATTTTGCGGGATCGGTTCGCCAAACGGGTCGCGGTTGGGATATTTTGGCGAGACATCATACAAGCCGGCCGTACGCAGTCTGACGCGGTTTATGCCGCGGCTTTCCAGAAAACGGGCAACCGATGCGGCGCGGGCGGATGAAAGTTCCCAGTTGGACGGGTATTGCGCGCTGGAAAAATGTTCGTCGCTGGTATGGCCCTCAATGTTAAAAATGAATTTGTTATATCTTTCCGACTGCAGGGTGGCGGCAATGCGTTTAAGTGTGGGCAGAGCTTCTTTTTTGATTTCGGCCGAGCCGTAATCAAACAGGGTGTCTCCCTCAAATTCAAGGACGATTCCCTGAGCATCGGTTCCGAGCGCAACTTTGTCTTCGGCTTCCATAGACTGGATATCGTCACTGAGCTCAACCATCATCATTTCAATCGGACGAGGCTGGTTTTCCTGTTTGCCGACACCTTCGTTAAGGCCGGCCTGGATTTGTTCATATTTGGCGGCATCGGGCGTTGAAGCGGCCAGCATCATGACGAAGAAACACAGCAGCAGCGTAACCATGTCGCCGTAAGTGGACATCCAGTCTTCGTCAATTTTTTCTGCGGCTTTCTTTTTCATTGATAAAACTCCAAAGTTTTATTGGGCCGGCGTGTTGTTCATATCGCGGTCGATTAAGAACTGTTCCCGGGTGTCAACAAAGGAATTGATTTTGTCCTGAATATAGCGCGGACTTTTACGTTCGGCGAGGAGAACCAGGCCTTCCATCTGGAGATTGTTTTTGAATAAGGTGACATCGTTGCGCGCAGCCGCTTTGGTAGCCATCGGGATGAAGACGATACGCGCCAGAATAATACCGTAGAAAGTCGTAACCAAAGCAACAGCCATACTCGGTCCGATTGCCGAAGGATCGCCGGCCATGTTGCCGAGCATGATAATCAGGCCGATAAGGGTTCCCAGCATACCGAAAGCAGGGGCATCGCCGCCGAGTTTCATTAAAACGTCGGTCATGCGTTTGTTGCGTTCGGCCTGAGATTCCAGCATATGTTCGAGAATTTGTTTGATTTCGGCGCCGGTATAACCGGTAACGACCAAATCTGCGCCGTAGGCGAGAAAGGCGTTTTCGTTGCGCAAATCGTCGGTTACTTCATTTTCGAGGCCTTGTAATCCGTTTTTCTGGATAATATAAGCCCAGCGGACGATACGGCCGACTTCGTCTTTCAGCGAATTTTCGGAATCCTTGTGTTTTCTGAAAGTGCTGAGCGCCATTTTTAAGCCGGCGACGGCATTTTTGGCTTCATAAGAAATGAAAGAGGCTACGAACGTACCGCCAACGACAATGATAATACTCGGGATGTCTATGAAAGCCATCGGTTTGTCGGTTGCCGACATAATGGAACCGATAACGACAACAAAACCGGCAATAAAAGCTATAAGACTCCCCATAGACATTTTTTCAAATCCCCTAAATTAAACTTACTCAGACTAAATTAACACAGAATTGGTTAATAATTTACAAAGTCTATTTCTTACCGGTGGCTTTAACATAAGCAACAGCGGCGTGTTCTTCGCAGTAAGTCTGCCCGATTTTGATTTTGCGGCCGCAGAAATGAAAGTTTTCGTCTTTGGGGTCGCCGATCGGCCAGCGGCAAGTGTGGTTGTCCAAGTCGGTGAGCATGGTTTTATGTTTGCCTTTGGGATGTTCGACATGAACGGAATTTCGAATGGTTTCAATCCGTTCCCGCAGAGCTTCCGGATCAGGCTCTGCCGCGGGTTTCGGTGCGGGAGCAACGGTTTTGTGCTCTTTTTCTTTCGGCGCGGGTTCGGCTTTGGCGGTTTTGGCGGCCGGAATTTCGGCGGTATCTTCGCCGCTGTCTTTTTTCTTGATCGGAGACGGACGGGCAGGGAGCTGCAGACGGTGAACCTTTCCGACGATGGAGTTTTTGGAAACGTTCAGGCGTTTGCCTATTTCACCGGTAGTTAAGCCTTCGTCCCACATTTTTTTCAGGTCTTCGACCATTTGCTCAGTCCATGCCATAACAAATCTCCTTAAACAATTGAGCCTGTAATCTATCTGATGCAATATTAGGAGAATATTATTCCCGAGTCTAGCAATAATCTTATTTTATCACTTTTTTTTTGTGCTTTTATGGATTATATTAGCGGCAAAACATGTGAGCAAAGGAGCAAAAATGACAAGTTCGACAGTGAAACTTCTGATGGCGGCCGGTATCGCGGGCGCCGCAATGCCGCAAAATCTTTCTGCCAAGGAAATTATTCTGGAAGGCGGAGACAATGCGGCGGTGGCGGTCAGCATTTACAACAATGATCTGGCCTTTGTACGCGACAGCCGTACTGCAGCTTTGAATGCCGGACGCAATTCGGTGGCTTTTAAGGGCGTGGCCGAAAAAATCATGCCGGAGACCGCTATGCTGACGGGCAGCCAAATCAGCGTGATTGAGCAGAATTACAATTACAATCTGCTGACGCCGGTGAATATTGTGAACGAATCTGTCGGCAAAACGGTTAAAACCGCTTTGTATGATGAAAAAACGGGTACGACCGTGTTTGACCAGGCCAAGATTTTGGACAGCAATTACGGCAATCCGATATTGCAGTTCAGTTACGGCATTGAGACGCATTTCCCGGGTCGGCTGATTTTTGACAGTCTGCCGGAGAATCTGACATCAAAACCGACCCTGTCGGCCGATTTGGAAGCCGGACAGGCCGGAGACAACAGGCTGGAACTGGCTTATCTGACCCGCGGACTGAGCTGGAAAGCCGATTATGTGGCAGACATTACCGGTGCGGACAGTCTGAATCTTAAGGGGTGGATTACGCTGACCAATGAATCGGGTGCCGATTATAAAAATGCTCTGGTGCAGCTGGTGGCCGGGAATGTTAATCTGGTAAGCCAGGTTCAGCCGCGGGCGATGCCGATGATGTATGCGGCAAAAATGGTTCGCAATGCGGAAATGGCAATGGCCGACAGTGCGGCGGGAACTCCGGCGCAGGAAGCTCTGGCCGATTATTACATCTATACGCTGCCGTTCAAAACCACAATTACCGACAAACAGTCCAAGCAGGTTTCGCTGCTGAGCAAGGATGATGTCAAATTTGCCAGAGAATACCGGTTGACTTCTCCACTTTATTTGTGGCCGAATATGCGGGAGAGCGAGTTTGTCCGCCAGAATCCCGACGTCATTTTTAAATTGACGAATGACAAAGCTTCCAATTTGGGCGAACCGCTGCCGAAAGGCGTGGTCCGTTTTTATGAAAACGATAAAAGCGGCAAAGTTCAGTTCTTGGGCGAAAGCAGCCTGAAGCAATTGGCGGCGGGCGACAATGCAGAGCTGAAAATCGGCCAGTCGTTTGATATTGCGGTCAAAGGAAAGGTGACCGGCGTTAAAAGCATTGCCAAAAATATTTCCGAGGCAGATGCGGAAATTAAATTCAATAATGCCAAAGACAAAGCCGAAACGGTGGTTTTTGAGCAAGGGTTCAACAGCAACTGGGAAGTTGTCGGCGAAAGCCTGAAGCATGAAAAGAAAAACGCTTCGACTGCGGTCTGGAAAGTGAGTGTTCCGGCCAAGGGACAAGCCGTCTTAACTTATAAGGTCAGACTGACAGGTGACAATAACTAAAAAACTGGCTGCTTTGCTGTCCGGGGTGGTTTTGTCGGCCGGAATTTTTCGGGTCGTGCAGGCTTCTCCGGCAGATTATGCGGCATATTTCAAAGTCGATTTAAACGAGCCTCTGCCGAAATATGCGGATTTGGAGCGCAAATATCTGGTGGAAAACGCCCGTTATAACCGGCGTTACGATTATCACTGGGACATCGGCAACCTGTTTGACAGCCTGTTCAGGGTGACGATTACCGATTACGGCTCTACCGAGCGGCGTCTGCGGAATGAGCATGAACAGGATCTGCTTGATATTCTGTCAATGATTCCGCCGGAATATTACCAGTACATCGGCCCTTATCTGCATACGGTGCCGAATATGCCGGAGAAAGCTCTGAATATGCCGGGAATTAAAGAAACCAAAAACAAATTTCCGACGCGAATCGCTCCGCAACTGGCCGATATTGAAGATTTGGAGTTTTTGTCACCGTATCTGTATTATCTGCTGATGCCGGAAATGTGGCCGGAAAACCGCCGAAGTCCGGAACGTCCGGTTATGCGCAAGGCGGCGCCGAAAGTACCGTATGACGGGGACTTCTATGCCCGAATCAGAGAACTGGTGCCGGCGGACGAGTTTGTTCCCGGAGCCAAACCCGAAGTTAAAACCGGAGCCAGCGACCTGCGCACGATAAATCCGGACATCAACAGCCCGCTGACCAGTGCCGATATTAAGGCTTTTGCCCGGACGCTGCCGAAAGTGCGGGAGATTGCCCCGGACAGCCCGCGCATGGCGCGAATTTACAATGCCGGAAGTTTTCTTGACCGCTGGGAGCAGGAAAACGGCAAGGGGCTGACCGTCAATATGCTGAAAGACATGGTTAATCCCTGCCAGCGTCTGGTGCAAAAACTGCGGATGGCCGGTATGGAACTGCAGCTGCGGATGGCGGTCGGCGGCGAGGGCTTTACCCCCGAGAGCTGGGCTTATACCTGTGACAAGACGATCAAGGCTTATCGGATGGGAATGATGCGTTCGTCAACGCTGGCCAGCCTGAAAGCTTTCCGGGACGGCGCTTATAACCGGTATCTTGAAGAAAATCTGGGCGGCCGCAAGGCAGCTTTGCAGTTTCAGACCATGCAGACGCTGGTGGAAATGTATCGTGCGCCGCTGAATGATATTCTGGAAGCGCGGAAAAACCGCAAACTGCTGAAAAAGGAATTTGAGGCCGGAAAATACCGGATTTTGGGGCAGCCGGTTGCCGTTTTGAACTGACGGCACGCTTTTTTTTGCATTTTGTTATTGCATTTCCGATTTTTAGTTAGTATAAAGCTAAAAAACATTCTTTAAATTTTTGATAGGATCATAAAGAAATGGCTCGAGTTACTGTAGAAGACTGCGTTGATAAAATTCCTAACCGCTATGAACTGCTGATGGTTGCGGCCCAGCGTGCGAAAGATCTGGCTGCCGGAGCTCCGTTGACCGTTGCCCGCGACAATGATAAAAACTCGGTTGTCGCTTTGCGCGAAATTGCCGACGAAACGGTCAGCATTGAAGAACTGCAGAAGTCTTTGGTTATGGGGCTGCAGAAATATGTTGAGGTTGAAGAGCCCGAAGAAGAAGAAATGGAAATTATGGCGGCCGAGAAAGAACTGGCTGATCTGGACGATCAGTTCTCCGGTGTTCTGCTGGATACCGAGATGTCCGATTCAATGCAGGTTCACAGCGATGATGACGATGTGTTGGATTTGGACGCTGCCGACGACGGCGATGCTGATTTGCCGCTTGATGAAGAAGACGGTTTGGAAGACGGCTTTGATTTGGGCGACGATCTCGGCGACGGGTTGGAAGACGAAGAATAAAAATAAAAAAATCCTGATTTGAAAGGCTGTTCCTTATGGACAGCCTTTTTATGTGTCTGTGACAAAAAAAACGGCAAGAATAAAACATTATTGACATATATTTAATTCTATGCTATATCTGTATTTAGAATTATAAGTATATGTTTTACTATTTTGTTATTATTGACCAGCCTTCAAAGTTAAATTTCGGATTGTTGTCTGAGGTTTATAAACGGAATTTCGGAATAACAAAAAGCAGTACTTATATTCTTTTCGAGTATAAACCATTAAATTTTTAACTTTATGAAGACTATAGATTTATTGAAAAAGGTGAGTGCAAACGGACGTTCGGCAAAAGTTATCGCAATTGCGAATGCGGATAATCTTCCTGAAATAACGGTTATTCCCAATACCGTTTATGCCAGAAAAATAGATTTGTCTGCTTTGCGGAACATTCTTTCGGCAATGAACGCCGACGATGTTTTTGTCATCGGCCGTTCGGATGGTGCAGATTATTTGCTGCCGTCGCTGACTGTTTATTCGCGTATTCACTGTGCAATCCTTAAGACGGGCGATTTGTTCCAGATTATGGATTGTTCGCTGAACGGTACCGCCGTCTGACCTTCAAGGTAAATGCGAAGTAAGGGTTTTTCTTTCCGTTGGGAAGAAGAACCCTTATTTTTTTATCAAATATTAATATTGTCAGACGTATAATTGCCGGAAGAATGCTTGCAGGAACAAAAAACTTGATTCTTAGACAAAAAAGCGCTCTTATATGAATATGCGAGATAAAAAAGAACAGTAGGGAACCGAAAAAATGCTCAGACAGTACGAATTGGTGGATTTGGTAAAATCATATGATCCTGATGCCGATGAGGATGCCCTTAACAGAGCGTATGTCTTTGCGATGAAAAAACACGGGGCTCAGCTGCGGGCTTCCGGCGACCCCTATTATTCGCATCCGGTGGAAGTTGCCGGTATTCTGACCAAGTTTAAGCTTGATTCCGCGTCGATTATCGCCGGGCTGCTGCACGATACGGTGGAAGACACCGATACGACGATTGAAGAAGTCCGCTCTCTGTTCGGCGATCAGGTGGCGCAGTTGGTGGACGGTTTGACCAAGTTGGCAATGATTGAGCAGAAATCGGCCAACAACAAACAGGCGGAGAATTTTCGCAAGCTGCTGCTGGCAATGTCGGAAGACATTCGCGTGCTGCTGATTAAACTGGCTGACCGCCTGCATAACATGCGGACGCTGCATTTTTTGCAAAAGCCCGAAAAACGGGCCAGAATTGCCAAAGAAACACTGGACATTTATGCGCCGCTGGCCGAGCGTATCGGTATGCAGGAAGTGAAGAGCGAACTGGAAGAAATTGCTTTTGCCGAGCTGCACAAAGACGCTCATGATTCTATTGTGGCGCGTTTGAACTTTTTGCGCGAGCAGGGCAGCAACATTGTGCCGAAGATTATTGCCCAGCTGGAAAAAGATATGGAGGAAAACGGCATTAAGGCCATGGTTTCTGGCCGGGAAAAAACGCCTTATTCGATTTGGCGCAAAATGCAGCAGAAAAACGCTTCTTTTGAGCAGCTGTCGGACATTATGGCTTTTCGCATTATTGTTGACGACGTGGCAACCTGTTATCAGGCGCTGGGTATCGTGCACAGCAAATATCACATGGTGCCGCGGCGGTTTAAGGATTATATTTCCACCCCGAAGCCGAACGGGTATCAGTCTATTCACACCGGCGTAATCGGGCCGGAAAATACACGCATTGAAATTCAGATACGCACGCATGAAATGCATGAAATCGGCGAAAAAGGCGTGGCGGCTCACTGGGCTTATAAGCAGGGACAGAAAGCCGAGGGCAAGCACTATCGCTGGATCCGCGAGCTGCTGGAGATTTTGGAACAGGCTTCCAATCCGGAAGAGTTTTTGGAAAACACCAAGCTGGAAATGTATAACGACCAGGTGTTTTGTTTTACGCCGAAGGGCGATTTAATCGGGCTGCCGATTAATTCCACACCGGTAGATTTTGCTTATGCGGTTCACTCTTCCGTCGGCGATACCTGCGTCGGTGCCAAGATTAACGGTGAAATCCGTCCGCTGCGCACGGTTTTGCAAAACGGCGACCAGGTTGACATTCTGACTTCCAAGGCGCAGCATCCGTCAACGGAGTGGGAGCGTTTTGTGGTTACCGGCAAGGCCAAGGCGGCTATCCGGCGTTATGTTCGTGCCTGCAAGCGCGATCAGTTTATTACGCTGGGGCAGGAAATTCTGGAGCGTTTGTTTAAAGGCGAGAATCTGGAGTTTTCCGAAAAAGGCCTGGTGAATGTTTTGCAGAATTTTGAGGCCGAATCGATTGAGGATATTTATGCCAAAGTCGGCGAGGGGCTGGTGACCGGCTGGGATGTGTTAAAGGCGGTTTATCCGGCTTATAAGCAGTCGAAGCTTGAAAAAGTGGTCAAGTCGATTAAAGTGCCGAGTTTCAAAAAGGTTATTAAAAAAGACAAGAAGAGCGAACCGCTGAAAATCAAAGGGCTTATTCCGGGAATGGCGGTTCATTTTGCCGGCTGCTGTCACCCGCTGCCGGGCGATCGCATTGTCGGTATTGTTACTACCGGCAAGGGGGTTGCCGTTCATACCATTGACTGTAAAGCTTTGGAAAAATATGCCGATGAACCGGAACGCTGGCTGGATATTGCCTGGGGCGAAGAAGCCGTCAATGAAATGCATACCGGCCGTCTGAAGGTTATGCTGGCCAATGAGCCCGGTTCTCTGGCCGAACTTTCCAATCTGGTAGCCCGCAACAACGGCAATATTTCCAACCTGAACATTGTTTATCGCACTGTCAGTTATTTTGAACTTCTGCTTGATATTGATGTTAAAGATTTAAAACATCTGACCGACATTATTGCCGCTCTCAAAGCGAGCAAGGTAGTGTCGTATGTGTCACGCGCCAACCAATAAAAGCTCGTATAATGGTCATCTAATACAGAATTAGCGAGCAGAAAAAATGCTCACGTACTATTTGTACGCTGCGCTTTTTTCTCTCTTAATTCTTATTATATGACTCATTCTCCGAGCTTTTTTCAAAGTTCATATAGTGGTTATCTCATACAGAAATCGCAGACTGCGCACCTGTTGGGTACGCACGTCGTGCGGGTGCAATTTCAGCCCGAGGCTGTCTGTAAAATTTTTAATTGCAAATTAATTTTTTTGCTTTATGATAATTCCTGCAATCGGGAGGCCGGTTGTGGTGTCTAGAAAACATCTTAACTAGAGTTAATATCCTTCATTATGGAGGAGTGGTCGAACTAAGCCGCTTGCGGACGAATAAGACTGACTGTCTAGTTACAGTTTTCTAGCTCCTCCACCTTTAACCCAAAGGTGGTTTTGTTTTAATAATGACAAAACAGGAGCTAAAATGTTTGAAAAAATAACTCTGCAAATTACCCCTAAAGATTTGCAAACCACTATCGGGAGGACATTGGGAATTTATCTTTTGTTCATCCGGACACAACGCAATATTACCCGCGAACAGGTCTGCAACGAGACCAATGTTAATTTTAAAAGCCTTGATAAAATTGAAAGCGGCCGCGCGGCACTGACGAATATGGATATCGGTTATCTGCTGGATTATTACCATTTGTCAGTCAGCGTTATTCTGCAAGAAAAACAAGCTGACTAAAACCAATTTCCGCCCGGGAAAGAAAGATTCTGAATTTTGGCATAAGGGAAATCAGAATCGGGTTTCACTAAGAGCTTTTCCGGGAGTGGCTGCGAATAGGGGGATGACTGAACTTCTAAGATAAGATATTAACCTTTCGCAGCCATCCAAACCGTTCCGATTCATCTCCGGAACGGTTTTATTTTTTTTGTTCTGTCTTCAAATTTATCAGCAAGTGCTTATATCGGAGAAAAATTCAGGAGAAAAGGGATGGAAAATATTCTGACCGGTTTTAAACGGCATTTTATTGAACGTCTGCGGTCGTTAAGCGGAACGCCGTCTTCCATTGCCGGCGGGGCGGCGGTCGGCGTAATGGTGTCGTTTACGCCGTTTGTCGGTTTGCATACGCTGCTGGCGGTGGTTTTGGCCTGGGCGCTGCGTTTTAATGTTTTAGCGGCGGCAATCGGTACGATTGTGGGCAATCCCTGGACGTTTCCGTTTATCTGGGCCGCGGTTTACTATACCGGGCGGATTATGCTGGAGGGAAGTTCCGTCATGTTGCCGCATGTGAACTTTGAACATATTTTTCAGCAGTCGGCACATGCTCTGATGACGTTTGATTTTTCACGCTTTTTCAGCGATATCTGGCCGGTGCTCAAGCCGATGATTGTCGGCTGTGTGCCTTTTTGTATTGCAGCTTGGATAATTTCATATTATATAGTAAAAAATACATTGGATAAACTAACCAGAAGCTAAAAAGGATTATTTTTATGATTGTGGGTGTCGGCAGCGATTTGGCCAATATTAACCGTATTGAAGAGACGATCAGCATTTTCGGAGAAAGATTTTTAAAACGTTCGTTTGCTCCGGTGGAATTTAAGGAAATCAGAAAGCGTCAGGCGATTTCAAACAAGGAATATGCCTGCTCGCTGGCAAAGCGTTTTGCCGCCAAAGAGGCTTTTGCCAAGGCTTTGGGCACCGGTTTCCGCGAAGGGGTGTTTATGAAAGACATTGCCGTCGTGCATCAGAAGTCGGGCAAACCGCAGTTGAAAATTTACGGCGGTGCGCTGAAACATTTGCAGAAACTTGCCGGCTCGAAGGAAGTGAATGTTCAGGTTTCGATGAGCGACGATTACCCTTGGGCGCAAGCGTTTGTAATTATTGAATTAATCTGATTTTATTGTTGCTATAACGTAAAATTATGTTTAGTATGTGCATGATTATTTTTGAAAAAGGCACGAACGGACATGTTTTTTTCTAAGATAATGCGTTATCCAACTGATTATTAGTGAAAAAAGAGATTAATATGGAAGATGATGAGAGTTTGATGGATACGGTGAAAACGTTGTTTTATGCAATTGTTATCGCCATCCTTATCAGAACGTTTTTGTTTGAGCCGTTTAAAATTCCTTCCGGGTCAATGTATCCGACTTTGTATGTGGGCGATTATCTGTTCGTCTCCAAATATACATACGGTTATTCAAAGCATTCGCTGCCTTTCAGCATGCCGCTGTTTGAGGGGCGGATTTGGGCTGACGAGCCTAATCGCGGCGATGTGGTGGTTTTCAAGTTTCCTCAGGATAACAAAACCGATTACATCAAACGGATTATCGGTTTGCCCGGCGATAAGGTGAAGCTGGAAGAGGGCCGCCTTTATGTGAACGGCGAACTGGTCAACCGCGAAGAAATCGAAGATTTTGTCATTCGTGACAGTCAGGGCAATGCCGAGCGTTATCACCAGTATATCGAAACGCTGCCGAATGACGTTAAGCATAAAATTTTGGAGGTTTCCGACAGCGAAAGCGAAGATAATCTGCCAGAGCTGACGGTGCCGCAAGGATATTATTTCGTGATGGGTGATAACCGTGACCGTTCGGACGACAGCCGCGTTAACGTCGGTTTCGTTCCTTTTGAAAATCTGGTCGGCAAAGCCCGTTTTCTGTTCTTTTCGCATAATGACGACGGTGCCTGGTATAAGCCTTGGACCTGGCCTAAGAAGATACGTTGGGAACGCTTGTTCAACAAAATAAAATGATTAAAATACTTTTAGCGGATGCCTAGAGGCGCGGTTCGCTGCTCGAATGCTCATGTACTTCTATGTACATTCCGTTTCTGTGCTGCGATACTCGCCTCTATCCGTCTCACTAAAAGCATTTTATGGAAATTAGCTATGGAAAATTTATCAGAGTTAGAAAAAATTCTCGGTTATGAGTTTAAAAACAAGCATTTGCTGCAGCAGGCGGTGACGCACAGCAGCCATACGGCGCGTTTGTCGGAAAATTATGAGCGGCTGGAGTTTTTGGGAGACCGGGTGCTCGGGGTTTCGATTGCCAGTTTGTTATACCGGATGTTTCCGAATGAGCCGGAGGGCAGTCTGTCGCAGCGGCATACCGGTCTGGTCTGCAAGGAGACGGTGGCGGAAGTGGCTTTGACGCTCCATCTTGACAAGTTTATGGTGGTGGCGAACGAAGAAATTCGCGAAAATGAAAATGTGCTGTGTGATGTTTGCGAGGCGGTTATCGGCGCTATTTTTATGGATGCCGGTTGTGAGCAGGCGGTTACTTTTGTTAACCAGCACTGGAAAGAACTGATTGACAAGAATGTTGCGCCGCCGAAAGACAGCAAGACCTTGTTGCAGGAGGTGGCGCACAGCAAAGGGCTGGGCAATCCGGTTTATGAGGTGGTCGGCCGAGCCGGAAGCGAACATGAGCCGACTTTCTTTATGACGGTTTCGCTGCGTGGTGTTAAGTCGCAGCAGGGAGAAGGGCGCAACAAAAAGCTGGCCGAGCAGGCTGCAGCCGCCAAAATGTTAGACTTTTTAGGATATCCGCATGGAACAAAATGCTGAACAGCAGACGCGTTGCGGCTTTGTGGCGCTTATCGGGGCTCCGAATGCCGGAAAATCGACGATAACCAATAATTTCGTCGGTTCAAAAGTGTCGATTGTGTCACCTAAAGTGCAGACCACGCGGACGATGGTGCGCGGTATCGGCGTCTATGAGCAGACGCAAATCATTTTTATTGACACGCCGGGAATTTTCAAGCCCAAGCGCCGGCTTGACCGGGCAATGGTCTCTTCTGCCTGGAGCGGCGTGAAAGATGCGGATATCGTGGTGCTGGTGGTGGATGCCAAGCGCGGCTTTGATGACGAGACCCAGTCGATTGTGGCCAAGCTGAACAAGCAAAAAATTGAAGCGATTTTGGTTTTGAATAAAGTCGATTTGATTGCCAAAGAAAAACTGCTGGGGTTGAGTGCGCAAATTAATGCTGCCGGAAATTTTAAAGAGACTTTTATGATTTCGGCTTTGACCGGGCAGAATATTGAAGATTTTTATAAATATCTGGCGGATAATCTGCCGGTTTCGCCGTGGTATTATCCCGAAGAACAGATGTCGGACATGCCGCTGAAACTTTTGGCGGCAGAGATTGTGCGCGAGAAACTGTTTCTCTATCTGCGGCAGGAACTGCCCTATGAACTGACGGTGGAACCGGAACTCTGGGAGCGTCGCGAAGACGGTTCCGTTCGGGCGGAAATGACAATTTATGTCAAGCGCGACAATCAGAAAACCATTGTGCTCGGCCGCGGCGGCGAAATGATTAAAAAAATCGGTCAGTCTGCCCGCCGGGAAATTGAAACCGAGCTGGATGAGCGCGTTCATCTGTTTCTTTTTGTGAAAGTACGCGAGAACTGGATTGATGATCCGGCGAGGTATTCGGCCTGGAATCTCGACTTCAACTCTTAAAAATGCGTATAATGGCCGATTAGTACAGAAATTGCAGGGTGAAAGTGTCCTCACGTACTTCTGACAATTCCGACTAAGTTGTTGTTTCGTTGTGCTGTCGCTTCTCACAACAATAAAACAGTTTGTAACATTTTCTCCGCTTCGCTGTCGCTAGCTTGAAAATCAACAAACTTTGTCTGTTGTCAGAAAACAATTCACCGGATTGTTTTCTTTCCGCCAGTGCTTTTCGGCGAAAGATAGTTCCCCGGACTATCTTTGCTGCCGCAGTGTTCCGGTACTTTCCCCTTTATTTCTTACTGCTCGACTCATTCTCCGCATTTTTATAGAGGATTGTGTAACTAAATGTACACGTCGAAAAAATTATCCAAATTACCATTTACAGGTTTGGCATATTTGTTTGAAAGTTGTTTTTTAATCCCTCAATTGAGGGATTTTTTGTTGGCGGAATCGGCAGAGGTTTTGTCTAGACAGGGTATCGATTTTGTGCTAAAATAAAAGTCTGTTTTATAAGTCTCTGTTTATATTATTATACCGCTTTCATATAGGGTTTCGGCCTTGGTATAATAATGCCTCTACATATTATCTCTTTGAGATAGCGTTATTTTCGAGGTCGTCTTTTTGCATGCCTCAATTTCAAATGCAAAAAATTAAAAACCATAATATATGAAAAAACTGGAAATTGCTTTTGCTAAAACAGCAGCGGAAGCAGAAAAATTTATGTGTCAGGGCTATTGCCCGGTGGAGTGTTCTTACGGGGGCGTGTCTATTGTAGATAATTTGGATATGGATCACCATGGTGTAACTGCTGATGGTCGGGATTTGTCTAAATTAGAATCTGTAGCAATCCGCGCTTATCGCGATTGTTACGGAAAACGCTACCAAGACCCGCGTTTTGTAATCAGCCATATTGATGCCGATTGTACTTTTGCAATCGCTTCGTTGGCAGGTTATATTCCGTCAGCGGCCAATAAGAACAATAAGTTCTTGAAAGGCAAAATGGCGGAAACCATGAGTCGCGATTTTTCAGCTTTGGCCGGAACAATCGCACTTTTGGATACCGACCCCGTTGGATTAGACCGTATGGAATTGCCTTATGGTAAACTGTTGTCCTTGTGGCATATGTTTTACTCAGGGGTTGGTTCTAACGCGGAACTGTCCGTTCACGGTTGGCGCAAACTGATGTTCTCAGATGAGGAGATGCTAGCTCCTTTTTTTGAGGCTGCCGTGAAAGAACAGGAGCGTCTCGTGGCAAAAGCCGAAGCCGATATGGCTGAACGCAGCGTGAAAGAGGAGGGTATTCTCGTTATCCGCGGTGCTTCTGTATTCGGTTTCGATACCTGGTACGGCAAAAAGGACGGTAACGTTCGCGTTGCTTCTTCCTGGCAGAATCCGGTGGTTGTTGCCCTTTATAACGAAGGGAACATCATTATCGGCACGCCTTGTGCGGAAGTGGCCGAAGAAATGTTTGGCGAGAATGGTCTGAAGAAGGTTTATGCAAAGCTGAATGAGCTTTACGGACTGACCGAGGGCAACGGTTTCGGCGGCCATGTCGGAATCGGCGGTTCTCCTCGAAACATGAAAATGAGCTATGACGATGTGCGCAACATTGCTCTGGTGCTCAATCATTACCGGTTCTGAAAATTATTTTCATCCTCCTTGCGGAGGCGTTGAGAGAAAGAGGTGCAGGTTTTGCACCTCTTTCTTTTTGAGGCGGGGTAATCAATTAGTTTGATTTGTCGTGAAAGCGGAGATATAAGAATTATATTGAAAATGTGTAACCATTAAATCAGGTGAAAAAGATGATAAAAGAATTAGCAATTTTATTGTTGGGTGCCGCTGTTTTATGGGGGTGCGACAATACCAACGCCCGCGTTGAAGAATATTGCGGCGTTTATGAGGGGACGCTGCCGGCAGCCGATGCTCCCGGCATTAAAACAACAATCAGTTTGGACCGCAATCATCATTTTACGATGAAGTCGGTTTATATTGACAAGAAAGACGGAACGTTTAACGAGCAGGGAACTTACAGCCGCGACAGCAATGTGCTGGCGCTTCGGGCGGCAGACGATGATGTGAGCTATTACAAAATTGAGCCCGGTCAGCTGCGGCGTTTGAATATGGACAAAAATCCGGTTGAGGGAGCTTTAGCCGAGCATTATGTTTTGAAGAAAGTTTCCGGCTGCAAGTAAGCGAATTCAAGTATTCCTGAAAAGTGTTTCTGTAAGATATATTGACAAAAAAATAAAAAGATATATATTTAGTTAAAAATATACAGTTATTTTTATTATTAACCGCAAAACAAATAAAACTATGGCAAAACAAGATGCTGTACAAAGAGCATGTGAAATGTTTAATGCTCCCGGAAATCAGGTTCCCCAGTTGGCAAGAGAGTATGCAAATGCTTTATGTCGAAAATACGGAGGTTGTTCCGAGGTTATTATAACCGCTTTTGCTCACTATGCGCAGATTGAAGAAAAGCTGCCGTGCAGAGATTCTCTGTATTCGGCCAATTCTGAAGACCGGCAGTTTTTTGAGGAGATTAAGTCTCTTCTTGCAGAATTTTCTTCAAAGTAAGGAAATGCGGCAAGTTAATTTTCAGCCCCTCGTGCAGAGGGGCTTTTTTTATGCTTTTTTGATTTTTGGCACGATAGTTGCATATACAAAAGCAGATGTTACATTATCCGTTTTTATTGGGGAGAATAAACTTATGGATAATACCAAATACATAGCTCTTTCGCGCCAGATGGCCCTGTGGAAGCAGATGGATATCGTTTCCAACAATATGGCCAACATGAATACCAGCGGTTACAAACAGGATGATGCCGTTTTTTCGTCTTATCTGGTGCAGACGCCGGAGGCAACCGGTTTTGGCCGGGTTCCGGTTTATTTTACGCAGGATTACGGGCAATATCAGGATTTCCGCGAAGGAGCAATCGTCAATACCGGCAATACTTTTGATTTGGCATCTCGCGGCGATGTTTTCTTCGCGATTGAGACAAATCAAGGGGAAATGTACACCAAAAAAGGCAGCTTTACACTTGATGCCAACGGTCAATTGGTGACGATGGAAGGGCAGACCGTTTTGTCGGAAAACAACGAGCCGCTCTTTTTTGCACCGGGGGAAAAAGACATTTCAATTGCCAGCAACGGCGATGTGACAACCGAAAACGGAACCATCGGCCGGCTTAAGCTGGTAAAATTTGCCGATAATCGAAAACTGATGAAAGTTGCAGACACAATGTTTCGCAATACGGCGGACAATGCCATGACTGTCGGGCCGGAAGACGCCCAGGTGGTGCAGGGGGCTTTGGAACAGTCGAACGTCAATTCGATTACCGAAATGACCAAAATGATCAAATTACAGCGCTCTTACGAGATTGTTCAGAGTATGATTGATGAAGAACATGAGCGCTTGTCAAACACAATTACAGCTTACTCGCAGCTGGCTTAATTATAAAGGGGAGAAAATATGAGATCTTTAGCAATCGGCGCAACTGGCATGCTGGCCCAGCAGACGAACGTTGACGTTATTTCCAACAATATTGCCAATATGAACACGACGGCTTATACCAAGCGCCGGGCCGAATTTAACGACCTGTTGTATCAGAATATCATTCGTCCGGGTGCGACATCTTCGGCTGCGCAGACAGTGGTTCCGTCCGGCATTCAGCTCGGTTTGGGTGTGCGTACCGCGGCAATTTATCGGATTACCGGCGGTACCGGTTTGACCAACACCAACAATTCTCTGGATCTGGCTATTCAGGGGCGCGGTTATTTTCAGATTGAACTGCCGGAAGGCAAAGGTATTGCCTATACCCGCGACGGCGCTTTTCAGAAGAACGGCGACGGCGTGATCGTAACGCATGACGGTTATATTGTTCAGCCGGAGATTACCATTCCCGATGATGCAACGGAAGTTTATATCAACAACTCCGGCGAAGTTTGGGTTAAACAGGACGGCGAGACTGATGAGGTCAACGTCGGGCAGCTGGAACTGGCGACTTTTGTGAATGAGGCCGGTTTGGAAGCCATGGGGCAAAACCTGCTGCTGGAAACACAGGCTTCCGGTGCACCGATTGTCGATAATCCGGATGTGGAAGGTTTCGGCTCCATTTTGCAGGGATATCTGGAAACGTCAAACGTTAATCCGGTATCGGAGATTACGGAACTGGTTTCGGCCCAGCGCGCTTATGAAATGAACTCAAAGATTATTCAGACTTCGGATCAGATGTTAAATACGATTACGCAATTGAGATAACGGTGAAATGAAAGTCGTTTTTATGAAAAAAGGGATTATCTTCGGTTTATTAATGTTAATATTGGGCGCCTGTGAGGTTCGGGCGGAAGAGGCAGCAGAGAATCTGCTGATGGTGAGTGAAGATGAAATATCAGAAGCAATCAAAAAAGAGTTTGTGGAGCAGGGGCGGCCTGAGGCTGTTGATTTGGAATTTTTTGGTGGGCAGACTGTCTTTCAAATCGAAAATGCTCGAAAAGCTAAGATCCTGGTTGAAAAACTGAGAACCGACGAACTCTCAAACAAGTTTTCCTGCTCGGTGGAAATTTTTGCCGACGGAAAAGCCTTTGCACGGACTGCCGTTTCCGGGAAATATTATGTTTTGGGAGAAATTTATGTTCCCGCCCGCAATATTGACAAGGGAGAGCTGATTACGCCGGATATGTTGAAGACAATAACGGTGCGCATGAACCGGGTTAAGCCGATGTTTGTGACCGAAAAAGACAAGTTGGTGAACAAAGAGGCCAAAAAATATCTGAAAGAAGGTAAAATTGTAACCGACCGTGACATCGGCGAGAAAATTCTGATTAAGAAAAACGATTTGATTACCGTGGTTTATAAAACGGATAAAATGCAAATTACGGCCCGCGGGCAGGCACGTCAGGACGGCGTGAAAGGCGAGCGGATCGAAGTTGAAAACACCAAAAGCAAGAAAGTGCTGGTCGGCACGGTTGTCGATGCTGAAACGGTTTATATTGATGTCCAATAGAGGGGAGCTATGGTCATGACTGACAAACAACAAAATTTATGCAGGCTGGCAGCACTGCTGCTGATGGCAACATCGCTCAGCGGCTGCAATACCTGGTCGCGGCTGACCAGCATCGGCAAAGAGCCGGAGCTGGCGCCGATACAAAATCCGGTGGATGCGCCGGGCTATCAGGCGGTTTCGATGCCGATGCCGGCGAAGCCGGAACAATATGCCGGGGCCAATTCTTTGTGGAAGAAAGGTTCTTCGGGATTTTTCCAAGATCAGCGGGCCGCCAAAGTGGGCGATATTATTACGGTTAACATCGAGGCTTCCGACAATGCGTCGATGAAGAACAAGACCGAGCAATATCGTGATGACAACGAAGATACGGTAAATATCAATACTCTGGCTGGTTATGAAAAATATGCCAAGGATTATCTGCCGGATACGGTCGATACGTCCGATTTGTTCAATGTAATGTCAAACCACGATGTTCAGGGCGAAGGCAAAATCAATCGTTCCGAGAAAATTAACATGACCATGGCGGCGGTGGTAACGCAGGTTTTGCCGAATGACAATCTGGTGATTGAAGGAACACAGGAAATCAGGGTGAACTATGAGCTTCGCCAGCTGACGGTGCGCGGCATTATCCGCCGGGCGGATATCAAATCCGACAATACCATCGAATCGAGCAAAATTGCCGAACTGCGTGTTTCTTACGGCGGTCGGGGTACGGTTTCGGATATGCAGGAGCCGAGATACGGCCGTCAGCTGCTGGATATTCTGTCGCCGTTTTAAGCTATTCAAGGCTTTATGTAAGGCCGGTCTGAAATTCCGACAGCGGATACTGTTTTGTTTCCTTCAACAGGAAATACGGAATTTCAGGCTGAAAGGCCGGAATTATTGCCCCTTTGCGAATCGGATATTCTCCCCATTCTTATCCGGTTCGTCCGGGAGAGAAAGAACTTTGCGAGGTATTTCTCTCCGCTGCGCCGAAGGCCTGTCCATCTCCCCATTCGGGCAGGCCCGAAACGCATAAAGTTGTGGATGTCTGGTTATTGCTGTTTAAATAGCCGGGGAATGAAACTATATTGTGTGTGAACTATTTAATTTTTGAGGAAGTAAACATGAATAATAATGACCAAGTTAAAAATGCTGAGAAAGAAGCGGTAATCCTGCTTAATCAGGCAATGGCCCTGGCCAAGGCTTCGATGAGCAATAACGAGCATGAGATTATCCGCGCTCTGGACAGCAATTTGAAACTTTGGGTGGAAATAGAAACATCGTTGAAGAGTGCAAAGAATTTGCTTCCCGAAGATATTAAAGCCAATTTGATGAAATTGTCCAAGTTTGTTGAGCGGATGATTCTGTCAAAAGGTTTGAAAATGACCAAAACCGATTTTGACTGCCTGGTCAATATCAATATGCAGATTTCCGAAGGTCTGATTGAAGCGGTTAAAAACAATCTGGCCCGGGAGGAGGCTTTCTCGCTGCTGAAATGTGCGGTTGACCTGTCGAATGCCCGCGAAAACAACAGCACGTCCGACTTAATCAGCGCTTTGGACAACAATATGAAGCTTTGGGTTTATATCAAAACGCTGGCTTCCGATGAAAAAAATCCGCTGCCGCGCGAAACCAAAGGAAATTTGATTAAGCTGGCGGATTATGTTTCCAGCCGGACGCTTGAGGTCGGCAAGAACGTTGATAATCTTAATCAGAAGGCTCTGGACTGCATGATTATGACGAATCTGCAGATTTCGGAAGGGCTGATGTCAAAACGTCCGGCCTGTTAAAATCCGCCTGGCCGGCAATATAATTATCTGAGCGCACCGGATTGATTCCGGTGCTTTTTTTATGCACATTGATGGGAGAGAGGTTGCAAAAGAACCGGGGAGGCCTTATAAATCAAGATAGACCAGAGGAGAAGAATGGATGATTTTTTCAAAGTTTGAACGTCTGATGGCCAAGCGTTATTTGCGGGCCAAGCGGAAGGAAGGTTTTATTTCGGTAATTACCGGCTTTGCCTTTACGGGCATTGCGCTTGGCGTGGCGACCCTGATTATCGTGATGTCGGTGATGAACGGTTTCCGTGAGGAGCTGTTGTCACGGATTTTGGGTATCAACGGACATATCGGCATTGTTTCTTCAATCGGCATGCCGTTTAACAACTATCAGCAGGCTGCTAAGGAAATTGCCGAGTTTGATAATGTCAAAACTGTGATTCCGATGATTGAAAACCAGCTTTTGGTTTCTGCCGGAAAAGCAGCGGAAGGGGCGATGATCCGGGGAATTTCCAAAGATGATCTGCTGAAAAAGGACATTCTCCGCGACAGTATAAAAAACATCAATCCCGAAGATTTCGGCGGTAACAACGTTATTGTCGGCGTTCGTCTGGCCAATAAAATGGGAATTGTTCCCGGGGACGAGATTACCCTGATTTCGCCGAACGGCAAGGTGACGGCTTTCGGAACCGTGCCGCGGATGAAGTCTTACAAGGTTTTGGGTACTTTTGAAGTCGGAATGTTTGAATATGATTCCAATTTTATCTTTATGCCTTTGGAAGCGGCCCAGGTTTATTTCGGTCTGCCGGGAGCGGTGACGAATATTGACGTGACACTGGATGACGACAAAATGGTCAAGCCGGTGCGGAAAGCGATTGAAGAAAGCATCGGTGCCGGTGCGTATGTTTATGATTGGAAACAGAGCAATTCCGCTTTTTTTAATGCGATAGACGTTGAACGGAACGTGATGTTTATCATCCTGACCCTGATTATAATCGTGGCGGCCTTTAATATTATTACCGGCTTGATTATGCTGGTGAAAGACAAAGGGCGCGATGTGGCGGTTCTGCGCACGATGGGGGCAACCAAAGGGATGATTATGCGGATTTTCTTTATGGACGGCGCGTTTATCGGCGTGGTCGGCACAACGCTCGGTTTGGCGCTGGGGCTGCTGTTCTGTGACAATATCGAGGCAATCCGTCAGGGATTGCAGCATTTGGTCGGGCAGGATTTGTTTTCGGCGGAAATTTATTTTCTTTCCAAGCTTCCGGCGAAAGTTGACATTACCGAGGTTGCGGCCGTGGTAAGCATTTCTTTGTTGTTATCTTTTTTGGCGACGATTTATCCGGCCTATCGTGCCGCCAAGTTTGACCCGGTGGAGGCTTTGCGCTATGAATAAAACTGTTGTTCCGACCTTGGAATTGCGAAAGGTTGTCAAAACCTTTAAGCAGGGCAGCCAGAAGCTGGATGTTCTGAAAGGTGTCGATTTGGAAATTATGCCGGGGGAAATCGTTGCTTTGCTGGGACCGTCGGGGTCCGGCAAATCAACCATGCTGCAAATTGCCGGTTTGCTGGATCGTCCGTCGAAAGGAGAAATTTATCTTGACGGGCAGAAATGCAGCAAGCTCGGTGACGGTTTGAGAACGGCGCTGCGCCGCGATTATCTGGGGTTTGTTTATCAATATCATAATCTGCTGGCTGATTTTGACGCAACGGAAAACGTAATGCTGCCGCAGCTGATTGCCGGGGTGAAGTTCAAAGCCGCGCGGGAAAAAGCGCAGTGGCTGCTGTCGCGCCTGAAACTGGAAAAACGTTTTAAGCATCGTCCGGCGGAGTTGTCGGGCGGCGAGCAGCAGAGAGTAGCCATTGCCCGGGCGCTGGCCAATACGCCTAAATTGCTGCTGGCGGACGAACCGACAGGAAATCTTGACCCGCGGACGGCAGATATAGTTTTTGCCGAGCTTTTGGCCATTGTAAAAGAAACAGGGTTATCTGCCCTGATTGCAACGCATAATTTTGAACTGGCCGACAGGATGGATCGGCGGGTAACGCTGGAAGACGGCAAGCTGGTGGATCATCGGGCGGAGGCATTTATTCCGCCGGAGGGAGAAAATTTTTACTGATTGGGCGAACGGAGGAGAGATGATGAAAAGGTTATCGGGACTGTCTGTTTTAATTTTGCTGGGTATGGCCGGTGTCGCAGAGGCCAAATATGTTTTTCCGCCCGATCATCAGGTTAAGAGCCGTTCGGAAGAAATTGCCGAATATCAGATGAAGGAATATGACAAGGACGGGGACGGTGCCCTGAGCTTGGAGGAATTTGAAAAACGGTTTGAAAAACTGACCCGGGAGGACCGCCGCAACATCCGCCGCAATAAGAAAAACGGCACTTATCAGACACCGGAAGAGCAGTTTAAGGCGATGGACAAGAATAACGACGGGCTGGTCAGCGAAAAAGAGCGGGCCGATTATATCCGAGAGCAGCGCGATAACGGAAATTTTCTGTATTAGCCGACAGTTATTTGCGCAGGGAGTGAAAAAATACTTGCAATCTGCGAATGATGCGTGTATAAAGCTTTTGTTTTGAGTATTTCAGAGCTGATGTGGCATGCCTGAATACTTGTAAAGCATCCAAATGATAACTTTATGAAAGGAAGCAAAATGCCTAAGTTGAAAACGAAGAGTTCCGCTAAAAAGCGCTTCAGCGTTACCGGAACCGGCAAACTGAAAAGAAACTTTGCTAAAAAGAGACACTGCCTTTTCTGCAAAACTCAGAAAATGAAAAGACAAGCCAGAGGTACCACCCTGTTGTCAGAGTCTGATACCATTATTGTTAAAAAGTTT
This sequence comes from Azospirillum sp. 47_25, assembly GCA_001917125.1. GTDB lineage: Bacteria > Pseudomonadota > Alphaproteobacteria > RF32 > CAG-239 > Scatocola > Scatocola faecipullorum. The sequence continues at coordinate 47,306 of MNTU01000047.1, forward strand.
TTACCGTATTTGTAGGAGGATATTCAGATGTCTCGTGTTAAAAGAGGTGTAACCGCACGCGCCCGTCATAAAAAAGTTTTGGCTATGGCCAAGGGGTATCGCGGTCGTTCCAAAAACGTTTTCCGCGTTGCCGTTGAAAAAGTTGAAAAAGGTTTACAGTACGCTTACCGCGACCGTAAAGCCAAGAAAAGAAGTTTCCGCGCTCTGTGGATTCAAAGAATCAATGCAGCTACTCGTCTGCATGATATGACTTATTCTCGATTTATCAGCGGGCTTAACAAAGCCGGCATTGAACTCGACCGAAAAGTCCTTGCTGATATTGCTTTGAAAGAGCCTGCAAACTTCGCCAAACTGGTTGAAGCCGCTAAAAGTGCTTTGAGCAAATAATTTAGAAGCAATTAGCAAATACATTACAAAAGAGTTAACTGAGGTTTCGGTTGACTCTTTTGCATTTTAAAATCCGTTGTTTTCGGAAACAAATTAAAGTTTTAGGTTAATATTTTATGGTGGAAAAATGGAAGATACAACGCAATTAAAAACCGAACTTCTGGCAGCCGTGAAACAGGCCGCCGACATTAAATCGCTGGAGGAGATCCGAGTTTCCGTTCTGGGCAAAAAAGGACGGATTACCGAGATGATGAAGTCTCTCGGCGGTTTGTCGATTGAAGAAAAGAAGGAAGCAGGGAAGACCCTCAATATTCTGAAGTCGGAAGTGGAGGCCGCGCTGGAAGCTCAAAAAGCCGTTTTGGAAGAAAAGGAGCTGAACGAGAAACTTGCCCGCGAAACGATTGACGTCAGCCTGCCGGTTCGTCCGGAGAATCAGGGGCGTATTCATCCGGTGAGCAAAATTTACGAGGAAGTCGTAGCCATTTTCGGGCAGATGGGGTTTGATGTTGCCGAAGGGCCGGATATCGAAGACCAGTTCCATAACTTTAATGCGTTGAATACGCCGGCCAATCATCCGGCACGCCAAATGCAGGACACGTTCTATATTCCCAATCCCGAGAGTGCGGATTTTGATGACAGTTATGTGGTCAGAACGCAGACTTCTTCGGTGCAGATAAGGACGATGGAGAACAAGCGTCCGCCGATACGGATTATTGCGCCGGGCCGGACTTATCGTTCGGATTATGATGCCACGCATACCCCGATGTTCCACCAGGTCGAGGGTTTGGTGATTGACAAGAATATTACCATGGCGCATTTGAAAGGCTGCCTGTATGACTTTGTAAAGGCTTTCTTTGAGTTGGACGAGCTGCCGGTTCGTTATCGTCCGTCTTATTTTCCGTTTACCGAGCCCTCGGCAGAAATGGATATCGGCTGTTTGAAATCGAAAACAGAGCTGAAAATCGGCGCCGGAGACGATTGGCTGGAGATTCTCGGCTGCGGTATGGTTCATCCTAACGTTTTGCGGGCCGGCGGCATTGACCCCGACGAGTATCAGGGGTTTGCGTTCGGGGTCGGTATGGACAGACTGGCAATGCTGAAATACGGTATTCCCGATTTGCGCACGTTTTTTGAATCTGATGTGAGATGGCTGAAGCATTACGGCTTTGTGCCTTTGGACGAATCGTCGATGACCGGCGGTTTAAGCAATAACGGCGGCGCGCAGAGATAGGAGGAAAAGACGATGAAGTTCACATTATCATGGTTAAAAGAGCATTTGGAAACGACAGCAACGGTTGATGAAATTGCCGAAACGCTTACAAAAATCGGACTCGAAGTTGAGGAAGTTTTTAATCCGGCCAGCAAGTTAAACGGCTTTGTTACAGCAAAGGTTGAAAATTGTGAAATGCATCCGGATTCCGACCACTTGCATTTGCTGTCGGTTAACGACGGAAAACAGAAGCTGCAGGTTGTCTGCGGGGCACCGAATGTCAAACAGGGGCTGATCGGCATTTTTGCTCCGGTCGGTGCGGTTATTCCCTGTTATAACGAGGCGCTGAAGGTCGGAAAAATCCGCGGTGTGGAAAGTTTCGGCATGATGTGTTCGGAGAAGGAACTCGGCGTCGGCGAAGATCATAACGGCATTATTGAGCTGCCGGCCGAAACGCCGGTCGGTGTTCCGGCGGCGGACGTTCTGCCGATTGATCCGGTGTTTGAGATTTCAATTACGCCTAACCGGGCTGAGTGTCTGGGTGTGCGCGGCGTGGCCCGTGACTTGGCCGCAGCTGGTTTGGGAAAGCTTAAGCCGCTGGAAATTCGCAAGATTTCCGGAAGCTTTGAGAGCCCGGTTAAAGTGAAAGTTGAAGATTTTTCAGCCTGTCCGACTTATGTGGGCCGTTATATCCGCAATGTTAACAACAAAGCGGAAACGCCTAAATGGATGAAAGACCGTCTGACGGCTATCGGGTTGCGTTCGATTTCGCCTTTGGTTGATATTACCAATTATATTAACTACGATATGGCTCGTCCGCTGCATGCGTTTGATGCCGATAAGCTGAAAGGCAATGTGACGGTTCGTATGGCGAAAGACGGCGAAAAATTTGTTTCGCTGGAGGACAAGGAATATGCTTTGGACTGCAAGTCTCTGGGAATTTGCGATGATGAGGGCGTGCAGTGTCTGGGCGGTATTATGGGCGGGGCTGCCAAAGGCTGCTCCGAAGAGACGAAAGATGTTTTTTTGGAATGTGCTTTGTTTAAGCCGGAGTGCATTGCCCGTACCGGCCGCCGCTTTCAGATTGATTCAGACTCCCGCTATCGTTATGAACGCTGGGTTGATCCGAAATCCAATGTTTTGGGGTCAGACTATGCCACACAGCTGATAATCGATATTTGCGGCGGCGAAGCCAGCGACGTGATGATTGCCGGTTCGGAAGACTGTGCGGCACGGGTTGCTTATCTGCGTCCGTCGCGGCTGAAAGACTTTATCGGTATTGAGGTCAGCGCCGATAAGATTATCGAAATTTTGAATAATCTCGGTTTTGAGACATCGATTGAGCCTGACGGGCGGATTAAGGCAGTTTCGCCGACTTGGCGCGGAGATATTGAAGGCGAGCATGATTTGGTGGAGGAAGTTGTCCGTATGATCGGATTGGATAATATTCCGGCTGAATCCCTGCCGCATGACAATTTCCCAAAGCAAACATTGACGCCGGCACAGCGCCGGGCAGTTACGGTTAAGCATGAACTGGCCGACCGGGGAATGTTGGAAACGGTTACCTGGAGTTTTACCGACAGTAATATTGCACAGTATTTCCGCCGTTCGGAAGACGTTGTTCTGCTGATGAATCCGATTGCCGCCGATTTGAATGAAATGCGGCCGTCGGTTTTGCCGAATTTGCTTTTAGGAGCTAAGAACAATATTGCCCGCGGTTACGGTAATGTTTCATTGTTTGAGGTCGGGCCTGAATTTTATGGGCGCAAACCGGGACAGCAGACGCTGATTGCCGGCGGCGTACGGGTCGGAATGACTTCGAAGAAACATTGGAGCGGTGAGGCGAGAGCTTTTGACGTTTTTGATGTGAAAGCCGATGCTTTGGCCGCAATTGCAGCGGCAAACGGGCCTTTTGAAAATGCCCAAATTACACTGGATGCACCGAAATATTATCATCCGGGACGCAGCGGCGTGTTGCGCCTGGGCAAAAATGTTCTGGCTTATTTCGGTGAGCTGCATCCGAGTATTACCAAAAAAACAGGTATTAAACAGCGGGTTTATGCGTTTGAGGTTTATCTCGACAATATTCCGCTGCCGCGAGACAGTCAGGGTAAAGCCAAAAAGAAACTGGAGCTTTCGCAATTCCAGCCGGTGGATAAGGATTTGGCTTTTGTGGTTGACCGGAAAGTGCGGGCAATTGATGTTGTCAGCGCAGCCAAAACGGCAGATCGCAATGCCATTACCGAAGTGCGGGTTTTTGACCTTTATGAGGGGGAAAATTTGCCGGCAGATAAAAAATCAATTGCCGTCTCAGTAACTTTCCAGCCGGTTGAGAAAACGTTCAGCGATCAGGATTTGGAAGTTCTGATGAATAAAATTATTCAGGAAATGAAAAAGAAA
>MNTU01000048.1 GCA_001917125.1 Azospirillum sp. 47_25
GGAAACAAGGCATAAGGCAATGCCGACGGGAAGTACATTCATAATACACCTCATACATATAACTAGACCAAAGCTTAACTCTTACTTTATCAGATTTGCAAAACTTTGTCAATACAGTATGAGCAATGAGGTTTATTGAGACTAACGAAGCTAAATATTTGGATATAAAAAAAGCCCCTCCAAAGAGGGGCTTGAGGAAAGCAACATTATTTGGATTTTTGCTGTAAATCTTTAATCAAAGCGTTTACACCGCCGGGATTGTTTTTAATGTAAGCGGTATATTCATTGCGGGCGGTGATTGCCAGACTGACGTTTTCGATAATAATGTCAACGATTTTGAATTTGTCACCGTTTTGCTTAACGCGCCAGACGACTTTAGCCGGTTCGCCCTGATCCATCGGGCCGTCAGTGTTGACGAATACCTGATTGGCAGAAGTGGAGGGGGAGGTTCCCTTAAAAATGAAACGTTTGCCTTTGAATTCGTCAAAACGCTTAGACCAGGTTTTGATATTTAAATCGCGGTATGCCTGAATGAAATCCTGTCTTTGCTGCGGTGTGGCCGTCTTCCAGTAGCGGCCGAGGACGAACTGGCCGATGAAATTCAGATCCAATGCATTGTTAAACAGTTTTTCAAAGCGGGCGTCTTTTTCCGCCTGAGAAATATTGGCGTTAATGATGTCTTCAACGCCGTTTTCGGTTACCTGTTTAACAAAGGCTTCCGCTTTGGCGGCATCGGCAGCCGCATGAGCCGGATTGACATTCAGCAGAAGAGCTGCCGTCAAAATCATAAGAATATTCTTTTTCATTAATTGTAACTCCGAATTACTGATTAGTTATTTTCCATATCCTGGTAAGTCATGTCTTCGTCTTCAATGCCGAAGTCAAAGTCGTAAGCAGCCGTTCCCTGAGTATTTTCATCATTATAACAGCCGGACTGGCCGCGGTTTTGCAGGTAAGCCGAACGCATGGCCGCATAAAAGTCAACCGAGTTGCGTTCCAGGTCATCCCAAATATCCATGACGGACTCTCTGGTGACGATGCCTGAAACTGCCGCGTATGAGTACATAACTTTGTCTTTGACGTTGGCATCGTTATAAGTTGCCCAGTAGAGCGGATTGAAAGCCGAATCCAAGGCAAGCGAAACAGCGGCGCGCGGGGTGCTCGGGCCGAGAATCGGCAGAATGATGTAGGGGCCGTCTTTAATGCACCATTTGGCCAATGTGCTGTCAAAACCGGCTTTTTTGCGCGGCCAGCCCCAGCCTTCGGCGACGTCATACATGCCGGCCAGTCCCAAAGTCGAATTGACGGCGAACCGGGCCAGGCTCATTCCGCTGTCGGTAAATTCGCCCTGCAACAGATTGTTAGTAGCGTAAAGAGGTTCTTTTAAATTGGCAATAACCGAACTGATGCGATCACGCGCATATTGGTTGGTAATGGCGCGGTAGCCTTCTGCCAGCGGTTTGAGGACATATTTGTCAACCTGGTAGTTGAATTTGAACATTGCCCGGTTGTAAGTTTCAAAAGTATCAGCCTGATCGTGGGTATCGGAAACGGCAGAATGGGTAGAACTGCAAGAGCTGGTTACCAAAACCATGACGGACAAGATAGAGGAGAGAAACACTCTTTTCTGCACGGAAATCCCTTTCTAAAAGCAGCAGGTTATTAATAATTGTCCCAAATATAGCATTATTTTTTTCTAAATCAATAAAATTGTTATTAAAAGGTTAATATCTTTGCAGGTATGCTTATATTGGCAGAGAGGAGAAAAAAGATGTATATTGCCCATATTTCCGATTTGCATATCGGAGACCCTTCCAAACCGGGAGAAGAAAACCTTAAACGCGTTATCGGCGAAATTAACCGTTTCTGCGTTCCGTTTGACTGCGTGCTGGTTACCGGAGACATTGTGCACGGTTCTGCGCGAAAGCATTATGCCGAGGCTTTTGCCTTTTTGAATGAGCTGAAAGTTCCTTACTATCTTATTCCCGGCAACAAAGACGGTACGGATAATTTAATCGGTGCGCTGCGGACGTATTATCCTTTTCATCCGCTTCCGCAGTCTTGCGACGGTTTGCAGTATGTGGTTGACGGTTATCCGCTGCGGCTGGTTGCGGTTGATACTTTTAAGGAGGGAGTTATGAACGGCGCGTTGGATGAAGAACGTTTCCTGTGGCTGAAGAATGTTCTGGCGGATAATCCCGATAAAAAACCGACGGTGGTTATGGTGCATCAGTTTCCGTTTGAAAGCGGTTTGAAGACTTTTGACGGCGGGGAGGAAAACTGGTATGAAAAATTCCGTTATCTGATAAGCGATCACAAAGATACGGTCCGGCTGGTGGCCTGCGGCCATTTGCATAATCCGGTAAGCGGGAATATTGACGGCGTTCCGGTGATTGCGGCGCCGAGTACCAACTGGCGGGCGAAATATGATTTCGTGCCGGCGGAAAATATTGTGGCGGAAGTGCGGCCGCTCGGTTTTTATGTTCATCGCTGGGACGCCGGGCAGCTGACCTCTTATCTGGTTCCGGTTGCCGGGTAGCGAATGTTACAAAGCCGTAATCTTTTGTGTTTTGCCTTTGGGAGAAATTTGTCATAGTATCACTTCCAGTTAAAACTTAGACAGAGGAAAATACTATGACAAATAAACCTTCTAAACCGATTAACCTGTTTGATTGTGCAACTTCTCAAAAAGTTATCGGTCAGGAAAATTTTCTGAATGCTTTTAAAACCATTTTGAATCACGGCGGTTATGCCCAGGGGCCGGAAACCCGCGAACTGGATCAGAAACTGGCTGATTATTCCGGAACAAAATTCTGTGCGACCTGCGGTTCGGGCACCGATGCGCTGACTTTGGCGCTGATGGCCTGGGATGTTAAGCCGGGCGATGCCGTTTTTGTTTCTTCCTTTACTTTCGTTGCTTCCGCCGAAGCTCCGGTTTTGCTCGGCGCAACCCCGATTTTCGTTGATTCAGACCCGAACACTTATAATATGAATCCGAAAGATTTGGAAAAAGCGATTGAAGAAGTTAAAAAAGAAGGCAAACTGAATTTGAAAGCCGTTATTGCAGTTGATATTTTCGGTTCTCCCTGCGATTATGACGCAATTATCGAAATTGCCCATAAGAACGGTATGAAAGTATTGTCTGACTCCTGCCAGTCTTACGGTTCGGTTTATAAAGGCAAAAAGGCCGGTTCGATTGCCGATATGTCCGCTACGTCTTTTTATCCGACCAAGCCGCTGGCCTGCTATGGTGACGGCGGTGCCGTATTTACCAATTCCTCTGAGGAAAATGAGCTGGTTAAGTCCTGCCGTGTTCACGGTATGAGCCCGGAAGACCATTATGATAACGTCCGTCTGGGAATGACCGGCCGTATGAATACTTTCCAGGCTGCCGTTTTGCTGCAGAAACTGAAAGTTTTCGATCAGGAACTGAAAGACCGTGCGCGCGTTGCTTCCCGTTATGACAGCGAATTGAGCAGTTACTTCAGAAAACAGCAGATTTTGAATGGCTGCCAGTCGGCTTATGCTTTGTACACGATTAATTGCGATGATCGTGATGAACTGATGGCTTTCCTGAAAGAAAACGGAATTCCCTGCGGCGCTTATTATCCGCGGCCGGTTCATACGCAGACTGCTTATGCCAAATGGAATACCCGTTCTCTGCCGGTTTGCGAGAAACTGTCCAAGACCGTTCTTTCCATTCCGATGACTCCGTATCTGGATAATGAAGATTTGGATTATGTCATCAGCAAAATGAACGAATTTGCAGCTTCCAAAAACAGCAAAGCAGCTTAAGGCAAAGTTTGCTTAGAGCTTTTAACCAAAAGAAAACCCTCCGGACGGAGGGTTTTCTTTTTGGGTTTTTTTATTTATGTTTTCTGACTTTATAAAAGAATTCATAAATATGGAGGTAGATAACGCACTGAACGACGGTGAATATGGCCGTGAATACGGCGCGCAATAACCAGGAATTGGCCGAAAGCATAAAAATGACAAACGGAAGCAGACCGTAAACAATAAAGCAAATCAGAAAAATGCGCAGGTAGTTGTCTTTGGTGTGAAAGAAGGTAAGGGTAATGGAGGCGTTGCGCCCGATGACGGCGGAGACCCAGGCCAGCGCCGGGATATAAAAGATGACGGTCAGGAAGAGGAACATTCCTCCGTATAAGGCATAGCGGAAAGTGTTGGAAGCAATGAAATTAGTCCACATTTCACGGATGTGAGGATAAATTTCCAGCGGATTCAACAGCCAGAGAAAGAACAAAACCGCCGTTTCCAACAGCATGAGGCTGGCGAATGCCAGCAAGCTGATGGTGATGATGCGTACCAGGGCGTTAATAAATTCCGGCTTGGAAAATAATTTCTGCCGGTTGAAATAAACCCGGACAAAAATGAAATAGAACAGATAGGTGTAAAGAAGATAAAATGCGCCGCCCAACAGGTTGTCCGCCAGATTGAAACCGCCGAGCATATATATTCCCAAAAAGGAGAAAATACAGAAAAGGCTCAAGATGCGGTAATGTTCCAGCATGTAGCGGAAGCTGTTGCGGAAAACATCAAAGACAGGCAGGCGGTTAGACATGGTCAGCTCCTTACTTATAGAAAAACGATAAGTTCATCTTAATCCAATTATAAAGGAAATCTATTTTAAAATGATTTCTTGTGTATTGTTCGTGAGGCAATGAAAAACCCCTCGGTGAGGAGGGGTTTGACGAGAATAACTATTTGCCTTCGGCGGCTTTTTTCTTTTCCATAAATTGTTCCAGCCAGTGGATGTTGTATTGGCCGTCGATATATTCCGCCTGGGAAATAATTTCCTGATGAAGCGGAATGGTTGTTTTGACGCCTTCAATAACAAATTCTTCCAAAGCCCGACGCAAACGCATCAGTGCGGCATTGCGGGTTTTGCCGTGAACAATCAGTTTGGCAATCATGCTGTCGTAGAACGGCGGAATGCTGTAGCCGGAGTAGATTTCCGAATCAACGCGGATACCCAGCCCCCCGGGTGCGTGCCATTCGGTAATTTTACCGGGGCAGGGAACGAAAGTTTCCGGGTCTTCGGCATTGATACGACATTCAATGGCGTGGCCGTGGAAAGTGATGTCATCCTGCGTGTAGCCGAGGGCGGCACCGCTGGCAATGCGGATTTGTTCGCGGACGATATCTATGCCGGTAATGGCTTCGGTAATCGGATGTTCTACCTGAAGACGGGTATTCATTTCCATGAAATAAAAGCGGCCGTCTTCATAAAGAAATTCCAGTGTTCCCGCGTTGGTATAGCCGATTTTTTCAATCGCTTTACGGACAATTTCGCCGATTTCCTGCCGCTGCTGGCTGTTTAACGCCGGAGAGGGACATTCTTCGATAACCTTTTGATTGCTGCGCTGGATAGAACAATCGCGTTCGCCGAGGTGAACAACGTGTCCGTATTTGTCTGCCAGAATCTGCATTTCGATGTGGCGCGGTTTCTGGAGATATTTCTCCATATAAACGACGTCGCTGGTGAATGCGGCCTTGGCTTCGGCGCGGGCCATGGTGTAGGCTTCTTTCATTTCGTCGTCGTTAAAGGCGATTTTCATGCCCTTGCCGCCGCCGCCGGCAGTTGCTTTGACAATGACCGGATAGCCGATTTTGTTGGCCCATTCAATGGCCATTTCCACGCTTTCCAGCGCCGGAGAGCCGGGAGTTACCGGAATGCCTGCTTCCTGAGCGACTTTGCGGGCGGTAATTTTATCGCCCATCAGGCGCATCTGGTCTGCCGTCGGCCCGATGAAAGTAATGCCGTGCTTTTCGACCATTTCGGCAAAGTCGGCGTTTTCCGACAGAAAACCGAAACCGGGGTGAATGGCGTCGGCGCCGCTGATAAGTGCGGCGGAAATAATTGCCGCTTTGTTTAAATAAGAATCGGTCGAACGGGCGGGCCCGATACAGACCGCTTCGTCGGCCAGACGGACATGCATGGCGTTCGCGTCGGCTTCAGAATGTACGGCAACCGTGCGGATGCCCATTTCGCGACAGGCGCGATGAATACGAAGGGCAACTTCGCCGCGGTTGGCAATCAGTACTTTTTCAAACATTATGATTTCCCTAAAAAGTTATTCAATAATGATTAACGGTTCGCCATATTCAACCGGATCGCCGCCGGAAACCAAAATTTTGGTAACTTTACCGGCCATGTGGGCTTTAACCGGGTTGAAAGTTTTCATGGCTTCAATCAGGCAAACAGTGTCACCGGCGCTGACAGTGTCGCCGACTTTAACATAATCAGGGGAATTCGGATCGCTGGAGAGGTAAACAACGCCGACCATCGGAGATTTGACTGCGCCGGGAAGTTTGGCATAGTCTTCTTCCGAAACCGGGGCAGCGGGAGCCGGAGCAGCCGGAGCAGCAGGCTGCGGCATGGCGGGAGCCGGTGCAAATGCAGGCGGTACGGGAGCCGGGTGGACCGGCGGAAGCGGTGCCGGATGCGGCAATTCTCTGGTCAGGCAGATGCGGCAGCCTTCATCTTCATATTCAAGTTCGGTGAGGTTGCTCTTGTCAAGAATTTCAGCAAGTTTGCTGATGACTTTGGTATCCAGGGGATTAGACATATTGTTATTCTCTCTTTCGAAAAATTATTAAAATTTTATCAATCTTAGACCTGAATTATTACCGCCTATTTTGCAAAAAAACAACAAAAATATTACTTTTTTGCTCTTTTTGCATAAAAAACGGGCAAAAATGACTATTTTTATGTAAAATGTGAATAAGTTGTCCGCAGCTTTCAAAATCGATTGCCGGATTATGTTCTTATTCTCGCAAAGATAGAAACTATACGGCACGGATTATGCATTCGGGCTATGCTGTTCAAAGCGAAGGGAGAAAAAATGGAAAATTATTTATGGCTGGTTTATGCCTTGTTGTCGGCGGTTGCGGCAGCAATGGTCAGCGTGTTCGGAAAAATCGGTCTGCAAGGACTGGATGCTCATACGGCAACAGCGGTAAGAGCCGTGATTATGGCAGCTTTTTTGGTGGCCGTGGCCGTTTTTCAGCGCCGCTGGGAGCATCTGCCGGAGCTTTGGGCCGACAAAAGAGCAATGACCTTTATTCTTTTGAGCGGCGTGGCGGGAGCGTTGTCCTGGCTGTTTTATTTTACGGCATTAAAATACGGCAAGGTTTCCCAAGTGGCCCCGGTGGACAAGTTGAGCGTCGTTTTGGCGGCCACGGCGGCGGTTGTTTTTCTGCATGAGACGGTTTCCGCGATGAGTGCGGCGGGGATCGGGCTGATTACGGCAGGGATTATTCTGGTAGCGTTGGGATAAAATAAATGGCACAGATTTTGCATATAGTTTCTCAGATGAATCTTTAAAGGAATTTACAAATGGCTTTAAGCAGTTTTACTCCCTCGGTTACCGGTATGTCGGCACAGGCACATGCGCTGGAGACGGTGAGCACGAACTTTGCCAATATGCGGACAGTCGGTTATAAGCCGAATGAAACCATGTTTAACACTTTGCTGGGCAGCACGCCGAACTTTAACAACACGGTGGATGAGCTCAGCTCCAGCCGGGTGAATATCAACGGTGTCAGCTATTATGACCGGACGCTGGTCAACAAACAGGGAACGATTACCGCCACCGGCAACAGCTATGACGTGGCGATTAACGGTGAAAACGCATTTTTTGAGGTTAAGGATTCCGGCGGCAATATTTATTATACCCGGGCCGGCGATTTTACGACTCTGACCCAGAACGGCCGGACTTATCTGGTGACTGGAAACGGTTATAAGGTTCAGGGCTTTCCGGCCTCCGGCAACGGATTTGGTTCGACGCCGACGGATATCGAAATCGTTTATCAGGAAAAAATTCCTTCGGTGCCGACAACCAAAGCCGAAGTGGTGGCCAATGTTCCCGCCGACGGGGTTGACAGCAGCGCATACAGCATTACCGTTTACGGGCCGAATAATGACGGCCGGACGATGAATATGGTCTTTTCTAAAGTTGAGGGAAAGGTCAATACCTGGGAAATAAACTTTAATATTGAAGACGGTACGGTGACGGGCGGTCCGGTTGAGGCTGTCTTTAATGCCGACGGCACATTGCTGAGCCCAAAAAACATTGACGTTTCGGTCGCTTGGGATGATGGCAGCAGCAACAATGTTAATATTGACATTGCAAATATGACGCAGTATGCGGGCGGAACCGGAATTACCAAAGTTGATCAGGACGGTGCGCCGAGCGGAAATTTTGTTAAAAGTTATATTGACGAAAACGGCGTGGTTAAGGCCTCGTACAGCAACGGAAACGAACTGGTTTACGGCAAGCTGGCGCTGGTCGGTTTTGAATCGGCGGATAATCTGATTCCGGTAAACAATACGTTGTTTGAGGCCAGCAATGATACCGGTGCCAGCCATTATGTCAACGGGCCGGACAAAAATATCGCTAACCTGCTGCAGCCGCAGGCGGTTGAATCTTCTGCGGTTAACGTAGAGAGCGAGTTTGCCAAGATGATTGTCGTGCAGCGGGCCTATTCGCTGAATACGCAGTCGTTTACCGCTAATAACGAGATGTTGCAGACGATTGTCAATCTGAAAACATAGTCGGTTTCTGCAGGAAATCTGAGAAAGCAGCCGTTATTTATGTTGACAAAAACGGCTGCTTTTTTGTATATAATAGGTATCTTTTATTCATTGGACAGGCAGAATTGATGAAAAATTTTCGGAAAAATCCGGCGTCTTTGCGTTTTATGAAGACGTTTTTGACTGCGGCGGAACGGTTGGCGGCCGCAGTTCACCGTGACGAATCGGATAAATCGCCGTTTTTTGTTTACAGCAAGGAGATGTCTGCGGTTTATCCCGCATTGGAAAATCTGGCTTGGGAGCTTAAGGTTCATCACGGGGCGGGTATTGATATTCCGGCGGCAGAAGGGGCGGAGCCTTTTGAATTGAGTGCCGCTTTTCCGGTTCTGCTGGAAAAAACGTCTTCTGAGATGAAACGGATTTATCCGCAGGTATGTCCCTGGTATGACAGTGCGCGGCCGTCCGTGCCGCAGCAGTTGGAAACCGTGTGGAATCATTTGCAGGAAGAGCCGGTGTCGGCATTGGACAAATACTGGCTGCAGAACAGTTTGCGTTTGTCGCTGGAAGAAATCAGAACCAAACAGGAAGTTTTAAAACAGCAGATGTATGACGCGATAGAAAATCGTTCACTGCCGCAGCAGGTGGCCGGTGTTATGGAAAGTGTCGGTTATGTGGTGGATGAGGATCAGGACGATGAGATTGCCGATATTCTGTATGACGTGGGCGATACTTTTCTGAACGGCAACCGCCATGTTGACAGTTCGCAAGTAACGATGAGCGTTTGGGACAAACTGCAGAAAAGCTGGGCAATCAGTGATGTCGAACAGCGGCTGTTATGGCCGTTGGCACGGCCGATGGCCGAATTGGGCAAAGTTATCAGGGCAACGCAAAAGAAAATGGCTGTTCTTAATTATCCGGCGCGTTATTTGTCCGAGCAATTGCGAAATCTGGGAGAAATTCCGTCGCATGAGGTTGCCAATAATATGATTTATCCGTCGGTGTCTTCGGAAGAAAATTCCGGACTTTTTTGGGCGGACGGGGAAGCTCTGCCCGGTTATTTGAGCCCTTATCTTGACGATGCCTCCTTTCAGAAAGTCAATGCCGAAGGCGTTCGCTGGAAGCAGTATGAAAAGCAGGGCGATGTTCTTCAGCTGCCGGAATGGCGTGAGAATTTTAAGGCGGTTCTCGGAGACTGGTGCCAGATGCTGTCAGAAGATGTCGAACAGTTTCAAGGGCAAATCAGACATTATTTTGAGGGGGAACAAAGGCGCAGGGAAGCCGTTGAAGATGGTGACGTTGTTTCGGGCAGAAATGCGGAAGACGAAAAACGCTTTAAAGAGGAAAGCCTGAGTTTTGCCGGAAAGTTGGCGGCCGCTTCGGCGGCGGCGGAAAAATATGCCGGCGTTATTCTTAATGATTCCGGCATCGGTCAAAAGACGCTGGCAAAAATTTCCGCCGACAAAGACTGGAGTGAAGACGACTACCGGCTTTTGTTTCATCTGGCGGAAAATTTTGAAAATAACTATCATGAGCATGAAGGGCAGCTGCCGGTCAGCGCAGAGGAAGGAAACGAGCGGTTTTTTGAGGCTTTTGCAATGCTGCCGCCCAGTCCGGAGAAACATGAGATGATGAAGTTAATGCTGTCAAATTTTGCCGACCGGCAGTTAAGCATTGACGGCGAAATTGAAATGCTGAGCGAGGATTTTATTTCTTTGGCAGAAGAAATGCAGACGGAAAAATATGATTTGCTGGAAGATTTTGTCGGGAGCGGAATGGAACTGTATCCCGAACTGCGCCGGCTGGGACAGGAAAAGCTGGCCGGGGATATCAGCTATTGGGTCAGCGGCAATTATGTTATTCCGTTTTATATGGAGTTGATGTCGGCTCCCGGTTCCTGTGACGAAATGCTGTGTGAAATTGACGGTTATGAATCGTTTTCGCCGGAAGCGCAGGGATTTCTGCGTTCCTTAATCGGGGCGTATAAAGATATGGTGCTGCCGCTTCATCAGGAAAGCAAGCAAAATCTCGGCCAGGTATGGGCATTGAATGCGGGAGCGATAAATGATGATAATCCGCTGGCGGGAATTGTACGCGATTATAAGGAAGTGCTGCTGCGGGAGATGGACTTGGGCGAGAATCGCCGACTGTTGGAAAATACTTATGAGAGCGAAGATAAAATTTATCGCGATTATCGGCATTACCGGCAGGAGCGTGAAAAATTCACGGTTTCCGATAAAGTTTTGAAACAGGCTTTAATGCAGCTGTTGTCGGCTCACCGCTAGGTTTTGATAATTTTTTTTGAATAATGTCATTTTTAGCTAGACAAGCCGAAAAATATGTTTTATAAACTCTCTCGTTGACCGATGCTCGGGTAGCTCAGTTGGTAGAGCAGAGGACTGAAAATCCTCGTGTCGGCGGTTCGATCCCGTCCCCGAGCACCATTCAAAAAACCTCCCTTGCGGAGGTTTTTTTGTATCCGGCATTATTGCGGCGTCATTTCTGAGATGTTGCCGTTTTGATTTATCCATATCGTTTTTGTGCGGAACCCGACGGGGAAAAGCGCTTTTACCGATGTCAATGCTTTGGTTTTTCTGTGTTTGCCGGAAATGGGAAATGTTTAAAAATTTTTTTTCGGAAAGGCGGCGTATTCCTTCAAATATAAATATTTTTTTAACTTATTGATTATATACAGAAAATAATAATTTAACTTGAAAGGAACGACTATGAAAAATTCAAACATCACGTTAAACGAAAATGCAATTCGCGAAGCTGCTTATTTCATTTGGAAGAACAACGGCTGCCCGGCCAACACCAGCCTGCAGGACTGGAATGCCGCAATTAATCAGCTGACTTCTCTGGCAACTTTGAACAGCGCCGCCAAAAGCATTTCTTCCAGCAGCAAGACTTCTTCCAGCAAAACACTGGCCAGCAAAGCTTCTGCTTTGGTTAAGAAGACCTTGGTCAAGACTGCTTCCAAAACAACCAAGAAAAAATCTTCCAAATAATTTTTCTTTTGGTAAACGAAAGGCTCCGTATGCGGAGCCTTTTTTCATAGAAAATTAAATATTTAGTTGTATGTTGGTTTCATTATGAAAACAGAAGGAAACGACCATGACACAATTTGATGAAAAAACTATTCGCGAAACGGCTTATTATATTTGGAAGAACAACGGCTGTCCGGCTAACAGCAGCGCTCATGACTGGAATGCGGCGATTGAACAGCTGGAACAGAGAGATGCTTTGAGTACGGCCAAGCAGATTTCGTCGGTTTACAAAGCGGCTTATCTGGCTTCCCGGATTAAGGCAGATGCGAAGAAAAAAGACAGTTTGCAACTGATGCGTAAAATTATTTTGAAATAGTTTTGGCAGACGCAGTATTAAACCCGGCATTGTCCGGGTTTTTTATGGAAAAAGTTCAATTGTTGTTTGCAACTTGCCGCAGCTCGGTTATGTTGGCTTATCTTGAAGGAGGTTGTTATGGATATTTTGCTGAACGGAATTTTGTGGGCATTTTTTCGCCGCTGGTATGGCGGCTGGAATTTAAGATACAATTGCTGAACAAGCGTTTTGTGAAAACGATTGTCATGGTGACGGCAATGACTGCGGTTTTGGTTTATGACTGGTCATCGCCTAAGTTAATAGCGATATCTCTGCTTTATGCTTTATGGATTCAATTTCAGTTTTGGAGCCGCGCGGTGGGAGCTATTTTGGACTGCGGCCGCAATCATACGCAGACGAAAAGAAATTATAACCGCTGGTATGTTCGGCTGCTGAACTGGTTTTATCGGGCAGAGCGCAAAGACAAACGCTATAAGAAGAGTTATGATTTTTGGTTTTCGGAGATGCGTTACGGTTTCCCGATGATTGCGGTGTGGGGTGTGAATGCTTTATTGATCCGTTTCGGCATTATGCCGGAAGAACCGAGCTATGCCGGGCTGATTGTTATCGGTTTGCTGTCCGGTCCGGTTTATTTCGGCAGTTATAAGCTGTTTGATCATCATAATGAAATGTATTGTCTGCCGGCATGGATCGGTCAGTCAAAAAATTTGTCGGAGATTGTTTTCGGCTTTATTTTCGGTGCCGGTTTGTGGTTGACCGTTTACGGCTGGTAAATCTGACTTAAGCTGATCAGGCCCCGGTTTTCCGGGACTTTTTTTGTCTAAAATTTATTTGCTCCGGCTATGAAAGTATGATATAATAAAATTACAGTTTATATTTTGTTGTTTTATTATGATGTTTAACCGACTGTTGCAAAACGGGGATTCATCATAAATTTTAACGTGAATTAAATTAATCGTAATCATAAAAATTTTATCGTATGAAACTCCTTATTCTTTTTGTTTTGCTTATTGCCTTTTCGGTTCTTTGTTCAATGATTTTTACCAACCCCAACAAGCATTCCAAATGTTGTGAAGCTCCGGCAGATCAACCGATTATCGGAATTTTCGGCGTTTGTTTGTATTTGCTGGGAATGGCAATTCTGGTGGCTGCTTTTAATTATGGAGCGTTTGTCGGCTGGACGGCCGTTATCGTGTGGTTCGGGGTTTATTTTTCCGTCTGGTATTATATTAAGCGGGAACAACGCGAATATAAACGCCGGTTGGAGCTTGAACGAAAAAGGCAGCAACGGGCAGAGCAAATTCGCCGCTGGTTGTAAAAGTAAGAAAAAAAGCTTTCGGATTTCCGAAAGCTTTTTTTATGACTATTTTTTGGCTGCGATAATTTTCAATGCGTCTTCCAAGGTGAGCTCCCTGTCTTTAAACTCACGGGGAATGGCGTAATTGTTTTTGCCGCATTTGATATAGGGGCCGTAACGTCCGCTTAAGACGGTGATGTCGGCTTTATCTTTGGGATTTTGTCCCAGAATTTTTCCGGCCGGCCGCTCAGCCACGTTTTTCAAAATTTCTTCGGCGCGTTCCAGCGTTATGTTGAAAATGTTGTCATTGCCGGTCAGCGATTTGGATTTGTTGCCTTGTTTCAGATATTGGCCGAATTTGCCGATATTGGCTTCAATGCCGTTGCCGAGCTGGCGGGGGAGGGAAGCCAGAATCAAAGCCTGTTCCGGGGTTACGTCTTCCGGTTTGAGATTGCGGGGCAGCGCAACGCGTTTGGGTTTTTCTGTGGTGGCGGTGGCATCTTCGCCGAGCTGAATGTAAAAACCGTAAGGCCCTTTCTTAAGGTAAACCTTTAAGCCGTTGAGTTCGCCCATTGTTTTGTCTTCCGGATTGGGAGCTTTCGGCGTGTCGCTGCTCATTTCTTCGGTGACGTCGGTCAGCGGTTTGGTATATTTGCACTCCGGATAATTGGAGCAGCCGAGGAAGGCGCCGAATTTGCCGAGTTTGATGCTCAGACGTCCTTTGCCGCATTCCGGGCAGATTCTGGGGTCGGAACCGTCCTCGCGCGGAGGAAAGAGGTGATAAGACAAAACTTCGTCAATCTTTTCAATAACTTCGCTGATTTGCAGCGGCTGGACGGCGTCTATGTTTTTGATGAACTTGGTCCAGAAACCGCCGAGCAGTTTTTTCCATTCCATTTCGCCGTTAGAGATATCATCGAGATATTCTTCCAGCTGGGCGGTGAAGTCGTATTCAACATATTTTTTGAAGAAGTTTTCAAGAAAAACGGTAACGATGCGTCCGCGGTCTTCCGGAATGAAACGCAACTTTTCAACCCGTACATATTTACGGTCCTGCAAAACGGCGATAATCGAAGCATAGGTTGACGGACGGCCAATGCCGAGTTCTTCAAGTTTTTTGACCAGGCTGGCTTCGGTGAAACGCGGCGGCGGCGTGGTGAAATGCTGTTCGGGGCGGATTTCGCCCTTGGTGACGCTTTCGCCGGTTTCAACGTTCGGCAAAATGCGGTTTTCGTCATCTTCGTCGCTGTCGTCTTTGCTTTCGACATATAATTTAAGGAAACCGTCGAAGTTAATGACCTGTCCGTTGGCACGGAGAACAATTTTTCCGTCGGCTGAGGTGGCGTCAACGGTTACCTTGTCCATAATTGCCGGGTTCATCTGGCAGGCGACGGTGCGTTTCCAAATCAGTTCATAGAGCTTGTGGGCGTCGGAATCCAGCTTGGTTTCCAGTTTTTTCGGCGTCTCGTCAACATGGGCGGGACGGATGGCCTCGTGCGCTTCCTGCGCGTTTTTGGATTTGGTTTTATATTCCTTGGCCGTTTTGGGCAGATAAGCTTCACCGAAATATTTCAAAATAGCGGCGCGGCAGGCTTCAATTGCTTCTTTAGAAAGGTTGACCGCGTCAGTACGCATATAGGTAATTAAGCCTTCTTCATAGAGCTTTTGGGCAATCTGCATGGTTTTCTTGGCGCTGAAACGCAGTTTGCGGGCCGCTTCCTGCTGCAGAGTGGAAGTGGTGAACGGCGGTGCAGGATATCGGTTGGTCTTTTTGCGTTCGACGTTGGAGACGGCAAAGTCCTGCGCTTCAATCTTTGCTTTGGCATCAAGGGCTTTGGCCTCTGTATTTAAGTCAAATTTTTCGAGTTTTTTGCCGTCAAGAGTAATCAGGCGGGTTTTTATCAAAGCCTGGGTTTTGGTGATTAAATCGGCATCGACGGTCCAATATTCTTCGGCCTTAAATTTCTCAATTTCGGTTTCGCGGTCGCAAATCAAGCGCAATGCGACAGACTGAACGCGGCCGGCGGACTTGGAACCGGGAAGTTTGCGCCAGAGAACCGGCGACAGAGTAAATCCGACAAGGTAGTCCAAAGCGCGGCGGGCCATGTAGGCCGAAACCAGATTGTTGTCAATCTGCCGCGGATTTTTGATGGCTTCGGTGACGGCGGATTTGGTAATTTCATGAAAAACGACGCGCTCGATTTTTTTGTCTTTGATCTTTTTGCGGGCGGTTAGTTCCTCCAGAATGTGCCAGGCAATGGCTTCTCCTTCTCTATCCGGGTCGGAGGCGAGGACAATCGTGTCGGCATCTTTAACCGCGGCGATAATATCGTTCAGGCGTTTTTTGCCGCCGGGGCTGAGTTCCCATGTCATGGCGAAGTCTTCGTCAGGATTGACCGAGCCGTCTTTGCTGGGCAAGTCGCGGATGTGGCCGAAGCTGGCAAGAACTTTGTAATCGCTGCCGAGGTATTTGTTAATGGTTTTGGCTTTGGCGGGTGATTCCACAATAACTAATTTCATAACCTTACTTCCATCTTTACTTAATTAACGCGACTTTGTTGCCGACCTGGCGCTCAATCCGCCCTTCCATTTCCAACTCCAACAGCCGGAGCGAGACGGCGGCCGAATCCAGACCGGAAACCCGGATAAGTTCGTCCACATAAACGCCGGCAGGGGTCAGCAGGCTGAGAATGTCCGTTTCCCGATCCGGCGATGCGGTGTCTGGAATATCGGCAGTTTTTGATTCTTTGTCAAGAGGTTTAACAAATAAATCCGTTTGAACGGGACGGGGTGTCCGAGGAATTTTCCGGCGGGCGTCCGCGCTCAAGACATTAAGAATGTCTTCGGCATTTTCAACCAGAAAGGCGCCGTCTTTTATCAGTTTGTTGGGGCCGGCGGAACGCTCGTCGGTGGGAAAACCGGGAACGGCAAAAACGTCACGTCCCTGTTCCAATGCCAGCCGGGCGGTTATCAGCGAACCGGAATGCAGCGAAGCTTCGACGACCAATGTGCCGTCGGTGAGAGCGGAAACAATGCGGTTACGGCGGGGAAAGTTGCCTGCCGACGGTTCGGTTCCGAGCGGAAATTCGGAAATAACGGCACCTTGCCCGGCAATTTGTTCGCAGAGCTTTTGGTTTTCGGCGGGATAGGCGATATCAATGCCGGTTCCGAGGACGGCAACGGTGCTTCCGCTGCGGTTCAGGGCGAACATTGCGCCTTTGTGTGCCGCGGTATCGATGCCGCGTGCCATGCCGGAGACAATCATAATCCCCTGAGAGGTCAGCTCACAGGAAATTTGCGAAGCCAGTTTACGGCCGTTGAGCGAGGCGTTGCGGGCTCCGACGATTGACAGGCTGAGCGGCTGCCGCAGACAGTTTATCTGTCCCCTCACATAGATGACGGGCGGAGCGTCTTCTGCGGCGCGAAGGTTTTCGGGATATTCCGGGTCGTCAAAGGCGAGGAGCCTGGTATTTTGGCGGCGGGCGAGTTCGAATTCTTTTTGAGCGGCCGAACGCGAAAAAGTACGCCTGCCGGCAGGAAGAGCCGCCAAAGCGGCTTCTGCCGAGCCATATTGCCGCAACAGTTTGTAGAAAGTGACGGGGCCGATGTTTGCAGAATTAATCAGCTGAATGTAATCAAGTATTTTGTTTTCGGCCGCCATCGACAGTTATTTCTTCTTGAAGCTGATTTTGCTTTCTTCGCCTTTGGCCAGACGGACTATGTTGGCGCGGTGGCGCAGCAAAACGAGCAGGGCGATGGCCGTATAAAAGATGGTATAAGTCGGCTCTACCAAAAAGAAAGCATAAACAGGCGTGGCGATTGCCGCGGTGATGGCCGAAAGGGAAGAATAGCGGGTGATGACGGCACAAACCAGCCAGGTGGCCAGAGCCAGCAGGGCAATCTGGGGATTGGTTGCGAGAATAAAGCCGAAAGTGGAGGCAACGCCTTTGCCGCCCTTGAATTTCAGCCAGACGGGAAAGTTATGTCCGACAACGCCGGCGGAACCCGCAATCAGTCCGGCAATAACATTAACTTGGGTCATGTTGCCGAGAAAGACGTAATCAGCCGCCGGAGCAAGGCTGGCGGCAACAAAAGCGGCGATACCCGCTTTGGAGGCATCAAGCAGAACGGTGAGCAAGGCCAAGTCTTTGCGTCCGGTGCGCAGAACATTGGTGGCGCCGATGTTGCCGGAGCCGATTTTGCGGATGTCGCCGAGGCCGGCCAGACGGGTCAGCACCAGTCCGAAAGGAATTGAACCCAGAAGATAACCGCCGAGCGCACAGAGTGCAAATATTGAAGTAATTGTCATTGTTAATGGCCTATTCTGTTGTTAAAACTGCACTTAATTGTTAAACGCATCGTAACGAATTTTCAACCTTATTTTTGTAACATGTGCATGGAGTGATTGATAATTTCTGCATAAAAGCTGAAATTTGTTGATGACAAGAGAATAAAAACAGTTAATATGAGGAAAACTGTTCATAAACTGGAAAAGGTAATGAAACCAATCTATAAACGAATTTTGCTGAAGCTGTCGGGCGAAGGGCTGATGGGAGACAAAAACTTCGGAATGTCTGCCGAGGTTATCCAGCGTCTGGCCGGGCAGATTAAAGAAGTGCATGACAACGGCGTGCAGATTTGTCTGGTTATCGGCGGCGGCAATATTTTCCGCGGTGCAAAAGAAGCTGTCAACGGCATGAACCGTACGGTGGCCGATCAAATCGGCATGCTGGCGACGGTGATGAATGCGCTCTCAATGCAGAACGCGCTGGAAAAAATCGGAGTGAGCGTCAGGGTTATGTCGGGTATTCATATTCCCGATGTCTGTGAAAATTATGTTTATCGGCGGGCTCTGCGGCATTTGGAAAAGAATCGGGTAATTATTTTTGCCGGCGGAACGGGAAATCCTTACTTTACGACCGATACGGGAGCTGCTTTGCGCGCGTCCGAAATGCAGTGCGATGCTTTGTTCAAGGCAACGCAGGTGGACGGCGTTTATGACAGCGATCCGCGGCAAAATTCCGGTGCGCAGCGCTATACGGCCGTTACTTATGACGAGGTTATCAACCGGCAGCTGAAAGTGATGGACACGGCTGCGGTTGCCTTGGCGCGAGAAAACAATATTCCGATTATCGTGTTTGCCCAAAAAGGCGATCAAGCGCTGGCCGATGCCGTTTCGGGACAGGGAAATTTTACAATCATTAAGCAAGAGGTATGAAAGATATGGCTGATTTCAGTGAGATTAAAAGCGACAGCAAAAGCAGAATGGATAAAACCATTGAAACATTAAGAGGAGATTTCGGAAGCCTGCGGGCCGGCCGGGCTCATGTCAGCCTGCTGGACGGCATTATGGTTGAGGCTTACGGTTCAATGACGCCGTTGTCTCAGGTGGGAACGGTCAGCGTGCCCGATCCGCGGACGCTGTCTATCAGCATTTGGGACCGCAGCCTGGCCAAGGCGGTTGACAAAGCGCTGCGCGAATCCGATTTGGGGCTGAATCCGGCATCCGACGGCCAGCTTATCCGTATTCCCATTCCGCCGTTGAGCGAAGAACGCCGCAAGGAACTGGTTAAAATCGCCGGCAAATACGCCGAGCAGAATAAAGTGGCTATCCGCAACATTCGCCGCGATGCGCTGGATGATGTCAAAAAACTGAAAAAAGACAATCAGATTTCCGAGGACGAAGAAAAACGCTTTGAAAACGAAATTCAGAAGCTGACGGACGAATCAATCAAAAAGATAGAAGAAATGCTGTCTGCCAAGGAAAAGGACATTTTGCAGGTTTAAACCGGGTGACCGGCGTTTTGCCGGATCCGGAGTTTGAATAATGACATATTATCTTAATTCAAGGTTTTAAGTTTTGACTAAGGAAGACAACAGTTTAACGCATATTGCGATAATTATGGACGGGAACGGCCGCTGGGCGACCAAACGGGGGCTGCCGCGTTCGATGGGACATAAAAAAGGTGCCGAGACGGTGAAAGAAATTACCCGTGCCGCCGGAGAACTGGGGGTCAAATATCTGACGCTTTATGCCTTTTCGACTGAAAACTGGCAGCGCAGTCCCGATGAGGTGGAAACACTGATGGGGCTGTTGCGCCAATATTTGAAAAGCGATTTGCAGGAACTGCAGAAGAACAATGTCCGCATCCGTTTTATCGGCGAGCGTGACATGCTGGCTCCGGATATTACGGCGGCAATGGCCAAGCTGGAGGCTGATACGGCGGGCAATGACGGTTTGACGCTTTGCGTGGCTTTAAGCTACGGGTCGCGGCAGGAAATTGTCAGCGCAGTCAAAAAAGCGGCGGCATTGGTTAAAAAAGGCGATTTGCAGGCGGAGGATATTGACGCCAAAATGTTTTCCGAAATGCTCTATACCCAGGCGATGCCGGATCCTGATCTGGTTATTCGCACCAGCGGCGAACAGCGCGTCAGCAACTATCTGTTATGGCAGATTGCTTACAGCGAGTTGTTCTTTACCAAAACGTTATGGCCTGATTTCAATAAAGATGAGCTGACAGCCATTATTAATGACTTTAAAACCCGGGAGAGAAGATATGGAAAAAACTAAAGCGGCGGCAATCGTGAAGAGAATCGTTACGTCTCTGATTTTGGCTCCGGTTGTTTTGTGGGCCGTTTATTGCGGTTCGCCGGTGATTAATCTTCTGGCTCTGACGGGCGGGGCTTTGCTGGCCTGGGAGTGGGCGGCAATGGTTCCCAACGGCAAGGCTTCGGTTTACGGCATTATTTATACGGTTTCCGTTGCAACGGCGGTTTTGACAAGCAGTGCACCGGTTATTGCGACGGTTATTCTGGCAGCAACACTGCTGGTTTGGCTTAAGGCCGGGGAGGAGAAACACCGCCGCCTGCTGACGTTGGGGGTTCCTTATATTTCGCTGGGCATCGGTTCTCTGGTCTGGCTGTTTAATCTGGTGGGGGCTTATACGACGATCTGGTTCGTTTTGGTTATCTGGAGCGTGGATATCGGCGGTTATCTGGTCGGTTCCAATGTTAAAGGTCCGAAACTGGCGCCGAAAATCAGCCCGAACAAAACCTGGTCGGGGCTGCTCGGAGGAATGGTGTTTGCGGCTGCCGTCAGCGTCGGCTATTCGCACTGGCTGGGCAGTCAGCAGGCTTATTTGGCTTTTGCCCTGTTCGGTATGATTATTGCCGTGGTTGAGCAGATGGGCGATTTAATCGAATCGTCAATAAAACGGCATTTGGGATTGAAAGATTCCAGTAATTTGATTCCGGGACACGGCGGAATTTTTGATCGGATTGACGGCATGATTTTTGCTGCGCCGTTGGTCGCCTTAGTGTTAAGATATGGTTTCTTATTATTTTAAGGTATGGAAAAATGGATTGGTTAGTTAATACGGTATATTATGTCGTTCCCTTTATCGTTTTACTGGGAATTTTGGTTTTTGTTCATGAATTCGGCCATTTTATCGTGGCGCGGCTGACGGGTGTTCAGGTTGAGGCTTTTTCTATCGGTTTCGGCAAGACACTGTGGAGCAGGAAAGATGCCAAGGGAACCACCTGGAAAATTTCGGCCGTTCCTCTGGGGGGGTACTGTCAGTTTCTGGGCGATGCCGACGCTTCTTCCTCAACGGCCGACGAAAAGGCGGAAGAACTGAGCGAGGAACAGAAAAAGGTTGCCTTTCCTTATCAGAATCCGTTTAAAAAACTGGCAATCGTGCTGGCCGGTCCGGGAGCAAATTATCTGTTTGCGATTGTTGTTTTTGCGGCAATCTTTTATTTTGTCGGCAAAATTGCTTTTCCGCCGGTGGTCGGCGAGGTTTTTAAAGACAGTGCCGCCGACGCGGCGGGGATTATTCCCAATGACCGCATTTTGACGATTAACGGCCATAAGATTACTTATTTTGAAGACATCCGCAAAGAAGTCGATTTAATTACCGACGGCCGCGCTACGGTTGAGCTGTTGCGCGACGGGAAAAAGATGACGCTGACTTTTCCGTTGAAAGAAATTGAAGTTCAGGAATATGACGGACAAACCTCCAAGCGTCCGATGCTGGGGGTTAAATCGGTTAACGCGATTGAAGTCGAACAGGAAAAACTGTCTTTGTGGGGGGCCGTCAAGGAAGCCTGTCAGGAGACCTGGGACGTGACCGAAGCCACGCTGCGCGGGGTTGGGCAGATGATTACCGGAAAACGCAGCGGCGAGGAATTGGGCGGCATTGTCCGAATCGCCGAAATGTCGGGTGATATTTCCAAGAAAAGCGGCTTGCTGGATTTTATTGTATTTATGTGCCTGCTGTCGATAAATCTGGGACTGATTAACCTGTTTCCGATACCGGTTCTGGACGGCGGACATGTGGTTATTTACCTGATAGAAATAGTTACGGGAAAAGAAATCAACAACAAGTTGAAAGACTCTTTATTTAAAGTCGGTTTTAGTTTAATAATTGCCTTAATGGTATTTGCAACCTGGAACGATATGGTTCGTTTATTTCATAGATGGTTCGCCTGATTGAGCCGTATTTTAGGATTTTGACTTATGAAAAAGATTAGTTTAGCTACTTTAATGTTCAGTCTGGCATTGTCTTGCCGGGTTGAAGCCGCAGAAATTTATGTCAGCCAGATTGAGGTTGACGGTTTGCAGCGCGTCGAAAGAGAAACGGTTCTCTCTTATCTGAATGTCGAGCAGGGCAGTTCCGTCTCGCAGGAATATCTGAACAGTTCAATGAAACGCCTGTTTGAGACCGGTTTGTTTGCCGATGTAAACATTGATGCCTGCGGCAACGGGGTGCTGGCAGTTAAAGTCGTGGAGAATCCGGTTATCAATAAGCGGGTTTTCGACGGCAACGACAAAGTTGACGATACGCTGCTGGAAAGCGAAGTTCAGTTAAAATCAGGCTCCATTTATAATATTGCCAAAGTTCAGGACGATGTTCAGCGAATTTTGGAAGTGTATAAACGTTCCGGCCGTTATGCCACGGTCGTAGAACCCAAAATTATCAAACGCGATCAAAACCGCGTTGATTTGGTTTATGAAATCAGCGAAGGGCCGACGGCAGCCATCAGCAAGGTGAACTTTATCGGCAATCACCATTATTCCGACGATGACCTGCAGTCTGAAATCATGAGCAAGGAAAGCCGCTGGTACCGTCTGTTTTCTTCTTCGGAAAATTATGATCCCGAAAAGACCAATTATGATAAGGAATTGCTGCGCCGCTTTTATCTGAAGCGCGGTTATGCCGATTTTCGCGTCCTTTCGGCGGTGGCGGAACTGAGCCCTGACAAGAAATCTTTTGTTGTTACTTATGTGTTGGACGAAGGTCCCCGTTATAAACTGGAAGACGTCCGCATTCAGTCGATGATTAAAGATGTGGATGTTGCGGCTTTGAGCGGTCAGGTTCAGCAGGAAAAAGGCGACTGGTATAATGCCGATTTGGCGGAGCGTTCGGTTTATGCTCTGACGGAAGAACTCGGCAAAAAAGGCTTTGCCTTTGTGGATGTTACGCCGGAACTGGAGAAAACTTCAGGCAATAAAATGGTGCTGACGTTCAATATTGCCGAAGGCCAGCGTGTGTTTGTCGACCGGATTAACATTACCGGAAACACCCGTACCGAAGACGAAGTTATCCGCCGTGAGTTCCGCATTGACGAAGGCGATGCCTTTAACGCGGCCAAAATCAGAGCTTCCCGCCGAAATGTGGAAAATCTGAACTACTTCAGCAAGGTTGATATTCAGACCGAGCCGAATCCGAATGATGACAGCAAGGCCGACATCAATGTCAATGTTGAAGAAAAATCGACGGGTGCCTTCAATGTCGGCGTCGGCTATTCAACGGTGAACGGAGCTTTGTTCCGGGCCGGTATTGCCGAAAACAATTTCCAGGGCAAGGGGCAGAAACTGAGTGCAGACGTAGCTGTTTCGCAGCGTACGTCCGAGTATGACCTGAGCTTTACCGAGCCGTATTTTATGGGACGGCGTCTGAGTGCCGGTATTGATTTGTTCCGTACGGAAGAAGATTATCAGGACGAAGGTTCTTATGACAGCGAATCTACCGGCGGCCGTTTGCGCTTAGGCTGGAACTATACCGATGATTTTGCCCAGTATCTGCGTTATACGCTGAAAGAAGACAAAATCAGCAACGTTGACCGCAACGCTTCCATCTACATTAAAGAAGAAGAGGGGCGTTATTCAAACTCTTCAATCGGTCAGACGATGGTTTATGACAAGCGCGACAGTGCGATTAACCCGAAAGAAGGTTATTATCTGTCATTCGGCAACGACGTTGCCGGTTTGGGCGGAGACGAGAAGTATCTGAAGTTTGACGGTAAGGCTTATAAGTATTTTACTTTGGCTGACTATTATACCTTTAAGCTGTTCATCAACGGCGGTTATATTACCGGTTACGGTGATGAAAACGTCCGCTTGTCCAACCGTTATTATCTGGGCGGTTCAACTCTGCGCGGTTTTGAATTTGCCGGTATCGGTGCGCGTGATAAGTTTACCAAAGACGCGCTGGGCGGCAACTGGATGATTTATTCAGGTGCCGAGATGTCCTTCCCGATCGGTTTGGACGAGGTCGGTGTTCGCGGACGTACCTTTGTCGATATGGGTATTCTTGGTAAGCCGGATGACATTAATGAAGACTATGTCGAATATTCGGATACGCCGCGTGTTGCAGCCGGTTTCGGTTTCCAGTGGCAGTCGCCGATGGGGCAAATCGATGTTGATTTGGCGTTCCCGATTGTTAAAGAAGATTATGACGAGACGGAAGTCTTCCGTTTGAACTTTGGTTCGAGACTGTAATCTCAACAGGAGAGGATTAATGGTTGATACACAGTTTTATATTAACAAAGGGCCGTTTTCTCTGCGGCAGATTGCAGAAATCTGCGAGGCCGAGCTGGCGGATGCCGGCAAAGCCGATGTCGTAATCAAAGACATTGCGACCATGGCCAAAGCCGGAGCGGAGGAAATCTGTTTCTTTTATGATAAGAAAGCCAAAGGAAAAGCCGCAGAAATCAAAGCTTCCGCTTGTGTGACAACCGCTGAGCTGGCTCCGTTTCTGCCTTCGGGCGTGACGGCGCTGATTGCGGCCAATCCGAAGATAGCCTTTATTAAGCTGAATGAGGCCTTTTATGCCGAAAAACAGCCTAAACGTGACATTGCGTCAACGGCAAGGATTCATCCCTCGGCGATTATCGGTGAAAATGCCAGTATCGGCGATAATGTTGTGATTGGCGAAAAAGTCAAAATCGGTGTCAATTGTGTGATTGAAGCAGGCGCCGTTATCGGCAGCGGCTGCCAAATCGGTGATAATTGCCGCATCGGGGTTAATGCCTCGGTCTGCTATACGATTATGGGCAATAACTGTTATATTTTTACCGGAGCGCGAATCGGCCAGGACGGTTTCGGTTTTCAGGTGATTAACGGTCAGCATAAGCGCATTCCGCAGCTGGGCCGGGTTATTATCGGGAACGATGTTGAAATCGGAGCCAACAGCTGCGTTGACCGCGGGGCTTTGGACGATACGGTTATCGGCGACGGTTGCCGGGTGGACAATCTGGTTCAGATTGCCCATAATGACAAGCTGGGGCGCGGTTGTGTGATTGTGGCACAGACCGGCATTGCCGGAAGCTGCACCTTCGGCGATTATGTGGTTTGCGGCGGGCAGACCGGCTTTGCCGACCATTTGAATATCGGCAGCGGTGCGCAGATCGGGGCACAGTCCGGTTTGTTGCGCGATGTTGAACCGGGTGCCGTTATGATGGGATATCCGGCTATCCCGCTGAAGGATTTTATGAGACAGGTTTCATATTTGCAGAAACTGTCGAAAAAGTAGTTTAATTAACTGAAAAGGAACAGAAATGTCAGAGACTAAAATTTATCATATTGAAGAAATTATGCAGATGCTGCCGCACCGTTATCCGTTTTTGCTGGTTGACCGTCTGGAAGTTGAAATTCCGGGCGAAAAGGGCGTCGGCATCAAAAACGTTACCATGAACGAAGAGTTTTTCCAGGGGCATTTCCCGGGAAATCCGGTTATGCCGGGCGTTCTGCAGATTGAAGCGATGGCGCAGACTGCCGGGGCAATTGTGGTTGCAGGCAAAGGTGACTTTGCCGATAAAAAACGCAGCGTGCTGTTTATGTCAATTGACGGAGTAAAATTCCGCAAGCCGGTTAAACCGGGAGATCAGTTGCGTATGCACGTTGAAAAAATCAAAGAACGCCGCAACATCTTTGTGTTCAAAGGCCAGTCGATGGTTGACGGACAGATGGTGTCGGAGGCTGAGTTTACAGCTATGATCGTTGAATAAAATTTGTCTGGCCGGTAAGGCAGCCGGAGCGATTTTATTTATTAAGCCGGATTATGTCCGGCTTTTTTGTTGTTGCCGCAGCTGAGCAAGATTGTGCGGGCGGTATGAGCTTTGCTGCTTTATGATGAAACGGTATTCGTTAAAGCAATTTTTAAAGGCGGGTATTTCATATTTGTCAAGCAAGGATAAGATTTTGTTATTGTCAGCGGTTTGGAGCATTTCCTGCCCGATGCCGTAGAGCAGGCGATAAAACGGATTGGCAACCCGGTTCTGCCGGGCGGTGATTTGAGCGTCAAGATAGTCATAATGCCACTGGTCAAACTGTCGGGGTGATAAGTTCGTTGCCGGCGGCGTGCTGAGCAGCGGATAAGTTGTCAGAGTTTGATAGTTGTCATGATTATAACCTTGTTCTTTGACCGCTTCGGCACAGGTTTCGGCAAACGACAGAAAATCGATGCTTCCGTCATTAAGGTAATATTTTTTCAAGTTGCGGCAGCGGCAGTCCAGCCGAATTCGGTTCAGTACGGTTCGGGTTGCCGCATAACCGCAGTAAAGCGGACTGTGTTTGTTTTCGACAACGTTGCGGAATTTGACAGCCATATTGTAGAGAGCCCACCGGTAGATTGCAGGATTGTCCGGTTCTTTAAGAGCCAGACAGCCGTAAGCAAAACAATCGGCAAAGCTTTCCTGCAGCATGTGCCATTCCTGAAAATAGCTGTCGGCCAGTTCTTTTTGTTCGGTATTGTTGCGGCTGTTTTTGCCGTGGCGGCGGTAGTTTCGGTAGGCTTCGGTTTGTTCCAGCAGGCTGTATTTGAAATCGAGGGCGTGGCCGTATTCGTGATATGGCGTACTCATACTGTCAGCCGGATTAAAGCCGGAAACACAATAGATGATGATTGTTTTTTTGAAGTCGGGAGATATAAAACAATAGCCGCTTTTCCCTTTTCGGAAGGAGCGGAATTTTTGTGCCGGGTCGGTCAGCTGCATGCTTTTCAGCAGGCCGTCGGCTTCGGAGCCGAATTTGGTTCGACACAACTGTAAGAAACGCTGTTGGTCAAATTTTCTGCGTCCCCGAGCGTCTGTCCGCATAAAGTCGTTAAAACAAACGGCAAAGGAGCGGCTGTTTCCATGGTTGCATAAGTTGTTCAGTTTGGCCATGTCTGCGGCAATATATTCTTTAAGCGCGCAAAAATAACGCGGATTCCAGTTTGTCAGAACCCTGCCGCAAAACAGATGTTGTTTGATATCCTGGTGCAGATGTTTGAGTGTATAACTTATCATGTCCGGCTTTCAGTATTTGCTGTAAAATATCATTTTTGTTGAATTTTGTCAATAATTGGCTTGCCAGTGAGCGGAATTTATGGTAAGAGGAAAGCAATGTGAAATTATTAATTAAAAACCTTTATCGAAATGGAAAGAAAGGAAATTATTGTTAAAACTTACGAACAGCTGGTTCGGGCGGTTGAGATTTTGGAAGCAGACATTATTATCGTCAGCGGCATGATTGCCTGTGCAGGTCGTCCGATTTATCTCCGCAGCGGGCAGATTGTCAGAGGGGCGGATAAATTCAGCGGACTGAAATTTAATTTTGAGGATCAGGCGCGCAGTGTGATTTTTTTGGAAGAATTCAGTAAGGTTCAAAATCTGAAAATCGATGTTGCGGCAAACAGCTATCCTTCCGCAGACCGAATGCAGGCCGTATTTGAGATAAACGGTCGTTGTGCCGTTTTGGAAAATATTTTTGCCGAAATCAAAGTTTATGAGTCCCGGGCTCAGCGTTACAGACAATATGCCGGCATTTATCCCCGGCATGAGCTGCAGCTTGCGGGGACGGTTTATTTCCGTTGCCGCGGTTGTTACGTTGTTCCGGTGGCCTATTGTCCGCTGGCAACGTCACGATTGGTTTCCTGCGGGGGCAAGCTGATTTGCGAAGGCGGAAAAATTCCCGAGTTTGATCGTTTTGAACTGCGGGGAAAAAATTTTGTGATAGATATCAGAACGGCTGTCGAATGACAGCCGTTTTTTTATTTAAAGACTGAGTTTTTCGATACTGCCGCCGGCGAGGTCAAACAGCCAGCCGTGGAGCTTGAGGCGGTTTTGGCTGACGGCTTCGGCAACGAAGGGAAAAGTCAGCAGATTGCGCAGCGACACGCGAACGGCTTCCCTTTCACAGATGTGCTGTCTGTCGGTTTCCGACGTTTGTTTTGAGGCTTCCCGGCGGGCTTCTTCGGCAATGGACAGCCAGGTGTCAATAAAATCGTGCCGGTTAAGGGGTTGGCAAAGCAGGTTATGAATGCCGCCGCAGTGAGTGTGCCCCAAAATCAGGATATTTTTTACCTTCAGGTGCTTGACGGCGTATTCAATGGCGGCGGAGGTTCCGTGGCAGTGGGAAAAATCGCTGTCATAAGCCGGAACTAGGTTGGCAACATTGCGAATGACAAAGATGTCGCCGGGGCCGGTATTCAGAATAATGGACGGATCAACGCGGGAATCGCTGCACGCAATGACGAGCGTATGCGGTGTCTGCCCTTTTTCGGTAAGGTTTTTATAGGTTTCCGGGTTTTCAATATAATATTTTTGATAAAACTGCCGGTAGCCTTCAAGCAGGTTTTCAATATGCGGCATGTTTTCCTCCCTGATTTAAGACGGGCAGATTATAGCGGGGATTTCTTTTTTGTAAAGATTTATCGTTTGTTGCGATGTTGTTCGGGATTGGTAATAATTTGTAAGTTAATGTGTGTTTACAATCGTTCACCGCAC
Organism: Azospirillum sp. 47_25; assembly: GCA_001917125.1. Classification (GTDB taxonomy): domain Bacteria; phylum Pseudomonadota; class Alphaproteobacteria; order RF32; family CAG-239; genus Scatocola; species Scatocola faecipullorum. Next base: position 28,245 of record MNTU01000048.1, read on the forward strand.
GGTTATGCTGTGCGTAATATTAATTTTACGGAAAGGAAGTTATTGTCATGACTAAAATTCACCCGACTGCTGTTGTTGAAGATGGTGCCCAGATTGCCGCCAGTGCCGAAATCGGTCCGTTTTGCTGGATCAGTTCCAAAGCCAAAATCGGCGAGAATGTCCGACTGCTGGCCCGGGTAACGGTTTACGGCGATACGACAATCGGGGAAGGAACGGTCGTTTTCCCCGGGGCTGTGTTGGGAACCGGTCCGCAGGATCATGGCAATGAATTTCAGGATGATGCCAAGCTGGTTATCGGTAAGCGCAATGTTATTCGCGAAAACGTAACCATGCATGCAGGAACGCCGAAAGGCCAGTCGGATCCGCAGGACGGCAGCACGCCGGAGAAGATGATTACCCGTGTCGGTGATGACGGGATGTTTATGGTTAACTCTCATGTGGCGCATGACTGTGTGGTCGGCAATAATGTGATTATGACCAACAACGCGGTTATCGGCGGACATGTTCGTGTCGGCGACGGAGCTATCCTGGGCGGAAACAGTGCGGTTCACCAGTTCTGCCGTATCGGCCGCAAAGCAATGATCGGAGGATTGTCGGGTGTTGACCGCGACGTTATTCCTTTTGCCATTGTGACCGGTGAACGAGGCAAGCTGCGCGGGTTGAATGTTATCGGTCTGAAGCGCAGCGGTTATGCGCCGGAAGTAGTTAAAGCCATCAGCCGTGCTTTTATGTATATCTTCAAAGGCAAAGAAGATAATTTTGAAACCCGCGTTCAGAAAGCCCGCGAGCTGTTCAAAGACAATGATATGGTTCAGGAACAGCTTGATTTCATAGAGTTTTCTCTGAAAGGAAGACGTAACGTTATGGTCGCCGAATAAAAAAAGTGTATAATGGTCGTCTAGTACAGAAATAGCAGGATGGAAGTGTCCTCATGTACTAAAGTGTACATTCCGGTACTTCCACCTTTATTCCTTACTATACGACTCATTCTCCACATTTTTATAAAAGTTCGCTTTGTGGCAATTAGCGCAGAAACGCCAAACTTTTTGTATCATTAAAATAAAGGGCTGTGATTTTTATTACAGCCTTTTATTATTGCTTGACCGTGGAGACGGGTTTATTTATTATCAAAGAAAAACTTTAAGGCAGGACGATTATGCATAAAAAACTGGGCATTATTGCCGGCGGCGGGGCTATTCCGCAGGATTTGATTAATTTTTGCAAAGAAAATAAACGCGACTATTTTGTGATTGCGATTGAAGGCAATGCCGACAAGGCTTTGATTGATGACAGCATTCCCCATGCCTGGATACGTATCGGGCAGGCGGGTACCGGTTTTAAAAAACTGGCGGAAGAAAAAGTTGAAGAAGTTATTATGATCGGCACAATCAAGCGGCCGACGCTTAAGGATTTGGTGCCGGATATGCGAACGGCGGCTTTTTTTGCCAAGGTCGGAATGAAATCTCTCGGCGATGACGGTATTTTGCGCGCTTTGGTTAAGGAGATTGAAGGCGAGGGTATGACCGTCCGCGGCATTCATGAAGTTTTGCCCGAACTGCTGATAAAAAAAGGCGTGTTGGGCAAGGTCAAGCCGTCGAAACAGGCAAAAGAAGATATTCGCCGGGCGGCGGAAGTTGCAACGGAACTGGGGCGGCTGGATGTCGGCCAGGCGGTAGTCGTGCAGCAAGGACTGGTGCTCGGTGTGGAAGGAATTGAAGGAACCGGCGAGCTGGTTCGCCGCTGCGGTGATTATAAGCGAAAAGGCGAGGGCGGCGTTTTGGTGAAAATCCGTAAGCCGCAGCAGGATATGCGGGTAGATTTGCCGACTATCGGCGACAAAACGGTACAGGCGGCTTATGAGGCCGGTTTGTCGGGAATTGCCCTGCATGCCGGGAACGGTTTGATTGTTAATGAAAAGGAAACTGTCAAACTGGCCGATAAGCTCGGACTGTTTGTCATGGGAATTGATCCGGCAGAATTTATCCGCCAGAGGGAAAAATAATGACAGATGTGAAAAATCTTAAGGTTTATATTATTGCCGGAGAACCGTCCGGGGATTTGCTTGGGTCGCGCTTTATGCGGGCGATGGTGAAGAAGACCAATGGGCAAGTTGAATTTTACGGCGTGGGCGGTGAAAGTATGGAAAAAGCCGGTCTCAAATCACTGTTCGATATTTCTGATTTGGCGATTATGGGGCTGGCGGAAGTTATTCCCAGTATTCCCAAAGTTTTGAGGCTGATTAAACAGACGGTGGCGGACATTGAGAAAGTGAAGCCCGATGTGGTGATAACGATTGACAGCTGGAGTTTTGGTTCCCGGGTGCAGAAAATTCTGCGCCGCAAAAAACTCGGCATTCCGCAGGTGCATTATGTGGCGCCGCAGGTTTGGGCCTGGAAAAAGAAACGGGCGCGGACGATGTATAAATATGTCGATTATCTGTTGACGCTGTTGCCGCAGGAACCGAAATATTTTACGCCTTACGGTCTGGCGGCGACTTTTGTCGGGCATCCGGTTATTGAAAGCAAGGTTATTCACGGCAGCGGCGACGATTTTCGCAAAAAGTTTGTCATTCCTGCCGATAAAAAGATTATTGCCGTGCTGCCGGGGTCGCGCAAGACCGAAGTTGCCAAAATGCTGCCCGTCTTTCTGGAGGCGGCTCAAAAGCTTTATCTTGAGGACAACAGTCTGTGTTTTGTGATTCCCACGGTGAAAACCGTGGCCGGAATGGTGCGGCAGATGGTTGGCGGTTCGGGGCTGCCGATAACAATTGTTGAAGACGAAGACGACCGGCATAATGCCTTTAAAGCCTCGGCGGCTGCAATGGCGGCTTCGGGAACCGTGGCGCTGGAATTGGCGATTGCCGGCGTACCGCATATTATCGGTTATAAGGTTTCGCCGCTGACGGCCGTGCTGGTGCGGAAGTTTATGCATATTCAGTTTGTGAATCTGTCAAATATCATGCTGGGGCGGGAAGTGGTGCCCGAACTGTTGCAGGAGCAGTGTGTGCCGGGAAATATCTGCCGCTATATTAAGCGGTTTTTGGCTAAAGACGATATTTTTGAACGGCAGACGGAAGGCTTTCAGAAAGTGCGGGAAATTTTGGGGCTGGGTGAACAGACGCCGAGTGAAAATGCCTGTGATGCGGTTTTAAAATTGATTGAAGAAAAGAAACAGACCCGATGAATGTGATTGATGTTGTAGATACGACCGTTCGTGACGGCGAGCAGACCAGCGGCGTGTCTTTCAAACCGGAAGAAAAACTGATTATTGTCAAACATCTGCTGGCGGAAGCCGGCGTTACCCGTTGTGAGGTTTCGAGCGCCAAAGTCAGCCGGGAAGAACAGAACTCGCTGGCGCGGATTATGGACTGGGCAAAGTCGGACGGGTTTGCCGATGCGGTGGAAGTGCTGAGTTTTACAGATTTCAACAAATCGGTTGACTGGCTGTTGCCGACAGGGTGCCGTCATCTTAATCTGTTGACCAAAGGTTCGCGGAAACATTGTGAAATCCAATTAAAAAAATCGCAGGAAGAACACTTGTCCGATGTGATGAAAACGCTGGCATATGCCCGAGACAACGGCTTTGCGGCAAATGTTTATCTGGAGGACTGGTCAAACGGTATCTTGAATTCGCCGGATTATGTATGGCGAATGCTTGACTGCTATGCCGCCGCCGGGTTCGGGCGGATTATTTTGCCCGATACGCTGGGCGTGCTGAATCCGTTTAACACGTTTGAACTGGTGACGGAGACGGTTAAACGTTATCCCGGTGTGGAATTTGAGTTCCACGCCCATAATGATTACGGTTTGGCGGCGGCAAACTCGCTGGCGGCGGTTAAAGCAGGGGTTAAAGGGGTGCATGTGACGGTGAACGGTTTGGGCGAACGTACGGGCAATGTCGATTTGGCTCAGATTGTGACCAATATTCATGACCATACCGGTTTGACGACAAAAGTGAAAGAAAAGAAGCTGAAAGACATCAGCATGCTGGTTGAGACGTTCAGCGGCAAACGAATCGCCGCTAATATGCCTGTGCTGGGCAATGACGTATTTACGCAGACGGCGGGAATTCATGCCGACGGTGACAAAAAGGGCAACCTTTATGTCAGCCGGCTGACTCCTGACCGTTTTGACCGTAACCGCGATTATGCGCTGGGCAAGCTGTCCGGCAAGGCCAGTTTGGAAATCAACCTGCAGAAACTGCGGATTAATCTGAATGATGAGCAGAAAGAAAAGTTGCTGCAGAAAATTGTCGAGCTTGGTGATTTGAAGAAAAGCGTTACGGTTGACGATCTGCCTTTTTTGGTGGCGGATATGCTGGGCGGTCAGCGCTATAAAACATTTCGGGTGTTGAACTGTGTGGTGACCACTACCATGCGGATGAAACCCTGTGCCAATATTCAGGTTGAATATAACGGAAAAATTTATGAAGACACGGCGCAAGGCAGCGGTGGTTATGACGCTTTTATGAATGCCCTGCACAAGCTGGCACCGAAAATGGGGCTGACCATTCCCAAGCTGACGGATTTTGAAATTTCCATTCCGCCCGGCGGACGTACCAATGCTTTGGTCGAGGCCGTTATCAAATGGGACAACGGCAAGACGACGCATGCCGTTTCATCGGATCAGGTTAAGGCGGCGATAAAGGCGACCGAACGTGTCATAAATTTGCAAAAGCCTTTTCGTGCCGATTAATTTTTGTTCTTAATGTACTTGTTTTACGCGGCGAAAAAGATAAACGGCGCCGCATAATGCTTTATCAAGTTTAAGATAGATTCAGTTTCAAAACACCAACAGTCTCATTGACATTTGGACAAAATTGTTTATAGTTAAGGCAATTTTGAATTATTTTATATGTTTTATGTTTAACTAAATAACATTTAAAGATGAATACAAGTAAAGCAAGTTTATCGAGAGCCGTTTCCGTTTTGGAAAAGTTTTTTTCGGCTGAAGATAAGAAAACCGTTCAGGTTGAGTTGAAAAACATGGCAGTCGGACTGATTATTGACCATGACAGTCCGGAGGAAAAGCGCGATTTGGCTTTTGTTTACCTTAAAGGGAAAAATTATTGGCTGGTTAAGTTAGACGGGCGAATTGACAAGGTGTCATCGCTTTCAATCGGCGATTGTCTGATTTCGCTGCATTTTGTTTCTTCAATTGAAGACGGAATGCGTGTCAATATCAATAATGCAAGTTATGTTCTCAACCGTAAAGACGAGGATATTATTGTCAATGAGATTTGTATTTGATTTTCCGGCGGGAGAATCCGGAGTTAGTTAACACGAGTATTAATTTCAAATCTTTATCAGTTATGAAAAAAGATGAAAAAGTAATCGGCGAAGTTGATGAAAGAATCGTTTTGCCGGTATCGGGAGACACCGAAGGATAACAAAATAGCTCGAGAAGCTGTTTCGGTATAGTGATTTCCTTAACTGGATACATTAGAAAAAGTTGTTAAACAATATAGGGTTTAACAACTTTTTTTTTGCTTTTAAATTTAGCCGGCATTAAATTAAATGCCGGAGGAGACGCTTATGCTGCATGTCTGGCGGTATTATATAACCCGAAATCTGGAAGCCGAACGGGAGCGGTGGGTGCTGTGGCTGCCGGTGTTGTTTGCCACCGGCATAGGAATTTATTTTGCTTTGCCGCAGGAACCGTCGATGTGGCTGACGCTGGCAGTGATTGAGCTGACTTTGCTGGCGGTTTGGCTGGCGCGGCATCAGGCGAAGCTGTTATGGCTGCTGGCCGGTTGGGGTGTTATGCTGGCCGGCTTTACCAATATTCAGCTTAAAGCGATTTATCTCAGTGAAACGCCTCAGGTCAAAAACGAGGATAAACTTTATCTGCAAGGGCGTGTCGTCGCTGCAGACACCAATTATCGCGGCAATCAGCGTCTGGTTCTGGAAAATATGAAAGACTATGACGGGAATTCGGTTGCCGGGCGCTATAAACTGACGCTGACCTCAAAGTCTTCACGGGCCGGGGTCGGTGATTGCGTGGAAATGATTGCAACGGTGCGTCCGCATATTCATGCGGTGGCGGTCGGTGCTTATCAGCTGGACCGCAAAGCTTATTTTGAAGGGTTGACCGGCGGCGGTTTTATTTCAAGCCGGGTTTTGCCTGCGGTTTGTGAACAAAAACCGGGAGCGGGACTGTTATGGGCGGAAGGCGTGTCCGGGCTGCGGCAAAGAATTGTCAACCGGATTAACCGGGTTCTGCCTCGTGATGAAGCGGGAATTGCGGCGGCAATCGTTGCCGGCGAACGGGGCGGCATTTCCCGGAAAATAACCGAAAATTATCGGGATTCGGGACTGGCGCATTTTCTGTCGATTTCCGGGCTGCATATGAGTATGGTGGCCGGAATGATGTTTTTTCTGGTGCGGTTGGCAATGGCCTTGGTTCCGGCCTGGTCGCTGCGTTATGATGCCAAAAAAACGGCGGCGCTTTTTGCCATTTTGATGAGCTTTGTTTATTTGCAGATATCCGGGGCGGAAATTCCCAGCCAGAGAGCTTTCATTATGACTTTTATCGTGCTGCTCGGGGTCTTGTTTGCAAGGCAGGCGATTTCGATGCGAATGCTGGGCTGGGCGGCACTGATTGTTTTGATTGTTTCGCCGCAGGCTTTAATCGGTGCCAGCTTTCAGATGTCTTTTGCCGCAGTGGCGGCTTTGATTGCTTTTTATGAACGTTATGCGGGGAGTTTGCATCGCTTTCTGACCGGAAGCAACGGACGGGACATTACGCTGCCGGGGCGGGTTATGCGGATTTTATGGGCTTATTTTATCGGTATTATGGTTTCGGATTTGGTGGCCAGTCTGGCTACGCTGCCTTTTGCGATTTATCATTTTAACCGCATTGCCGTGTTTACGACGCTGACAAACCTGCTGGCCGGGCCGATTATCGGTTTTGTGATTATGCCTTTTGTGCTGGCGGCGCTGTTGCTGATGCCTTTAGGGCTGGATTATTGGCCGTTGAAACTGGTCGGAGCGGGAATTGACCTGGTTAATCGGATAACGTCTTATGTTGCAGGGCTTCCGGAGGCGGCTTATCAGGTGATGTCAATGCCGTTATGGGGGCTTCTGCTGATTGTTTACGGCGCTTTGTGGGTTTGTATCTGGCAGCGAAAATGGCGCGGCTGGGGTTTTGTTTTGATTGCGGCGGGATTAATGAGTATTTGGACGGTTAAGGTGCCGGATGTGATGGCCGATGCCGACGGAGAGGTTTTTGCGGTTCGGGATGAAAGCGGCAAAATGGTTATTTTGCCGACCAGGGGTAATAATTATTTGAAGAAAGTCTGGTTGGAGAAGACTGCGGCGCGAAAGCTGACGGCTAAAGAGAGCCGAAAACTGAAGGCAATTTACGACGGGCGGAAAACGGACAGAACCTGGATTGATATGGCTTGTGATGAACGCAGCTGCCTGTATAAAAACCGGATCAGGATTATTAAATACGGCGGTTTGGAAATTGACGGCAAGGATTATGATTTGTCGTCGGCTTTGGGAAGTAATTTCTATATAGACGGCAAAAACGTGACGGTGAAAACGGTTCGCGGAGCTATCGGCCGGAGATTGTGGAATAATTAGCTCTTTTTGTCTTGCTTTTTGTCAATATTGTTGGTAAGTTGAAAGCCAAAATTCATTATTATAAATCTTTAAAAAATTAAATTATGGAACGTATTATTTTTTATGTCTTGCCGCTGTTTGTTTTGCTGGTGGTTTATCTGGCGTTTAAGCTGTTTAAGAATCGTTCGCTTTATCTGGCTGCCGCGGCTGAGAATGAAAGGCTGCAGGCGGAGATTGACGCGCAGCAGAAAGAAATTTTTCTGTGGAGCCGCAAAGGCGAAGAATTTGTGCCCGCGAGTGATGAGGATGTTGCCCGTTTTAAGCTGCCTTATCCGATTATTCATCGTGAACTGATGGAGCTTCGTCCGAAGTTTATGGTTCGCCGTTTGTATGGCAATTGGATTTTTGCACTTTCCGGTGCGTCTGTTTTTGTTAAAGCCATTGATAATGACGAAAAAGACGGTTATTCGGAAAATTGGGTGCATAATCATGAGATGAGCGTTGAAGAATACCAAAAGCAATTAAAAATCAAAGAGTGATGGAATATCTGGTTATTTTCCTTTTCGTATGGGCTGCCGCCGCAACGGTTTTGGTTCTGCGCGGACGTGCAAAACTTAAGAATGTGATGAAGGAGCTGCAACAGTGCCGGGAAAAGAATCGGGAACTGTATCGTGAAGCTCTGTTGTGGAAGAACAACCGCAAAGAATATCGCATAGCCAATCAGTTTGAAGCCGGACTGTTGGGCTGCCTTCCGGTTGTTGAGTTGGGCAGCAGGACACTGCATCCGGTGGTCAGGATTGAAATGTCTGACGAAAAACCGAAACTGACATTGGTCGGTGCAGATGTTTTGGCTGAAAGCTGGCTGGGAGACGAGGAATGTCATGCAACAGTTATGCATGTGGTCAATCGTCTTTCGGCCGAGGAGTACGATGATTTTATCCGACAGCTTGAAAGCGGCTTTCAGGACTAACTTTGTAAATAAAACCCCGTCCGTTTAAGGGCGGGGTTTTTGTATCCGATTATTAAAAAGTTTGTTCGCGGGTCGTGCTCAGAACCAGTCGGGGGAAGTCTTCTTTGATTTTGCCCAGGTGCCAGGCGTTGCGAGCCAGAAAGACCAGAGCGCCGTCGTGGTCCTCGGCAACGCAGGACTGGTTGGCATCAAGAAACTTCTTGAGTTCGTTTTTATCTTCGCAGGTTACCCAGCGGGCCGTGTAGTAAGATGTCGGCTCAAACATGACAGGAATGTTGAATTCGGTGCGGATACGGTCAGCCATAACTTCAAACTGCAGGGTGCCGACAACGCCGACGATATATTCCGAACCGATGACCGGTTTGAAAATACTGGCGCCGCCTTCTTCGGCGATTTGCTGAAGTGCCGCGCCGAGGTGTTTGGATTTGAGCGGGTCAAGCGCCCGGACGCTTTTGAGCAGTTCCGGGGCAAAGGAAGGAATACCGGTGAAGTGGATTTTCTCCCCTTCGGTCAGGGTGTCGCCGATGCGGAGCTGACCGTGGTTGGGAATGCCGATAATGTCCCCGGCATAAGCGTCTTCCGCCAGTTCGCGTTCTTGGGCTAAGAACATGACGGGAGTAGGTACTTTCAGCCCTTTGCCGGTACGAACCTGGGTGAGGGTCATGCCGCGTTTGAAGTGTCCGGAACAAATGCGCATAAAGGCAATGCGGTCGCGGTGTTTCGGATCCATGTTGGCTTGGATTTTGAAGACGAAGCCGGTAACCTTGTTTTCCTGAGGCTGAACGGTTCGTTCGGCGGCAGGCTGCGGCCGCGGAGACGGAGCCATCCGGTGCAGGCCTTCCAGCACTTCCTTGACGCCGAAGTTATTGATAGCACTGCCGAAAAAGACCGGGGTCATTGCACCGGCAAGATAGAGCTCCAGGTCGAATGCCGGGCATAGTTCGCGAACCATGGTAACGTCCTCGCGCAATTTGGCGACGGCATGGGCCGGCAACAGATTGTCAAGTTTGGGATCGTCCAACCCTTTGCATGTTTCAATGGTCGCATTAATGGTTGATTTGTCACCGGTTTTGTTCATTAAAATCAGTTGGTCGTTAATCAGGTCGTAACAGCCGAGGAAGTCTTTTCCCATGCCAATCGGCCAGCTGGCAGGCGTGCAGTCCATGGCCAGCGTTTTTTCAATATCGTCCAGAAGCAGGAACGGATCCAGCCCTTCGCGGTCGAGTTTGTTGATGAAAGTTAAAATCGGCACGTTGCGCAGGCGGCAAACTTCAAACAGCTTTTTCGTTTGGGTTTCGATACCTTTGGCCGAATCCAGCACCATAATGGCGGAATCTACGGCGGTCAGCACGCGGTAGGTATCTTCGGAAAAGTCTTCGTGGCCCGGTGTGTCCAACAGGTTAAAGGTAATGTCGCGGTAATCGAAGGTCATGACGGAGGAGGCGACGGAAATGCCGCGTTCCTGTTCAACTTTCATCCAGTCGGAATGGGCGCGGCGATTTTCACCGCGGGCTTTGACGGCTCCGGCCTGCTGAATGGCACCGCCGAAAAGCAGCAGCTTTTCGGTTAACGTGGTTTTACCGGCGTCCGGGTGTGAAATAATCGCAAAAGTTTTGCGGGGATTTACTTTATTCTCAGGCATTTGTTTACTCTGTTTCTTAAAATATCAATTTAAGCAGTTATTTATCCGAAATAGATCTAAATTGCAAGATTTATATAAAAACAAAGGGCAGGAAGTTCCCGCCCTGTATTTATTCGGATATGCGGCTCAGCCGTTAAACGGGCTGGAAACATCCGGCAGCAGCGGACGGGGTTCAACCGTCGGGGTGCGGGCCGGAGTAATTTCGGGCATGGCGGGAGCCGTGTTTACCGGAGCGGCTCCGTTGGCTTCCAACGACTCTGCCGGAATGATTTCAATGTCTTTGACAATCTTGGTTGTGGTGGCTTGGGGCGCAGCCGGTTTAGCGGGGACGTTGATGCCCAAATTGCGCTCAATGGCAGCCTGTTCCTTGGCTTTTTCTTTAGAGGTTACCAATCCCAAATCGTAAATGACTTCCAATTTGCGGAGGTTTTTGGCCGCTGAGAGAAGGTCTTTGGCCGGAGCCTGAGGTTTCAGCCGCTGGCGCGGAGAGGGAGGCAAAATGGCTTCGATAATCAAATTGCGTTCGGCCGAGAATTCGCGCGGCGTAATGGCACGGTCTTCGGTTGCGGTTTTGAGCGCGTTAATCCGTTCAATAATCATATCGGGCGAGGGAACCGGTTTGTCAACGGTGAAGCCGGCCGGTGCGTTAGTCAGCGGCAGCAGGCCGCCGATATTGGACTGGCGCGCTTTCAAAAACTCCTCTTTGGTAATCATATCGTTTTCGGCCAGTTCTTTCATAATCAGAAAGCGGGAAATGATATTTTGCTCCTGCGGCGTAAACAGAACTTCCACGGCTTTAACGTCAGCTTCGGAAACGGCTTTGTTGTTGGCGGCGTTTTTCTGTTCACGGATAAACAAAGCTTCTTCCAGGGCAGAGCGTCCCTGTTTGGCAGCTGCTTCTTCGCTGATGCTGAAAACTTTGACGCCGCTGTCGTCTTCAATAATCAGTTTGCTTTGGTTGATGTTTATCAGACGCAGGCGTTTCTGGGCAACTTCGGTCATCTTGCGGGGCTGCATGTCTTCGCTGCCGAGAACGGTGGTCTGGTCGCCGGCGGAGAGAATAATCTCTTCGTAATACTGGCGGGCACGGTTAGGCAGCCCTAATTTTTCGGCATTAAGGGCGCCGACCATCAGAGCCTGAGCATTTTTGGGGTTTTGGCGCAGGGACATTTGGACATGTTCGTCCGCTTCGGTAAAGTTTCCCTGGGAGTAGGCAAGGGTGGCTTTGGCTGCCTCTTTGGCTCCTTCGTCGCCGAAAGTCAGCGTGTTGTACGTTTCCGGGCTGGTGTTCTTTTCAATGTAGGAACAGGAGCTCAAAAAGCCGGCGGACAGAGCCGCGGAAACAAGAATTCTGGTTATCTGCACAAGTTTACTCCCCATCATAACGTCATGCTCCCGGCAGCCTTTGTCTCGGCCCGGAAACTTCTCTTGCCAAGCATATTATTAAATATATTCAAAGAATACAATAATTTTGTTGGCGTTGTGAATTTTGCTTGATTTAAAAAATTTTTTATGTAGTATGCAAGCAACTATAAGTGTCAGCGCGGGCGTGGTGAAATTGGTAGACACGCCAGATTTAGGTTCTGGTGCCGCGAGGCTTAAGAGTTCGAGTCTCTTCGTCCGCACCATTGACGTTCTGATACTGTAACGGTTTCAATCAACAATAAAAAGAGAATATTTATGAAAGCTACTGAGTTAAAATCCGAAAGTTTGAAGAAAGAATACACCGTCGTTATTCCGGCGGCTGATTTTGAAAAAGAAGTTGATGCCAAAATCAACCAGATTGCGAAAACAACCAAAATTCCGGGCTTCCGTCCGGGCAAGGCTCCGAAAGAAATGCTGAAGCAGAAATACCGCGCTTCGGTTTTGGGCGAAGTTTTGGATGAAACCGTTCGCAACGCGACTGAGGAAGTTATCAAAAGCAACAAGTTAAATCCGGTTATGATGCCGAATATCAAAGTTACCAAATTTGAAGACGGCAAAGATATTGAATTCACACTGACGGTTGAACTGATGCCGGAAATCAAAATCGGCGATTTGTCGGCGATTAAACTGGAAAAACTGATGGCTGAAGTTCCGGCCGAGGAAGTTGAGAAAGCTTTGAACTATATCGCTCAGAGCCGCCGCGAAACCGTTAAGGTTGAAGAAGATCGCGCCGCAGCCAAGGGCGACACCGTTGTGATCGATTTCACGGGTTCGATTGACGGAGTTGAATTCCAGGGAGGCAAAGGCAATAATTATCCTTTGGAACTGGGGTCCAATTCCTTTATACCGGGTTTCGAAGATCAGCTTATTGGCAAAAAAGCCGGTGATAAAGTTGATGTCAACGTTACTTTCCCGGAAAATTACCATGCCAAGGATTTGGCCGGAAAAGCTTCGGTCTTTGCGGTTGAAATCAAAGAACTGCGTGCAGCCAAAGAAGTTGAAATCAATGATGAATTTGCCAAATCTTTGGGCGAAGAAAGCCTGGATAAGCTGAAAGCGGCCATTGCCGAACGTATTAAGGGCGATTATGAAGCCGCTTCAAAGATGAAACTGAAACGTCAGTTGCTGGATAATCTGGACAATGAATATAAGTTTGATGTTCCGGCCGGGTTGGTCGATGCCGAATATAAGAGCATCGTTGATCAGTATGAACAGGCGAAGAAATATAATCAGCTGGACGAAAGCGAAAAGAACAAGTCAGAAGAAGAACTGCTGGCTGAGTATAAAGATATTGCCGTCCGCCGGGTTAAACTCGGCCTGTTGCTTTCCGAAATCGGAAAGGACGCCAAAGTTACCATTACGCCGGATGATATTAACAAGGCTATCATGAATGAGGCGAAGAAGTATCCGGGACAGGAAAAAGCTGTCTTTGATTATTATCTGAAAAACAAGCAGGCAATTGAAGCTTTAAAAGCTCCGGTTTTTGAAGAAAAGATTGTTGATTATGTTATCGGCAAATCCAATGTCAGCGAAAAAATCGTCAGTATTGAAGAGTTGTATTCTTTTGACGAAGACAAAAAAGCCGGAAAGAAAACAACGGCGAAAAAGTCTGCCAAGAAATCAGCTTAATAATCTGTTGATGCAATGCAAAAGCCTCCGTTTCGTCGGAGGCTTTTGTTTAAATCCGGTGATTTTATCAGATAAACGGGTAATCGCGGCGGTTATTAATAATTTATTGATTATATTGGTGTAGTCTTGTATAAGTTTGAAATGTTTTTGAAATAAGGAAGCTGTAATGACTGAGAGAAGTCCTTTAGAAATATATAACAGCACTTTGGTGCCGATGGTTATCGAGCAAACCTCTAAGGGGGAGCGTTCTTTTGATATTTTTTCCCGTCTGCTGAAGGAGAGAATTATTTTTCTGACCGGTGAAGTTAATGATGAAGTTTCTTCTCTGGTTTGTGCGCAGCTGTTGTTTTTGGAATCGGAAAATCCGAAGAAAGACATTTCTTTGTATATCAATTCTCCGGGAGGGGTTATTACTTCCGGCATGGCGATGTATGATACGATGAAATATATCAGCTGTGACGTGGCGACAATCTGCATCGGTCAGGCCTGTTCAATGGGGTCATTCCTGCTGGCCGGCGGAACCAAAGGCAAGCGTTTCTCGCTGCCTAATTCGCAGATTATGATTCACCAGCCCTCCGGCGGAGCCAAGGGGCAGGCGGCGGATATCGAAATTCAGGCCAAACTGATTTTGGATATGCGGAAACGTTTGAATCAGATTTATGCCGAAAATACCGGGCAGAAGCTGTCGGTGATTGAAAAAGCGATGGACCGCGATAATTTTATGACCCCGCAGGAAGCATTGAAGTTCGGTTTGATTGACCAGATTGTAACCTCCCGCAATGAGATGAACAAATAGGATAAAGCAATGAGTGACGATAAAGAAAACAACGGTGAAATGCTGCATTGTTCTTTCTGCGGAAAGAGTCAGGCGGAAGTCAAAAAATTAGTTGCCGGCCGCGGCGTTTATATCTGTGATGAGTGCATTGAAGTATGCATTAACATTGTGGCGGACGAACTGGAAGAAGAACGCAAGGCAGAAGCCGGAATTTCACCGGAAAAACTGCCGACCCCGTCCAAAATTAAAGAATTTCTTGATCAGTATGTTATCGGTCAGGATGAGGCGAAAAAAGTTTTGTCGGTGGCGGTTTATAACCATTATAAACGTTTGAACTCACAGAAAACCAACAAAGATGTGGAAATCTCCAAATCAAACGTCATTTTAATCGGTTCGACCGGCAGCGGTAAAACCCTGTTGGCGCAGACGCTGGCTAAAATTCTGGATGTGCCGTTTGCCATTTCGGACGCGACGACGCTGACCGAAGCCGGCTATGTCGGCGAAGACGTCGAAAATATTATCTTGAAACTGGTGCAGGCTGCGAATTATGATATTGAAAAAGCGCAGCGCGGCATCGTTTATATTGATGAAATCGATAAGATTACCCGTAAAACCGACGGGCCGTCGATTACCCGCGATGTTTCGGGCGAGGGCGTTCAGCAGGCATTGCTGAAGATTATCGAAGGAACGGTTGCCAATGTTCCGCCGCAGGGCGGCCGCAAACATCCGCAGCAGGAATTTTTGCATGTTGATACGACCAATATTCTGTTTATCTGCGGCGGGGCTTTTGCCGGATTGGAGAAGATTGTCAATCGCCGCGGCAATGAAACCTCTATCGGTTTCGGTGCCAAAGTCAGCAGTCCGGAAGACAAAGGTATCGGCGAGATTTTAAAAGACGTGCAGCCGGAAGATTTGCTTAAATACGGTCTGATTCCGGAGTTTATCGGCCGTTTGCCGATTATTGCCACATTAGATGATCTGAATGAAGAGGCTTTGGTTCGGGTTTTGACCGAGCCGAAGAATGCTTTGGTTAAGCAGTATGAAGCTTTGTTTGATATGGAAGGCGTTAAACTGACGATTACCGAGGAAGCTTTGAAAGCAATAGCCAAAAAAGCGATTGAGCGTAAAACCGGTGCGCGCGGTTTGCGGGCGATTATGGAAGAAAATCTGTTGCAGATTATGTATGATATTCCGGATAAGAAAAACGTCAGCGAAATTGTCATTAATGAGAATGTTATTAATGACGGTGCCGAGCCGGAATATGTGGTTTCAAAAGAAAGTAAATCGGCTTAAACCGCTGTGCGGCCGGTTTGAATGAAAAATCCCCGGAAACGGGGATTTTTTTTGTGCTTGGGCTTAGGCTGTATTATCTATTTTCTTTAGCCGCAAGGAATTGCTGCTGTAATTATTTGTTGACATCGCTTCTCTCTTGTGGCATTCTGTAAGAGGTATGGTTTCAGTTATAGAGAGGTGTATGATGAAAGTTCTTCCTTGGTTCGCGCTGTTATTTGCTTGTACAGC